>JBBQEI010000023.1:0-67486 GCA_038320545.1 Bacteroidales bacterium
GTTACATACAATACCGCTTTTGCAAATTAAGCCTAAAAACAGTATTTTGCGCTTATGTCAACAGGTTACCAGATAAAAGATCAGCAAGCATTGCATTATCTTACCATTCAGGTGGTAGATTGGATAGATGCGGTTAATTATAGACTTGAAATGGAAAACGTATTTTAAAGTGGAATAATTTGCGGTCAGAGACCGCGATTTAAGACGGCGAAGGCGGAGACGTTCGCCGAGCGCTTCGCATATTACGCTGAGCTGGGGAAGCACAGTTCGAAAAACGTTATATAATTTGTGAGTTTTATGACCGTTAGTCTTTTTTGATATTACAAAATGCAGCGATTTTGGTTAAAAGCTCTGTTATTTTTATTGGTTTGATAATATAATCACTGCATCCTGCTTCTATTGCATGTTGGATATCAGCTTCGCTTACAAAAGCCGATTGTGCAATTATCGGGACTTCCGATCCTGATTTCTTAATCAGCTCTGTTGCCTGAAAACCATCCATAACAGGCATCTTCAGATCCATTAATACCAAATCGATATCATGGTTATTTTGAAGTATGCTTACTGCTTCTTTACCGTTTTTTACATGAACGCTGCTAATATTATTCTTTCTTAAAATTTCATGTAACAACATATAGCTGGGTTCGTCATCTTCAGCAATCAACACATTCAAGCCCGAATGAGAAGTTGAAGTTATCTTTGGTTTATCATCTTCCATAAGGGGAATATTAATTTTTGAATTATAAGGAATAGTAAAGGAGAATACCGAACCCTGCCCAGGTGTCGATTCAATCCCAATTTTACCGCCAAGCATTTCGACAAAAGCCTTTGAAATGGAAAGCCCAAGTCCTACTCCTTCATGGATCTCATCTTGCGGCATTTCACCCTGACGAAAACGGTCGAATACTTTATCCTGAAGTTCTTTTCTGATCCCTTTGCCGGTATCTTTTACATAAAATAGAATGTTCTCTTCCTGCAGTTTACAGCCAAGTTCTATTTTCCCGTTTGTTTTGGTAAATTTCAGGGCATTTTTAATGAGGTTGGTTATAACCTGGGCCAACTTTGTCTTATCTGTTTCGACCAGGAAATTATTTGAAGGAAGCTGCAGGTTTTTGCTTAGTTGTATTTCTTTGATATTTGCCTCAGGGAAAAAGAACATTAATAATTCTTCCAGCAGATTACCTATTTTGAAAATCTCTTTTTTTACTTCCACCTGCCCTGATTCGATTTTTGAAATATCTATTAAATCGTTAATTATTTCCAACATCCGATGTCCACTGATTTCAATAACATCAATATATTTTTTCTTGGTTTCTCCAGATAGATTAGGATTTTTTAAAAGATCGGCGAAACCAAGTATTCCATTCATCGGAGTTCGGATTTCATGGCTCATATTTGCCATAAATGCCGATTTTAGTTTATCGCTTTCTTCGGCTTTTTCTTTTGCTGCCTTAAGTTCAAGGTTTTGTAACTGTAATTTATCCTGAACTTGCTTAAGCTCTGTGATATCGGTGAAAGTAGTAAACACCTGGAAAGGCCTGGTTTCATTTTCAAGAAATTGAGGTGATGCACTTATAATAATCCAACGGTATTCCTCTTTTTCAGTATTATATAAACCCATTGAAACATCTTTTATGAGGTTTGCGGATTGAATTGCTTGGGTTACCGGATAATCATCATCGTTAAAAAGAGTTCCGTCTTCATGAATTGCTCCCCAACGATAATCAGAAGCTTTTCGGTTTAACATTTTAGCTAGTGAAAGGCCAAGTATTTTTTCGGCTGCAGGATTAGCTTCGGTTACTATACCATTGGCATCCCAGTAGATAACTCCCTGTTCCATGGTTACAAAAAGGGTACGGAATTTCTTTTCATTTTCTATCAATGCAATTTCAGCTAGCTTGCTTTTCTTGATATTTCTCCATTCCCTGATATTCCTGTCAACAACACGACGGATGTTTTTAAATGTTTCCGGCGATTTTACAATATAGTCGAGTGCGCCCGATTTTAGGGCTTTCACGGCAAGTTCCTCGTCACCGTACGATGTCATCACCAATATGGGCCAAGGCTGGGAATCAACCTGGCCATTTAATAGGCTTAATGCATTTCCATCGGGAAGGTTCATATCCGCAATAACCAGATCGGGTTGGATATATGAAGTAATTTCATCAAACTCTCTGAGGGATGTTGCTATAGTTATATTACATCCGTTTGACGAGGTATCAATCAATTGCTTTTTTATAGCCTCAGCATGTGCCGGCTCATCCTCGAGTATAATTACCTTTATTTCTCTGTTTTTCATTTGCATGGATTGTATTTATTCCAAACTATCCAGTAAAAACCAAAGGCTTCTATCATTTTAGAAAATTTCTCAACATCCAATGGCTTTACTAAGTAACTATTTACATTAAAATCGTATGCTTTTGTAATATCGACTTCGGCTTCCGATGTTGTTAAAATGATTGTAGGAATACATCGAAGGGTTTTACTTGCTCTTATTTTTTCCAGAATTTCCAATCCATCCACTTTTGGCAATCGTAAATCCATTAATATCAGATGAGGTGTTGGAGAAGTTTCAGGATCGGCATAGGCGCCTTTGTGGAATAAATAATCTACCGCATGCTGGCCATCCGACAAATGGGTAATGTTATTCCCGATCCTGTTTTTCTTGAAATTACGGATAGTGATTTCAGCATGTGCCGGATCGTCTTCTATAAATAATATATGTATGGGTTCTCCTTGTACCATTGTTTATGTTTGTTTCAGATAACATAACTTCTTTCAATTGTGAAATAAAATGTGGTACCTTTTTCAGGGCCTTCCGAACTAAACCAGATTTTTCCACCATGTACCTCCACAATTCTTTTCACAAGCGCTAAACCTATTCCGGTTCCTTCCATACTGTTGTCCAGTTTTTCAAAAAGTCCAAAAATTTTGTGATGATAGCGCGGATCGATACCCGACCCATTATCTCTCACAAATAATATAACTTTATCTCCTTCAATCGTTGTGCCAATCTCTATTAGGGGATGCGATTGAGTTCCCATGAATTTTGCCGCATTGTCCAATAAATTCTGATAAAGTTGTATTAATCTCTGACTATGACCATAAAGCATAACAGGATGACCAACAAACTGAACCTCCACATTTCCGTTGCTAATTCTGCCGGCAACCAAATCGATAGCCGATTGAGCTATATCCTTTAGTGAAACCTTAACTTTTATTTCTTCCTTGCGTCCAATTCTTGATAATTCCAGAAGTTCATCGAGTAATTTGCCCATTTTATCTGCCGCATTCTGAATGTACATTATGTCTCTGTCCAGTGCATCCTTATCATCAATAGCAATATCAGATTTTAAAAAAGAAGCAAACGATTTTATCGTAACCAGAGGACTTTTTAGATCGTGCGAAACAGTATAGATAAACCGGGTAAGCTCTTCGTTTTTTTGCTGAATTTCCTGTTCGTTTCTTTTCTGATCGGTTATGTCTTCGAAAACCGTTGCAAACTGTCCCTCTTTTGGAGATACAACGTTGATTATAAAATGCTTGTTTAACGATGGGAAATAAGTCTCGAACCGAAGGGGTTTTCGTGTTGTAGCAACTGTAAGATATTCCTTAAAATAAGGAGGTTTTTTGGTTCCGTAAAGATGGGTAGCCATTGAACCTACTGCTATTTCGGCATGTAATCCGCAATTTTGTTCAAATGCACGGTTTACATTTATAATTTTGTAATTAACAGGTATGCCGTTTTCATAAATAACTTCATGAAGGGCTACACCTTCTGTAATATTCTCAAAAAGTAAACGGAATTTTTCTTCACTTAAGCGTAAGGCTTCTTCAACTTGTTTACGATCTGTAATATCTGAATTGATTGCCACTGCTCCAATAATTTCTCCATTTACAATCACCGGCGCATCGGCAACACGTATGTAAATATCTTCCCCGGTTTGGGAATGTTTAGCCACAACTTCCTCAATAACAGTTTCGCCATTCAAAGCCCTTGAAAATTGAAGCTCTCCTTCCCTGAGCTGATGACCTGTATCTGGCCACCGGATATTGAATTTTTTTCCTAGTTCGCCAATACGTTGCTGGAGATCTTGCAGTGAAGTGGCTCCAATCATTTGAAGTGCACGGGCGTTGCATTGAGTTATGCCTTTTTTGTTACCAATATAAACAGCATCTGGCATCGATTCGATTACTGCGTTTAATTCAGCTGAATGCTGGTCCGATAGCTTGAGTAATTCCTTCAGCTTCAGTTCTGATTTTTTCCGGTTGCGGATATCTATTCCGATACCAATTTGAATTCCACTTTTCAATAAAATATTTGCCCATGAGCTAATTACTTTTTTACCATCTTTGGTAGTAACAGTATACTCTTGCCAGCCGGTTTTAAGCGATTGCATGAATTCAATCACTTTTTGACGGTAATCGGGATCAGGATATACTTTTTCAAGAAAATTACCATCTGAAGCATCTTCTTCAGTCCATCCCAGAACACGTTTCATTTCATTATTAAACCTGAAATTTTTCAATTCAGAATCATACAAAGTGATCAATACAGGGATATTATTAAAAATGCCTTCAAATAATTCCCTTTCCTGGGCAAGAATTTTCTCCGAACGTTTTAATTCAGAGATTTCGATGCCTATAGCCCCCAATCCCAATTCACCTCCGCCCACACCCATATTTTCAATGATCATTTTAAGGGTTTTGATTTCACTTTCGAGCAACTCTTTATCAGCAAAAAAATTAGTGTTCAAACTATTTCCGTGCATAGTAATTCCGTGTTCGGGATGATTTTGTTGAAGGGCATTATTGGCAATTTCCTGCAAGCGGGCACATTCAGCAGACAGATCGGAATTCTCTCTCCGGAGCAGTAAAATTTCTTTTTTCAGCTCTTCAATTATGTTATTTGTATTATCTGTTATGTTCATGGAATTCTATATAGTTATAAGCTCAACATAGATTGGCAGTTTCAAGAAATATGCCTCAAAGCCCAACCGGCATTTTAAGGTAGAATTTCATAAAAAAGAATTATGATTTGGGTTAGACTGGGGAAACCTGACGAATTAGAAATTTCAATTAGCCTGAAAATAACTCAACACTTCATCCCCTGCCATAATTGAAAAGACAGATAGTCCTTGGCTCTTTAACATATCGATAATTGGAGCAGGAACAAATGGTGTTTTCAGTTCCAAAAGTTCTCCCGATTTTAAATTTTTTGTAATGGAAAGAATATCTGACATTGGACTGCCTCCGGAATTGATGATAGGTGTAGCATCCAGCCGTTCTTTTATTTTTGAAGAATCGAACCATAGAGGAGGTGTTTTTGCCAGGTACTGGTTATTTTCCAATTCTTCGCCAAATTCATCCTGTCCCACTTCCTTTCGCAGCCTGTTCACAAGAATATCTACTTTTAAACCGCCCACAATGGCTGCTTGTTGCAAGGATGCTACCCGGGCAACAGTTTTTCTTAAAATAGGATTTTTCAATTTGGCAAATGCCGGAGAGAGCTCCAGCAAAACATTTTCAAGTTGCGGGAAAGCATCCAATAGCTCTCCCACTTTTGTTTTTGGTGTAATGATCAGTTGAGTATCCATTGTTCACGGTTTTGAATAGGATAAAAGACGCTGTTCTCCCTGTAACTGTCGAAGGTGCGTAAGATCCTGGATATATTCAATGGTGCCGAGATATTCATTTTCCTTACCTCGCATGGCAAAATATTCGATATATATAAATTTGCCCTGAAGGTTGATCCAGAAGGCTGCACTGTTTTCCTTCCCACTTTTAAAATCTTCCAGTATCTGCTCTACTATATGTACACTCGAAGGTGGATGGCAAAGCCTCACATCGCGGCCAAGAATTGCTCTGTTGCGGGCAAAAATACGGTCGGGGCCCAGACTAAAAAACTTCACTTTATCATTCTGGTCCACAAAAGTAAAATCGACAGGAATAGTCTTGAAAAAAGCCTCCATTTCGTCGATGCTAAAGCTGCCTGTAGAAATTTGAATAGAATTTTTTGTTCCATACGAAATATCCCCCGTGGTTATACCTTCAGGTTTCCATTCTACATCAGGATCGTAGAGGCAATATCCAAATTCCATTGTTTGCTGGTAAATGGCATACCAATCGCTATCGGTTAGTTTATCCATGCACATAGGCAAAAGGATTTCTTCTTCCTTCATGATCATATCCGGAATTGCGCGTACAGCGGGGTAAAGTATCATATCAGCCACTGTTTTTGCTTCATCGGCAGTTATATTTCCCGGAGCAGATACAACTTCAATAGCGGCCTTCAGTTTTTCCCGTATTTCGTCGTGTTTGCCCCACATCACTTTGGGTGGGCCTGTAATTCCATAACTCTCCAGAAATGGGAAAAGCAGGTATTCTTTTCTTTTGTAGTGTTTGTCCACATCCATCAATTCGTTGAGCCGGGCATGGATTTTCAGAAATAAATCCTTCACCTGTTCGTCTTTTGTGGATTCGATTTGAGCTAGTAAATTCCCGATAATATCCGTAACTTTTTCAAGTTCCCGGTTTTCTTTAATAAAAGTATCAACAGGATGGCCCGCAGGAATGGGTTTTGCGCCACTCTGATCGATGTGCCCTTCCAAAACCATCGAATGGATGTCACAAAATTTAAGTACCTCTTCCTCGGGTAAACCTTCGGAAATTAATTCCTGTTCAACTTCCACCACATCATTGTAAGGTATATTCTGAAGAAGTTTTACCAATTGATTACGGACCAAATCAGGTGCTTCTCCCTGATGTAATTGCAGGATCATATGTTTAAGAAGGTCTTTTCGCTTCCGGGAGTTATTAATTATCTCGCTCATACTTGATTGTTTATAGTTTCTTACCCTATACAACAAAGAATAAGTATTAAAGATTTAAGATTAAGATTTTGTTGAGGGAATTAAAACTATCATTAACATATTAAGTAAATACCGGTAAGAAAATTGTAATGATAAGAATGTGATGTTGGACTAAATATTTAAATTATGGCTTCAGATATTGAAAAAAGAGAAAAAATGATCAATTTTTTCAGACAGAATGCTTACAATCCTTTACCAATTTCTGTTGAAAAAATCAAAAAAAAAGGATAGTTCGTCGTTAAGATAGAATAGATGGGTTTTAATGTTTGCATTAGAATCGTGATTTTATTTTTCAAAAACTAAAAAGAGAAATATTTTACCTAAATCGTGGAAATTGCAGTACATAATGTGCTGAAATTATATACAAAGAAAAGGTTAAGCAGGGGATTGCGCCTGGTAAAAATGATCGGGAGTTTTAACAGGGGCATGAAATCTCTTTCTTTTACCATGTAAAAAAGAGCATTGGGGTATGTGCTTCTTTTATCAGTTATTGTTGTTTTAGTGGGTGCTGCCGGCTTATATGCTTTCGAAAAAGATATAATTGTTGGTTTTAAGAATTATAGCAGTGCAGGCTTCGACTCCGCTAGCCTGACAAACTGGTATTATTGTGACACTGAGCGGTATTAGTGTCACACTAAGCGGAGTCGAAGTGAATTATTCATTTCTAAACTAAACGATTGAATCAGTATTATTTGAATTTTGAAATCAAGCTATTTTCTATTTGGGATAATTTTATCTCAAATTTTTTATCAGTTTGAAGAAGATTGTGGACAACTTTACATGCATGCATCACAGTTGCAGGAGTTTTGTTTCCGAATTCATATCCAATTTCGCGCAACGATTTTCGGGTATATTTACGGCATAGGTACATTGCAATTTGCCTGTTTTCGGCGACTTCCTGCTTACGCGACGAAATTTCAAATGAATTTTCAGGCATATCTGTTGTTAGCGAAACAATTTTCTTAATAAATGCAATGGAATAAAATACCTCAGGAAGTTTCTCACATGTTTCATCATTATTTTGATAATATATCTTGAAAATATTTAGTTTAATTCCGGTTTTCCTAAGCGTTTTAAATAACCATAAGATTGTCCATTCACTGGCATTATATTCAAATTCCAGAATCACTTTCATTTTGTGATAAATAATAAAATAGTAGTTAATTTCTAACTTTTTTCAAAGCAAGGAATAAAGCACAATAACTTACTATCAGAAATGAAAAGAGTTGTGTTTTTTTGAGCGATTATTCAGGATAATTTCACAGGAGAATACCTGATATACTATAATATAGTACTAAGCTAATGAATAAGGCAATGAAAAATAAAATGTAGTACCTTCTTTATACTTGGATGTAAACCATATTTTGCCTCCTAATATATGGACTAGTTCTTTTGAAAGCGAAAGACCAATGCCTGATCCGCGGGTTGTTTTCACCTCACGGGATTCTTCGTGGCGTACAAATCTGTTAAAAACTTCGGGCTGGAATTCTTCTTTTATACCACAACCGGTGTCTTCTACGAAAAACATAACATTACTTTCATCAAGAACATAACCAAATTTTATATAGCCTTTGATGGTATACTTAATAGCATTTCCAATTAAATTGAAAATAATCTGTTTAAGCCTCATTTCATCCACTTCAATGATTAAAGATTTAACCGGAGTTTCTAATTTTAGCACAACTTCAGCATTGTTTTTATTATGAATAATCTCATTGTTAATACTATAGACATGCTTAAACAGATTATTCAGGTTAACTCTTTGTTTTATTATACTTAACTGCCCCGATTCTATCATCGAAACATCTAAAATGTCACTAATCAGCTTCATCAGGTAATCACCATTTTCGGTAATCAATTGCGAGTAACGTTCCTTTTTATCCTTTGGCATATCACGCTCGGTTAATAATTGTGAAAAGCCAATTATGGCGTTGAGCGGAGTTCTGATTTCATGTGACATATTGGCCAAAAAAGCCGATTTTAGTTGATCCGACTTCTGAGCCATTTTATACTGTTTTATATAATTATTTTTAGCCGTAATAATTATAATGGTAATAAAGCCTAAAACAATAGCTAGTGTAACATAACTATCAATAATTCGTGCTGATTCGGAAGGATAATGCGGTATAAGGTTTGGCAGTGACATTTCAATTCCAAAGAGAATCAAAATATTAATGAAAACTAACAGCGCAATTATCTTGATTTGGAATGTTTCCCATGCAAAAATCATAATAAAAAAATAAACCAGGAAAAGATAAGTAGCTGATCCCTGCGAACCATAATTCAAGAACCAGTAGCAGTTGCAAAAAAACAGAATATATATACTTAATAAAAGTCGAGAGATAAAAAATTTCTTATAAATTCTGGCTAAAATGTAATCAATGGTAAGTATTAGGGTAGAACTTACCAATAATAAAATAATACCCCTACCTAATTCGAGCCAAATATTAAAGAAAATGCAAATAAAAGACATTATGCCGCCATACAAAATGTAGGATAATACTAATCTGTCTTCAAATGAAAATTCTTGTTCACTGCCTAACGCCTTTTTTAATAACTGTTTAATAAGTTTAGTCATAAACTGTCGCGAATGCCTTTAAAAATAACCACTTTTGATATACAAACTTTACGCTTAAAAATTAAATCTTAAGTTTTGTTCTTATAAATGTACAAAACAAAATCGTTTATCTGAGTTAATAAAGCAAAAATCTTGAACGTAAATAACTCACATCAATATATTGGGTTTGTGAATGAAGATATGTGTTAGATAATTAAGGAAATAAAGATGGGTTTAGAGCTGAATACGAAAAAGAGTTATGTTAATTTCTCCACATTTGACTTTTTAGGGATTTCTAAAAAATTGATTAATAAAAATAATAATCTACGGATTAATGATTTAGATAATCCGATTTCCGGAGAAAAGCTTGAGGAAAGTTTGGGTAAAATTTTCAACCAACCAGTTTCTTTTATACCGGAAGAATCGATTCATGAAACAGTTATGCCTGAAATGGTCAGTCACAACGACTTGCTAATTATTGATAGTTCGGTAAATACAAAAATTAAAATTGCATCTGATTCATTACAGAAAGATGGGATTAGCTCAATCTATATAAATCATAATCGCATCGGTGAACTTGAAGAACTTATAAATGGCAATAAGGATAAATACAATAAAATCTGGTATATTGCCCAAAGTATTTATACTTTATCAGGGGATAACATACCAGTATTACCAATTCTTAAATTAATTGAAAAGTATGATCAATTTTATTTATATACCGACGACAGTGATGGATTGAGCTGGACAGGTGAAAGAGGAATGGGTTTTATGTCTCAGAATTTTCCGGGATTAAAGAAAACAGTAATAGTTGCATCGTTAACCAAAGGATTTGGTGCTGAAGATGGCGCTGTTGTATCATCAGGAGATGGCCTTAATTATTCAATAATATCGCCCCAAAATACTGTTAAAAACAATTTATATCGAAACATAGCTAATTCCATAGATATACACCTTTCGGAGGAATTAAAAATACTTCAATTACAATTACAGGAAAAAATTCAGTATTTCAACAATTTGTCAGCCCTCCATTCTTTACCAGTTAAAAGCAACTCTTTTTTACCTACAAAATTTATATTAATAGGATCTTCGGAAGTTTGCCATGAAATATGTGCCATCCTGTTGGATCAGGGAATCTATGTAGGTTCCGGGTTTTACCCGCATCTTCCGAAAGATGAATGTGGAATAATAGTGAATATTACGGTTAATCATTCAAAACGTGAAATTAAGGATTTGATTACCTCAATAAATGAAGCATACCAGTGTGCAGTAAAAAAAACTTTACCAACATTAGGTTGTAAGTGGATAAGATAAGCGCAAGCATAAAACGTTAAACCAAACAATTAAACAATGAACTTAGAATTAAAAGTAGCTGAGATAGTTAGCAGGATATCAGGACGTAAGGTTCAAAATATAAATCCTGAGGGAGAATTAAAGAATGAACTGGCGCTCGATTCCATACAAATTGTTGAGCTGTTTGCATCCCTGGAAAACGAGTTTGGCGTTGAACTTCCATTAAAATTAATGACGGTAAGAACCAGTAAAGAATTTTTAAGAATTCTTGAAGAGACTCTTGAGATGCAAAATACCATTTAACAGGCAGTTAATGCCTGTTTCTTTTTACCTGTAAAGCTTTATAATATGGTAGAATTGTTGCAACAGATGAACTTTCAAAGTTTATACTTCAAAGGGGAAATATACGACAAACCTGCTGTTAAAGCTGGCATTGATCATTTGGCCAAATACCTTTTAAAAAACATACATTCTCAATCACCCTTTATTCTATTTTCGGCATACAACCATATTAAAACCGTAATTGCCTATTATGCAATTCTGAAGGCCGGGAAAATTGCAGTAATTCTCGATCCCCAATTGAAATCGCTCGAATGGAACGAAATAATCAACGATGTATGTCCGGCAGCCGTTATTTTATTAAACGAAAAATCTATCTCTTTTAATTATAATTCGGAAATAACTTTCAGGAATCAGGATAAAAGCTTAAATGTTATTTCTGATCTTCAGGATGTTTGCACCATTTCGTACACCAATGCCGAAGATGGATATTCAAAAGGGGCCATGCTTACTGGGAAAAATTTATTAGCGGAAGCTCAAGGGATTATTAGCACCAATTATTTAAAAAAGGATTCTGTTTTATGTGCCCTGCTCCCTTTTTCACATCTGTACGGATTTGCTTATGGTATTCTTGCCCCCACCATGGCACAGGGATCCGGACTGATTACTGAGGTTAATCTTTCCAAAATACCGGAAATTGTTAACGAAATAAACCAAAGTGGTGTTACACATCTGCATACGGTTCCCTCATTATATTACCTGTTGAGTAAAATTCCCAATCCTCATCATTCCTTTAAGCATATTCAGGAATTTTATTCCGGTGGTATTCAGCTTCCTTTTTTTATCTACGAAAGCTTTTATCAGAAAACAGGGAAAAAAATACGCGAAGGTTATGGATTAACCGAAGGTTCACCAGCAGTGGCAGGTAATTACGATGAGGAGGGAACAATCTTTGGCAGTTTTGGTAAAGCATTTCCGGGTTGTAAAATAAAAATTGTAAATGAGCAAAACCTCGAATGCCAGGCGGAAGAAGTTGGAGAAATATGCATTCAGGGAGATATGGTTTTTAAAGGCTATTACAATCATCCTGAAACTACCGGAAAGGTTCTTAAAAATGACTGGTTGTTCACAGGCGATTTTGGCAAAAAGGATAGCAGTGGTAATGTTTATTTCTGCGGACTTAAGAAAAACATGATCAATATAGCAGGTAATAAGCTTTATCCCCAAAAATTAATCCGCCTTTTCAAATTAAATAAAAATGTTGAAAAAGCTGAAATAAAAGTGGATTCTTCTTTAATCCAGGGAAGTACTATTAAAACCATTATCAGTTTGCGCGACAATTCAATAAAGCTTCAGGAGGAATTTAAATCGTGGTGTTTTGAAAATATCAATAACACACTACTTCCAAAGTCCTGGTTATTTGAATAATAAATCAATAAATAAAATAATTGTGATGAATAAATTTAACATTGAACCTAACGAACTTTACCATTGCTTTAAAGAATTCCAAAATACAGGATGTGGGGGAGTGTATTTCGAAGATAAGGAGTACGATGGCAGATCCATTCATATAAATTCGAAGAAACTGTTGAATATGGCTAATTGTAGCTATTTAGGCCTGGAAAAACATCCTTTTCTTATAGAGAGTGCAATTGAGGCAATAAGGCTATATGGTACCCAGAATTCTGTTTCCAGAAGTTTATTTTCATCCCCCTTGTTTATTGAGCTCGAAAACAATTTAAAAGAAATCTTTAACGGCTATCCGATAGTTTATGGATCGACAACCCTGGCCCATTATGCTGCATTACCATTATTAGCTAAGGAAAATGATGCTCTAATATTGGATGCATTTGTGCATAACAGTGTACGAACTGCCAGTCAGGTATGTAAATCGAACGGCGCATTTGTGATTGTAACCAGGCACAACGATATGGAATATCTGCGATATATGGTAAAAAGGCTTAAAAAGGAAGGATATAAGAAAATTTGGTATTGCGCTGATGGCATTTACAGTATTCATGGCGATTTATGCAATGTTAAAGCTCTGAATCAATTATTGGACGAAGAAGAAAACTTCTATGCCTATGTTGACGATGCTCATGGAATTGGCTGGTGTGGAAAAAACGGCAGCGGTTATGTAATTGGAAATTACGGGTTGCATAACAAAATGATTGTGGCCGGATCGCTTTCAAAGTCTGTTGCAGCAGCAGGTGGTTTTTTAATTGTTCCTGATAAAAATCTTGCCGATTATCTGAAATTAACCGGGCATACTTTTATTTTTTCAATACCAATGCCTCCGGCTTCTTTAGGAGCTATTACAGCAAGTCTGAAATTACATTTATCGGACGAAATAATACAATACCAGAAAGAGCTCCGGGATCTCATACTTTATTTTAAAAAAACATGTAAAGATTTATCTATACCGGTCGAAACTGAAGATGTTACCCCCATTCAATTAATAAAGTTAGGAGAAAATGAAACGGTTTTAAAAGTCCAAAAGGCGTTGAATAATGAAGGTTATTTTACATCTTCGGCCATATATCCCGCTGTAAATAAAGGTGAAGGAGGATTAAGAATTTCGTTGACACGGCATTTGACAAATAATGATATCGATAATTTCCTTTCATGCCTGAAGAGAATTTACCCTGCCTTTAACCACGAATTAAAAGTTATTTGAAATTATAAAAATCACTGATTTCTAATAAAAAGATTGATGTTTACTGGCTTTGCAATATTACAAATCTTCGAAAATGAAAAGAAAACTTAAGAAAATAGCTTTAATTAATCCACGAAAAAATCTTCAGGAACAAAATCCTATGATTCATAAAATGTTTGAAAGGAATAAAAATACTATCAAACAGTGGCATGCACATCCATTGAGTTTACTCATCATAGCAGCAAATACTCCCCACGAAATTGAGGTGACACTTATTGATGAATATTTTGAAGATATTGACTTTGATTTGCATTTTGATTTGGTTGGCCTCACTGCTATGACACACCAGGTTAACCGTGCCTATGAAATTGCTGACATATACAGGCAGAAGAAAATTCCGGTTGTGATGGGAGGGATTCATGCTACAGTAATGCCAAATGAAGCGCTTAACCATGTTGATTCTGTTTTCTTAGGTGAATCTGAATTGCTTTGGCCCGAATTTCTGAATGATTTTGAGCAAGGGATTGAAAAAAGGATTTACGAAAATTCTGTCCGGTACGATTTAGCCAGTAATAAATTGCCCAGATATGAACTGTTAAATCAAGCTGCTTTTAAGGAAGATGGTTCTTATCTGAAGTTTGTGCCTGTGCAGGCAACCCGGGGATGTCCGCACGACTGCAGCTTTTGTGTTGTTTCAAAGTTTTATGGAAAGAAAATACGAAAAAGGCCGGTGGAACAAGTTGTTGCCGACATTCAATTTATTCAATCACTTGGCTTGGATTCATTAATCATGTTCACTGACGATAATTTGTTTGTCGACCGGAAATATGTAAAGGAATTGCTTAAAGCGTTAATCCCGTTAAAAATAAAATATGTTGCTCAATCGGATGTAAATATGGCAAATGATTCTGAATTACTCCAACTGGCTTATTTGAGCGGCTGCATGATGGTTTTGGTAGGCTTTGAAAGTTTGGAAACCAGTTCATTGAATAATATTAACGATAACAATTGGAAATTAAAGCAAGTTGACAACTATAGAAATGTGATTAAAACGATTCAAAGCAATGGTATTGTAGTATTAGGAGCTTTTGTAGTTGGATTTGAAAATGACAATTTAGATACTTTTGTTGATATTAGAGATTTTGTACTTGAAAATCATATTTTGGGTCAGTTTACAATACTTACACCTCTTCCCGGAAGTCGTGTTTTCGAAGAATTTAAAAATAGGGGAAAGCTTTTGAACGAAACATTTTGGGATAATTGCAGCCTTTTTCATATGAATTTCCGGCACAACAATATTAAAAAAGAAGAAGCAGAATCTAAGATAATCTGGGTTTTTGATGAGGCATATTCCGAAACCAATGTTCTAAACCGAAACATGCATATGATGAGGAATTACAAAAAGTTGCCTCCGCGCTGGATTCTTTAATTATTGAATATATTTTGAGCCCGCTGGCGCGCATGTTCGACCGTGATGCTTGCGCGGTCCCGATAGCCTTCGGGGATGTAATCCGTGCCTTTCCACAGTAGTTTGCAACGACATTTGCAAAGTGAAATTTATGGCCACATTTTTTTGGAACAAAAGCTGAAATGATAAATCCGACGTAGGCACAGCCTAAGCCGAACGGGGGAAAATTTAAAAATGAATTATTTTATACTTTGAGTTCCAATTGTTAAAAGATGTGAAAAATTAATACTTATTGAGGTTAATAGCTAAAAAATTTGGAATTTTGCTTTCCACTAAGCCTTAAAAAAACCCAAATGGAAATTAAGCAAGTTTTAAAATCAATCCGTAAAGGTTTTTTGATAGTTTTTGTATTACTTGCTTTAACTGAAGGTATATTGCGGATTTTTCAAATTGGAGGGGACAACCTGTTATTTGTTGAAAGTAATACTAACAGCGAAATTTTGGAAGTAAACAATCATTTTGTTTATGATTTAAATAGCAAAACTTCAGATGTAAAATCTTCTCCGATAAAAAAAGTGAAGGACAAAAATACATTCAGGATTTTTGTTCTTGGGAAACCAGCCGATCCATCTTTACCTCAAAATCCGAATTCCACTTTTTCTCATATTTTAAAATATTATCTTCAGCGTTCTTTTCCCGATAAAAATATTGAACTTGTAAATATTGCTTTTAATTCAGCACATTCTTTTCTACAATATGATATTTCGAAACAAATAATCAACTATCAGGCTGATGTTGTTTTTGCATGGCCAGGAGGCGATGAATTTAATGTTAATAATCCTCAACATATTTGGCTCCATCGGATGGCGAAGAATTTTCAGCAGTTCAGGTTGGTTCAGGGAATCCAAAAACTTTTACCCAACTTAAAAAATAGTTCAAACAATATTGAACCTGACAAACAACTTTATTCAAAAATCATTTCGAATTTTGAAACCAATTTATCCGACATGGTCACTGGTCTTCAGAATTATGGAATCAAAGTTGTTTTGATGAATAATGCCAGTAACCTGCTGAATATGGCGCCTCAAAAAAGTTGCTTTACCAGACCTGATTCGTCCTATTTGCAGGAACTTTACAAAATGGGGGAAGAGGAATATTTATCTAACAAATTTGAAAAAGCCCATCATTGCTTTTCCAAATTATATCAGAAAGATAAAGCACATGCTGGCACTTGTTTTTACCTTGGAAAGCTTGCCTATATGGACCATAATTATGCTAAAGCAAAAAAGTTTTTCGAATTAGCTATTGAGCGAGACCATTTAAAACCGAGAGTTCCAACTGAAATTAATAATATCATATTCAAAATAGCTGCCATAAAAAATTGTCAATTGGTCGATGTCGTTCAGTCATTTGCTGCTCAAACAGCAACCGGAATTCCCGGAAACAATCTATTTACAGGGGCTCAGCAGGTAAACCTGACAGGTAATATTATCATAGCAACAGAATGTTATAAAACTCTATTAAAAGATCTTGAAAAGTTGAAAGTTAAAGAGAATGATATAACCCAAAATTATAGCATTACCGCCTTTGATTCAATTTATGAGCGCATTTCATCTGAAAAACTTAAAGGAAACCAGGTCGGCGATATAATTAATATTGTTGATAGTCAGATTGTTTCAACCTCCTTTGAAGAAAAAACTACAAATCTTTTTGCTGAGAAGAAAGTCACTTGGGAAGAATCAATGAATGCACTTTATCAACATTATATTGAAAATAGAAATTATACAAAGGCTTTCAGGGTTATTGAAAGCCTGGCTCTTGAAAATCCTTACGATTTGGGAATTAGCACCAAAGCCTCAAAAGCTGCTTCATTTCTGGGCGATTCTCAACTTGTTATCCATTATGCCCGAAAAGTGTATTCCGTTAAACCCGATGTTGAATTAGCAAATCTTCTATTTATTAACTATTTACAGTTAGACATGCCTGAAGATGCACTTCCATACTTGGTATATATAAGAAAGAATAAAACTGATAATGATATAAATTTCATTTACACCATTACCTGCCAGGTTATTGACTTAAAGAAGCTACTTGAGAAGAATCCTGACAGCAAAGAAATTAGAAACCAAATTGCTAACCGCTATAATGAAATTGGTAATTATGAAATTGGTAATTATGAAATTGCTTTGATTTATGAAAAGGCTTCATTTATAATAAAATAAGATCTGGATCTCCCTAAATACACTAAAAAAATTTGGTCACCAATAAATGAATGTTAGTCGAAAGAATAATATCTAACATCAATACCTTGTACCTTTTTTGAAACCTTTGCGTATTCTGGGAAAACTTAGTCTTAATCCAAGTAATATTTATATTTTATGAATACCATAATCGAAGCAACTAAAAGTTCACCAAAAGTGGAACTGAATCCTGAAGGAAGTATGATTATTTCGGGCAGGTCTATTATTGAAGACACAATAGTATTTTTCCGTCCCATTATCGAATGGGTTAAAGAAGCAAAATGTTCGCAAATCACTATTGAAGTTCGGATGGAATATATGAACTCAAGTAGTTCAAAACAGATGTTGAACGTTTTGAAGGCAGTAGCTTCCAATCCAAATATCAGAACTATTTATGTTAAATGGTTTTATGAAAATGATGATGAAGATATGCTTGAGTTGGGTAAAGATTATGAATCTTTAATTCACATACCTTTTGATTTTTATGAATATTATGAGGCAGCTTAATTCGCAACAATAAAGTATTCTGAAAAATAAAACTAATTTCAGGCTCATTACAAAAAATGAGAACCTGAAATTAGCCTGAGAATAAGATAATGCCGCGTTTATTTTAATTTAGATAAAAATTCTTCCAGTAATTCTTTCAAATCTGGCTTTCCAATTTCCTGTAAGTCATAATAAACCCTTGTATTGGGCTTTTTAATTTTAATAAGCCTGTTTAAATCGATTGGAGTAGCAATGATCACAGAATCACACTCCGTTTTGTTTATGGTAGTTTCAAGGTCGGCCAGTTGTTGATCGCCATATCCCATAGCAGGCAAAAGAGTTCCGATTCCCGGATAAGCTTTGAATGTTTCTGCTAATTTTCCTACAGCATATGGTTTTGGATCGACTAAAGCACTGGCGCCAAACTTTTGGGCCGCAACAGTACCGGCTCCTATTTTCATTTCGCCGTGGGTTAATGTTGGGCCGTCTTCAATTACTAAAACCCTCTTACCGCGAATAATTTCAGGATTATCCACACGAATGGGCGATGCTCCATCTACTACAACGGCACTCGGATTTAACTCAGCTATATTTTTCCTTACAATATCTATTTGTTCGGGAGCAGAAGTGTCAATTTTATTAATGATGGCAATGTCGGCCATACGAAGAGTTATTTCTCCCGGATAGTAAGCTTTCTCGTGTCCAGCCCGGTGAGGATCGGTTACTGTAATCATCAGATCGGGTTTATAGAAAGGGAAATCGTTATTTCCACCATCCCACAATACAATATCGCATCCATCGGGATCATTTTCTGCTGCCCTGAGGATATCTTCATAGTCTACTCCGGCATAAATAACATTACCGCGCACAACATGGGGTTCGTATTCTTCCATTTCTTCTACTGTGCAGTTATGTTTTTTAAGGTCCTCGACGGTAGCAAACCGCTGAACTCTTTGTTTTACAAGATCTCCATAAGGCATAGGGTGGCGAACTGCTACCACTTTTAAACCTTTTTCAATCAATATTTCAATAACCCTTCTGCTTGTTTGACTTTTTCCACATCCGGTGCGGATAGCCCCTACGGCAATTACCGGTTTGGTACTTTTTATCATAGTATCGGTGGGTCCCAACATTGTAAAATTTGCCCCACAAGCATTTACCAGGGCACCTGTTGACATTACCCTTGAATATGGTACATCGCTGTAACAAAAAACACATTCCTGAACCTGAAATTGGCTAATTAGTTTTGGTAATTCAACTTCGGCGAAAATGGGGATTCCTTCCGGATACAAAGGGCCGGCTAGTTCTGCTGGATATTTTCTTCCATCGATATCTGGAATTTGTGTTGCAGTAAAGGCAACCACTTTAAAATTTGGGTTTTTACGATAATAACAATTAAAATTATGAAAATCGCGGCCTGCAGCGCCCAAAATAATTACTCTTCTTGGTTCCATAGAAAATTGGTTTTATTTCAAAATTAGGCTTTTACTAGTTTTAAGCCATGATAATTGACATATTCCCCATATGTTAAATATCACATTGTGGTGTTTAAAACAAAATATTACTTTGGAATTCCCGTATTTATTGAATATTATTGTATAAGGAGCTTTATAACAAGTTGCTGTTTTTTATTATTTGCTCAAAAAATGTAAATTTTTATAAAAGAAAAATGAACTTCCTGGCACATATATATCTTTCGGGTAACAATGACGAAATTAAAGTTGGGAATTTTGTTGCCGATTGGATAAAAGGAAGTGATTTTAAGCAGTACTCCCCCGAAATTCAGAAAGGAATAATGATTCATAGAAGCATTGATACCTTTACAGATAACCACCCGATAATCAGAAAAAGTAAAATTCGTCTGTCAGGCGATTACGGTAAATATGCTGGGATAATTATTGATATTTTTTACGATCATTTTTTGGCAAAGGAATGGGATACTTATAGCAAAGTGCCACTTCCGATATTTGCCAATGAGTTTTATTCACTCCTGGGAAAACATATGCAATATTTTCCTGATGAAATAAGGGAGTTTATACCACGATTTATGCAACGACGGTGGTTGGAATCGTATGCTTCAATTGAAGGAATCCGCAATGTTTTAACAGGAATGTCAAAGCACACTTCACTTCCCGATCATACCAACGCTGCTATTCAAATCCTTCATGATCAATATGATGGTATCAGAGAAGAGTTTTTTGAATATTTTCCTCAATTAGTGGATCATGTAAGGGAGAAATTTGAAATCATTGTTGACCGCTAAACTTTTTTAAAGATTCAGATTTTAGATTTCTCACTTCGTTCGAAATGACAATCAGTTGTTTAGATCTGGGAGGGGCTTGGTTGGCAGCAAAGCCGCCAACCAAACCCCTCTACCCAGAAAATGAAAAACTCCTGCCATTCAGAGCGAAGCGAAGGACTTAGCGAAGCGATCTCACGACCGAAGGGAGTAGCGGCTGGGGGTGAGGTTGTTATCTGGTTTATAATTATCCAGGTTAAATTAAAATACAAATTGATGGGTTTATTCTTATATTTGATTTAAACCTGACAAACACTTATGGAATTTTTAACATTTATTGCCGTAGTTGTACTATTAATTTTTTTCTTAGTCAACATTTCAAGCCTGAATGGAAAATTAAAAGACATTCTCAGGGAGGTCGAACAGCTTCGTAAATCAGTTTCGTCCCTTGAAAAAACCCAATCCACTCCAAAGCCTTCAAAATTAGTGGAGGAAGAAAGACCTGTTATCATTGAAAAAGGAAAGCCTTTAGAAACGGAACCACTTACAAAGAAAGTTCCTTTAATCAATACACTTACAAGCTCTTATGATGATACGGTGCGGGCCAAAGTGGAAGCAATGAAACAAAGTCAGGCTTCATTTGAAATGAAAAAACCAGTGCCACCGGCTACTCCTAAACCCCAAAAACAACCAACAGATCTGGAAAAATTTGTTGGTGAAAACCTTATGAGTAAAATTGGGATTATCATTCTTGTTTTGGGCGTGGGCTTTTTTGTTAAATATGCCATCGATCAGGAATGGATTGGCGTTTATGGAAGGGCTGCCATAGGTTTGCTTACTGGTGGTATTTTAATCTCTTTGGCACATTATTTAAGAAAATCGTATAAAACATTTTCGTCACTCCTCACCGGAGGTGGTCTTGCAGTATTTTATCTTACCATTGCTATTGCTTACCATCAATATCATATTTTCAACGACAAATCAGTCGTATTTATTATTATGGTTGTTATTACCATATTTTCGGTGCTGCTTTCACTGGCGTATGATAAAAAAGAGCTGGCAGTATTTTCACAAATTGGCGGTTATGCTGCTCCATTTATGGTGTCAACCGGTGAAGGAAATTATATGGTGCTTTTTTCGTACATGTTAATCCTCAATGCTGGTTTGTTGGTACTTGCCTATTTTAAACGTTGGCACGTGCTTAATTTACTGGCGTTTTTCTTTACAATCGTTTTATTTTCCGGGTGGTTGGGCAAAACGTTTCTGAGAAGTTCAGCTAATTTCCCTTATGCCAATGCACTGATCTTTGCCTCTGCCTTTTATATTGTGTTTTTCCTTGCAAATATCCTGAATAACATAAAAGAACGAAAGCCATTTAAGGCAGTCGAGATTATGATGATACTTTCCAATAACCTGTTTTTCTTTATTTGGGGTTTGACTATACTTTACAATTATCAGAATGGCATGTATAAAGGACTTTTTACCGTATTAGCTGGTTTATTCAATTTTGGATGGGTGGTTTATTTGTACCGGCAAAAACAAGTGGATAAAAATCTAATTTATTTGCTCGTTGCCCTAGTGATGAGTTATATAAGTCTTGCCATTCCTATTCAGTTAAACGGCCATTCCATTACACTTTTCTGGACTGCCGAACTGGTAATTTTACTTTGGCTTTCGCAGGTTTCAGGAATTAAAATTTTAAAAACAGGTCACTTAATAATTCTGGGACTTGTAATTATAAGTCTGATGATGGATTGGGGAAAACTATACACTTATTACAATAAAACATTACCGGTTATTTTCAACCAGGCTTTTATTACAGGTGTTTTTGTTATTCTGGGTTTAACAGTTACTTATTTTCTATTGCGCAGAGAAAAAGAAGATGTATTTATTAATAAAATTATATCAAGAGGAACTTACCAGACGATTTTAACATTTGCCCTGTTTTCGGCAACTTTTATTATACCTTTTTTAGAATTGAATTATCAGGTAAAAATATTTTATCCAAATAGTAGTTTTCAAATAGTGATAGCGTGTATTTATATTTATGCTTATTTGTTTGTGCTAATAATAATTACACGAAACTGGTCAAAAGCTTTCAAAGGAATATTTATTCTTGCATGGGCTGTCCTGATAATGTATTTGCTGATTTTCCATACCAATGTTCTTAGCTTGCGCGATAATTATATATATGGAAAAGATATCTCAACAGGTAATTTCCTGTTTCACACTTTAGCTATACCTTTCGTTGCAGGAATTATCTTCTTTCTATATAAAAAGCATGAGCAGGTTTTAACGAATAAGTTTCTGATTAACTGTTTTACTTGGTTTATTTCTTTTCTGATTATTTTTATTGCCAGTACTGAGCTGGATAATATACTTGTGTTGTTATCGGATTCGAAAAGTTATTCAACCATATTGCAAACAAGTCATAAGGTAGCATATCCAATTCTTTGGGGAGTTTGTGCATTTATTCTGATTTTAATTGGTATCAAAATGAAAGCAAAAATAATCCGTATCCAGGCTCTGTGCTTGTTTGCTTTAATTATTTTAAAGCTTTTCATATTCGATTTTTGGAGTATGAGTGAAGGAGGCCGCGTTGCTGCAATTATTTTCCTTGGTGTGGTGTTACTTGCTGTTTCATTTTTATACCAGAAGCTTAAAAACCTGATAAAAGATCCGAATAATTTATAAATGAAGATAAATCAATGAACAGGATATTAATTTATATAATCACAATTTGGTTTTTCTCAGTATCAATTTTTGCTGACGAATTTAAAGTAAGTGCCAAAATCGATTCAGTTCCAAAAACCGGATATTATGAGATTCAGATTAATCCCCGCCTGATTTCCTTTTCTAAAGAAGATTATTCCGATATCCGTTTGTTCAGTAAACGTGGAGATGAAGTGCCATACATTCTCAGGGAAGAACAGCCTGCAACTTCTATTACAGGATTTAAGGAACACATTATTATTGAAAACCGGTACCTGGAATCGAAAAAAATGTCGAGGGTTGTTGTGCATAACATAACAAAGAAAACATTTTCGAGCTTTGTATTGGTAGTGCGAAATTCGGAAGTTGATAAAGAGCTGATTATAAAAGGCAGTGATAATAATAAAGACTGGTATTTCATTCAAAAGGATAAACTAAGGCGGTTAGGCAATTACAATGAAACTGCCGGACTATTTATTTTGGAATTCCCAAAAAGCGATTATGAATATTTTGAGTTATCGACAAACGACAAGAAAAAAGATCCGATCCGAATCGTAAAAGTTGGATATTACGATTCAAAGTTCATGGAAGGTTTATATTCAGAAGTTTCTGTAAATAAATTTTCTCAAAAGGACAGTAGCGACAAAAAAAGTTATATTATCATACATTTTGATCAGAATAGCGAAATAAACCGTCTTAATTTTAAAGTATCCGGCCCTGAATTGTTCCGCAGGGATGCAATTTTAGGAAACTTTAGAATTCAGAATGATAATAAAGTTTTTGAATATATTGAAAGTTTTGAGATTTCTTCTTCGAAACCATCACAATGGGAGTTTGAAAAATTAAGGGTCTCTGAACTCGTTCTGGTTATAATAAATTATGATAATATCCCTCTAAAAGTTGAAGAAGTGAAGGCTTTTCAGCTTAATAAATATTTAATTGCAAATCTGAAAACAGGAGAATCATATTTTGTCAGAACAGCAAATAACCTGGCAATTAAGCCTGATTACGATTTAAAATATTTCTCCGATAGTATTCCTGAAACGCTTGTAACATTAAACACCAATGATATTGAATTATCGCAAATAGCCCAACCAGATACTCCCAAAGTATTTTTTACAAAAACGGTGTTGTGGTCGGTAATTATATTGATCGTTGGTTTATTGGCATTCTTATCTGTTCGCATGATTAAAGAGATGGGAAAGAAGGAATAACTAATTCACTCCCCTGTTAGTTTCTTCTTTCAGCATTTATTTAGCTACTTTTGCAAAAAACAGAAGAAACTATGAGTATTGTTCGTGCAAAAAAAGCGCTTGGCCAGCATTTTCTGAAAGATCAAAACATTGCACATAAGATAGTTGATAGTTTAAAAGCTGAAAATATCGGGAAAGTAATTGAAATTGGTCCCGGAATGGGTGTTCTTACCAGGTTTCTGCTGGAAAGAAAAGAATTTGTAACAATACCGGTTGAAATTGACGGGGAATCGGTAGAATATCTTAAAGCGGCATATCCTTCATTACAAAATTTATTGATACAAGGTGATTTCCTGCAAATGGACCTGACGACAATTTCCATTGAAAAACTAGCTGTAATAGGTAATTTCCCTTATAATATTTCTTCTCAAATATTTTTTAAAGTTCTCGAAAGCAGATCACAGGTTGAAGAAGTAGTTTGCATGATTCAGAAAGAAGTTGCACAACGGATTGCTTGTAAGCCAGGATCAAAAGAATATGGCATTCTAAGTGTTCTGCTCCAGGCATTTTATAATATTGAATATCTTTTTACCGTTCACGAAAACGTATTTTCCCCACCACCTAAAGTAAAATCGGGTGTAATACGATTAATCAGAAATTCAACACAACAATTGGATTGTAATGAACAGTTATTCTTTAAAGTTGTAAAAGCTTCATTTAACCAGCGGCGGAAAGTCCTTAGCAACTCGTTAAAAGCTCTTACCCCAAAATTAGATAAGGAACATCCGCTTTTAAGCAAGCGTCCGGAGCAGCTTTCGGTCGCTGAATTTGTTGAACTTACTAAACTGGTTTATTCATCGCTTAAACAATAGGAATATGCAATCGTTTGAACTCACCAGGGCATACGTTGAAACTCTTAAAGAAGCAATTCAAAAAGAAGACAGTAATGCAATATTGTCGATGATTGAGGATCTCAGAGCTGCTGATATTGCCGATGTTACAGCAGAGCTGGAAACTGATGAAGCTCAGTATGTTTATTCTCTTCTTGACAAGGAAACATCTGCAGAGGCCATTACCGAAATGGAAGAAGAGGAGCGTGAAGAATTATTTAAAGATCTTCAGCCTGAATATATTGCGCGGGAGTTAATCAACAATATGGATTCGGATGATGCCGCCGATGTTTTATCTGAATTATCCGACGAACTCCAGGTGGAGATTCTTCAAAATATGCCTGACGTTGAACAGGCAGGCGACATTGCCGATTTGTTAACATACGACGAAAATACTGCCGGTGGTCTTATGGCTACGGAACTTATCAGGGTAAACATTAACTGGAATATATTTACTTGTCTTCGCGAAATGCGCAAACAGGCCGAAAATGTTGATGAAATCTATTATGTTTATGCAGTTGACGATAATAACATCTTTAAAGGAACGGTTACTTTAAAGAATCTTTTGCTTGCTCCGGGAAATACCCAAATAAAAATAATTTTCGATCCTGACAATCTTACAGTTCACACTGATACATCAGCATCGGAAGTGGCTTCCATAATGGAGAAATATAACCTGGTTGCACTCCCGGTTATCGATAATATTGGCCGTTTGAAAGGCCGTATTACAATTGATGATGTGGTGGATGTTATTCGCGAAGAAGCCGAAGAGGATTATCAGTTGATGTCGGGTATCAGTGAGGATATTGATTCGAACGATAGTGTATGGCTGCTCACCCGCGCCCGGATCCCCTGGCTTATTATAGCGCTGTTTGGAGGTATTCTGGGATCTTTGGTGATCAGTCAGTTTACAGGTGAATTGTCGCTATATCCCCAATTGGTAATTTTTATTCCGATGATAACAGCAATGGGAGGGAATGTTGGAATTCAATCATCGGCAATCATTGTGCAGGGTTTGGCAAATAACAGCCTTGGACTTGAAAGTACCTCACAAAAGCTCACCAAAGAGCTTGGAGTTGCTGTAACAAATGGATTGGCATTATCCCTCTTAATTTTTATCTATAATATTATTTTTACACATTCCTACGCCCTTACTATTTCAGTGAGCGTAGCCCTGTTTACTGTCATTGTTTTTGCCTCCATTTTTGGAACCATTGTTCCGCTTTTGCTTAACCGCATAAAGATAGACCCTGCTTTGGCAACTGGTCCATTTATTACAACTGTAGATGATATAATCGGTGTTCTTATTTACCTGTCAATTGGCAGGTATTTATTTGAGTTTATGCACTAGCAGGTTATTTTAACAATTCCTGTCTTGAGGCATCCAAACGCAGCAAAATAAATAGCATAATTGTAAAAGCCCATAGCGACGATCCTCCGTAACTAAAAAATGGAAGAGGAATCCCAATTACAGGCAGCAGTCCTATCGTCATCCCAATATTTATGGTGACGTGGAAAAAAAAGATGGACGCGACACAATAGCCGTATATTCGCGAAAAGACAGATCGCTGTCGCTCCGCTATAATTATTAACCGGTACATCAGATATAAAAATAAGCCAATTACTACTACTGAACCTACAAACCCCCATTCTTCGCCGATAGTACAAAAAATAAAATCGGTACTTTGTTCGGGAACGAAATTAAATTTTGTTTGTGTGCCTTGCAAAAATCCCTTGCCTAAAAAACCGCCTGATCCAATAGCAATTTGACTTTGATTTACATTGTAACCATAACCCAAAGGATCAGATTCTAACCCTAAGAGAATATTAATACGTTTTTGCTGGTGATCCTCCATAAGGTTATGAAAAACATAATCTACAGAGTTGGTAAAAAGAATTGCACCAAAGAGAAATAGCACAAATGTACTTAATAGTGGCAATCTTCTAAAAAATCCTATGATCAGATAAACCATACCGGCAATAAAAAACGAAAAAGCCAGCATTTTATATAAATTATAATCTTTATGCATGATGGTGCTAAATATCCACAAAAGCCCATAGGTGGCTGCATAAATTAAAATGGCAAAAAATGTTTCTCTCACACGTTTGGTGAGTATAGGGAAAATAATAAATGCTAAAATTAGCAATGCAATCAGAATATTAAGCTGAGGCATTAGTAGCGATACAAGCAAAAGAATGATAAGAGAAAAACCAAAAAAGAGGACAATTCCTGGTAAGCCTTCACGGAAAAGGGCAAAGGTAAAAGCAGTAAATACCAGAATTGAACCTGCATCAGGCTGTAAAGCAATTAGTCCGATAGGAATAATAAGTATGATGGCAACCGGGATTAAAGTACGAATCTCGGTTATCTTCACATTAAACTGACTTAAAAATTTTGACATAGCCAGCGCCGTGCCAATTTTAGCAAATTCGGCCGGCTGAAGAGAAAATGATCCAACTGAAAGCCAGGCTTTAGCCCCATTAACTTCTTTACCTATTATCAAAACCAACATTAGAAGACCTATTGATGCAGCATAAATTACATAGGCAAAAAATGAAAAAAGCTTTACATCGGTGGTTATTATTACAAAAGCTAATAATACTGATGCTACAATCCATATCATCTGCATGCCATAACGCTGCGAAAAATCAAGTATATTCTTATGTTTTTCATCAAAAACGGCGGCATAGATGTTAATCCAACCCATCAGGAGCAGGGTAAGATATATAAAAACCACAGTCCAGTCGAGTTCCTGAATTAAATTGGTTTTCCTTATCATTTTTTATAAGGTTTATTAAAATTCAATAAATGTGTTTCCAGCCAGGGCCGGCTTACTGTGTCTTTCAGATATTTTTCGATAAGCAGACTGGCAACAGGACCGGCCCAGGTAGCACCAAAGCCGCCATTTTCAACATATACGGTAATTGCAATTTTAGGATTATTGCGAGGGGCAAATGCAATGAAAATGGAATGGTCCTCCCCGTGAGGATTTTGTGCAGTACCGGTTTTCGCGCATACTTCAATGTCAGGCATCCTGGCAATTGTTGCAGTGCCAGCTTTTACTGCCATCGACATTCCTTCGATGGTTGGAGTGTAAAAGCTTGTATCAATGTCAGTGAGATGCTTTTCTTTAAATTTGGGATCTATGTCAGTTTTCCCTTTAATTTTTTTAACAAGATGAGGAGTGTAATAATAACCACGGTTGGCAATAATAGCAGCCATGTTTGCCATCTGAAGCGGGGTAATTCCAAGTTCGCCCTGCCCAATGGATAAGGAAATAACTGTAAGCGATTTCCAACGACCCTTGCCATGATACCGGTCGTAATAAGCAGCATCGGGGATATAACCCTTTAATTCGTTTGGAAGATCAGTGCCTAATTTTTTACCAAATCCGAACGATAATACATGGTAACGCCACATATTATAAGCATCGCCAACAGATGGATATTGTTTGTTATCGAGAATATTTCTGAAAACATTACAGAAGTATGCATTACATGAATTTTGAATACCTCCGATCAGATTTTGAGGAGAGGGATGTTTGTGGCATCCTACTGTAAGGTTACCTGCATGGTATCCCATGGAACATGAGTAAGTGTTGCCTGGAACCAAAACACCTTCCTGCAAACCAATCATCCCATTGATCAGCTTGAAGGTACTTCCCGGAGGATAAACTGCCATTACAGCCCTGTCGAACAACGGTTGATTTAATGTATCCATCAATAAGCTGCGGAAATTCTTTCTTCGCACTCTTCCAACAAGCAGGGAGGGATCGTATGTTGGTAAAGATGCCATTACCAGGATTTCTCCGGTCGATGGTTCAATTGCCACAACACTTCCATGCATTTTTTGCATCAAATATTCGGCATATTGCTGTAAGTCAGCATCCAATGTAGACGTTAAATCACTGCCCACCACAGAAACTGTATCAAATTTGCCTTTTAAATAGGAACCTACAACCCTGTTATGTACATCTACCAATAGTATGTTGACTCCCTTCTTTCCACGAAGGTCCTTTTCATAGATACTTTCCAGTCCGGTAACCCCAACATAATCTCTCGATTTATAATAAGGATCCTTATTTATAATTTTTTGATCCACCTCTCCAACATAACCAAGAAGGTGCGATGCAACTTTATAGTTATACTTTCTTAAGGTACGCGATTGCACGTAAAATCCCGGGAACTTGTATAGCTTTTCCTGAAGCCGGGCATATGTAACAGCCGACATCTGCTTTACAATTTCCGATGATTTGAAAGTGCTGTAATTTCTTGCTGAATCAAGTGCTGAAATTAAATACGGCTTTGGTAATTCAAGAATATTGCATAATTCAACGGTATCAAAACTATGAACCTGTGATGGGGTAACCATTAAATCGTACGCAGCTTCATTAAAAACGATCAGTTTGCCGTTTCTATCCAGAATTAATCCACGAGCCGGAAATTGAGTAACATTTCGACGTGAATTGTTTTCAGCTGAAAGCTTATAGGAGCTGTCAATAACCTGCATCCAAAACAACCTGAATATAAATATTATTCCCACTATGCCAAATATTGCACCAATGACATATTTACGTTCTGTAAAGGGATTCATGTATTAATTTTATTTAATAAAGTCAGATGTGAATTTTTCATATGAATATTCCACACTATCGTTTGTATATGATAAAGTGGCTTATTATTACAAGGGTAAATGTAAAAAGAGAACTTAACGTAACTCGCAAAAGGGTATGAAAAAAGAGAGAAAATTTGAACACTTCAATATAAAATAATGCGAAATGATGGATAAAAATCAGAATAAGAGAATATTTGATAATCCATTCCAGTCCAAAGTCTCTGATTATAGGTTTGCTGGCATTGTCATAACCTTCACGGGGCGAAATTAATTTCAGGAGATAAGGTCTTATAAAACCTGTTAATACACATGCAGCGGAATGCATGCCCCAGGTATTCGAAAAACTGTCTATAGTAAAACCTAATAAGAACGAAAGAATAATTAAAATCCAGTTAGGAGTTTCGAAGGGTAACATCAGGATGAACAGTACATAAAGATACGGATTCAAATAACCGCTCCACTGAACATTATTGAGAACCAATAGCTGTAAAACTACCAGAAATAAAAAGCGAAAAGCTATTTTAAATATTTCACCTATCATTTTTCAGTTTGGTTTTTCAGTTCGATTTCTTCATCCTTCATCAGGTCCTCAACTATCGAAACATAACTCAACGATTTGAAAACAGTACTGATTTTAACATCAATTTGTAAAAAATTACCATCTTTCAGTTTTGAATCTATTACGGTCCCAATCATAATTCCTTCGGGGAAAGAACCGGTATAACCTGTTGTAACAATAGTATCACCTTTGTTTACTTCAACATGCTGTGGTATATCTTTTAGCAGACAATATTCAAAATCTTTTCCTTCCCAAACTATGGAGCCCAGATAATTATTCTTTTTCAAACGGGCGCTCACTTTAAAATCAACATTTAACAATGGCATTACATTGGCAAAATTTTCAGAGACACCATTCACAATTCCAACAATTCCTTCGGGGCCGATAACTGCCATATCCGGTTTAATTCCATTTTTAGAACCTTTGTTTAAGGTAATGTAATTAAATTGTTTGTTCACTGTGTTATTAATCACTTTTGCTTCCTGATAACGGTAATGTTGTTTGAAAATTGAATCGTATACTGAAATATTTGTTGTATCGAATATTTTATAATTACTTTTTAAATAATTACGAAGCATGGCATTTTCCTTTGCAAGCGCTTTATTAGCTTCTTTAAGGGAAAGATATTCTTTAAAGTCGTTCACAGTAGCAAAAATAGAGCCTGAAATTGCTTTTGCCTTACTGGCATAGGCAGCACTGTGATATTTGTTACTCTGTACCAACATTATCACACTAACCACTTCTAATGCAATAAAAAGCAGCAAAAAGTGATAAGTATATAAAATCTTAAGCAGGTTACGCATCTGGGAAAGACCTCATTAACGCATCAGGAATTGGAACCTATCAACATTTTTCAAAGCTATCCCTGTACCACGGGCTACAGCACGCAATGGGTCTTCGGCAACATGGAAAGGAATATTAATTTTATCAGTTAGGCGCTTATCAAGCCCGCGAAGTAAGGCGCCACCTCCGGCAAGATATATTCCTTTTGTAACAATGTCGGCATATAATTCGGGTGGTGTTTGTTCCAAAACGCTTAATACAGCAGATTCAATTTTTGATATAGATTTATCAAGACAATGGGCCACTTCCTGGTACGAAACCGGAACTTCAATTGGAAGTGCTGTCATGAGGTTAGGGCCACGAACAACATAATCGGCAGGAGGAACTTCAAGATCGGATAATGCTGAACCTACAGCAATTTTTATTTCTTCGGCGGTACGTTCCCCAACTTTGATATTATGCTGATGGCGCATATAAGCCTGGATATCAGAAGTAAATCCATCGCCGGCAATACGAATTGATTTGTTACAAACAATTCCGCCCAGGGCTATTACTGCTATTTCAGTTGTTCCCCCACCAATGTCAACTACCATGCAGCCTTCGGGAGCTTCAACGTCAAGTCCGATACCAATTGCTGCAGCCATAGGCTCATAAATCATGTAAACATCCCGTCCACCGGCATGTTCCGATGAATCGCGAACAGCTCTTACTTCTACTTCAGTACTTCCCGATGGGATACAAACTACCATCCTTAAAGATGGGGTAAACCACTGCGATTTGTTGTTTATCATTTTAATCATGCCGCGTATCATTTGCTCGGCAGCATTAAAATCGGCAATCACACCATCGCGAAGTGGCCGGATAGTTTTGATGTGTTCATGGGTTTTACCATGCATTTGCCTGGCCTGCTCACCAATGGCAATAAGTTTTCCGGTAGCAGTATCGATTGCTACTATCGAAGGTTCGTCAACTACCACTTTATCGTTATGGATAATAATGGTATTAGCAGTGCCAAGGTCTATGGCAATTTCTTGAGTTAAAAAAGAGAACAATCCCATATGATGCTTTCAATTATTAATCTGATGATTTTTTTAATGTTTAAAATGTCTAATACCTGTGAATACCATGGCCATATTGTTTAAGTCGCAGTATTCAATCGAATCATTGTCTCTTACCGATCCTCCCGGCTGAACAACTGCGTTAATTCCGGCTTCGTGTGCTATTTGAACACAATCGGGGAAAGGAAAAAATGCATCGCTTGCCATTACAGCTCCTTTCAAATTGAATCCAAAATTACCAGCTTTCTCAATTGCCTGTTTTAAAGCATCAACCCTCGATGTTTGTCCAACACCGCTCGCCACTAATTGTTTATTTTTAGCCAGGACAATTGTATTAGATTTGGTATGTTTTACAATTTTATTTGCAAATACTAAATCTTCCAATTCAGATTTTCCCGGAACAATCTTAGTAGCTGGATTCATGTCAGCTTCTGTTTCGGTACTTAAGTCCTTATCCTGATATACTACCCCATTTAACAACGAACGAAACGAATTATCGGGCAAAATTCCTGATTTCTGAATTAAAATTACTCTGTTTTTCCGTGATATCAATATTTCAAGTGCTTTTGCATCGTAAGCCGGGGCAATTATAACCTCGAAAAAAAGTTGATTCACTTCTTTTGCCGTTTCTTCATCTACTTCACGATTGGTAATTAGTATGCCACCAAAAGCAGAAACAGGATCGCCTTCAAGGGCATCTTTCCAAGCATTGAGAAGCTTTTCGCGAGAAGCTAACCCACATGCATTGTTGTGTTTCAAAATAGCAAAAGTAGTATCGGTGTATTCTGCAATCAGATTTACGGCGGCATCAATATCTAATAAATTGTTATAAGATATTTCTTTACCGTGGATTTTATCGAATAACTTATCGAAATCTCCAAAAAACCAACCCTTTTGATGTGGGTTTTCTCCATAACGGAGATGATTGTGTTTTATTATACTTTGCTTGAAAGTGGTAATTCCGTTTGCCTGGTTAAAATAATTAAAAATGGCAGTATCGTAATGTGATGAAATATTGAAAGCAGAGGCTGCAAACCATTTCCTGTCGGACAATGATGTACTGCCCGTTTTTTCATTCAGCAACTGAAGAAGTTTTCCATATTCGTTCCGGGATGGAACAATAACCACATCGTTAAAGTTTTTTGCGGCGGCCCTGATAAGTGAGATGCCCCCAATATCTATCTTTTCAATGATGTCCTCATCACTTGCACCCGAAGAAAGTGTTTCTTCGAAAGGATAAAGATCTACAATGACAAGATCTACGGGTGGAATTTCATATTTTGCCGATTCTTCAACATCAGATTTATTATCACGCCGATATAAAATACCACCAAATATTTTTGGATGCAAGGTTTTTACCCGACCTCCGAATATAGATGGATATGAAGTTACATCTTCAACAGCGGTAACTTTGATATTTAATTTTTCGATAAAATCTTTGGTTCCTCCAGTTGAGAAAATCTTCACTCCCAAGCTATCCAATTTCTTTACGATCTCCTCCAGATTATCTTTATGGTAAACTGAAATAAGGGCAGATTGAATTTTTTTTAAATCACTCATTTATAAGCATTCCTTTATTTAAGGCAAAAATATTAAAAATGTGGTATAAAAATGTTACTTTTAGCTACCAATTAATTATACTTAATGATTCACATAAAAGTTTTAGACATCCGTCAAAAATAATAATAAAAGTGAATTGTATTTCAAGTTACTAGATTTTTAAAATAAATATTTAATAGTGATTTTATTTATCCGTCTTCTGAAAGAAAGTTTCATATTTGCTTACAGTTCTGTAGTGGCAAATAAGCTTCGTACATTTCTAACCCTACTCGGTATTACCATTGGTATTTTCGCCATTATAGCAGTTTTTACTGTACTCAATTCACTCGAAAATAAAATTCGTACAAGTGTTTCATCTCTTGGCGACGATATTATTTATGTACAAAAATGGCCCTGGACATTTGGATCTGATTATCCATGGTGGGAATATATGCAAAGACCTGTTCCAAAATTTTCAGAATATAAAGAAATAAAACGAAGAAGTAAATTTGCCGAAGCAGTTTGTTTTTCAGTTTCTACAGGGAAAACTATAAAATATAAAAACAATACCACTGAAAACATGGGAATTTGGATTAACACCCATGAGTTTTCTCAAATTCGTTCTTTTGAACTCGAAAAAGGTAGATATTTTACCTCAGAAGAATCAGAAACTGTAAGGAACATTGGCATAATTGGCTATGAAATAGCAAATAAACTATTTGGTGACGAAGATCCCATTGGGAAACAGGTTTCAATGATGGGCAGAAAAATTACTGTTATCGGCGTTGCTTCAAAAGAAGGCAAGGATATGATTGGTGGGGGAAGCCTTGATAACATGCTTTTGTTAACGATGAACTATGGATCTACTATTTTTGATATCCGAAGCGAAAGGATGAACCCTTTTATATGGGTCAAAGCAAAACCGGATATAAAAAATACTGAGTTAAGTGACGAAATCACTCAGATAATGCGTTCATTAAGAAGAATTAAGCCGTTAGATAAAGAAAGTTTCTCGATTAATCAGGCGAGTTTGTTATCGCAGGGTATCGACCGGATATTTTTTATGATAAACCTCACCGGGTGGATTATCGGAGGTTTTTCAATTCTTGTGGGTGGTTTCGGAATAGCAAACATTATGTTTGTGAGTGTTAAGGAACGCACCCGAATTATTGGCATTCAAAAAGCACTTGGGGCAAAACGATATACAATTCTGGTTGAATTTCTTTACGAATCGGTGTTGCTTTCTTTGGCAGGTGGCATTTTAGGGTTGATACTCGTTTATATCGGGACGCTTTTGGCAAAGTATTTGGCCGATTTTGAAGTAGCGATGACTTTTGGTAATATATTAAGAGGTTTGCTGATTTCAGGAATTATCGGAATTGCTTCGGGCTTTTGGCCGGCATATACTGCCGCACGAATGAACCCGGTGGATGCAATGAATACGCATTTTTAAATTTTAGTTAGCCAACATTCAATTCTCTTTTCTTGAGCTCCACATATTTCATCACTAACCTTAATTCACCCCAGTCGAATTCGTTACCCATCGCTACCCTGGCTGGTCCTAACTGCTGATTTTCGGAGTTCATAAAATATTCAGCTATTTTCTGTACTTTTTCTTCGGCTACCAATTTAAAAATATCCAATTCGCCTGTGCCTACATAATGCGCCAGGTGACCTTCAATCGTGCTCACAGCCATTCCCCTTTCTACGGCGATTTCACTAACCGGTTTGCCTTGGTTGTATAGGTCAAAGCTTAATTGCCGGGTATTAATTTTCGGGGTTTTGTCATTGCTTTCTGTTTCCTCATACATTTCTTCTTCCGCTGCAACTTCGATATTCTGGTCATTTTTATAATCCCGGATTATCTTCAAAATTTCGCCTCCAATCTGTTTAACTTTTTTCTTTCCAAAACCTTTGATATTCTCCAACTGTTTTGGGTTTGAAGGCATTACTGTTACAACATCCATCAATGTTTTTTGCGGAAGAATCATATAAGTTGGCAGATCAGCTTGTTTGGCTTTTGCATCGCGCCAGTTTCTTAATACAGTGTATAATTTGGTATGTGTTAGGTTTACAGGCGATTGTATTTCAGATTTTTTATGACTTGATTTGACTTCGGGAACATCAATGGTAGCTTTGGCCCTGGATTCCAGATATTTTTTTACCACAAATCCTTCTTTAACCATTTTAAAGCAGGCTAATTTGATGTTTATCTCGTCGCGTAATCTCGAAACAGCGTCGTTCACCGATTTGCGTACTACTTTGTTATCAATATCAATGGCTGTGTTTTCAAGTGGTGCATGAATAAATTGGAGCATTTTATCTTCAAAATAAATGCAAGCTTTTTTTAATCGTTCCTGAAGGGCTTGATTATTCTCTACATCGTTATGCTCGCTAATGAGTTGCTGAACCTGATATTTAAATTTTTCCGCAACACCGGTTAACTCTGCTTTCAATGAATTATTCATCGTGCCAAACATATCAATTAGGCTAAGGTGTAGACTAGCGCGGTGTTCTTCCATCAGTTTCAGGCAATAGCCAAGTCTTCGCTGCATCGTATTGAAATCAATCAATTCCAAAACGAGCGATTGCTGAAAATGTAATTTTTCTTTATTCAGCCTTTCAGTATCCGGGCTGTTTACCTCGGCATTCCGGTTAAATTGTGAAACTGTTGAATCGGTTTTTATGCTGTTGTACGAAATTGGCGTACTTAACACCAAGCCTTCGAGGGTTTTGCAGCGGCTTAATGCTACATAAACCTGACCATGAGCGAAAGCTGATTTAGCATCGATAATTGCTTTTTCGAAAGTTAAACCCTGACTTTTGTGGATAGTTATTGCCCATGCCAGTTTTAAAGGGTACTGCACAAATTTTCCTACAAGGGTTTCCTTAATTTCTTTTGTTTCTTCGTCGATGGTGTAACGGTTATTCTGCCATTCGGCAACATTTACAGCAATGTGATTGTCCTCATCAGGGCATTTCACATAAATAATATCGTCTTCAATGTTTTCTATTTTACCAATTTTTCCATTGTAAAAAAGCTTTTCACGTGAAATATCATTTTTCACAAACATTACCTGGGCACCCATTTTTAAAGTAAGCTCAAGGTCGGTGGGATAGGAATATTCAGGGAATTCCCCTTCAACAGAAGCCTTAAATTTATATTCCTTCCCTGAAAGTTGCCGGAGTTTGCTATCGTTTAACTCATTCGACTGATAGTTATGGGTTGTAAGTGTGATATATCCTTCATCTGCTTTAAGGCTGAAACCAGGAATAAACCTTTTGTTAAGTTCCTGGAAAGTTTCTGGATCAGAATTATTTTCGCGTATTTTATTTAACAGGTTAATAAAAACAGGATCGCTCTGTCGATAAATATGTTTCAATTCGATGGTGACATATTGAGTATTTTTCAAAGCTCTGCTGCTGAAAAAAAATGGATTTTCATAGTATTGTCTCAGGATAGCCCATTCATCTTCTTTTGCAACAGGAGCAAGCTGCTGCAGGTCGCCAATCATTAAGAGTTGAACGCCGCCAAAGGGTTTGTATCGGTTTCGGTAACGGCGCAGGGTTTCATCAATTCCATCGAGCAAATCTGCCCGTACCATGCTAATTTCATCGATTACCAGCAGGTCAATGCTTTTCATGATATTGATCTTATCCCTGCTTATTTTTTGAAAACCCTGACGGGGACTGTTATCACCTGATAAATGACCTTCGTTTGGCACATAAGGGCCAAAAGGCATCTGGAAAAATGAATGGATGGTTACACCTCCAGCATTAATGGCTGCAACACCTGTTGGTGCGACTATTACCATACGTTTGGGAGATGATTCTTTAAGCCTTTTCAGAAATGTTGTCTTGCCTGTTCCTGCTTTTCCGGTAAGAAAAATATGAACACCGGTATGTTCAGCAAAATCGTATGCTAATTGAAGTTGTGGGTTATCGACCGGGTTCATGGCGTGTGATAATGTTTAGGGTAAAAATAAATTAAAATAGAATATGTTGTTGCGTTTGAACAAAATTTAGTCGTAAGCCGTAGGTCTTAAGTCGTAAGAAATAGATGAAAATACAGTAAGAAGTAGGAAATAGCCAGCCGTGAATATGTTTATTTGGCTGTTAGTCTTGCTACTTGTGTCTTGTAACTAAATACTATTTCATACTACTTCTCTTCCGAATGGCGTTAAAGCCAGCGAAGCCAGTTTAAAATGTTGAAAGCCAAACGGAATACCAATTATTGTAATACAAAGTATAATACCGAATGCCAGGTGCGTAAGTGAAATCCAAATCCCTCCGAATATTAGCCAGAATAGGTTCATGAATGTTGAGAGGCAACCCGGATTCCCTTTTTTAATCTGAATGGTTTTTCCAAAAGGCCAAAGGGCAAGACCTGCAAGCTTAAAAGTTTGTAATCCGAAAGGAATTCCTATAATGGTAATGCATAGCAATATACTTGAAACCATATATTGAATAGCAGTGATTAGTCCGCCAAATAAAAGCCAAATCAGGTTGCCAAGGATGCTCATCAATAGTTTTAAAATAATAACCAATATTAAATAATTTTATTGAATTGGGAACAAATTCCTAAAATAGAAGGAGGAAGTTTCACTAAAGGAAAACTGTATCGGCTCTCTGTTCTGAACTGTTTCTTTAGGAAATTAATAAAATTATTTCTTTTGCAATTTGCTTTTTAATTTTCTATTCTTAACTTTGTTACTCAAAGTACTTTTATGAATACACAATCCCAACACCTCGAAACACTTTCCGAAATACGTTCCATCATGGAACGATCCACCCGCTTTATATCCTTAAATGGTTTAGCGGGCGTTTTTGCCGGAATATTTGCGTTATTAGGCGCACTGGCAGCTTATTATTATCTTGATTTAAATATAAGTAGTTCCGCTAATTACCGTTACGAAAGCTCAGGCATAGTCAATACTTCCTTCTATATATTCTTTTTTATTGATGCCTTGTTGGTTTTAGCAGCTTCCATTTTAGTGGCCGTTTATCTTTCGGTTCGAAAAGCACGAAAAAAAGGATTGAAAGTATGGGACAACACTGCCAAAAGAGTGTTGTTGAATATGCTTGTACCTCTTGCTTCAGGCGGTTTATTTTGCCTGATTTTGTTATATCATGAATATTTCGGACTTATTGCTCCTGCTACCCTTGTATTTTATGGGCTTGCACTTTTCAACACAAGCAAATATACCTATAGCGATATTCGGGTTTTAGGATTGATAGAAATAATATTGGGGTTAATTTCTTCTGTTTGGATTGGCTATGGATTGTTGTTCTGGGCTATCGGATTCGGGGTAGTTCATATTATCTACGGAATTATTCTTTACTATAAATACGAACAATGAACAGCGACATTACCAAATTAAATAAAGCCTTCGAAAGCAGGATCCGTCTTGGTATTATGTCGATTTTGGTTGTAAACGGGAAAGTCGAATTTTCCCAATTAAAAGATATGCTTAAACTTACTGATGGTAACCTGGCAAGCCACATTACTGCTTTGGAAAAATTAAAATACATAGAAGTTACCAAGCAATTTGTCGGGAAAAAGCCTAATACTTCTTACTGGGCTTCAGAACCGGGGAAAAAGGCTTTTTCCCAACATCTGGATGCTCTTGAAAAAATCATAAAATCGCATAAATAGTTTTTTTTGTTCACATACTTTGAAATGCAAAGCACTTTTAATTTATTTTATTATGAAACCACTTATTAAATTCGCCAGCGACTCTGATTTTATTATCGGAGTCTGCCTGATTTTGCTGTCTGTCTTTATTTTTCTAATCCCAGATGCTATCTTTCCTGAAAGTTCAGAATTTTCATTTTCGGTTTTCATTGCATCGTATCTCATCAGTGTTATTTATTTTGGGATCCTGTGGTTCAAAAAAATCCATAATTTTTATGGCTTCCACGCTAATATGGAATATGGTTTTCTTCACCTGGTGTTATGTCTTATAAGTGCTTATGCGCTAAACCGGGAAATCCCTATTTTTGAACAATCGACTATGTGGATGCAAGTTTTACTTGTTATTCAGAGCATTGCCTTTATTTCATTGTTCTTTCAGAAAATTTTCCCTTTGTGGTTAACTACATTTTTATTTGTGATTTTGGGGATAGGTTTTGCTTTTTTCATTTACCTGGCTATTTATCTCATCCCTGTATATCCTGTTGGTATAATAGGTTTTTTTGTTTTAGGAATTACTCTTCATGCTTTTGTACCTTTATTGATTTCAGGGTCAATCTTACTCTTTTTACTCAGAAATGATAATCGAAAAAGGAGAAATATTTTAGGGTTTGCTGCCGGAGTCTTCATTGCCTTGCTGGTGGTTGCAACTTTTGTAATTCAGTGGAAAAATACCAATTCCATCATTACAAAAGCAAGCGATCGGTCATTACTGGATGAGAAAAATGATTTGCCCGAATGGACTGTTATTGCCCGGAACTTGCCTAAAAATTCTTTTTCAGAAAAAATTTTGAAATCCGGTATAGTGTATTCGGCTGTATCAGAAGAAAACATCTGGCGATTGTTTGATTTGCCCAGCAGGAGCTTTGATGAAGTGAGGAAGCATGATCCACTGATTATGATTGCCACTTTTTTTAACGGCAGGCCAAAATTAAATGCCGACGACCGAATCAAAGTGTTAAAGGCTATGTACGATTCACGGCATTATGCCCAGGAACGATTATGGTCAGGTGAAAATCTTAAAACTTCCCATGTACTCACAAATATTCGAATCTTTCCTAACCTGCACATTGGGTATACTGAAAAAATTATATCAGTTCGGAATGATGAGATGAAACAATCGTGGAACCGCTCACAGGAAGCTATTTACACCTTTCATATGCCTGAAGGTGCTGTTGTGACTTCATTATCGCTTTGGATAAACGGTAAAGAAGAAAAGGCAATCCTGACTTCTAAAAACAAAGCAGATAGTGCTTACCGCACAATTGTGGGTTACGAATCCAGAGATCCTTCCCTGGTGAGGTGGCACGAAGGTAATACTGTTTCAGTACGGATTTTTCCTTGTACACCAAACGAAGACAGACGATTTAAAATTGGCATAACTGCGCCTTTAACCCAAAAGGCTAAAGTTATGGAGTATGAAAATATCTGGTTCGATGGTCCTGGTTGCGGCAAAGCCGACGAAAGCATTAAACTTGTTCTAATGGACGATGTAAATAATCTTACCCTTCCGTCAGGTTTTGAAAAACTAACATCCAATTCCTTTTTCTATGATGGCAAATACAATGCAGGTTGGGCTTGCAGCATGGAATCTCAAATTATCCGGGACAATAATTTTAGTTTCGATGGGAATTCTTATAAAATAGAACCTTATAAGAAAAGCTATTCCGCTTTTGAGTTAAAGAATTTATATCTGGATATTAATAAAAGTTGGGACAATAATGATTTAAAAAAAGTAATGTCCCTGGCCGGTAACAATAATGTGTTTGTTTATACTGATAAACTCGTAAAGGTAACACCGCAAAATCTCAACGAGGTAAGCGAAGATCTGCGGAAACTTAATTTTAGTGTTTTCCCGCTTTATGAAATAAAGTTCCCTGCAAACTCTCTGTTAATCACCAAAGGCAGCTTTTCATCCCCAAATTTATCGGATTTATCTGAAAGTAGTTTTTCGCTAAAACTTCAGGAATATCTATTGGCCGCATATAAAATTAAGCTTTATAATTTGGGGAATGAATTGTCCCCTTTTATCAAGACATTGAAAGAACTGCGAGCTATTGAATACGATGGCGGAGATATCAATTATCTTTCGGAACTCATTTCTGATAAAAAGTTTATAAGTAACCAGGAAAATTCCAATACAGTGGTAATAAGCAATGCTGCAATTAAGATCACTGAAACCAGCGATACAGCAGTTTCTAATGCTCCCGATCATTTGATGCGCTTATATTCATACAACAACGTAATGTTCCGTACCGGGATAAACTATTTGAAAGAAGGCTATTACGACTCCACAATTGTAAACAAAGCATATAAGGCCTATGTGGTTTCTCCGGTAACCAGTTTGGTAGTGCTTGAAAGCCAGCAAGATTATAAGCGGTTTGGCATAACTGATGAAGGTGTAAGTTTAAAGAATGCATCGATGAAATCGTCAGGAGCGGTCCCTGAGCCACACGAATGGCTTTTAATCACTGTTTTGGCAGGTTTGTGTATCTTTCTTTATCTGAAAAATAAAAAAGTAAGCCAGATCTTAAAATAAAATAGATGAAGCTTATTTCTAAAGTTCTTCCTTCGATATACCTGCCAGTTATATTTATTTTAGGATATCTGCTGCTAATCCTTGGTTTTTTAAAAAATTACCTGATTTTCGACATTCATTTACTGGCAGGATTGATACTTTTCCCATATATCCTCAGATTAGAAATTAGCCATAAAACAGGATATCGCTACTTATGGTTGTCAGTTTTTTTTATGCTGCTATCCGGGTATACTGGTGTAGCTACTTTCTATTTTTTATCTGTTGGATTGGCCATATTTTTTGTTCTTGAGAGTATGGCTGGAAGGATTAACTGGTTACCGATAATTCTGCTTGGTATTTTATGTCCTGCTTTCAAATATTTTAATAATATTTTTGGATTTGCCATCCGTTTAAAGCTTTCTGAGATAGCCGGCCAGTTAATTCATATGCTCGGGATTAATATTGAAGTTACCGGAAATATAATGGTGATGGACAATTGTGAATTTTCAGTTGATCCGGCCTGCATAGGATTAAAAATGATGCAGATTTCATTGCTTGCAGGTTTAGTATTGATGGCTTATTTCGAGCGGAAGTCTAATTGTAATTTTAGCTTTGTTAAGGTTATGATAATAACTTCCATTATCATTTTTTTAAATATCACCGGCAACTTGTTGAGAATTTTAGTATTGGTTTTGTTTCGTATACTTCCTGAAAATCCGGCACACGATCTCGTGGGAATTTTATGCCTGGTTTTTTATACCATCGTTCCTGCCTATTTTATCATCAAACAAATAGCTCCCAAAAAACAAGCAGAAAGTGAAGCTCGTAACCATTTTTTGAATTTTAAACTGATAGTTCTACAAATAATATTATTAGGATTATCAGTTATAACGGGATTTAAAATAAATGCTGAAGATCACGGCAATGTTGGGAAGATTTCGTTGCCTTATCTGCAAGGATATTCTAAAACATATATTAATGAAGAAGTTACAAAATTCGAAAAAACCGGAATATTGGTTTATATCAAACCCGTGAGAAAATTCTATGGAACTGAACATAATCCTATGATTTGCTGGATTGGAAGTGGATATGAGTTTAAAAAGATTAATAAAAAATTAATTAGTGGGAAAGAAATCTATATAGGAATATTAGAAAGAGGAAACGATATTCTTTATGCGGGGTGGTGGTTTGATAATGGTTCGTATCAAACTATTAACCAGGCAGAATGGCGTTGGCGGGCATTTCGTGGCGAAGAATTTTTTTTGGTGAATGTGAATTGTGAAAGTGAATCAAAACTATTGGAAGAGATTAAAGGAATAGTTGAAACAAAGTGAATCCTTTATCATTCTAGCTTTCCTTGTCATTTACAGCTTACGCCTAACGTGTACGGTCTACTCGATTGGCGGTTCGTTGCTTTTTATTTCGTCCAGTTTTCTATCTTTAATCCTGATACCCTTTCAAATTTTATTTCTTGCTTCGCAAATCGTTATAAACGACTGCTAGGAAAGGAACGCGATACAATTGCGCTCCAGCAGCTCTGAACATGCTCGCTAGCGGGGGCACCTGCCACCTTTACGGTCTCCAGCCGGTTTACGGCATCGTAAGTAAAATCTTCTTTAAAACCGGCCATCTGAGTTCCGTAAAAAAATTTCTTCACGGTAATTGAGTTGCCCCCAGCCATTCGTAGTTTGCCAAAATGTATGTTCAAAGCGGGTTCGGCGAACGTCTCCGACTTCGCCGTTTTAACTAGTAGTCTCCTGACTTCATATTTTGTTTTAATATGTCTTCCATTTATATCCATTATTATAACTCCAAAAACACTCTCCATTTCAGCATAATTACCTGCATTGGAATAAATGTATTCTTCCGGTTTTCTTACGATTCCTGCACGAACAGGATTGTTATGTAAATAATCAAGTTTTTGCATTGCAAAATCTGACGAATAAATAACAACTCCATGGTTTTCGTGTGTCCACATTTGGTAGTTTTCGTTTCGACTATGTCGATGTGCATTAAATTGAAAACGGTTTAGCATCCAATCCTTTCTGCTTTCGTTACTATCTTGTATATTTTCAATAATATTTTTGGCTGTAAACTTTTTAAAATCCCATAATATATCACTTAAATGGCCCTCCGGGCTATTGGCGATGAGGTGAATATGGTTTGACATGATAACATATCAAATATTTGTAGTCCCTTGTTCGTTTGGCAGTAGTGTAAACTGTCCAAAACAATGTCCCTGTATTTCATCCTTGTAAATACATCAACCCAATCTACCACCTGAATGGATAGGTAATATAGAGCTGCTTGGTCTTTTATTTGATATCCTGTTGACATAAGCAATGCTAAAATATCGCTTTTAAAGTTTAAATGCAAAAGCGGTATTATGTTACCGTTCAGAGAACGGTATTTAGAGCGGCGAAGTCGGAGACGTTCGCCGAGCCGCTCCGTTCGATAGACTTCGGCTAGCGGGGGTTTTATTTTTTTATCATGTTCAATATCATTTCTTTCTAACTCTTCCAGTTTATACAAAATGTCTTTTTGAGTTAGCATAATCCTGCACATTTTGCTAAACAAACGAATGATTTGTATATTGACTTTAATGGCTCTTTCACTGCTTAAAACTGTCGATAATTGAGCAACGCCATCCTCTGTAAATGCTTAAGGCGAATAACGAAGCCCCATTTTATCTTCATTGGAGGTGACAAATTGGCTCCTCCATTCTTTAAATTGTTTGAATTCCATGAAATGATATTAACAATCCCGATAGCTATCGGGACCAAGAGCCAAGAATTATGCTTTTAAAATCTTGATACTTGGTTCTAAATTAAGTTTCGAATTCGGGACACAAAGACACAAAGGATTGTAATACAGTGGGCTTATTCGTGGCTTCGTGTTTTCGTGTTCAATTTTTATTTTTTACTCTTTCATACAACTCTCCCCAGCCAGAAAACCCGTCGACCAGGCAATCTGCAAATTGTATCCTCCGGTATCAGCATCCAGGTCAATGACTTCCCCGGCAATGTATAATTTTTTTACGAGTTTCGATTGCATCGTTTTAAAATCAATTTCATCTGTATTTATTCCACCGGAAGTAATAATAGCTTCTTTAAACGACCGGTGACCAGTAATTTTTAGTCGGAAATCTTTCAGAAGTAATCTTATCTTTTTTCGCTCTATAGCTGAAATCTGGTGGCAAAGCTTTGTTCCTTCAATGCCTGTTAATTTCATGAAAACAGGAATTAACTTACCCGGAAGCCATAATTTAAATGCGTTCTCTACCTGTTTTTTACCATGCTCACTTAAGTCGCGCAGTAATCTGCTATCGAGCTGCTGATCGTCGAGGGCAGCTTTCAGGTCTATAGATAGTTCAAGGCTTTTTTTATTATTTAATTCCTGAACAATAAACCGGCTTAAAGTTAAAATAATGGGTCCTGACACTCCAAAATGGGTAAACAACATCTCCCCGAAATCGTCTTTATATTTTCTTCCATCGATCCAGATACTTGCATTTACATTTTTCAGGCTTAACCCTTGCAGTTCCGGAGCAATGGAACCTTCTGTTTCAATGGGTACCAATGCAGGTAAAACCGGAGAAACCGTGTGCCCCAGTTTTTTTACAATCTTATATCCTTCGCCACTTGATCCTGTTGCCGGATATGAATTACCTCCGGTGCACAAAATAACGCTTCCGCAAGAGTAGGTTTTATTTTTTCCTTCTTTGGAAGTTAAAATTCCGCTAATGGATCCATTTTCAATTAGGATTTCTTCCAACTTCTCATGATAACTTATCTCTACATTATTTCCGGATGTCCATTTCATCAAGGCATTTACTACGTCGGCTGATTTATCGCTTACCGGAAAAACCCTTTCACCTCTTTCAGTAACGGTTTCTAACCCCTGAGAACTTAACAGAGAAACAATATCTTTATTAAAAAATGTATTGAAAGCATGTTTTAGTACCCTAGAATTTGGGTGAACATGCTTCAAAAATTCCGACATAGGGGCATCATTGGTAATATTGCAGCGGCCTTTTCCTGTGATCAGCAATTTTCTCCCAACACGTTCCATTTTCTCAATGAGTAAAACTTTTGCACCCAGTTCCCCGGCTCTTCCGGCAGCAATCAAGCCGGCAGCTCCGGCACCAACAACTATTACATCGTATTTATTCAATTTTTAAAACTTTAAGATTCGTCAAATTTAGGTGAATTATCTGAAAAAGTATAAAGTAACAAGTATCAAGACGCAAGACCAACAGCCAAAACAACAAAGCCAGTAACAAGAGGCAGGGCCAGGAGCCTTAATTTTTACGAAAAACCGGTGGTTGATCATGTCGAAACGACTGCATTATTGCTTTGTATTTCTTACGGCTTCCGATAGCTATCGGAACGACTAGAATCTTACGACTAATTTTTAACTCTTTTAATAAAAATTAAGAATTCCGTTTGATCTTTCTTTGATTATCTGTGTTTAAGTATTGAAATATCGATAGACATGAGAAAAAATATATTATTTCTGATTTTAGTTTCCATTAGCCTGAATGCTTGTACACAAAATAAAAATACTATGAATAAAGATATCAGGGTAAGAAGTCTTACTCCCCAGGAAAAACATGTGATTGTGGACAAAGGAACTGAACGACCTTTTACCGGAATTTATAATGAATTTTTTGGAAAAGGTGCTTATGCCTGCAAAAATTGTGGGGCTTTACTTTATAAATCCGACGATAAATTCAAATCAGATTGCGGTTGGCCCAGTTTTGATGATGAAATTAAAGGTGCTGTAAAAAAAACGGTCGATTCTGACGGTATGCGCACTGAGATAACTTGTGTAAATTGCGGGGCTCATTTGGGCCATGTTTTCACGGGCGAGGGATTAACTGATAAGAATGTAAGGCATTGTGTCAATTCCGTCTCTTTGCAGTTTATTCCTGCAGGTCCCGACAAAGATGCAAAAACAGATACTGCTATTTTTGCAGGAGGTTGTTTTTGGGGAGTTGAATATTATATGCACGAAATTGATGGCGTACTTTCTACCGAAGTGGGTTATATTGGTGGGCACAAAGATAATCCCACCTATAAAGAGGTAAGTTCTCATTCAACTGGTCACGCCGAAGCGATACGAGTGGTTTTCGATCCAACAAAAACCAGCTATGAACAAGTTGCCAAGATGTTTTTTGAAATTCACGATCCTACTCAAAAAGACCGGCAGGGTCCTGATGTAGGTGATCAATACCGTTCGGAAGTTTTTTATTTGAATATGGAACAAAGAGCAATTACCGACAGCCTAATTGATATTCTAAAGAAAAAAGGAATAGCTGTGGTAACTAAGGTAACACCAGTAAGTGAATTCTGGAAAGCTGAAGAATATCATCAGGAATATTATTCAAAAGAAAACGGAACACCGTATTGTCATAAATATGTAAAGAAATTTTAAATCGAATAAGGCTGAACATTGCAATAACAATACTTTTATTAATACGTGATAAAAGCATTGTCAAATGCGGTTTACTTCTATTCTTTTGTTATCGTTTTTTCAAGGTTCGATCCTTCAATTATATAGCTGTGATGCTGGTTAAGTGTGTCAGATAATACCATTCTGAACTTATATTTTTCGTTCCTCTTATAATTCGATCCTGTCAAATATAAATATGGATAGTCGCCACATCGCACAGTTTCTATTCGTTGAGGTAATTCATTTTCCCACTTGATATTGCCCTCAAGTTTATTTCCTTTTTCGTCAGTAACTCTGGTCTCTGTTAGAAATTTTGCGGGTGTAGCGCCTAAAATGGCTTCAAAAAGTGGATAATAAATCAACCGGAAAATAAAAATAAAAACAAGGATGAGACCTCTTTCTCCTAATGTGGATTCTAAAAATTCAAGTGGTTTATTTCCTAATATTCTTATAAAGCCCGACAATACTGAGATACAAATAATTAAATCTATTATTAAATGGAAAAAACGTTGCCAGTTTGAAGCGGTTTCCCAAACCGGCAGGGTTTGTCCGTTTGGTTGTTGATATGTGATTTCGGGTAGTTTTGTTTTATCAGTGTTTTTTAATACAAAGTACGAAAGATAAATCCATATCAAATTAAGTAATCTGCTAACTAACCATGCTACCCACCAATACTTTTGGGCTTGAAGATATTTCCAAAATACAATGGGAGAAATGAGCGACGAAACAAAATAAATTACCTGCGCAAATAAAATTATTGAAAACGCAAATCTCAAAAGACGCGTTTCTTTTTGCTTCGAAAATATATATGCTATCGCACCAATCAGTAATATTGAAAAGAATACTAAATTCAAAAAGTTGGTTTCTAAGCCATTGTCGAAATTTCTATAGGAAAAAAATCCGAAATTAAAAAAGACCAGGTTTATGCAACTAGGAATCCTTTGATCGAAAAAAATATTTTGGCACTATCCTGCGGAATAAAGCTTAAGAATGCGAAACTCTCATTTAAAATACCCGCAATGGAGGCTATGAAAGCAATTATAAATATTTTTTTAATCATGCTGAAGTTTGGTTTTACTGATCCCTGATATTTACTCTGTTCAGGCTCATTTTGTTTCATTCAATTGAGAAAGCCTTTTTAATTGAAGACTTAACTAAGAAAGATTTATTTTGGATTTTACTTATTGGTAAGTATATTTACGGCAACTTCTTGAATATAAATTTTTATGTCGGTAACCCGTGAAAAAATAATGGAGCTTGGCGAGGATCTTATCCGCACACGTGGCTATAATGCATTTAGTTACCAGGATATTTCCTCCGAATTAGGTATTAAAAATGCTGCAGTGCATTATTATTTTCCTTCCAAAGAAAATCTGGGAACGAGCATAGTAAAAACGAATATTCAGCGTTTTGAAGAAATGATTCAAAATATGCAAAACCGTGGATTCGATGAATTGCAGCAGCTTGAGATTTTCATGAAGATTTATGTAAAGAGCAATCGCGAAGAAAAACTATGCATTGTGGGTTCACTGGGTCCAAATATCGAATCGTTGAATGAACCTACAAGAATTGAGTTAAAAAAAATGACGGAGAGCATACTATTGTGGCTAACAGACATTCTTAACAGGGGCAAAGAAAAAGGAATATTTGTCTTTAAGGGGGAAGCACGAGAGAGATCATTGCTTATTTTATCGAGCTTAATTGCTGGTTTACAGTTAGCAAGGATATTAGATAAATCGGACTTTAAAATTATATATCAGGCAATTCTGGAGGATCTAAAACCAAAAATTGCCTAAAAAACAATAATACCTTGAATATGAGAAGAGTGGTAATAACCGGAATGGGCGCAATAACTTCAATTGGAAATAATGTTCCGGAATTATGGAATAATTTAAAAGCTGGCAAAAGTGGGGCAGGTCCCATAACTAAGTTCGATACTACAAATTTCAAAACTAAATTTGCCTGTGAAGTAAAGGGTTTCGATCCATTAAATTATATGGAAAAATCGGAAGCCAGAAAAATGGATCTGTTCACTCAATTTGCCTTTGGAGCTGTTGATGAATGCATGAAAGATTCGAAGCTTGATCTGGGTGCTTGCGATCGTAAAAAAGTGGGAGTGATTTGGGCTACAGGAGTAGGTGGAATTCAAACCATTGAAGAAGAATTTGCCGCTTACCTGAATGGAGGATGCATTCCGAGGTTTAGTCCGTTTTTCATCATTAAAATGATTCCCAATATTGCCGCCGGTCAAATCACTATAAAATACGGATTAAAAGGCGTTAGTTATTCTACAGTTTCAGCATGCACATCGTCGAATAATGCCATTACCGAAGCATTTAACATGATACGCATTGGAAAGGCAAATGTGATTCTGGCAGGAGGCTCTGAAGCTGCAATTACACAAACCTCCATAGGAGGGTTTAATGCATTAAGAGCTTTATCCGAACGCAATGACAATCCTGAAAAGGCATCCAGGCCATTTGATAAATCGCGTGATGGCTTTGTAATGGGTGAAGGTGCCGGAGTGTTGATGATAGAAGATCTCGAACATGCTTTGGCGAGAGGTGCTAAAATTTATTGCGAAATTGGTGGTTACGGTTGTGCTTCCGATTCATATCATATTACGGCACCGCATCCTGAAGGGGAAGGCGCTGTAAATGCAATGATTGATGCCATTCAGGAGGCAGGATTACAACCTGAAGATGTGGATTACGTGAATGCTCATGCTACATCAACTCCAGTTGGTGACCCAAGCGAATGTATAGCAATCAGTAAAGTTTTTGGGAATAGTCTCGACAAACTGCATGTGAGCGGCACTAAGTCGATGACAGGACACCTTTTGGGTGCTGCGGGAGCTGTGGAAGGAATAGCTTCAGTACTTGCTATTTATAATAATGTGATTCCTCCAACCATAAATATAGAAGAGATCGATCCTGTTATCAATCCTGCTTTAAACCTTACCCCAAACAAATGTGTTGAAAAAGAGGTGAATGTTGCCATTAACAATACCTTCGGATTTGGCGGGCATATTGTGGTATCGCTCTTTAAAAAGTATAAATAATGAAGCTGACAAAAAAGGTTATTTAAATATTGCATTTCATACTTTGACACCGCTACCAATGACAGATTTGGGTATAAAGCAGATAATGAAATGATTACCTGTTGCGGCGATATTGGAAAAATTTCATTGCTCAACTGATCCGCGCGCCGTTATTAATCGTCCTGATTCTCTACCAAGATTGGCCTTCGTGAGGGGGATTGGAGCGGTAAAGAGAGAATATATTTTATTTAACCGACATACTGAATTAATTAGCACTTCCTTAAAGTTTGGCAAACACTAGCGGATTATCCCCAGAGCAGGACAATATTTTGTTTTTAGCCAATTTTCAGTAAGCCTTGAACTTAGGGTACCTTTGGTTTAAGCCAAAGGTACGGATGATCGTTTTAATCTAGTTCTGTCAGCAGTGCATTATGTCCCATTTTCCTAGGGTCAATTCTCAGTATGACCATTCGGCTTCGCTACCATTTAAGTATTTTTTAAAAGCTGATTTCCAGGCCATCCTTCGACTCTGCTCAGGATGACCTGGGAAAAAACCTCATTACATATTGTATTTTTTAATAAAATTATGCCTCAGTATGACCAGATGATTATTTTCAACGGTCAGGATGAGCGGAGTCGAAGCCTTATACCTTTATTAAGAAGGTCTCTTTTTTTAACTATTCAATTCCTTCCAGATAAGATCTTTTAATTCCATTATTCCTTTATTGGCAATAGCTGAAATAAACAGACATGGCAACGCTGGAAGTTGTTTTCTCATTTCATCCTCAAGTTCCTGATCAATCAGGTCACATTTGCTGATTACCAGAATCCTCTTTTTATCAAGTAATTCAGGATTAAATTGTTCCAGCTCGTTTAACAGAACCTGGTATTCCTTTTGAATATCAGCGCTATCGGCAGGTATCAGGAACAAAAGCATTGAATTTCGTTCTATGTGGCGCAAAAATCTCAATCCAAGCCCTTTACCTTCGGAAGCTCCTTCAATAATTCCGGGAATATCAGCCATTACAAATGAACGATTATCGCGGTATGGAACAATTCCAATATTTGGTACCAGAGTTGTAAAAGCATAATCGGCAATTTTTGGCTTCGCAGCCGAAACAACCGAAAGAAGGGTTGACTTACCTGCATTGGGGAAACCTACTAAACCAACATCAGCCAGAATTTTTAATTCCAGAACTCTCCAACCTTCAATGCAAGGCTCTCCAGGTTGGGCAAAACGCGGAGTTTGATTTGTAGATGTTTTGAAATAAGTATTTCCCATTCCGCCCCGTCCACCCGGCGCTAATATTTTTTCTTCGCCATCGCGGGTAATTTCGAATAACACTTCACCTGTTTCTCCGTCCTTTGCTACTGTTCCCAGCGGCACCTCAATAATGGCGTCTTTGCCGTCCGATCCTGTGGAATTAGCTCCTGAGCCATTAACGCCATCTTCAGCAAAAACATGGCGATTGTATTTTAGGTGGATTAAAGTCCATATTTGAGCGCTCCCGCGTACAATAACATGGCCGCCTTTTCCTCCATTTCCGCCATCGGGCCCACCTTTGGGAACGAATTTTTCTCTGCGGAAATGAACTGAACCGGCACCTCCGTTTCCGGAGCGTACAAAAATTTTTATGTAATCAACAAAATTGGTATCTGACATGTATTATTTTTAACTCTTAGCCTTATCAATGGCCTTGCACAAGCGGTCGAATATTTCTTTAACTGCACCCATGCCCGGTATTGATTGGAATTTATTCTGTTTTTTATAATAATCGGCAACAATAGCTGTTTCCTTGTTGTAAACAGCTATTCTGTTTTCTATAACATTGATATTCTGATCATCAGCACGACCCGAATCTTTACCTCGATTTAAAAGACGTTTAACAAGTTCTTCTTTTTCTACTTCCAGCGAAAGCATAACCGTTATGGATGTGCCTTTTTGACTTAATAAATTATCTAATGCTGAAGCCTGAGCTGTTGTACGCGGAAAACCATCGAAAATAAAGCCATTAACCTGTGCATTTGCATCAAGTTTATTGCCAATCATGCCAATCACTACTTCGTCAGGAACGAGTTCCCCTTTTTCCATTTTGGTCTTAGCTTCCATTCCTAGCGGGGTTTGAGCAGCAATTTCGCCACGGAGGATATCGCCGGTGGATAAATGTACTAAATTATATTTTTCAATAAGGGTAGTACTTTGAGTTCCTTTTCCTGAACCCGGAGGGCCGAATAGTACAATATTAAGCATGATTTAAATTTTAAAAAGTGAAACTTATATTATTATAACATTTAATTACTACTGAAGTTTTTCTATCAATAACCTCATCTCCATCGATGGAGAAAATTTTTCGTAAAGGATATTGTATACAGCTTCTGTAATTGGCATATTTACCTTTAATTCTTTATTCAATTCTTTGATACAGGCAGCGGCATAATAACCTTCTGCAACCATATTCATTTCCAGCATTGTCGATTTAACAGAATATCCTTTACCAATCATGGTGCCAAAAGTACGGTTACGGCTAAACTGGGAATAGGCAGTCACCAAAAGGTCACCTAAGTAAACACTGTGATGTATTTTTCTTTTGGTGGTTCCTTTATAAGCAACGTTCAGAAATCGTTTCATTTCGCGTACAGCATTAGAGACCAAAACAGCTATAAAGTTATCACCATACCCCATTCCATGAGCTATACCAGTGGCCAGTGCATAAATGTTTTTTAATACTGCCACATATTCAATCCCAATAACATCGCTCGAAATTATAGTTTTTACAAAACTGCATTTTATAAGATCAGCTACTGCATTTGCATTTTCACTATTGCTGCAACCAACCGTAAGATAAGTAAGTCTTTGCATAGCCACTTCTTCGGCATGGCTGGGACCCGAAACTACAAGGAGGTGATCGTCAGGTATATTATATCTTTTACCAAAGTATTGGGTAATGGTTAGATTATCAACAGGTATAATTCCTTTCACAGCACTGATGAATAATTTACCGCTGAAATCGATATCCTCATTGCCCATTGTGCTTTTAATATATGCCGACGGAACAACCATGAGGATTATATCTGAATCCTTAATAACCTCTTGAATGTTATTATAAAACGTTATTTGCTGAGTGTTAAATTCCAGAGAACTCAGATATTGGGGATTATTTTTATGCTCCTGAAGGTGCTCAATGATTTCTTTTTCGTAAATAAACCAGTTAATATGGCTTTTATTTTGCAAAACAATATGTGCCAAAGCAGTAGCCCAACTTCCTCCTCCAATAACCGCAACTTTTGCTTCTTCCTTCATTCTTACATTTTGATACAAATTACAAAATACTCACTGAAATGCAAAACCTTATTTACTCACCCAGCTTTTTACTTCTTCCTGGGATGGGTTCGTATATCCCAATTTATTTTTTTTATTGAACCCGCATAAGTCATTATGGAACTTACCAGGACTTGTGTTCTTAATAGCTTCGGCACTAAGGCCCATTTTTTGAATAACCAAAATCCAATCATTTGGGATTCCCATAGCCTGGAATGCTTCGGTATCGTCCTCTCTTTTTAATTTCTTTTCAGGCCGCATTTGAGGGAAAAACAAAACATCCTGAATACTGGGCTGATTGGTCATGATCATAGCTAAACGGTCTATTCCCATTCCCATGCCGGAAGTTGGCGGCATTCCATATTCGAGGGCGCGAACAAAATCAAGATCGATAAACATCGCTTCGTCGTCACCTTTTTCAGAGAGAGTGAGCTGATCTTTAAAACGTTCGTATTGATCAATCGGGTCGTTCAGCTCGGTATAGGCATTACAAAGTTCTTTACCATTTACCATCAGCTCAAATCGTTCGGTAAGTTCAGGGTTGTTCCTGTGTTTTTTGCACAAAGGCGACATTTCAACAGGATAATCCATGATAAATGTAGGTTGAACATAGTTCGCCTCACATTTTTCACCAAAAATTTCATCAATCATTTTGCCTTTGCCCATAGAAGGTGCCACTTCTATATTTAATGTTTTACAAACTTCCCTAAGCTGATCTTCATTCATACCATTAATATCAATGCCTGTATGTTCCATAATGGAATCGATCATGGTTATTTTCTTGAATGGCCTTTTAAAATCAATAATTTTATCTCCTAAGGTGACTTGGGTGGTTCCATGCAAAGCAATGGCAACTTTTTCGAGCATTTCTTCAGTAAAATCCATCATCCAGAAATAGTCCTTGTAAGCCACGTATATTTCCATGACTGTAAATTCCGGATTATGAGTACGATCCATACCTTCGTTGCGAAAATCCTTTGCAAATTCGTAAACACCATCAAAACCTCCTACTATCAACCTTTTGAGGTAAAGTTCATTGGCAATACGCAGGTAAAGCGGCATGTCCAAAGCATTATGATGCGTAATAAACGGACGGGCCGTGGCTCCTCCGGGAATAGGCTGTAAAATTGGTGTTTCAACTTCCAGATAACCCTTTGAATTATAAAAATCGCGGAGTGTGTTAATTATTTTGGTTCGTTTTATAAATACATCTTTGATAGTAGGGTTTACAATCAGATCGACATACCGCTGACGGTAACGCTGTTCGGGATCAGTAAAAGCATCAAAGAGTTTACCATCTTTTTCTTTCACGATAGGCAATACACGAACTGATTTGCTTAAAACTTTCAATTCTTTCACATGAATGGAAGTCTCGCCCATTTGGGTTACAAAAACATAACCTTTGATGCCGATGAAATCACCTATATCAAGAAATTTCTTAAATACCTGGTTGTAAAGGTCTTTATTTTCGTCAGGACAAATATCGTCGCGTTTTATATATATCTGGATTCTTCCGTTTTGATCCTGTAATTCTGCAAAAGAGGCACTTCCCATAATCCGTCGGCTCATTAACCGCCCGGCGAGAGATACTTCCTGGTAATTATTCAGCTCAGCCTTGTAGTTCGAAAGAATTTCAGTGGATGTAGCATTTACAAGCCATCCTTCGTGTGGATAAGGTTCAATCCCTGATTTCCGCAGTTCTTCCAGTGAATTCCTGCGTATTATTTCCTGTTCACTTAATTCATTAGGAATCATAGATACTTATAGATCTTAATATATTTCAAAATTTTTTTGCAAAGATAAGATTATTCGGCTTGAATGCTAAAATTTACAATTTTCATTGAAATACGCTGTTTTTTATCATGGTTGTCCGGTAAAAAAGTAAAGATTACCTCCGGTGAGAACGCTTCGCTAAGTTTTTCGCTTCGCTCTGAATGATAGCCTTTTATTAATTATATGGTGCTAGGGTACTTGGTTGGCGGCAAAGCCGCCAACCAAGCACCCCTAAAAACCAAAATACAGAATGTCATTTCGAACAAAGTGAGAAATCTTAACCTTAATTAGTTTACCGGACAATAGTGGTTTTTATATGTACCCCTGAAATTTGATGGCCTTCATCAATTTCAAAATCCACATCTGCCCTATGAGGCATTTCATCGCGAGCATATGCCGAGTTAATCGTTCATAATGCTGAATAAAATCCAAAACCTGCTTTTCATTCATCACCCTTGATGTCTCCGGGGATTTAACTGTTTTCTCCAGCTTTTTTTCCTGCAACAATCGCCATTCATAAACAAATTTAATTTTACTTTGAGAGATTAGAAGCTCAAGAATCTCAAAACTTTTGGAATATGGCTTTTATTTTAAATCGTTAAAACTTTTTAGAATAGATTTTGTTAAAGGATTATTCAAAATTATGAAACACAATATCTGAACACTTTGAAACATATTAATAAACAATTAGAAATAAGCCCGGAAGAATTTCGCCTGAATAGCTCTGCCTTTAAGGACATTTTGCATGAGTTAAGGAGTAAGATCTCAGAAGTTAATTTAGGTGGAGGCTCAGTGGCTGTGGAGCGTCATAAAAAACGCAGTAAACTTTTAGCCCGCGAACGAATCGAATTGTTAATTGATAGAAACACTCCCTTTCTTGAACTCTCGGCACTTGCGGCATACGATCAGCATCATAATCTGTTTCCTTCGGCTGGAATTGTGACAGGTATTGGCATTATCCATGGCAGGGAGACTATGATTGTTGCCAATGACGCCACGGTGAAAGGTGGCACCTATATTAAGGAAACCATAAAAAAACACATCAGGGCTCAGGAAATTGCCATGCAGAATAATATTCCATGTGTTTATATGGTCGATTCAGGTGGCGTTTTTTTACCTGAACAGGCGAATGTGTTTCCCGACAGGTTCGATTTTGGCCGGATATTTTTTAACCAGGCACAAATGTCGGCAGCCGGCATTCCACAAATTTCGATTGTTATGGGTTCATGTACTGCTGGTGGCGCCTATATTCCGGCCATGAGTGACGAAACAATTATTGTCCGGAACCAGGGTACAATATTTATTGGCGGTCCGCCCCTTGTGAAGGCAGCAACAGGCGAAGAAGTCACTGCTGAAGAATTGGGTGGAGCTGAAGTCCATACTTCCATATCGGGTGTTTCCGATCATTTGGCCGAAAACGACTTACATGCCATTCAAATTTGCCGGGATATTTTTGAAACCCTTCCAAAGTCGGAAAAACAGTTTATGGACAAAGTCGAAAGCAGGGATCCTTTATATCCTGTCGAAGAACTTTACGGAATTGCTCCATTGGATTTGAAGAAAATGGTCGATCCACGTGAAATAATTGCCCGGATTGTTGATGCCAGTGAATTTCATGAGTTTAAGGAAAATTATGCACCAACTCTCGTCACTGGTTTTGCCAGAATTCATGGATATATGGTAGGCATAATAGCTAATCATGGGGTACTTTTTCCCGAATCGTCGTTGAAAGGTGCCCATTTTGTGGAACTCTGCAATTTCCGAAAAACACCCATTGTTTTTCTCCAGAATATAACCGGCTTTATTGTTGGTAAACAATACGAAAGAGCTGGTATTGCACGCGATGGTGCAAAGTTTGTACATGCAGTGGCTAATTCTAAAGTTCCGAAATTCACGGTTATCTGGGGAGGCAGCTTTGGAGCCGGAAATTATGCCATGGCCGGAAGAGCTTACGATCCTAATTTTCTTTTTATGTGGCCTAATGCCCGTATTTCGGTAATGGGTGGGGAGCAAGCGGCCAATGTGCTTGTAACGGTAAAACAGGATCAATTAAAAGAAGCTGGAAAAGCAATGAACCACGATGAAGTTGAAACGACAAAAGCAGCTATTCTGAAAAAATATGAAACCGAGGGCAATGCTTATTACAGTACATCCCGACTTTGGGACGATGGTATCATTGATCCTGTAGATACACGGAATATTTTAGGATTATGCATCGAAACTTCTTTAAACAGAAAATTTGAAAAGCCTGCTTTTGGAATTTTCAGAATGTAAATTTCAAATTTGAAAGATTTATACTATACCTTATGGAATATACCACACTCAACATAGAGGAAGAAAAGCACTTTATTACTGTTTGGCTCAACCGTCCAAAAGTTCATAATGCGATAAACGGCGAAATGATACACGAGCTCCTGTACTTCTTCAATGAAATTGCATGTAACCAGCAGGCTCGGGTTGTGGTAATCCGTGGGAAAGGAAAATCATTTTGTGCAGGGGCCGATCTAAACTGGATGAAGAAAGTTTTAAATTATACATATGATCAGAATTATCTCGACAGCCTTACTCTGGCCAAATGTCTTTATGCTATGAACGTGTGTCCTAAAGTTGTTATTTCAGTTGTGCATGGTGCTGTGATGGGCGGAGCAAACGGGTTGGCAGCTGCTTCCGACATTGTTGTTTCAACTGACGATGCACAATTTGCAATGAGCGAAACCTCCCTTGGCCTTGTTCCTGCTATAATTTCTCCGTATGTGATTGACAAAATAGGCAAAAGTCACGCCCGCCGGTTAATGTTAATGGCCACTAAATTTGATGCAGTAGAAGCAGAACGGATTGGCCTGGTTCATTATGTGGTTTCGGAAGGTGAATTAGATAATAAGGTGGAAGAAATAATAAATCAGGTGCTGAAAAATAGTCCTGACGCCATTCGACGGACCAAACAGTTGCTGGAAAAAATAAGCATGCTGAATAACCCTGATGAATTAATGAAATATACATCGGAAACGATTGCCAAAGCTCGGATTTCTGAAGAAGGACAGGAAGGAATAGCCGCTTTTTTCAGTAAGCAAAAACCGGGTTGGGTGGCACAAACCGAAAAAAAGGAAAACCATTTGAACTAAAGAAGTAAAGTGTTGTTGAAAATGACAGATAATCGTGAGCCAGTTTGTAAAATGCAAACAATAAGAAATATACTTATTGCCAACAGAGGTGAAATCGCCAGAAGAATCATCCGTACTGTCAAAAATATGGGTATTTCTGCAGTTGCTGTTTATACCGACGAAGAAAGAAATGGATTGCATGTTCAGGAGGCTGATAAATTGGTTTCATTGGGCTCGGGCGACTTAAAAAATACTTTTTTAAACATTCCGCTCCTTATACAAATTGCTAAGGATAATCACTGTGATGCCATTCATCCCGGATATGGATTTCTATCAGAAAATGCAGGTTTTGCTCTGGCTTGTCACAACGCCGGCATTATCTTTATTGGCCCTGATCCACAAGTTATTCGTTTGATGGGCGATAAAAGTAAAGCTCGGGAAAAAGTTAAAGAACTTTGCATTCCATTAGCTCCTTCTATTTCGGGTAATAATTTAAATGAAATATCAGCGCAGGTTTCTTCAATGAAATTCCCGCTTATTATAAAAGCTGTTGCCGGTGGCGGTGGCAAAGGAATGAAGATTATTTATTCGGCTGCCGAACTTCCTGAAGCTTGGGAAACTGCCAAACGCGAAGCAAAAAGCTATTTTGGAAATTCACAGCTTTACCTGGAACAATATATTGAAGATGCACGACATATTGAGGTGCAAATTCTGGGCGACAATTATGGCAACATTGTTCATCTTTACGATCGGGAGTGCACCATCCAGCGGCGGCATCAAAAGATAATTGAAGAAGCTCCTTCCATTACCTTACCTGCCGAAATCAGGCAAAAGCTTCTGGAAACTGCAGTTTATATAGCGAAATCAATAAATTATACCAACGCCGGAACAATCGAATTCATCTTTGATAAAGATTTGAATTTCTATTTTCTGGAGATGAACACGCGTATTCAGGTTGAACATCCTATCACTGAAGCTATCACCGGAATTGATATTGTAAAGGAACAAATCCGGATTTCCGAAGGCAAGTCCCTGTCGTTTCATCAGAAAGATATCGTTGCAAAAGGTCATTCCATTGAATGCCGTATTTATGCTGAAGATCCGTTTTCAGGATTTTTGCCAGCTGCCGGCGAAATTTTACTTTATAACCTGCCTGCTTCAGAGGGAATAAGAATAGATTCATCTTTCGGGGGAAACGCTACAGTATTATCCAGCTTCGATCCCATGATCGCTAAAGTGATTTCTCATTCTGATAACAGGTTGCGTACCATTTCAATGTTAAATGATTATTTAAAAAAATGTTCCATTCAGGGCATCAAAACAAATTTGGAATATCTTACCGAAATTATTGAAGATAAGGATTATATAGAAAATAATATTTCAACCCATTATTGTGATTTAAAAACGGAAGAACTTTTTCAAAAGCTAAAATCGAAAAAAGATTGGGTATCGCCTGTTATTTTAATTGCTGCAATTTTGGCCAAAAGTTTTTCACCTAAAAGAGGGAACAACATATGGGAAAGCCTTGGATCGTGGCGCAATATCTGTAAAAGAATATATTCCATCGGCAACATCTCGTTCGAAGTGTATATTAACAATTTAGCTACCGGCCGAATTAGCTTTAGTTTATCCAACCAGGAACATTTAATTAGCGGGATCCAAAACCAAGAGCATGCCGTTTCGTTTCTTATAGATAATGTTAAATATACATGCCTGGTAACGAAAGATTCGGAGCAACATTTTTACATATCCTTTAATTCTCTGGATTTTACTGTTCAAAGGGCTGATTTGACCGATTTAAGAATATTCAGCCAAAATGGAAAATCGTTGCGCCAATTGAATGGCAACCAGATACTATCACCATTAAATGGGAAAGTGATAAAGCTAAATGTGAAGGAGGGAGATAAAGTGCAGAAAGGAGAATTACTGTTGATCATAGAATCGATGAAAATGGAGAATAAAATTACAGCCCCTTTTGAAGCGGTCATAAATAAAATATTGGTTTCAAGTGGCGATCATATAAAAGGAAATGAGTTGATTATGAATTTATCAATACTTAATTAGAAGAAAGATTATATATTTACCCTAAAACTGTTGATTTCAATGGACATCTTCACCAATGGTTTGCATGAGAAACTTAGACTAAAGGTTCGTGAGTTTGCTGAAAAGGAAGTAAAGCCTCTTGCAAGAGAACTGGACGAAAAAGAACAATTTTCAATCCCTCTTTCGAAAAGAATGGGCGAACTGGGATTATTTGGAATGACCATTTCTCAAAAATATTGTGGATTAGGATTGGATTATCTTTCTTTTATAATAGCTATTGAGGAACTAGCCCGGATTGACAGCTCACAGGCAGCTATTCTGGCATCTCATAACTCGCTTGGTATTGGCCCGATTTATAATTACGGCACTGAAGAACAAAAACAGAAATATCTTCCAAATCTTTGCTCCGGCAATGCACTATGGGCTTTTGGGTTAACCGAACTTACGGCAGGTTCCGATTCACGTGGTACTAAATCAACAGCTGTTGCCGACGGAAATCAGTGGCTTATCAATGGCTCCAAAATGTTTATTTCCAATGCTGCAACAGAAATTTCAGCAGGAGTTACCATTCAGGTTGTTACGAATGAACAGGATGGCAAAAAAGAACTGTCGACCATTATTGTTGAAAAGGGTACTCCCGGATACCGGGCTGAGAAAATCCGCGGTAAGATGATGTGGAGGGCAATTGATACTGCAAGGCTTTATTTTGAGAATGTGAGGGTTCCTAAGGAAAATCTTTTAGGTGGAATTGGCGATGGTTCGAAAATAATGCTGGAAACACTCGATTCAGGAAGGTTAACCATTGCAGCCATGGGTTTGGGGTTGGCACGCGGAGCCTACGAAATGGCTTTCAGATATTCGCAGGAACGCGAACAGTTTGGAAAAAAGATTTCAAAATTTCAGGCTATATCATTCAAATTAGCCGATATGGCCATGAAAATAGAACTTGCTAAAAATACTTTATATCACGCTTGCTGGTTAAAGGACAATGGACATCCTTTTGCAAAGGAAGCTGCTATGTCGAAACTGTATTGTTCCGAAATAGCAAAGGAAATTGCCGATGAATCGTTGCAGATTCATGGTGCTTACGGATTAATGAGAGAATACGATATTGAACGTTTTTACCGTGACCAGCGACTGTTACAAATTGGCGAAGGAACTTCCGAAATTCTCCGAATTGTAATTGCGCGACATATTGGTCTTTAAATCCATATTATGGAAGACCGTAAAAGAGATCATATTAACCTGGCTTTGGAATCCCAAACGCTGAAAGACGAATTAGATCGTCGTTTTTGGTACGAACCACTATTAAGTGCCCACCCCAAAGAACTGGATTCGTCCCGGTTTCTTGGTAAAAGATTAAGGGTTCCTCTCTGGGTATCCAGCATGACCGGCGGTACTCAGCTTGCCGGCACCATAAACAGAAACCTTGCCCGTGCCTGTCGTGAATTTGGTTTTGGAATGGGTTTGGGCTCCTGCCGCAGCATTTTAAAAGACTCTGCTCATTTTGCTGATTTCGACATGCGCAAAATTATCGGCGACGATCTTCCATTTTATGCTAATCTTGGTATTTCGCAGGTGGAAGAACTTTTGGAAAGTAACCAGACAAAAATGGTCGGGGATCTTGTAAAGAAATTACGGGCCGATGGCTTAATTATTCATGTTAACCCTTTGCAGGAATGGTTTCAACCCGAAGGTGACCGTTTGAAAAAGTCTCCGATTTACATTATTCAGAAATTTCTTGAACACGCTCAATATCCTGTTATTGTAAAAGAGGTAGGGCAGGGCATGGGGCCTCAAAGCATCCTGCAACTGATGAAACTTCCTTTGGCAGCCATTGAATTTGGAGCTTTTGGAGGAACAAATTTTGCACGGGTCGAAATGATGCGAAATCCTGATCACAATTTTACAGAGCTTTTTACCTCTCTTACCAATGTTGGAGTAGATGCTGGCGATATGCTCGATGCTGTTAATCATTATGTAAGCACCGAAAAAGACCTTCTTTGTAAGGAAATTATTATTTCAGGTGGTATACACAATTTTTTAGATGGATATTATCTGATAAAAAAATCGAAACTACCTGCTGTGTATGGCCAGGCTTCATCATTTTTAAAGCATTCCCGGGGCGATTATGAACAATTAAAGCAGTATGTTCAAAATCAGATTAAAGGACTTGAAATGGCATTTGCCTATCTTCAAATCAGAAAATAATGGAAGGGGAATTCATAAACGGATTTTCGAAACTCCCAAAGGAAGAAAAATTACGCTTTATCTCAGACGTAATGAACGACCCGGACTTTCCCTCAGAAGCTGCGACGTACTGGCATCCTGAAAAACAGGAAATTTTTGATGCTTTTAGTGAAAATACTATCTCCAATTTTTACCTTCCTTTTGGAATAGCTCCCAATTTTCTTATAAACAATAAGGTTTACCACGTTCCGATGGTGGTCGAGGAAAGCTCTGTGGTAGCTGCAGCTTCTGCTGCCGCAAAATTCTGGTCGGTTCGTGGGGGTTTTCAAGCGAAAGTTATTTCGACTATTAAAAAAGGCCATGTTCATTTTGTGTGGCTCGATGATTTTAATATTTTGAAGGAAGCTTTTGGGGCTATAAAAATAAAATTGATGGACGAAACATCCTCGTTAACAGCAAATATGCGTGAAAGGGGAGGAGGGATAATCCATATCGAACTGGAAGATTTTTCTCAGAAACTAAATAACTATTATCGCATTGCTGTCGATTTTCAAACAGCCGATTCCATGGGAGCCAACTTTATCAACTCTGTTTTGGAAGCAATGGCCGGGGCTTTTCGTAATTTTATTCTCGGAACATTTCCTGAAAAAGCCGATCGTTTGGAAATTATTATGTCTATTTTATCGAACCATGTACCCGATTGTCGGGTCGACAGTTATTTGTCGTGCCCAATTGAACAACTCGATACAATTGATGAAAATTTTACCGGAAAAGAATTTGCCAATAAATTTAAAACAGCAGTTGATATTGCATGCATTGATCCATACAGGGCAGCTACCCATAATAAAGGCATCATGAATGGAATTGATCCGGTGGTAATTGTCACAGGAAATGATTTTCGGGCTGTGGAAGCCGGGGTTCATGCCTGGGCAGCATCGTCAGGTACCTACAAAAGTATTTCGCAGGTGAATCTTGATGGCAATAATTTCAAGTTTTCCCTTAGCATGCCTTTGGCCATTGGAACTGTTGGAGGCCTGACTTCATTGCACCCTATGGCAAAAAGAGCCATGCAAATTTTAGGGAATCCTTCTGCATCAGAATTAATGACCATTATTGCTTCTGTGGGTTTGGCCAGCAACTTTTCGGCAATCAGAGCGCTGATAACTAAAGGCATTCAGCAGGGACACATGAAAATGCACCTTTCAAACATACTTCTTTCATTTAATCTTGAACCCTTTCAAAAGGCCGAGATAGAAGCATATTTCCACGAAAAAAAAATTTCGCATAAAGCTGTTCAGAATTATATAAATGAGCATTTTTTAAATAATGCGCTATGAACAGCGAAATTGATCGTTTCTACTCCCATGGAAAACTATTGCTCACCGGTGAATACCTGGTGATGTATGGATCGAAATCGTTGGCCTTGCCAGTAAAATTCGGTCAGGAAATGAAGGTAATTCAGAGCAATCGTAATACGCTTAAATGGGAAGCATTTATAAAGGAAAACAGTTGGTTTGAAGCTGAATTTACTGTTCCCGGTATAGAGATCATCAGTTCATCGGATCAGGAAAAAGCTTTGTATTTGAAAAGAGTCATACAAGCTGCCAAAGAAGCCAATCCTTTTTTCTTAACAAACCAGAATGGTTTTTTAGTTAAAAATCACTTGGAATATTTACAGGAATGGGGTTTAGGGAGCAGTTCCACTTTTATAAATAACCTTGCACGCTGGGCACAAATTGATCCTTTCGATTTACATCACAGAATTTCCGGAGGTTCCGGATACGATATTGCATGTGCCGGAGCCGAATCGCCGATTACCTTTCAGATTTCAGAGGGAAAACCTCATTGGCAGGAAATAAACTATCATCCTCCCTTTTCCGGTAATTTATATTTTATCTTTTTGGGCGAAAAAAAAAACACCAACGAAAGCATCCGTGTGTTTAAAGAATATTATAAAGCAAATACTCAGGATGTAGAATTTATTTCAGGTTTAACAGAACAGTGGCTTAAAGCAGAGAACCTGAGCATGGCAATTCATCTCTTAAATACTCATGAAGCATTTATGGGCAACCTCCTGAAAACAGATCCTGTGAAACAGTTATTATTTCCCGATTTTAAGGGAGCTGTAAAATCGCTTGGAGCCTGGGGAGGCGATTTTGTTATGGCAGCGAGTCCACTTGATTTCGAAGAGGTTAAATCGTATTTTCGTAAAAACAATTACAATACAATTTTTAAATATGAAGATATTGTGTTGAATAAATATTTGGATTTTAAAAGTTGAACTATGGCTGAATTTATCAGACAGGCAGGAAAAGTCGCCTGGCGATGTCCTTCAAATATTGCCATTGTGAAATATTGGGGTAAACACGGTGAACAGCTTCCGAATAATACTTCCCTGAGCATCACCTTGCAAAATGCATACACTGAAACAGTGGTGCGGTATGAGATCGATAAAAACCTGAATAATGTTGTTCCTACCTTTTCGTTTGGGAAACAGCAGAACTTGTTTTTTGAAAACCGCATCAACCGTTTTTTAACGCGGTTACAGCCGCAAATTCCTTTTCTTGCTCATTTGAGGATGAATATTGAATCGAAAAACAATTTTCCACATTCTACCGGAATAGCTTCTTCGGCTTCAGCTTTTGGCTCGTTGGCACTTTGCCTTTGCGCCATTGAGAATCAAATTTTTGGGCACATATCTGGATATCTCGATTTTAATCAGAAAGCATCTTACCTGGCGCGTATTGGTTCGGGCAGTGCTTGTCGTTCGGTGTATGAAGGATTTGTGGTTTGGGGACAGCACAAGGAAATAGAAACCAGTTCGGATATTTATGCTGTACCGGTAAACAAAAATATTCATCCGGTATTTCAAAAAATGCAGGATTCGATTTTGATTGTATCGTCGGAGAAAAAATTAATATCAAGCAGCGAAGGCCATTCACTCATGGAAAGCAACCCATACGCAAAAGTGAGATATCAACTTGCCAATGCCAATATTGGCGAATTAATGACAACCCTTAAAAAGGGCGATATGGATCATTTTATCAAAATTACCGAAAATGAAGCTTTGGGTTTACATGCTTTAATGATGTTGTCGGAAGCAAATTATATGTTACTCAAACCTAATACCCTGGCCATTATTGAAAGAGTAAAACGGTATCGTACCGAACAAAAAATTCCGGTGTGTTTTACCCTGGATGCCGGCCCCAATATTCATTTATTGTATCCGGAAGAATATAAAGATGAAGTTCACAATTTTATCAGGGAAGAGTTACTGCCTTTTTGTGAGCACAACCAATGGATTCACGACCGCATTGGAACAGGTCCGGTTCAACTGGTAAATGAATAAAGCTATGACTGCCTTTCAGTCCATTCCATCGAAATTGCTGCTCTTTGGCGAACATAGTATTCTGGCCGGATCTCCTGCATTTACTATTCCTCTGTGGGATTTTTCAGCCCGGTTAATGTTTCCTCCGGATGATGAAAAAATAACGGGAATTCAATCGAATCTTCATTTAAAGAAATTTGGACAATACCTCTTTCAAACTGAATATTTTAATCAGCATTTTGACTTTGGCCGACTGAATGAAAGTGCAAACGATGCACTTTTTCTTCAGTCGGATATTCCGCAGGGATATGGACTCGGAAGCTCAGCCAGTTTATGTGTTGCCCTATATAAAGCTTTTGGAACGTCGAATCTTCAAAAGCCTTCTGAACTGCGCAACTTATATAGCCAGATGGAATCGTATTTTCACGGTAAAAGTTCGGGTATCGATCCTTTAACCATTCACACCGAAAAAGCTTTAATAATTAAAGGTTCAAATATTGAATTTTTATCAGTAAATACCGCGATATTTAATGATGATATAAAAATTTATCTGCTGGATTCGCGAATTACACGCGATTCGGCCACAATGATTGATATTTTCAAAAAAGCGATGGGAATTCCTGAATATAAAAGCAAATTTCAACAGAACTATCTTCCGTTGCTCAAAAATATAGTGCTCGATATTTCTAAGGGAAAACCTCCGGAATGGGATATTCTTTTGAAGCTCTCACAATTGCAAAAGGTTTACTTTAAAGAAATGATACCCGATTCTATCTACAAGCTTTGGGAAAAAGGATTGGCAACCCATCAGTATTGTTTAAAAATTCTGGGTGCCGGTGGTGGTGGATTTTTCCTGGTATTTGCAAGGGAAGAAATGGAAAAGTTGGATGAATTTGAGATGAGAAAAATTGAGTTAAGGAATAAATAGCAATTAAGGTTAAAATGATATATCAATATATCTGCTATTAAAGTTTAACGGAATGGAAATATCTATTGATAACCTTTTGGACGAATTTAAATGAAGCAATAGCGCAGTGCCTCCTTTAAATACAAAAGATAGTTTTTGTTTCACCAATCCTTCCAATAACAAAAGGGCTCGAATTACCTTTTCTACAAGAATTTTGTCAGTATTTCGATTTTTTTTCGAAACCTGATTTATCCAGTCAATTGTTAGTTTTTCTCGGTCTATCATATTCTATAATTTGGCAGCAAATCAGCTTTGCTGCCGTAAATTAAGAACTTGGTCAGGAGCAAGTAGTTTAAAACTGCACTTTCCGCCTCAATAAAATTTATATGATGTTAGCGAACGGTGTTTTTCATATATTTTGTTATTTTTTCTTTAGTCAACAAAATTGGAGCTTCTATGCTATTAGTTATATTTCCTTCCTTATCAATATATGTATAAGTTGCCCCACCATAACAAAAACCTGAAATATTTTGAGCTGCGAACTGTTTGATTATACTGTCATTGTTCTCTGAAGGAAGAAAGTAATGGTTTCCTTTCCATGAATAAATAAAATGTCCACAATTTTGAACTTCAAAAATCAATAGAATTGAAAATCAAAACTAAGCATAATTTTGAAAACCATTGATAATGGTATTCTGCTGAATATTACAAAGGTATTTGATTTTGTAACTTACCGCTCAAT
>JBBQEI010000024.1:0-66589 GCA_038320545.1 Bacteroidales bacterium
TCCCTGAATTAAATGCTGTATCAAGCACTCCGTGGTTGTTGAGACTATCTCCATATACCACCGGGTTTAACTTCGTTGAGCTCCCTTTGGTCGATTCAGTTCCGCGTAAAAAGAATTTGATTTCAACCCTTAATTCGCATTAATAGTAAATGAAGCATAGAAAACTTGTATACCTATTTAATTCAGAAGCAATCGAAGCCGAGCTGAAGAAATTAGTTGAGCTGGTTGGGATCATATTGAAGTTTGCTTACTTATGAAGTAGATAACATTTCGAAATAATTTTTATTTGCTGAGGAATTATTTTCAAAATATGTGGTAAGTTCTACCCAACACGCAGATTAACATTTTTTATTTTTCGAATAACCCTTATGCAATAATTCTCTTAACAGGGGAATCATAAATTCTATTATTTTTGTTATCCAATTAACTCAATGCGATGATTCATCTTTTAAACAAGGAAATATCAGCTTTTTTCTCATCCCTTACCGGTTATATGGTGATTATTGTCTTTTTGGTAGTCAATGGTTTGTTTATGTGGATTCTTCCCGGAGACACAAATGTTCTCGAAAGTGGCTATGCTACTTTGGATACATTTTTTTTAATGGCTCCCTGGGTTTTTCTTTTTCTGATTCCGGCGGTTACTATGCGATCATTTTCTGAAGAAAAAAAATCGGGTACTATGGAGTTTTTATTAACCAAACCTTTAACCTATACTGAAATAGTATTGGCAAAGTTTTTTGGTGCACTTGTTCTGGTAATCCTATCCCTTATTCCCTGCCTGGTTTTTTATTATAGTGTCTCGGCGCTTGGAAGCCCTTCGGGTAACCTCGATAAAGGTGCTATAAGCGGGGCCTTTATTGGATTATTTTTACTTGCTGCCATTTATGTGGCGATCGGAATATTTGCTTCTTCGCTTACTCAAAATCAAGTTGTTGCATTTGTAGTTGCAGTAATTTTATGCTTCACACTTTTCATTGGTTTTGATTCACTTTCCTTGCTTCCTGTGTTCAGCAATAACAGCTTCATTCTTAATCTTGGGATTAATGAACATTATAAATCCATCAGCCGCGGTGTGGTTGACTCCCGCGATTTGATCTATTACCTGGGAATGATTACCATATTTATTTTATTCACTAAATCCAAGATTCAAGCCCATCAATGGTAAAGGCTTTTAATATTCAATAATGAAAAAAGCTCAGAAAGATATCCGCAAACATCATTTAATTCAGGTTTCATTAACCCTGCTAATAGTTTTGCTACTCTGGATAATTGGCTCGAAAGTATATTTTCGAATCGATCTTACTTCCGAAAAACGCTTTACTCTTACTCAGGAAACGAAAACTATTCTTAAAAATCTGCCTGATGAAGTTCTTGTAAAAGTTTACCTGGAAGGTGATCTCCCTGTCGGGTTTAAAAAACTTCGGAATTCTATAAAGGAAACTCTTGACGAATTCAGGGTGCATGCCGGTAAAAATATCCAATACGAGTTTATTAACCCTGCCGACAATCCCGATGTTAAAACCCGGTCGCAGCTTTATAGTGATTTATATAGTAAGGGAATTCGCCCCACTAATATTATGATTCGTGATAAAGAGGGAGGCAATAGCGAAAAACTAATATTTCCTTCGGCCATTGTGAGCTATAATGGTATAGAAATACCGGTTAATTTTTTAAAGAACAATATAGCATTATCTGCTGAAGAGAATCTGAATAATTCTATGCAAACCGTAGAATATGAATTAATTAAACCTATTTACAATCTTACTTCAAAAAAAATTGATAAGGTTGCATTTATTGAAGGTCACGACGAACTCAATGAATTTCAGGTAGATGATATTTATAAGGAAATTGCAAACTCTTTTGATATTTATCGGGGTGCTATTGGTGGAAAACCTAATATTCTGGATTCTTATAAAACTGTTGTTATAGCGAGGCCTCAAAAGCAGTTTAGTGAAGGTGATAAGTTGGTGCTCGATCAATATATTATGAACGGCGGAAGGGTTTTATGGATACTGGACGAAGTTGTCGTTAGTCAGGACAGCCTTGCAAATGGTTCTACTTTTGCTTTTATTAATGAAACAAACCTCGAGGATATGATTTTCACCTATGGGGCACGCATCAATCCATCGCTGGTTCAAGACGTACAATGCAATGTTATTCCTGTTAATACCGCATTGAGAGGTGCCCAGGCTCAATGGACACCAATGCCCTGGATGTACTATCCACTAATTGCACCCTTGTTGGATCATCCTGTATCCCGAAATCTCAGCATGATTCTAGCCAGATTTCCTTGTAGTATTGACACTGTCGGTGCGAATCCTTTAGTTTCTAAAACAGCATTATTAAAAACTTCACCTTATACACGACTGGTTAATGTTCCGGCATTGATAAGCCTGGATGAAGTACGAAAAACTCCTCCGCGGGAAAGTTTGAATGGTGGTTCAAAAACAATTGCAGTATTGCTGGAAGGAAAATTTTCGTCGGTTTTTCGTAACAGACAGTCGTCAGCCATTATACCAGGATACGAGGGAAATACTTTAAAAGAGAGTAAACCTACCAAAATGATTGTTGTAGCTTGTGGCGATATGATCAGGAATGATGTTCGTATGTCGGCCAATGGTCCTGTACCCCAACCACTTGGTTACGACAGGTATACCAGGCAAACTTTCGGAAATAAGGAATTCCTGATGAACTGTATACAATATTTAACTGACGATACCGGTTTAATGGAGTTGAGGAATAAGAGCTTTAAATTGCGTTTATTGAATAAGCAAAGAGTTCGTGATGAAAAAACAAAATGGCAATTAATTAATACTTTATTGCCGTCAACAATTGTAATTTTGTTCGGGCTATATTATAATAACAGAAGAAGAATCAAATACACCAAATAATTTAATATGAAGAAATACGCTTTTTATATTGCTATAGTAGCAATATTGCTAACCATAACACTTGTACTTGTTTTTAACGATAAGCCGGGAACAATAACAGGCAGCGAAAAAAACTTTGCTGTTTCCGATACTTCCGGTATAACAAAAATACGATACGTTTATAATGGCGATGTTTTAGAATTAAGCCGGAATAAATCCCTGTGGGTTGTGAATAATAAATACGCTGCAAAAATGCCACTCGTGAATATTACGCTTAAATTTCTACAGCAATTCGATGTAATTTCTTCGGTTCCTAAGGAATCGATTCCGATGGTAATCGAAAAATTGAACGAAAAATCGTTACAGGTTACTATTGAAGAGTCGGGAGAAATTGTTGTTCAATATCGGTTTTGTGAAATAGATACAGCTCCTGCAAAAGCATATATTATTATGGAAGGGAGTTCCAAACCTTATATTGCTAAACTTACCGGATTTGATCTGCCTATATTAACTTTATTTTCGACCAATGAAAGAATGTGGCGCGACAGAAAAATATTTACCACTCCAATTGAAGATATGATAATGGTAGGACTTGCTTATCCTAAGCAACCTGGCAATTCCTTTGCTATTTCTAAGGTAAACGATTCGTTTCAGATTAAACAAGGCGATGAAGTGTTTAAAAATAATTCGAAAGAAATTGTCGAAAATTATTTAAAAGGAGTTTCAGCCCTAAACGCCGATCGTATTGGTACTGAACGGGAAAACATCCAATACAACGATGTGAAAGATGTTTTGCCTTATGCCCATTTGATAATCAAGAATAAAGACAATCGCCAGGAAACCCTTAAAGTATATCAGGTTCCTGATAAAAGCACTCCTGCCAAAGTAAATCCCGACATACTTATTGGATTAGTAGGAAGTGATACCATTCCGGTATTGATTAAATACATTGATTTTGACCCATTGTTGAAACTTAGGGGTGATTTTGTGGGTAAATAATTGATGATTTTCACCTAGAAACTTCTTTTTTTTTGTATTATTGATACTTAATTTTGTGAATATAAGTAATTGAATTACAATATTATTGACCATTTAAAATAACGACACATGAAGTTTGTTGTATCCAGTTCCGATTTATTAAGTCACCTTCAGGCTATTAGCCGTGTTATCAGTAACAAAAATACTTTACCCATTCTTGATAACTTCTTGTTTCATATGGATGGCAGTAACCTGGAAATAACTGCTTCCGATCTCGAATCGACTTTAATTACGCGGATGAATCTTCAGAATGCTTCTGAATCAGGAAGTGTTGCCATTCCTGCAAAAATTTTGCTCGATACCCTGAAAGAATTTGCAGATCAGCCTCTGACTTTCGATATCGACACCGATTCTTACTCAATTGTCATCAATTCAGAAAATGGACGATTTAGTGTAGTAGGACAAAATGCTTCTGATTTTCCGCAGTTACCTGCAATAAAGTCTGACCGTAAAAATTCAATGCGTGTGAGTTACGATGTTTTGCTGAATGGTATCAACAAAACATTATTTGCTACTGCCGACGACGAACTGCGGCCGGTAATGAATGGCATATTCATTGAACTTGGCGGTGATAATCTTATATTTGTTGCCTCAGATTCACATAAATTGGTGCGCTATAAACGCAACGATGTTAAACCTGGCATCAATGCTTCTTTTATCCTGCCCAAAAAACCGGCTTCGCTTCTGAAGAATATTTTGCCAAAAGAGTCCAATGATATCACCATTGAGTTTGATGAAAAAAATGCAATTTTCACTTTAACCAATTACACTTTGGTTTGCCGCCTGGTTGAAGGTAATTACCCAAGTTATAACTCTGTAATTCCCGTTGGAAACCCAAATAAATTGCGTTTGGATCGGTTAGAATTTTATAACTCTTTACGCAGGGTTTCTGTTTTTGCAAATCAGGCCAGTAATCTTGTTAAATTACAATTAACGGGTAACCAGCTTACTATATCAGCACAGGATATCGATTTCTCCATTTCAGCTTACGAGCGTATCAAAAGTACTTACGATGGGGATGATATGGAAATAGGTTTCAAATCAGTATTTCTAATTGAAATATTATCGAATCTCACCTCGGGCGACGTTATTTTCGAACTTTCTGATCCTTCACGTGCCGGGATTATGGTTCCTGCCGAAGTTGAAACAGATGGCGAAGATATTCTGATGCTCTTGATGCCGATGATGATTAATGCATAATTTATCTTTTAAATAAACATGCCGGAGAGGGTGCCATTGCCGGCATCCTCTTTGTTTTATACACCAATATGAACCTGAAGCTTAAAAACCCTCTGATTTTTTTTGATCTTGAAACAACAGGATTAAATGTTGTTTCTGATAGAATAGTTGAAATTTCGTATCTCAAAATTTTCCCCGATGGAAGGGAAGAAAGCAAAAGCATGCGGATAAATCCCACTATTCATATAGATCCCAAATCCACCGCTATTCATGGCATTAGCGATGACGATATAAAGGACTGTCCAACTTTTAAAGAAATTGCACAAAATCTTGTGAATAGCTTTGAAGGAGCCGATTTTGCAGGCTATAACTCTAACAAATTCGATCTTCCATTGCTTGCGGAGGAATTTCTTCGTCTCGATATAGATTTTGACCTCAAAAAACGAAAATTTATTGATGTTCAGGTTATCTATCATAAAATGGAGCAACGCACCCTCAGTGCTGCCTACAAGTTTTATTGCGAAAAGGATCTTGAAAATGCACATTCAGCTGAAGCTGATACCCGTGCAACCTTCGAGGTTCTGCAATCGCAACTCGAAAGATACAGCAACCTTGAAAATGACATTGATAAACTTTCGGAGTTCTCAGCTCAAACTAAAAATGTCGATTTTGTGGGAAGGATTGTTTTAAATGAAAAGAATATTGAAACTTTTAATTTTGGAAAATATAAAGGGGTACCTGTGGAAGAGGTCTTCGAAAAAGATCCTGCTTATTATGGCTGGATGATGAACAACGATTTCCCGCTTTATACCAAAAAAGTGTTGACCGCTATCAAACTCAGAGGTTTTAATCAGAAGAAAAGTAAATAGTAAGAAGTAATCCCGATAGCTATCGGGAGTAAGAAGTAATCCCGATAGCTATCGGAAGTAGGAAGTAGGAAGTAAAAGTAAAAAAGAAGAAGTAAGAAATAATAGGCCTTGTTTCATGTTCGTAAGAGTTAAAACATTCCTCGAGGATACATGAGTATATTGAATTTTTACTAATTACTTTTTACTAATTACTCAATACTATATTATAGAAGTTCGAAGTAAGAAATAAAGAAAAAATTTATTTTTTTTGTGGATTAATTTAAAAATACAAGTAATGATAAGGAGTATATTGAATTTTGAATTTTTACTAATTACTTTTTACTAATTACTCAATACTATATTATGAAAGTAATTGCAATTGGACGAAATTATGCCGATCATGCAAAGGAGCTGAACAATCCCTTGCCTTCGGAACCTGTGTTTTTTATGAAACCCGATACGGCTATTGTGAAAGGGAATAAACCTTTCTTCCTTCCCGATTTTTCGCACGAAATACACCATGAAGTAGAGATCGTTTTAAAAATTAATAAAGTAGGGAAAAATATTGCAGGAAAATTTGCTCACCGTTATTTTGGTGAAATTGGTATAGGTATTGATTTTACAGCACGCGATATACAAGCAAAATGCAAGGAAAAAGGTCTTCCCTGGGAAATTGCCAAAGCTTTTGACAATTCCGCTCCGGTAGGTGAATTTTTGCCCAAAGATCAATTTACAGATTTAAACGATATAAATTTCAGGCTTGCTATCAATGGAATTACCGTACAAAAAGGGAATACCAGCGATACAATTTTTAAGTTCGATAAATTGATTGAATATGTATCGAAATATGTGACTATTAAACTTGGTGACCTGTTATTTACCGGAACACCTTCCGGTGTTGGGCCGGTAAAAATTGGAGATCATCTTCAGGCTTATATCGAAGATAAATGCTTACTTGACTTCCATATAAGGTAAAAAAACTTAATTTCTTATTTCAATTTGATGAGATAAGTTTATTATTTACAGAATGTTTGAATTTGCCTGACCAAAATTTAAAATTTCCTGACCAAGATTTTCTTCGATTGATTAAACGCTCATATAATTTGACCGTTAAAATTCCGGTTTTTGGAAATTTAAATATATATAAAGTTAATATTCAATTAAATATGAAGTATAGTTTTGATCCTCCAAATCCGAAAGAATTGCAAGTCTGATCCCGATTGCTACTTTTGTGACTTCAAAATTTAATAAGTTAACCAGCTAAACATATAAAATGAAATTGAATATAAAGTATAAGAATATTGATTTGGTGAAGGATGAAGAATGTAATTCGATTGAGTTTATTGCCAACAAACAAACTTTAAAAAATGTAGAATCCTATATTAACATAATTACATTAATTGCTGAGTATGCTGAAATAAAAAGTCCTGAATTTATTGTGTTTAATAAGTCAAATACCAGTTATGAATTATCAGCCGAAATAATGAATTACACCAAAAGTATAATTTTTACCCAATTGAAGACATGGGGAATTAAAAAGGTACTTATGGTTGTAAAAGAATCAGCATATATAAAGAAGTATCACAATATTGAAAAGAAAGAACCTTTTATTAAAAGTTTTATATCGGTTGATGAAGCATACGAGTGGATGAAACGAAACGGAAAAAATACTTCGCATCCAACGGTAGCATCTGATTCTAATATTGAACCGATTTGATATAATTCAGCAATTCCTTTTCATCAAGCACCTCATGTTTTTCGCCGTTAATATAAAATGAGGGTGTGCTGTTAACACCACTTCGGATACCTCCTTCGAAATCTGTTTGAACTTTATCCCTGTAAGTTTTATTCTTCAAATCGTTTTTGAATTTTCCAACATCTAACCCGATCTCCTCAGCATATTTATATAAATCTTCTTCTTTTAAATTATCCTGATTTTCAAAAAGGATATCGTGCATTTCCCAGAATTTTCCTTGTGCTGCAGATGATTCTGCTGCAAGAGCTGCATTTTGTGCATTGGAATGGGTTTGTGTCAATGGGAAATTCCTAAAGATAAATTTCAAATCTTTGCCCATTTTTGATTGGATTGCTTTAATTGTAGGGTGAGCATCTCCGCAATAAGTACATTGATAATCGCCATATTCAACCAATTCAATTGGTGCATTTTTATCACCTTGTATATGATCGTCCTGGTTAAGCGGAGCTTTTAATTTTGCCATATTTTTGAATTTATTTAAAAAGGATGATATTCCGGAAGTAATCCCTATATACCCTTTCCCAAAATTTAATTATTCATTTAGTTCTTATTAAGCATTTGCAGGTTGCTTTTGTTCTTTTGTCTTTTTTTCATCCATTTTATCCAAAGCATCCAAAATGCCATCAGCCCCCGGATTTATACCTTTCGGCGAAAGATAATTCCATTGTATAATACCATCTTCATCAATCACATAAATGGCTCTTTCGCACTCTCCGGTATTTTCGTCGTATACATCGTATAATTTTGCTATGGCACCTTTAGGTTCAAAATCTGCTAATAGCGGAAAATGCAAATTCCTTTCTTTCCCAAATGCAAGATGGCACCATTTACTATCTACTGATATTCCTAAAATTTCAGCATTTTTTTGGCGGAAATATTTCAACATTTCATTATATAAAACCATTTGATCTCCGCACACCGGGCTCCAATCGGCCGGGTAAAATGTAAGAATTACCCTTTTACCCCTAAGTTCATTCAAATTAATCTTTTGATCCGGACTTGAATGTAATTCGAAATCCGGTGCTTTCTTTCCAACTTCCAGCATAATATTGATTTTTTTTGATGCAACTTACAAACTTAATGCCATCAAAAAATAATTGCTTATTACTCTTATTGCCAGATGATAATGTACACTTGAATTTTAAGTTGTATAAATGTCACCCCTTCTATGTGGTGAAGATTACTCATTTTTTTTAATACAGATTATTTGGGAAATTAGAAAAACTGCTAAGTTTTATGGGTCTATAATAAGGTTAAAGTTCTTTGACTTAATGGGCAGGTTTATCCATTAAACAGTATTATCATCGGAGTACTTAGTATCTACTTTAATAAGGATTATTCAATTCCGACGTTTAATACAATTACTTTAAAAGGAGAAGATCTCGATAAATATGTGGGTGTTTACTCAAGTAAACAACTCCCATTAAAAATCACGATTACAAAAAATAATGAAACACTTATAGCTCAGGCAACAGGTCAATCATCATTTCCACTGGATGCCACCGAAAAGGATAAGTTTAAATTTGACGCCGCGGGAGTAGTACTGGAATTTGATACTTCCAAAAACGAAATGACTTTGAAGCAGGGTGGAAGTGAATTTTTATTTACCAAAGAGTAATGCTCTGAGTTATGTTTCTTTATCAGCTATAGAAAACGCATAAGTTCAATTTGTTTATGGACTTTCAAGCTTTTTTGACCTGAAATAAAAAGGTATAAAACAGCCTGATTTATTATGATCAAGGCTGTTTTTTAATTTTTATTATCTCAATTTAGTCCGGGTTGATTAATAGTACAACTCATTTTCCGATTCTAATATATCCTTCAAATCTGTCAGTTCTTTTATGAGCGGCTAGCATATTCAATTTTTCTTCTTTTGCTTTCAATTCACTAATATCTGTTTCTGAAATTTCAGAAGTCATCTCCGGAACTGTAAAGTTTAATTTACTGTAGAATTTAGTTTTTTTGTTTGTACAACAATGCTGTGTTAACAGCAACTTTGTAAATCCATGTTCCAATTTGGGAATCGCCCCTGAACCTTTCCAGACTATTCCAAATGTTGATCATGATTTCCTGAAATAGATCGTCCACCTGTTCCTTTTCGTAAATGAATCCGTTACAGATTCGGTGTATTTTAGCTTTGAAAGAGGTGTATATTTCAGAAAATAGCTTTTCTTTTTCTTTCTGGTTCATTCCTGATACCTGTATGCAAAAGACGAACATAATGCAATAACAGAACATTGTATATTTTTTAACCCTGCACGTAAGTCGTGAGACAAAACATACGATTGTGCTTCGGCAATATAATTTTTATCCGATTCAATAATTTTTTGCAGGATTAATTTTTGAAATAGTGTATCGGCTGTGAATTGCTGTACGTTTTGTGTCCAGAATGCGGTGTAAGTAGGTTCGGGAAGGTCTGTGAATTGTTTTTTTACAATGGCTGCCTGTTGAATTCTCATTTCAGGTGAAATTGCAGGATTAAAAATTGAAATTGCAAATGGATAGGAATCGATGAGAATTAATTTTCTAAAAAAAATCCGGATGATTCACAACCAATTGCATGGCGATAAAACCACCAAAACTATGCCCGATTATTACCGGCTTTTCAACTTTTTCTACCTGAAGACAGGACAGGATTTCCTTTTGGATGTTTTCAAAATCAGGCAGAGTTGGATTTTTTGAGCCATTCAGACCGTTTATGGAAATTACATAACAGGTGTTTGTTGCTGAAATTGACTCCACACTCGTTTTCCATGCGTCGGTTCCACCCATACCCGCAATAATGTCCACTGGTGTGCCTTTCCCATAACGTTCAACATGGATATTGCTGTTTCCTTTAGCGCTCTAGGCACTAATAAAAATTAATAGAAATAATATTGCCTTTTTCATGATTCAATAGATTTGTTACATTCTATTAGTTAATCATGAAAGGAAATTATTACAGTTTAACAGAATTTAATTTAAAGATTTTAACAATGCCCAAGCATTGTATGTTATTTAGAAGGTATTCGATCCCGGCTGGTGTCGCTGGAAACGTTCAACTTTTCAATAAACATTCGATGACCTTTGATACTGTGCAGGGAAATGTTTTTTTATAATAAACTTACTCCTTCTATTTTGCTGCTATATTCATAAGGTTTCACAATTTCCATTCCCCTCATAATAGCATCCCTGTTCATAGGAATGGTGTGATGATGACGTTTAGGTAGTGATTTTTCCAAACCTTTTATAACATGTTCAAGCATCACAATTGGTTTAAGTTTTAAGAAAGCTCCTAAAACGATCATATTAAAGGTTTTTGTCGATCCCATTCGGGCAGCTTCATCAGCGGCTTCTACCAGAAAAACAGATATATCCTTGCGAACAGGTTGACGGGTGATACCATTGTTATCGTAAAGCAATATGCCGCCTTTTTTTACATGTGGTTCAAATTTGTCGAGCGATTGCTGATTTAGGATGATAGCGGTATCGTATTCATTTAAAATGGGAGAACTAATGCGTTCGTCACTTAAAATTACCGTTACATTGGCAGTACCACCCCGCATTTCAGGCCCATAGGATGGCATCCAACTAACTTCCATGTCTTTCATAATTCCGGAGTAAGCCAGGATTTTTCCGACTGAGAGAACTCCTTGTCCCCCGAAACCGGCAATAATAATTTCTTCTGTCATTGCTTTTATTACAAAGATTTAACCATTTTTCCGTCTACTTTAATATCTCCAAGTGGATAGTATGGAAGCATATTTTCTTCCATCCATTGGTTTGCTTTTACTGGGGTCATTTTCCATCCCGAATTGCAATTAGATACTATTTCCACAAAACCGAGTCCTTTTTTGTTGATTTGACTTTCGAAAGCTGCCCTGATGGCTTTTTTTGCTTTACGCACGTTTCCGGGTGTATGCACCGCCTGACGCGAAACAAAGTTTACTCCGTCCAACTGGGCAATCAGTTCGGTAATCTTTAATGGATTACCCATTGTTTCCACATTTCGTCCGAAAGGAGAGGTAGATGTTTTCATTCCCGGAAGGGTAGTGGGTGCCATTTGTCCGCCAGTCATTCCATAAATACCATTGTTTACGAAAATGATCGTGATGTTTTCTCCCCTGTTACAGGCGTGAATAGTTTCGGACGTACCAATGGCAGCAAGGTCACCATCGCCCTGATAAGTGAAAACTATTTTATCGGGCAAAACTCTTTTGATTCCGGTTGCTACCGCAGGAGCCCGGCCATGCGGGGCTTGCGAAAAATCGATATCAATAAAATCGTATATCAATACGGAACATCCAACCGGAGCAATGCCTATGGTATCTTTTTGAATGCCTAATTCTTCGATTATTTCAGCTACCAAACGGTTGGTGGTGCTATGTCCACAACCCGGACAATATGAAAACGGATTTTCCGTAATCAGCGATGACCTCTGGTAAACTTTATTTTCGTCTCTAATTATATCTTTCACTTCCATTTCTTCAATTTTTAATGAAGATTTTTTCGAATGCTTCGAGTACTTCTGATGGAGAATGCACCATTCCACCGAACCTGCCATAATGTTCAACAGGTATTTTGCCCGAAACAGCCAGACGAACATCTTCAACCATTTGTCCGGCACTCATTTCAACTGATAACATCCCTTTAACCCTGTTCGCCAGCTGTGCAATTTTCAGTTTTGGAAAAGGGAAAAGAGTAATTGGCCTCAAAAGTCCCATTTTAATTCCTTTTGCTCTTGCCATCTGAAGCGCTTTGGAACAAATTCTGGCGCTGGAGCCGTAAGCTACAAAAATATAATCGGCATCGTCGCACATAATTTCTTCAAAACGTACCTCATCTTCTTCCATTTTATTGTACTTCGCCTGGAGATGATGATTATGTTTTTCCATAGGAAGAGGTTGAAGGTTGAGTGAGGTAATTACATTGGCTTTACGGTCGTTTGTTTTACCTGTAGTCACCCACGATTGATCAAACTCTGTTGCACGGGGTCTCGATTCAAAAAGCTGGACTTTTTCCATCATCTGCCCAATCACACCGTCGGAAAGTATCAAAGCCGGATTCCGGTATTTGAATGCAAGTTCGAAAGCAAGGGGCACAAAATCGGACATTTCCTGAACCGACGATGGAGCCAGCACTATCAAACGGTAATCGCCATGTCCTCCTCCCTTTACCGATTGAAAATAATCGGCTTGAGATGGCTGGATGGTACCCAAACCGGGACCTGCACGAACCACATTGATAATTACGCAGGGTAATTCGGCACAAGCGATATAGGATATTGCTTCCTGCATCAAACTTATACCCGGACTGGAAGAGGATGTAAGCACTTTTTTGCCGGTTCCGGCAGCACCATATACCATGTTAATAGCAGCCAGCTCACTTTCAGCCTGCAGAACCACCATTCCGGTACGTTCATAGGCATTTTCAGCCATGAGATATTCCATGATCTCCGACTGAGGTGTGATAGGGTATCCGAAATATGCATCAGCCCCGGCACGTATTGCCGCCTCGGCGATGGCTTCATTCCCTTTCATTAATAAAAATTCTTTCATTCCCGGATCTATATAATTAAACTTCCGATTTAGCCCTGTAAACGGTAATTACCCCATCAGGGCAAACTACTGCACAATTTGTGCATCCTGTGCATGCGTCTGGTACTTCCATGTAGGCATAGTGATATCCTTTGGAATTAACATGATGTTCCAGGTTTATAACATGAAACGGACAGTTAACAATGCATAGTTCACAACCTTTGCATTTTTCGATGTCCACCTCTATTGCTCCGCGAGCTCTTGCCATAGTAAATGTAGTTTAGTTTGAAAATCAATTTTGTAATTAACTTCAACCCTTGAGAGTTTAGGGAAGTTAAGATAAAATTAATTCTGTTGACTTATTATTTATCACTAACATGCTTTTTAATTCATTACACCGGATGATTCTCTTTGAATATTTCCAGTCGTTCTTTTAAATGCTGCGTTTGTTCAGAATGAAATTGTGAAACACATGCTCTCAAACCCTCATGTTCACTTCCTGTAATTGACAAGGCAATGGATCCAATTCCATAATATAATAATTCTTCCAAAAGTTTGGCCCCTGTAAAGCCAGGGTAGTTGATAGTGAAATAGAATCCATCGGCCAGAGGCTTGTTTCCGTCCTTATCATATACCAGATAAAATCCGTTGTCGAGAAACAGTTTTTTCATTATTTCAGCCCTTTCTCCGTAAGGCTTTACATCGTCGATAAATTTAAATTTACCATCGTTAGCTGCCCTGAACATTGCGGCTAATGCATATTGTGTAGAATGTGCCGTTCCTGCTGATAAAGCATATAAGGCACCATAAATAATGGCATGACCAAAATCGGTACAGGAGAAAAATGGCAGCAGATTGTGATAATCCCTTTTGAATATCTTATCCGACATCACCAGCATTCCCAATCGTTGACCGGCATAACTGAAAACTTTTGAACTGGATATAAGCAGAATATAATTGTCAGTATAATTAGCAACTGAAGGTTGAAAAGGAGGCTCTCCGGGATTTGAGATGTTTATCCTGAAATCCATTCCAAAATAAGCCAGATCTTCGATTACAATGATGTCGTGTTCGTTTGCCGCTTCGCCAATAATCTTAAGCTCTTCTTCGGTAAAACAAATCCACGATGGATTATTTGGATTGGAATAAATTACCGAGCTAATATCGCCTTTAGCGAAAATACTGTTAAGCTTATCTTTTAGTTTAACACCCCTGAAATTATATATATCAAAAGTTTCGTATGAAATTCCCAGAGTTTTGCATTGTACTTTTTGCACGGGAAAACCCGGATCGATAAACAAGGTTTTGTTTTTTCCGGGAGCACACTTATTTGCTACCATTATTGCTGCCATGCTTCCCTGCATCGATCCAACAGTGGGTACACATCCCTGATGTTGGACATCGATGTTCATGAAATTTTTTATAAATCGCGATGTTTCAGTCTTGAGAGCAGGTAAACCCTCCATATTCGGATATATGGATGATACTCCGTTTTTGAGGGCTTCAATTTCAGCCTGAACACCAATAGTAGTGCTGTTTAAACCTGGCACGCCCATTTCCATCCGGATAAATTTTATCCCTGAAGCAACTTCAATTTGACTAACAACTTTTACAATTTCCCTAATGGAAGCATTACCAACTGATTTTAATCCGCAGTCGGCAATTATTTTGTTAACTATGTCAGGATTAACGGGTGTATTTTTCATTCAATAAACAAAATATCATAGAAGCAGTGCAATATTACACAAGATTCAATTAAAAAATAAAAACTGCATGATGTTAAGAAACACCCTGAGATACTGCAAAATGTCAGAACTTTCTTTTATCAATTACCCTTTTGGCTTTTCCTTCAGATCTTTCGATTGTTTTAGGTTCAACTAATTTCACATTTACACCTAAACCTGTTGCATTTTCGATGTTATGTTGAATTTTACGGGTAAGGTTTTGAAATTCGCTGATTTTGTCCATGAAGAATTCCTGTTCTACTTCAACCCAAATCTCCAGGGTGTCCAGGTTATTTACCCGGTCGACATAGATGAGATAATGAGGCTTGGTTTCACTCATATTGAGCAGAACTGTTTCTATTTGAGACGGGAAAAGATTAACTCCACGGATAATCAACATATCATCACTACGACCGGTACATTTGTGCATTCTAACCAATGTGCGTCCGCATTTGCAAGGTTCGTAATTAAGGCTTGTTAAATCGCGGGTACGATAGCGAAGTAATGGTAAACCTTCTTTGGTGATAGTGGTAAATACCAGTTCGCCGGTTTCACCTTCGGGTAGCGGTTTGAGTGTTACCGGATCAACAATTTCCGGGATAAAATGATCTTCATTTACGTGTAAGCCATTTTGTTCGCCACATTCGCAGCTCACTCCAGGGCCTATCACTTCGCTTAATCCAAATATATCAATGGCTTTGATCTTCCATTTGTCTTCAATTTCACGGCGCATGTTTTCTGTCCATGGTTCGGCGCCAAAAACACCGACACGGAGTTTGATGTCGCTGCGTTTAATATTTGCTTCTTCCATGGCTTCTGCTAGATAAAGCGCATATGAAGGGGTGCAGGCAAGGATACTGCTTCCAAAATCCTGCATAATCTGCAACTGGCGCTGGGTGTTTCCACCTGAAACAGGAATTACGGTAGCGCCGATTTTTTCACTTCCATAGTGAAGACCAAGTCCTCCGGTGAATAAGCCATAACCATATGCAATATGCACAACATCATGTTTTTGAGCTCCTGCGCTGGTTAAGGTGCGTGCCACAACTTCCGACCATGTGCCAAGATCTTTCCGGGTGTATCCTACCACTGTTGGTTTTCCGGTTGTTCCGGAGGATGCATGGATACGCACTATTTCACTCATGGGTACTGCGAAAAGGCCATAAGGATAATTGTCACGCAGGTCTTGTTTGGTTGTAAAGGGAAGTTTACTTAAATCGTCAACCGATTGTATGTCCTCGGGATGAATTCCCATTTCCTGCATTTTATTCCGGTAAACGGGAACATTATGATAAATACGTTCTACCATATCTGACAGACGCCTGCTTTGACAACGACGCAATTCATCACGGTTCATGCACTCAAACGTAGGATTCCAGATCATTTTGTTTAGGTTAGTTATTAGGGATTAAGGCGTTAGTTTGGCGGAGTTTGCGTATAAGAGCCGCTAGAACTTTTTCATTTTCATTTAATTTGGATTCACAAGTAAAGCCATCAGCTTCATTTATGTATCCTAATCGTTTGGCAACACTAAACTGATAATTTAATTCTCTGAGAGATCCAAACGAGATCTCAAGATATCTTATAAATTCAACCAGGCTTTCCTTTCCACTTCCTTCAACAATATTACTTGCAACAGATATGGCAGCTCTTCTCATTGTGATGTCAATCCAAAAATTTCTTCTTTAGGGAACGCATGAGAAATTTTATAAATTAGAAGAGTTATTTCGTCTGCTAATTCAAATGCTCTTAATTTACGATAATCTCTCATTGTATTATTCAATTGTAATTTCTAAAACCGAATAGCTGTAACCTAATTTAAATTGTATTTTCTAATAGTTAATAGCTAAAAACTAAAAGCTACCTAAAGATCTCGTAACTCAGTGCTCGTAATAATATCAATATTATTTTCCTGCATCACTTCAATGGCACGTTTTGTATTTTCGGGACGCATAATAATAGCAGCTTTATTTCCAAAACTAAAAGCATACATATATTCGACACTGATTTTGTACTCGGCCATTATTTTAAGGATACGGGCAAAAGAGCCAGCTTCATTGGGAGCGGCAATGGATATTACATCGGTAAGGTTAACTGAAAAGCCCTGACTTCTTAAGGTTTCCAATGCTTTTGCATCATCAGAAACAATAAGTCGTAAAATACCATACTCCGAAGTATCAGCAATGGTAAGCGCTTTAATAGCAATGTTCGAATCGCCAAGTACACCAAGTACTTCTGCTAAACGACCTGATTTATTTTCCAGGAAAATAGATAGTTGTTTGATAATCATAGTATTTAGTTTGTTATCAATTGTTAATGAATAATACTGATACTAGTGTTTTACAACATCTTTGCAATATAAACATCTTTTCTGATATAGACTTGATGAAGTTGAGGATTTGCTGGCAAGTTACAAAAAATAAAAAATTCTAACAGTTTTAAAAACAGAAGATAATGCTCTATTTAGAAATGATAAAAATTAAGAGCTCTCTTCAAAGAGCCCTTAATCAGAATTATTATTCTTCAAAATCGAGGTTTACAGGATATTTTTCGGGAAGTTGTAAAGGCAAATCTTTTACCTGATCCAAATAGTACTGAGGGAAAGAATCATTTAAAAGCCAGGTTGTTTTTGGGATAGAATTATCTACTACTTCAAAATTTATATGATCAAACCAAATTTTGCCCGTTCCATTCGTAATCAGACCATAAAATACCACACATCGATGGGGAACATCAAAAACTATCTCGTATTTTTTCCATTCTGTAGAACCAATTACTGGTTTTGGATCCATGTTGTCGAATTCAGTTGACATTTTTTTACCGATATCATCCACTCTTACGACTAATACTAAATACTAACGACTACTTCTCCACCCTTACCCTTGCATCCACAACCGTAATTCCTTGTGGCGTGGCAATGAGCGGATTAAAGTCCAGTTCCTTTATTTCGGTGGCAAATCGCAGCAATCCTGATAATTTCACAATTATGTCGGCAAATTGTTCCTCGTTAATACCTTGTTGTCCTCTTGTGCCTTTAAATATTTTATAACTTTTCAGGGAGCGAATCATCGAATATGCTTCATCGTATGTCAGAGGCGCTAACCCGGAGGAAACATCTTCGAGCATTTCCACAAAAATACCACCTAAACCACACAACACCACGTGGCCGAAACGCGGTTCATATTTGGCTCCTATAAAAAGTTCTTTACCCGAAAGCATAGGTTGGATTTGCACTGCTATGGCTCCGGGTAATGACATCATGTGGTCGAATTCCACTGCCAAATGTTTCTCGCTTTTTACATTTAGCGATACTCCGCCAACATCTGACTTGTGAATGGGACCTACCACTTTTACTACAACAGGGTAACCCATTTCGCAGGCAGCAAATAAAACCTCATTTTTATCGGTGGAAATAAATTCCTTAACAAACGGAATCCCGGCAGTATTCATGAGTTGCTGGATAGTTCCGGCAGGTAAAAATCCATCATTGCTGTTGTCGATAAGTTTACGAACATTCGGAATATCAATTCCATTGTAGCTGTTAATTTCTTCTGCGGGAGCGGGGGTATTGATTACTTTGATCAGAGCCGATCCCAAAGAAACTTCATCAGGGAAATTGACATGCCCTTTTTCAATGAAGAAATCCACTTCTTTACTGGCAGTGATAATGGAAGGCAATACCGGAAAAATTGGTTTTTTACACACTTCCATCTTGTTATGTAAAACCTCGTAAGCATCAAAAACTTCTACCAGTCCGGGACTACCAAAAATTACCATCATCGCATCCACATAAGGTATTTTATTTTCGCAATAATCTATTACAGTACCTAACTGTTCTGCTGTTCCTGTAGCGAGAAGGTCTACAGGGTTCTGGGCAGATGATCCGGGTAATAAATGTTTTTTAATTTCCGTGGCATCCTGTTCATTGAATCTGGGTATTTCCAAACCTCCTCTCGAAAGGGCATCAGTAAGCATCACTGCCGGTCCACCAGCCTGGGTGATGATGGCTATATTTTTCCCTTTAAGCTTTTTATGCATGAAAATACTCGCAACAGTTGTTAATTCTTCTCTGCCATGGCATCTTACAATTCCGGCTTTCCGAAAAAGAGCTTCAACTGCTGCATCCGAACTTGCAAGGGCTCCTGTATGTGAAAGTGCAGCCCTGCTTCCGGCTTCTGAGGTACCGGCTTTTATGGCAGCTATCCTGCATCCTTTGCGTATCAGCGACGAGGCATGGACCAAAAGACTATCGGGATCTTTTATACTTTCAATATATAATAGTTTTATGCGCGAACTTTTTTCGGGATCAAAGGTTTCGTCAAAATGTTTCAAAACATCTTCCACTCCGTTTTGAGCACTGTTTCCTACCGAAAACACTGATGAAAACCTTAGTCCTTTGGTAATTCCTGATTCCATGATAAAAACAGCAGTAGCTCCTGAACTGGAAATTAAATCGCATCCTTTGGAGTCCAAACGAGGGATAGGAGATGTAAAAAGGCTGTGGTGCCAGGGAGTGATCACTCCAATACAGTTGGGGCCAATCAAACTGCCACCTGTCTTATTGATGATCTTCACTATCTCTTTTTCAATTTTTCCTCCAGTAATGCTTTCTTCACTGAATCCTGCAGAAACGATGATAAATGCTCTTGTGTTCTTTTGATTAGCCAAAATGTCTACTGATTCCAGACAACTTTTAGCAGGTATGGACAATATAGCTAATTCGACTTCCGGAATATCGTTAACCGACTTATAGCATTGTATTCCCTGAACTTCATCCTCTTTAGGGTTGACAATAAATATCTTTCCGTTATAACCACCGTCAATCAGGTTCTTTAAAATTTTGCCTCCTGGTTTTTGAATACTGTTTGATCCACCTACTACAACAATACTTTGAGGACTAATTAATTGACGATTGATCATAATAAATGGTTTTTATTTTGGTAAATTTAGGGGATTTTTACGTCTAAGAATCATGACTTTTGAAAGGTTTACTTTTGTTTGCTCTTGAATAAATTTAAGTTTTACCCACATTTTCTTTTTTTAATTTGTTATATTTATTAACAAAAATACTTCTTAACCATTTTGATTATGAATTTACAAGAGTTTGAAAAGAAAGCGTCATATGTTGAAGAAGAATACCACTGGGCTGAAAAAGTTATTCTTGTTGCAGAGGATATCGAGTTGAATTTCATGTATATCAACGAGCTTTTAACACCCACTGGTGCCATAATTGTGCGTGCGGAAAATGGTAAAAAAGCCGTTGATTACTGTTTAAACAACACCAGGATTGATATGGTACTGATGGATATTTTAATGCCTGTGATGAATGGTTACGATGCTACCCGTCAAATAAAAGCTATAAGAAAAGATATTCCAATTATTGCACAAACAGCTTACGCTCTTACTGAAGACAGGGGAAAAGCTCTTGCTTCCGGTTGCAACGATTTTATAGCCAAACCTATTTCAAAAGATGAATTATTAAGGAAAATGGATCGTTTATTTAAAGAATAGGATCATTTTTCAAAAGTGTTTCCTGTTTTTTCAGTACAACAAATTCTCTATATTTGTGAATTATCTTTTGTTTTTAGATCTTGATTGCTTATTGAATCATTTATAATGTTACCTGAAAAAACTGTAGAACGTCTTAGTCAATATCGCCGAACTCTTCTGAACTGCCTCAGTCTGGGTAAAACTCATATTTTTTCGCATGAAATAGCTGAATTACAAAACATTACAGCTGTTCAGGTGCGTCGCGACATTATGTTTTTAGGCTTTTCCAGCGCACAACGTAAAGGTTACGATGTGAAAGAAATGATTGATATTATTGGCAATGTAATTGATAGTAATGAAGTTCTGAACATTGCAGTTGTTGGGATGGGAAATCTTGGAACAGCAGTAACCCATTATTTTATTGGAAAGAGACCAAAATTGAATATTGTAGCATCTTTTGATATCTCACCTGATCGCTTTGGTACCATTATTTCCGGGGTAGAATGCTTTCATATGGACGAACTTGCCAGAATTATCAAAGAAAAGAATATAACAATCGGTATGCTTACCGTACCTCCGGAAGTGGCATCGGAAACAGCACAAAAGTTAATGGATTCTGGAATAAAAGGAATTCTAAACTTTACAACAGTCCCTCTGAATGTATCTCCTAACAAGGTTTATCTCGAAGAATACGACATGATTACTTCGCTCGAAAAGGTGGCTTATTTTGTCAAAAAACAGGGGTGAGGTTTATTCTACCATTAAATAAATGCTTTTAACTATTTTTATAACATTCGTATATACCTGATGTTGTTAACTTATTGATGCATTTATTAAATTTGCAAAAAAAAGAATATGAAGAAATTAATTATACTTTCCTTATTGAGCGCCATGATGGTGGGGATTGCGAGCGCCCAATTAAAAATTCCGGCCAAAGTTAAATGGTACACCATTGAGCAGGCAATGGAGTTACAGAAGAAAGAGCCTCGTAAAATCATGATTGACGTTTATACTGATTGGTGCGGATGGTGCAAAAAAATGGATGCCGAAACTTTTGATCACCCTGTTATTGCTGAATATCTTAATGCCAATTTTTATCCTGTAAAGTTTAATGCCGAATCCAATGAGCCCATCACTTTTGGTGGAAAGACCTTTATAAACGAAAAACAGGGAAACCGTTCGTCGCACCAGTTTGCCGCAGCTTTGCTGCAAGGACAAATGTCTTATCCGTCGATTGCTTACCTTAGCGAAAAACTGGAGCCTTTGGGAGCTATTCCAGGGTATTATTCGGCAAAAGACTTTGAACCTCTTATTACCTATATCGAAGAAGAAAAATTTAAAACAGCTACTTTCGATGAATTTAAGAAAAATTTTGTTGGTAAAATAAAATAAACTATTCGAAATTCAGACGTGGCTGTCTAAAAAGTTAAAAGGCTTCGACTAAAATTACTTTGTTATTCCTTTCCGGTGGTTACGCTATGCTGCACCCCGGCTATTCACATTAAACTCCTCTGGAGTTCCAGTAATCCGAGAGGCTCATAGTTGGAGATCGGCCTATTAACTTTTTGGTCCTTTTGTGTTTAGACAAAAGGACGGATGATCGTTTATAAATAACAGCTTATCCCTTTCAAGCAAGTGCTTTTCTGGAAACTAATTAAAAGTTAACCAGAGTTCGACATAAGATAAGATTCCTCATTTCATTCGGAATGACAGACTTTGGTCAGTTGAAGCGGTGGGGAGAGAGGCTGGCTTCGCCAGCCTCTCTCCCCACCCATATAACAAGTTTTTTATTGTCATTCCGAACCTGTCTGCAGTAGGCAGGCAGAGTGAGGAATTAATAACAACACTTGCCCGAAGTGGATAAGCAGTTATAAATATTTGGTCTGTCATTTTAGCATTATGCCCCATTTTCCCTTGGGGTCAATTCTATCAATGACAATAAGCTGATTTACAGCCATTCTTCGACTCTGTTCAGGGCGACCCGAGATGAACGTCATTTACGTTTGAAAGTCAGTTGGATGTCATTTCTTTTTAGCACTCTGACTTTCACCACTTTTTTTTAACATTTCCTGAAGAGCATACATTTCGTCTCTTAATCGTGCAGCTTCAATAAAATCAAGTTCCTTAGCTGCTTTCTGCATCGACTTTTTAGTTTGTTCAATAGCTTTTTCCAACCCAGCAGGATTCATATACTGTACAACCGGGTCGGCGGCTACATTAATCTGTTCGCTCTCAACATAAGCTTTTTTACCTTTCACTATTACATCCTGTTTATCGCCCATAATTGAACCAACAGCTTTTATAATCTGCCGTGGGGTGATATCATTTGCCTCATTATATTTCAATTGTTTTTCACGTCGGCGGTTGGTTTCAGTAATAGTGCGTTCCATGCTGTTTGTTATTTTATCAGCATACATGATTACTTTGCCGTTTAAATTACGGGCAGCACGACCGGCAGTTTGTGTCAACGATTTCTCACTTCGTAAAAAACCTTCTTTGTCGGCATCCAATATGGCTACTAACGATACTTCCGGCAAATCCAGTCCTTCGCGCAACAGGTTTACACCAACCAGCACATCAAAATAACCATTACGGAGACTTTCCAATATCTCAATTCGTTCAAGCGTATCAATATCGGAATGGATATAACGGCATTTTACTCCCATCCGGATCAGATAACTCGATAATTCTTCGGCCATGCGCTTGGTAAGCGTAGTAACTAAAACTCTTTCATTTTTATCGGTTCTGTCGTGAATTTCGTTCATCAGGTCATCAATCTGATTCAGACTCGGACGAACGTCAATAATTGGATCAAGCAGTCCTGTAGGCCTGATAACCTGATCGACTACAATGCCTTCCGACTTTTCCAGTTCATAATCCGAAGGCGTGGCACTTACATATATTGTTTGACCGATTAACGATTCAAACTCTTCAAATTTAAGTGGACGGTTATCAATAGCAGCAGGAAGGCGAAAACCATATTCCACAAGCGTTTGTTTCCTAGAACGGTCGCCACCATACATAGCCCTGATCTGTGGAATGGTAACATGGCTCTCGTCAATTACCATTACAAAATCTTCGGGAAAATAATCGATCAGACAGAATGGCCTTGTTCCAGGTTTACGTCCATCGAAATAACGGGAGTAGTTTTCAATTCCCGAACAATATCCTAATTCCTTGATCATCTCTAAATCGAAAGTAACTCTTTGTTCCAGACGTTTGGCTTCTTCATGCTTTCCAATATCGTGGAAATACTGAACCTGATTTACCATATCCTCTTCTATCTGCTTAAGCGCTTTCTGCATCCTGTCCTTGGTGGTAATAAAAATATTGGCAGGATATATCTGAGCTTCCTGATACGAATCAATCCTGGTACCATTAAAGGGATCAAAAGAATAAATCTCCTCAATTTCGTCGCCCCAGAAAACAACACGGTAGGCAAGATCGCTATAGGCAAGATAAATATCAACAGTATCGCCTTTTACCCGGAAAGTTCCGCGTTTAAATTCTATATCACTCCGAAAGTATAAACTATCCACCAGACGATGCAGAAACTGGTTTCGGCTTACCACCTGACCTTGTTTCAAATGAATTGTACTTTCATTAAAATCTTCCGGGTTACCAATACCATAAAGGCACGATACTGATGAAACCACAATAACATCTTTTCTTCCACTGAGAAGGGAAGAGGTTGTACTTAAACGTAATTTTTCAAGTTCCTCATTAATTGAAAGATCCTTTTCGATATATGTTCCAGTGGTAGGCAAATATGCTTCAGGCTGATAATAATCGTAATACGAAACAAAATATTCGACGGCATTATCAGGGAAAAAATTTTTAAACTCACCGTAAAGCTGAGCTGCCAATGTTTTATTATGACTCAAAACCAAAACTGGCCGTTGTATTCTCTCCACCACATTTGCAACTGTAAACGTCTTACCGGAACCAGTAACACCCAATAAGGTCTGATATTGTCTACCTTCCTGTAATCCCTGCACAAGCTGGTTAATAGCTTGAGGCTGATCACCACTGGGAGAATATTCTGAAATTAATTTTAAAGGCATAAAAAAGTTTAATGCAAAATAACAGATTGTAAAACAAAAATGATTGAATAAATGCAATGCTTTTTGAATAATAAAATAAAAGTTCAATCAATTAAATTACACCAGCAAAATTAAAAAGCTTTGCATTTCAGGAGGTAAAAGATTTACATTTCGGTGTTGGTGATCAATCTCACCTTTCACATTGATTTGACTTCTTATAAGTTTTGAGAAACATCAACCGCATCATTAATAAATCTCATCTTCAAAAAAAATAAGTGCTGAATCTTTGATGTAATTTTACTCAAGAATTTTAAAAAACACAAGATCTTTGACCAGATATTATTTTTAAAGATACAAACCGTGATGGTGGATGTAGGGCCATACTTTTTCGGGTACAAAATAAGATAAATCTTTTCCATCTTTAATGGCCCTGCGAATAAAAGTAGAAGAAATATTCAAGAGCGGAGCATTCACAAATGCTCCGTTTTCTACTTTTTGATCATTATTATTTTCCTCACCTATGCGTGGATAAACAAACCGCTTGCACAACTTAATAATTTCCTTGCTATTCTTCCACATATCAAATGTTTCCAGTCCGTCGGAGCCCATAATAATTGCAAATTCATTTTCAGGATGTTTCTCGTAAAGCTTATGAAGTGTTTCTATGGTATAGGAAGGTTTGGGCAATGTAAATTCAATATCACAAACCGAAAATCTTTTATCATTCCCGATAGCACATTTTGCCATCTCTAACCGGTGATGTTCATCTATCAGTAAGTTTTTGTTTTTTAATGGATTCTGAGGACTAATTACAAACCAAACTTCGTCAACATACGAAAATTCAACCATGTAGTTTGCAATAATCATATGACCTACATGAATTGGATTGAAAGAACCAAAGAATAAGCCTATCAGCATTTCAGATTTTTATAAAGTTATGAACCAAATTAAAAGCTTCCTGTTTTGCCTTTTCTAAATTATCATTCACAATAATTTTATCAAAATTTGAAGAAAAGCCTAACTCGTAAACCGCTTTTTCAATTCGTTGTTTAATAATTTCTTCGGGATCGGTGTTGCGGCCTCTTAATCTCCTTTCAAGTTCTTCGACTGATGGAGGCATAATAAACAAAGCCAAAGCCATATCACCAAATATTTTTTTCAGGTTCATTCCACCCAAAACATCAACATCGAATATTACATGATTCCCACGATCCCATATGCGGGAAATCTCCGATTTGAAAGTTCCATAGAACTTATCTGTATAAACTTCTTCCCACTCAATAAATTCTTCTTTTTTTATTTTTTCACGAAACTGATCGGCTGTAAGAAAGTAATAATCTTTTCCATCTGTCTCACCAATTCTTGGTGGCCGACTGGTTGCTGATACAGAAAATTCAAGTGGTAAACCTTGCGCAAGCAACGATTTTACAATAGTTGTTTTGCCAGCTCCGGATGGTGCTGAAAAAATGATCATTTTACCGGACATTTTTTAAAGAATATTATTAATCTGCTCTTTGATTTTTTCCAGTTCATCTTTCATCTGAACTACCATTTGCTGGATTGTTGAATCATTGGCCTTTGAACCAATTGTATTGATTTCCCTTCCCAACTCCTGGGCAATAAAACCGAGTTTTCGACCGGCAAAATCTTCATTTTCCACTATGTCCCTGAAATATTTACAGTGGTTATTTAAGCGGACTTTTTCCTCATTAATATCGAATTTTTCAATAAAATAAATAAGCTCCTGTTCAAACCGGTTTTTATCAATCTTATCCCAGCCAACCAATTCTTCAAGGTTATCTTTTATTCTGGCAGAAATTTTATCAATTCTGGCTTTTTCAAATGGTGTAACAGCTTCACTTAGAATTTCTATAGCAGATAGCCTTGATAATAAATCATCTTTCAGGCAGGAACCTTCCTGTATTCTGAATTGGCGAACTTCCTGCACAGCTTTTATCATTCCTTCAAAAATTATCGACCATTCATCATCGTTAATTATGGCCTTTTCCATTTTGAGGGTATCCGGTAAACGAAGAATGGCATTTACCACATCAGGAGAAACAGGTATGCTGTTTTCTTCGCAAAGGTGCTTTATTTGATTGTAATAATCCCTGAAAATTGATTTATTAATTGCAACGCCACGTTCATCTTCATTCCCATCGTAACTTACATAAACATCAATCTTTCCTCTTATAAGGGCTTTGGATATTTCATTGCGCATGTCCGATTCTTTATCTTTAAGGACTGAGGGCAATTTTAAAATAATGTCCAGTTGTTTGCTATTAAGTGCCCTGATCTCGATTGTAACTTTTTTCTGTCCTATTTCGAGTTCGCTTCTTCCAAAGCCGGTCATTGAGAGAATCATATCACAAGTCTTTAATTTATAGTTTCTATTTACTTAACATCTATAATTAAGCAAGCAGTAAATATAATAAAAAACTATAGCCTTAACTTAGAAATACACGATTTTAAAACAGTATTGTCCGGTAAAATATTATGCAACCCTCTACGAGGTTGTTACTTTAATTGGATGCATCTATTCTACAATTATGTATCCTCTACGAGGATATTGTTTCAACTTCGTATCCCGATAACTATCGGGAGTTGCATAACTGTAGAAAAAATAAACCAAGTTGCCCCTTACCAAACAATTGATAAGGGACTGGAGCATTAATTTAAATTTTAACCGGACAACAATGATTTTAAAAAGGAATATCCTTATTATTTAACGGTTCAAGGTTTATTTAAATATAAATTTAAGTAAACAGGCAAATGATCACTATATCCTCCGGAATAATTAAAACCATTATATGTTCTCCAGGGCATAAATCCCATATGTGTTTTATCGTCGGTTAAAATAAATTTGTTATTAAAAACACCGGCACAACTAGAACATGTAGTTAAATAATTTTTCCCCAGAAGTGAGCCGGTAACTATAATCTGATCAAAAACCGACCAGTTTCCTTTGTACTTGAGGGTGCCAACTCCATATTTTTTAACAAATTGAGTTGAGAGGTTATATAAATTTGATGATACTATTTCATTTCCGGGAGCCACGGCTTTTAAAACTTTCGTAATACTATTATTAAAAGGCTCATCGTTAAAATCTCCTGTTATCACAATATTAGCTGATTTATCCAGCTTTTGGATTGAATCAACTTTTTGTCGTAAAATAGACGCAACTAAATACCTTTTTTGTTGAGATGCCATTTCTCCTCCTCTTCGCGAAGGCCAGTGATTTACAAATACATGCAAAACACCATTGCCTTTTGTTTGAAAAGACGCATATACTATTTCACGTGTATTTTGAACTTCACCATTTTTATTAACAATTCTGATAAAATCTGAAGAAAGAAGCTTCAGTTTATCTGTCCGGTAAAGAATACATGCATCAATTCCCCGTGGATCGGGAGATTCATTGTGTACAATTCCGAGCGGCACTTTTTTTAAAGGAGTTTCACGAATAAGATAATTTAATACAAAAGCATTTTCAACTTCTGCCATTCCAATAATATCTGGAAATTCTGTTTCTCCAACAGCAGTAAATACTTTATAAATATTGGAAGCTTTATCTCCAAACCTGAACTTGCTCCATTTTCGGTTTCCCTCCGGAAGAAATTCCTCATCATTGGTTAAAGGATCATTTTGCCAGTCATAAAAGTTCTCAACATTATAAAAAACCAGCCTGATATCCGGTTTTGTTTTTTGATGGCCAAAAACAAACGTTACATTAAAAATTATTAAACTTATAAGAACCATCTTTTTCATTGTTTTCCAATTCTTTCATAAGCACCAATATCTGGAACATTTTCAATTATTCTTGAATTATTATCCAAATCAACAGGCACCATTTGACCAATTTCCTTTTTGCCTTTATCTTTGGCAAAAGACAGGGTGCCCAATCTGAAATTTTCATTTTCAGGGCGAATAAAAACCGGTGATTCGTTGACAATACAATTTATGAGTCTTGGATCGTTAGCAGGTAAACTGGAATTTGCAATTTTTAACAGGCAATTTTCAAAAGTATAATTTATTTCAGATTCGCTTCTTTTTAATATTTTGATTTCGTCGGCAGAGTTGCCAAATATTACAGTATTTCCAAAATATGCTTTCTCGATGTTCTTTGAAATAGTAACTTTCTCACCTTCTTTAGTATAATATTCTAAATAATTACTTAATAAAAGAGTTTGTGAACCAAATGATCTGCTAATATATTTGGTTCCGAAATTTGCTAAGCTGCAATGGAGAAATTCATAGCTGCCCCCATATATAATACACACCGTATTCACCGTATTTGCAAAAACACAATTTTTCGCAGTAATATTTGCCTGATAAGCTATTAAAGCAGAATAACCCATATTGGAAATCAGGGTATTGGAAATTTCGAAATTCACTATTGAATTATTATTTTCCTGGCCAACATGGATGCCAATTGTACCGTTACGAATAACAGCATGGTTTATAATATGAGTGCCAGATGTGCCATTTAAATAAATTCCTCCCCATTGTCCGGGTATAGTATCATAATCTTTCTCTAACCTGTCGCTTTTGAAATTTACCGGAGCCGAATCTAAGCCATATACTTTTAAGGTTCCGTTGATCTGAAGCTTTGCATTTTTATGGAAATATACCTTCACACCTTCATGAATTGTAAGGTTATATCCAGAATCGAGTGTTAAAGTACCATAAATAAGGTAAGGTTTTATATTAGTCCATTCCTGCGACTGAATATGCACATCATGGAATGCATTTACATTTTGACCAAAAGCAATTAATTTTACGTCCGAAATATGATTACCACTTACAAATACAAGAGAATCCTGATTAAGAAACGGACTGTTAACATTTGAAAACGGTAAAAAAGCCTGTACAAAAATATACAGGCTATCCTTAGCATCAATAGTTACATTTTTTACCGATAAAGTTTGCCTGCCATCAATATTTACAATGAATCCTGCAGTGCCCTTTGCGGCCAAATAAATTGAATCGAACTCAAGATTGTAATTATTTGGATTTTTTATAACAAGTTTAAATGTATTGGTTCCAATGTTGGTGAAAATAGTATCGAACATGATAGTATCAGTCGAGAATTTACATTCACCATATTCACCTGATTTAAATGCATCGTGCTCACAAGCTTGTAACATGCACAAAAATAGGATAATAAGCAGACTACAAAAATGTTCTTTAATGATGATATCAATTCTCATGAATACTTTAGTCAAAATTAAAAAGGAGTAAAACCTAAAATTACCACCTTCGATGTAATTAAATAATATGCTTGTTAAAATTATTTTATATTTAACAAATTAATATATTTTATTACGAGAAGATAATTTTTTGTCAATATCATGAAAGCATAATATTATCAGACTTAACAACGTTTAAAGATATACCTTTTATTGTAATAACTACTTTTGGTCATGAGGTCATAATGGAGAAAAATATTCTTGAAACTGTAAATACTCAGGAATTCACAATTAAGATTGCCGGTCAATCTGATGTGGTAGAAGCCTTTTATATTACAAAAGTAGTGATGGCTCATTTACTGAAAAACAATTCCATTCATCCTGATTTATTTTCTGACGTTTACGAAAGACTTCGGGTACATATTGAGAAAGAATCGTTGTACATTATAAAAAAAGGCAATATAAGCCTGGGGATGCTAACTTTTGAAGAAAAAGAACCCGAAGAATTCAAAGATGTATCCTGGGAACACAAAGAAGCACTTAGTTTTTACATTTCCCGGATATTTGTTCTTCCTTATTGGAGAAATAAGTGGATTGGCAGTACGCTTCTGCAATTTGCTGAGGAACTGGCAAGAGTAAAGGGTTATAATTCAGTCCGTTTGGATACATCCAGCACTTTTGAAGAAAGTAACTTATTGCTCATGAAACACAATTACAGGTTTGCCGGCAACATCTTCTACAATTTTCAAAAAGCGCCTGTTAATTGTTACGAAAAAAGAATTTTATAAATTTTAATTCTGTCTCAAAGGTTAAAAAGGCTTCGACTGCGCTCAGCCTGACGTTTGAAAGTCAATTGTTTGTCATACTGAGCGTAATACTGAGCGAAGTCGAAGTACGAAATATGGCAAATAACTGACTTTCAGGCCAGCCTCTTTTATTGAAGGTTAATTAATACTGTTATATTTTCAAGGAAATTCCTTTATAGAAGTCTAAAATTTTATTTTTAAAGATATATTCATATTTAGACTGTAATAAATCAGATTTTGCTTTTATAAGATTATTTTTAGCGATATTAAAATCAACAGCACTGCTCATTCCAACCTCATATTTCTGCTGGGTATATTTGAAAGCCTCTTCAGAGCTTAACACAGCTTCCTGCCTCGAAATAAAATTCTGATATGAATTTACCGCATCGGCGTGAGCTTGCTGAATGGCTTTATATAAATCTTTTTTGGTACCCGTTAAATTATATTCTGCATCGTAAACCTGAATTTTCGTATTGCTTATATTTGTTCGGGTTGCCCATCTGTTAAAAATTGGAATAGACAAACTCAAGCTCAACTGCTTGTATTGATTATTCTTTATTTGATCTATATAGGTATATTCATTCGTTGGATTTAAATAATCTACTGCATCCTTGTTATAGCGGCTGTAATATATTCCGGAAACGGATAACCGGGGACTTAATTTCCCTCTTGCAATGGATAACTCCTTTTCAGTTGATTTTAATAGATATTCTGAACTTTTAATTTCTGGCATGTTCATAAGCGACTGGTTGTATATATCCCTTACTGATTGCAACGGAGTTATTTCCTCAATTGTTAAACTGTCGGGTTTTTGAATTCTGAAATCTCCAATTGAATCCAATTCAAGCATTTGAGTGAGGTTTAAATATGCAATGTTCAAATTGCTCACTGCATTTGTAACATTTACTTTTTCTCTTGCTGCTTGTGCTTGAATTTCGAGTAAGTTACCCCGTGCAACATTTCCTACTTCAACCAGTTTTTTATTTCTTTCTACCTGCAGATTTGACAATTCAAGCTGACTTTTTGCTACATCCAATAGTTCTTCCGAAAATAACACGTCTAAATATGCAGATGCAACAAAGATTGAAATATCATTTTTTGTTTTATCCAGATCCGATAGACTTCTCATCAAATCATACTTTGATTTTTGAATATAATTATAATTCTGAAGACCATTAAACAATGTAATATCAGCTTGTATCCCTAGTGATCCCTGCTGCAGATTTGCATTTTCCCATTTATATTCCTCCTGGTTCAAAGAACGTCCCGAACTAAAATTGTGATCAGCACCTGCACCCACCGAAGGTAAAACATTCAATTTCGATTGTTGAAAATTATTTTGGGATGATTCGGTAACCAATTCTTTTCTTTTTACAGTGATATTTTTTTCCTGCGCATGTCGGATACAATCTTCAAGTGTCCAGTATTTCTGAGCACTTGCATTCCATGTAACGCTTAATAGCAATGCGACAATTCCAATAAGAACTTTTCTCATATTTTTGATTTTTAAATGTCTGATTTAGATTAATTGCTTCGTTTGCGATATAATACCTGTATGAACTTTGAATTCTCAGCAGGGTTAAAAATTTGAATCAATTCCCACCCGCGATCATAATTTTCGATAGAACTTTTAAGTCTCGAAATTCGGGCAAGAGATCTGCTTAAATGATCCGATGTGAGATTTACAAGGTCATCTTCTGTTTCCCAAAGAAAGCTTTCGACACGAAATTCAAGCTTTTGTTTTTCTTCACCAATGGTAACCTCAAGTTTGGCAATCTGATTATCTTTCATATTGGGAATTGGTATGCAAAGATCTTTCATGACATTGGAGTTTAATTATTAATTTCTGCGAATATTCTCAGTTACAATATGACCATCGAATAATTGAATAACCCTGGAAGCCTTTTCAGCATCTGTAGGTGAGTGAGTTACCATAATAATGGTGGTTCCATCCTGGTTAAGTTCGGTTAAAAGGTTCATTACCTCTTCACCATTTGCCGAATCGAGATTTCCTGTTGGCTCATCGGCAAGGATAAGTTTTGGTTTTGTCACAACTGCACGGGCAATGGCTACACGTTGTTGCTGTCCTCCCGAAAGTTGTTGGGGAAAATGGTTGCGACGGTGAGCAATTTTCATTCTTTCCAAAACTTCTTCTACTTTGCGCTTGCGTTCACTACCCGAAACTTTCATGTATAATAACGGAAGCTCAACATTTTCGAAAACGGTTAATTCATCAATCAGGTTAAAACTCTGAAAAACAAAGCCTATGTTGGCCTTTCGTAAATTGGTCCGCTTTTTTTCTGTATATTTTGAAACTTCTTCTCCATTGAAATAAAATAATCCATTGGAAGGATTATCAAGTAACCCAATAATATTAAGAAGGGTGGATTTACCACAACCCGATGGTCCCATGATAGCAACAAATTCGCTTGGAATAATTTCCATGTTTACTCTGTTCAGGGCTGTAGTTTCAACTTCGTCAGTGCGGAATACCTTTGTTAGATCGACTGTCTTAAGCATAAAAATGGTGTTAATGATTATATAAAAATGTTATTTTTCGTGTTTGAAAACTAATTTATCAGCATCGCCATATGTATCGTAGCTGGATACAATTACCTTTTCCCCTGCTTCCAAACCATCCAAAACCTCATAATACTTTGGATTTTGCCTTCCTATATGTATATTTCTGCGAGTAGCCAGTTTTTCATCTTTACTAACTACATACACCCACTGTCCACCGGTACTCTGATAAAATCCACCTCGTGGAATCAATATTGCTTGTTTTGATTCACCTAGTTCCAACCTGATTCTGGCAGTCTGACCGATTCGGATTTGCTCGGGATTTTTTCCATTAAATTCCATATCTACTGCAAAGCGTCCATTTTTGACTTCAGGATAAACTTTGGTGAGTTTGAGATTATAATCTTTGTTGTCAAATTCAAAATCTCCTTTTAAATCTTTTACAATACGTGCAATATAGTGTTCATCTATATCAACCCTCATTTTATAGGCATCGAGAACATTTATCTGGGCTAAACGTTGCCCCTGGCTCATCGATTCACCAATTTCGGGCATTACTATAGCTAACTGACCGTCAGCCGGAGCAGTAACATTAAGGCTTTGGAATTTTTCTTTAATAAGACCAATGTTTTCCTGCATTCTGCCTACCGAAGCCTCTAACTGTTTGATGGCAACTGACCGGAAAATAGAATCTTGTTTCTGGGTGCGAAGCAACAAAGTCCTTTTGGTAATTGAATATTCATATTGTTCTTTAGCCTGATCATAATCTTCCCTGGAAATAAGGTTGTCTATGATAAGGATTTCATTGTTCTTATAGGATCTTTCGAGTTTTTTAAGCTGGTAATTCAATTCGAGTAATTTTGATTCCAGATCCAGCTTGTTTTGCTCCATAGCCAATCGGTTGCTCCTCAATAAGTTTTCTTGTTCAGCTAATCCTGCTTCCCTGTTTAATATATCAAGCAGCAAATTTGAATTACTCAACTTCATTATTAAATCGCCCTTTTTTACCATGGTACCTTCGTCGAGAATGATGTCATCTACCCTTCCGCCTTCCATGGCATCGATGTAAATGGTACGAATAGGTTCCACAGTACCAATTACAGCAATATAATCCTGAAAAATATCACTCTTCACATCTTCAATGGCAAGTTTTTCAGTTTCAACATTTAATTTTGAGCTTTTATCGCCAAAAACTATATTGTAAAAAGTAAATAAAAGAATTGTTGAAATTATAGAAATCCAGGTGTGTTTTTTATTCCATTTATTCTTATTTTCAATTTTCCGATCCATTCCGTCCATAAAACTTGTGTATATATATTTTTTTAGCAGTATCAGTCAAATGTTATGCCTAAAGGTTTATCACATTGATAAATTGAATTTTAGCCAAATATATTGTCTACACATTTTTCCAGATAGTGTTTAATATTGAGACAAGCATAGTACGAATTCGTACATATCAAAAAAATGTCTTATTTTTACTTTGCTATTTGAAACTAATTTAACTTCTGCACTCAATTTCATAAATCTATGATAACCAAAATTGGAAAAATTCTTGCAGTTGACGACAATCAGGATATCCTTTTTGCCTTAAAGCTATTATTAAAACCTCATGTGGAAATAATTGATACGATTTCCAAACCTGAATTAATCAGTGAATATCTGAACAAGGAAGATTATGATGTAATTCTCCTGGATATGAATTTCACTAAAGACGCCATTAGCGGGCAGGAAGGTTTTGATGCCCTGGAAAAAATAATGGAAATTGACAAGGATGCGGTAGTTGTATTTATTACAGCCTATGGCGATGCTGAAAAAGCTGTGCGTTCCATCAAAGCTGGAGCCACCGATTTTGTTTTAAAACCCTGGCAGAACGAAAAACTGCTTGCAACTGTGTCGGCTTCCATAAAACTGCGAAGAAGCCGCAGGGAAAATTCTTCGCTCCGGTCGAGGCAAAAAGAAATGAACCAGGTAATGGATCAGCCTTTTAGCGATTTTATCGGAGCCTCGCCCGAAATGCAAAAGGTATTTTCTACAATACAGAAAGTTGCTGCCACCGATGCCAATATTCTGATACTTGGTGAAAATGGTACCGGTAAAGAATTGGTTGCCAGAGCTATTCATAGAAATTCCTTACGTAAAGACGATATTTTCATAAGTGTTGATCTTGGTTCGATTACTGAGACCTTGTTTGAAAGCGAATTATTTGGATATGAAAAAGGAGCTTTTACAGATGCCAAAAAGGAAAAAGCAGGAAGGTTTGAAGTTGCTTCCGGCGGGTCGTTATTCCTCGATGAAATTGGAAATCTTTCGCTTCAGTTTCAAACTAAAATATTAACGGTACTTGAACGTCGCGAAATTGTGAGGGTTGGGGCAACCCGTGCCAAACAAATTGATGTCAGGTTGATTTGCGCTACCAATAATAATATTCATCAGATGGTTAGTGAAAATTCTTTCCGGCAGGATTTATTGTACCGTATCAATACAGTCGAAATTCACCTTCCTCCATTAAGAGACAGAACAGGTGATATTCCTTTATTGGCCAATCATTATATTAAAATCTACGCCAAAAAATATAAGAAAACTATTAAAGGCATTAGCGCCACCGCTCTTAAGAAATTAAATCAATACCAATGGCCTGGAAATGTGCGTGAATTGCAACATGCCATTGAAAGGGCTATTATTATGAGCGATGGAACCATTCTGGAACCTGATGATTTTATTTTAACTACCCAGGCTAATAAATCCAGTGAAGTTGAATTAAATACATTCAATCTGGACGATGTGGAAAAAATGATTATTGTTAAGGTTTTGAAACAGTATCAGGGCAATATAACCCAGGCCGCGCAGGAATTAGGAATTACAAGGACTTCCCTCTACCGCAGAATGGAAAAATATGATTTATAAAAGATTCTATTTCAATAGCATGATAAGGATAATCTTTTTATCCTTATCTATATTTTTCTTTTTCTATCTTCTGTTCAATAAGGAATATTTTATTACAGCTATTATCATAGGGATCCTTATTGTTTTTCAGATCGTATCACTATTTAGATATATCAATAAAACAAACAGAGACCTTGCAAGTTTTCTGGAGTCGATACGCTTTTCAGAATTTACACGGTCATTTCAGATTGAAGGATTAGGATCTTCATTTGACGAACTCAGTAAAGCTTTTAACGATGTAATTCAGGATTTCCAAAAAGTACGATCAGAAAAAGAGGAGCACTTCCATTATTTGCAAAGCATTGTACAAAATATTGATGTCAGTATTATTGCTTACCGCACCCGCGACGGAGAAGTTGAAATGGTGAACAAGGCAGCTAAAAGGCTTTTTCAGGTTAATTCATTGCGAAATGTAAATGCTTTAAGCTCTTTAAGCAAAGAATTGGTTGACATTTTATTGAATATATCAGCAGGTCAGAATGCACTGGTAAAAGTTCAGGATGAAGATGATATACTTCAGTTAGCCATTTTTGCAACAGAATTAAAAATTAAAGACAAACAAATTACGCTTGCTACCATAAAAAACATTCAAAATGTTTTGGAAGAACAGGAAACTGAAGCATGGCAAAAGCTTATCCGTGTGCTTACTCACGAAATAATGAATTCTATTACACCTATTGCATCCTTATCGTCCACTATAGAAAATATGCTGGCTTCCCTTGATGGATTTGCTGTTCCAAATGAGCAGGGCGAAGTTAATATCGACAGGGAAAGTATGGGAGAAATTCACCTTGCCCTGCAAACTATAAATAAAAGAAGTACTGGTTTGCTTCACTTTGTAAATACATACCGTAATTTAACAAGAATACCCAAACCTATATTTAAAATATCGAATGTTAAGTCGCTTGTCAGGAATATCCAATTGCTGATGGATGAGGAAATAAAGTATAATAAAATTAAGCTGATTGTGTCGGTAGTTCCTGAAGATATTGAATTTTCAGTAGACGAACAACTTATTGAACAGGTAATTATCAATCTGTTGAAAAACTCTATCCATGCACTCGAAGGAAGACATTCTCCACAGGTGGAGCTGAAAGCATTTTATAACAAACGTGGCAGGGTAACGATCCAGGTACTTGATAATGGTGTGGGTATTTTGGCTGATGTTTTAGATAAAATCTTTATCCCATTTTTTACTACAAAACCATCGGGATCGGGTATAGGGCTTAGTTTATCCAGGCAAATTATGCGTTTGCATGGCGGAACAATAACTGCCAACTCAATTCCAGAAAAAGAAACGGTATTCACAATGAATTTTTAAAGGTAAATTCTGATACATGATATCAATGTCGTTTAGTTAGAAATTGAATAATTAATATACACTTCAACTACGCTCAGTGTGTCACTAATACCATTTCGTCAGGCTGAGCGTAGTCGAAGCCTTTATCGGAACAGTTCAAAATTCCACTGAGTTTAAAATATAAAAAAAGCTGGTCAGGCATTGTCTGACCAGCTTTTTTTATATTTTACATTTCTTTTAGTTTAAAGACTATCGGTATTGTAAATTGTTGTTTTACATTATTACCCTGCTGACGGGCAGGTCTCCATTTTGGCGAAGCGGCTACAGCTTTAACAGCTTCATTATTCAATAATTCGTCTATTCCTTTTATTATTTTTATGTCTTCTGTTTTTCCCTTAGTATTTACTACAAATTGAATGATTACTTTTCCATGAATATCCATCAGTGCTGCATTGTCAGGATATTTAATGTGCTGGCTCACCCAAATACAAAAATCAAACAATGTTCCTCCCTGAAAGGTAGCATCTTCTTCAACCTTAATATAAGGTTTAACAACTTCCACGATATCCGTAACTGTATCAGTATTATCAGTATAAATTACTTTGGGGGTATTTCCTGTATTGACAGGAGGAATAGTATTTATAGGAAATTCGGTTATCTGGTTTAGTGGAACAGAATCTACTACTACCGGTGTACCTACAGCCGATTCCCTCAAAATATTTTGTAAATTCTTAGGCAAAGGAGGAGGTGGTGGTGGTGTGATAGCATTTTTCTCTATTTTTTCCATCGTAATGGATGTAGAAATCTCTACTGGATTATTTACTGCAGGCTTGTTTTGAAAATATCCAATTAAAAATAAGGGTGCTATTATTAAAAGGGTAATAGAAAAAGCCTGAAGTATATGCTTTTTAGAATTTTTGCGAAGCATGTATGATCCGTATTCCTGGTTACGACCTGCAAAGATGATTTCATCTAATGAAATTACTTTTCCACCTGTTTGTTGGTTAAAAGTTTTCATGGCTTATGGTGTTAATGTTAAGATATAAAATGAGGTACGGGAAAATATCCCTTTTAAAGAATTCAGTGATAAAAATCACCGCGGTAGTTTCGGTTTTGCTGTTTCATGAAAAGCGTTCACTAAATACATGACAAAAGATATGCCACACTTATTCAAATATGATATAGCTGGAACTAGCTATGGAATTGATGTGAATTTGGAATCCAAACAGATATAATAAATTTTAACTTATATGATAAATATTAGTCAAAAAAATTCTAAAACACTTGCATTAATTATAAATAATTACATATTTTTGTCATCTAAATTCAAGTAATAATCAATTTGGATTTGTTGGTTAGTAAAAGGCCTGGTCGAGAGGACCCGGCCTTTTTTTGTTTCTATTATTTTCTAAAATGTAAAAAGTATTTATCAATGGAATTGGGCTTTTCATCAAAAATCAATTGACTTTTATCATGTTTTAACCATGTTTAATATTCTGTCACAAAAGCTAATCATTTAGTAAAATGTATGTTTTACATAATAATAGCTGTTTTTAGCTATTATTTTAAATGATTTTAGCAAGATTTCATAAATAAAGAGCAGTTTTTAAATTGGGGCTTAATTATTCTTAAAATACCATATATAAGGACGGTTATCTTACTGTTATTAGCTGTCAGCTAAAGAAAAAGACGTCCCATGATAGGAGAGTCAAAGGTCATATTGAAGTGTATTAGAAGTATACCGCCATGCTCCAAGTCATACTGAGCGGAGTCGAAGTATGTGAAAAGTCTTGTTTTGAGGATAGTATCTTCGGGTCGCCCTTCGACTCCGCTCTGGGTGACTGGTTGTTTTTCGGTTTATTTAATTGCCCATTTTTTCGACAATTGAATTTTGAATGCAACCTCTTTTAAAAATCTTCTCTACAATATATAAATCGTAAAACGCTTATAAGTTAAACCTGAACCAGTCGATTTTATAAAGATCACTGCCTTCTCCATTCAAACGGAGCCATAACGAGTGTACCCCTTTAATTTTATTCACCTTTACAGTAATTGTTTGCCAGGTTTTACCGTCCCCATTTCCAGGTACTTCCACAGTTGCGTAAGCAGGCCAATTCCAAAGATTATCAATGCTAAAGCTTATGTTACCAGGTTTAACTCCGGGAGCAACTCTGATACTTACACTTTCGACCCCATCGCCAAAATCAATATATTTATATGCTGCTTTATCATCATTTTTAATAGCTCCTAGTTCTTCCTGATCAGAGGTATAAGCCTGAACTCTCACATTTCCATGTAAAAGACATGCCTGTTCAGCTTCAATTTTATTTAGAGCACTTATGGGACCACCGGCTCCCTGCGAGGTCATTTCCACTTGTGGAATACTTCCATCAGGGTTAAAACTGATGGGTTCGAGGCAAGCCTTTCGCATGGTATAACTTCCATGTGTGGAACGGTGGTAAAATACATACCATTTACCTTTAAATTCAACCAGTGAACCGTGATTATTCCAGTTACCGGGATCACAATGATCATTGTCAATGATAACTCCACCATATTTAAACGGTCCAAATGGCGAATTCGAAGTAGAATAGCTAATGCAAGTCGGCATACCAGAATTCCCAATTCCAGCGTAAACAAAATAATAAATCCCATTTCGCTTAACCATATAGCCACCCTCATGAAATTTATGTTCCTTTTCAGTAATAACTTTATCGTGAATGGTGCTCGTATCTATTTCGGTCATACCGGGTTTAAGTTTGGCTACTTTTGCAGTAGACTGTCCCCAAATGTAAAAAGCTTGTTTATCGTCATCAATAAAAACACAAGGATCGATTTGATTAATACCTTTTGTATATATGCTCTTTCCATTCACAAAAGGTCCAACCGGCGACTGTGATGTTGCCACCCCTTCAGTATTGGTATTATTTGCCAGACAATAATACAAATAATAAATCCCGTTTTTATACTGAGCATCCGGAGCATATAACAAGTCATCGCTATAATCTACCTGATCACCTTCACCTTTGGAGGCAAACGCATTTTCATGAATTGTCCAGGTCTTTAAATCAGATGTTGAAATCACATGATGTTTCCAGGAACAGTAATAATCGGGACTTTCGTCTCGGGAGCCATAAATATAAAGCTTACCATCGTTCCATACATGAGCTGAGGGGTCTGCAATATAAACCCCGGCAGGAACAATAGGATTTTGAGCTAATAAAGTGATTGGAAGAAAGATGATAATATTAATTATAATTTTTTTCATAAAAGATTTATCTTTTAGTTTTTAGAAAGCTGCGATGAAAAATGATATATACCTGAACCAATTTCAAGCGTTAGAAATCCATTCTCAAATTTACCAGACTTAATATCAGGAACTTCGCTTAATATTCTGTTATTTTCTTTCACCACCTTTGAATCAGTAGCAGGAATAAATACTGTGGCTTTCGTATTGGCAGGAATCTCGATATCCAAATTAACCTTTCCGGTTTCATCTATAACATAACTGCTGCTAAGCTTCCCAAAATAAGTGAGCAACGTGGCTGAAACTTTGTTAATACCTCCGCCAATATGAGGTTGAATTTTAATATGTTTATATCCAACACCATCTTCATATGTATCAATTCCTGCCATTACCCGGTACATCCAATCACCAATTGCCCCATAAGCATAATGATTGTATGAATTCATTCCAGGCGTTTGAAAGGTACTGTCAGGTTTAATTCCATCCCAACGTTCCCATATAGTAGTTGCGCCCATCTTTACGGGATATAACCACGAAGGATAGGATTCCTGCAATAATAACTTATAGGCTACATCTATATAACCAAATCGGGTTAAAACATGACATAAATAAGGTGTTCCTAAAAATCCTGTAGTCAAATGGCCGTTATATTCGTTTACATTTTTAGCCAGTCTGGCTGCAGCTTGTGAACGTAACGATTCAGGTAACATATCAAAATATAATGCCAACACATAAGCAGTTTGTGTACTTGAAACCAAACGGCCACTTCCTGTTAAATATTCCTTATTAAATGCAGCTTTTATATTTTCGAGCAGTGCAGAATATTCTGCCAAATCGTTGTTTTTACCTAAAACTTTGGCAGCATTGATTAAAAGTTGTGTCGAATGAGCATAAAAACATTGCGCAATCAGATATTTATCAGTTACTGCGGCACGACCGTCGTTATCATCATCAGGACGATAGAAAAGCCAATCCCCAAAATGGAAACCCGAATTCCATAAATTATCTTTGGCTACTTTACGGATGCTTTCTACATATGCTTTCATACTGGAATACTGGTTTTCCAGAATTCTCTGATCTCCGTATGCCAGGTACATGTTCCAGGGAACGATAGTGGCTACATCGGCCCAACCGGCACTATTAACAGCACCTGCACCAATAACATTGGGAATAACAAAGGGAACTGCGCCATTCACCTGATCGGCTTCCACATCTTTCAGCCACTTGGTAAAAAAATTATTCACATTCATATTAAAAGTAGCTGTACGCGAAAATGCTTGTGCATCTCCAGTCCATCCCAAACGTTCATCCCTCTGCGGACAATCAGTTGGCACATCCAGAAAATTACCTCTTTGTCCCCATTCAATATTATGCTGAAGTTGATTTAACAGTGGATGAGAAGTGTTAAATGTACCGGTTGGTTCCATATCGGAATATAATGCCACTGCCGTGAAATTTTCAGGCAGTAATTCCCCCGGATATCCTTCCAGTTTAATATACCGGAATCCATGCCATGTAAAATGAGGTTCAAATATTTCCTCACCTTCTCCTTTAAGTGTATAATTATCCTGAGCCTTTGCTGCTCTAAGGTTTGTTGTATAAAAATTACCTTCCTTATCCAGAACTTCCGCATGCGAAATGGTAATTTTATCACCTGCCTTACCTTTCACTTTTAATACTACCCAACCAACAAGATTTTGCCCAAAATCAATTACTTTCTCGCCTTTAGGTGTAACTATGAACTTAACAGGTTTATAAACTTCTTTTTTACGTACTGGTTCATTGTAAGTGGCAATCAATTCTTTAAATGAATAGTTGGCTATTTTTGCTGCCTGCCAGTTTGAATCGTCGTATCCGGGCAAAACCCATCCTTTCTTTTCCTGCCTTGCATCAATATTTTCGCCATTATAAATTTCGGCATAAGTAATCGAACCAGTTGAAGATTTCCAGCTATCGTCTGATATTATAGTTTCGGTAGTTCCATCGGAATAAGTTAACTGGAGCTGGAATAATAAAGCAATGTCTTTTCCATAATAGTTAATATTATTCTCAAATCCAATAATACCCCTGTACCAGCCACTTCCTAGGGTAACGCCAATTGCATTCCCACCCGTTTTTATCAAATTAGTAACATCGTAAACCTGGTATTGCAATCTTTTTTTATATGCAGTCCACCCCGGAGTTAAATAAGCATCGCCTATTCTGTTTCCATTAATCCGGGCTTCGTACATACCATGAGCTGTAATATATGCAGTGGCTGAAATGATTTTTTTATTAATTTTTATCTCTTTACGGAACAATGGACTTGGACGCATCACAGAATCCTCAACATAGCCCGGAACTATCCATTTTGCCTTCCAATCCGATGGGTTTAAAAAAGCTGTTTGCCAATATTCTGCTGGACTCCAAGCTGAAGCTTTGCCTGAATTGTCCCATATTCTTACTTTCCAATAGTACTTTTTACCTGATTCAAGGTCTTTTCCTGCATAAGTCACATGAACCGACTGATCGGAATTAATTTTTCCTGAATTCCATATTAAATTTTTATCACTTTTTAAAGCTTCTGGAGATTCCCCAACCCATATTTCGTAAGCCGACTGTGAAACATTACGCTTATCACTTAACAATTGCCAGCCAAAACGGGGTTGTTTGATATCTGATCCTATTGGTGTTTTTTGGTTTTCAACAGTTAGTTTTTGCAAACTTACCTGCGAAAAAATTGTCAGATTGAATGAAAATAACATGATAGCAAATACAGCTATTCTTTTCATAGGAGTGAATGTTAATTATTTTATGTAGATTATTTTTTAATGTAAACCCTTCTTAAATCTTCCACCTGCTCATTATTAATTGGAACCATTTTACCCAGCGGTGCGCTCATAACAATTGATTTGGCGCTAAACTCGGCAACCTCGAGCCGGTCGAATGTTTGTAGCAGTTTGTCACCGGTAACCAAAAACGAATCGTTTTGTATAATGATGGCAGGAGTATTATCTGAAAGTAAAGCTGGAATATCAGTTGATCCGAAAGGAATTGAAGGAACATCCTGTAAAAAAATCCAACTTTCGGGAATGGTTCTCACGTCAAATTTATTTCCAGTGACTGCAAAAGCCATTAGATATGGTGATTGTGTGGAAATAATCGAGTTTATGTCCGGATGTTTTTTATAAATTTCCTGGTGTAACAAAGTGTTCCGGCTGGGTAATTTTCCTGATTCTTTTTTACCATCTTTAATATGGACAATGTCACCGGATTGTAAATCCCAACGTGGAATATTTGAAGGAGTAATTAAGAAATCGTTGTTTTTCAATCGAACTGAAACTGTTCCATAAGAGCTGATCATCAAGCCCTGTTTACAAGCTCTGTGGACAATACCGGAGATATCTGCTCTCTTTTCCCTTTCATCCGAATCATAGTCAATTAAATCTATTTCAGAAAATTGAATTGGCAATTGTTGTTCAAATGAGTTTATTTTATCTTTTGATAAAGATTTTGGGCTTCCGATAGTTTTACCATATAAAAATGTCCTGGCACAAAATTCGAGTGTTTCAAACCGGCTGTATGCATCATCCATATCCGATCCACCCAAAACAGTACCGTGATTTTCCATGATAATGGCTTTGTAGCCCTTTGCAAATTCCTGACCCACTAATTTTCCAAGGGCTTCACTACCCGGGAGTTCGTAACCAGAATAACCCACAGGGCCACAAACATGTTGTGCTTGCGCTAAAATGCTTGTATCGGGGGTTTTACGGACAATACTGAACGACACCAGCGCGGGAGGATGCGCATGGACAATAGCCCTGATATCAGGTCGCATCTCATAAATTGCCCTATGAAAAGGAAATTCTGAAGATGGTTTATGAGGGCCCAGGATATTTCCATCTTTTTTAACACAGATTATATCAGATGGCTTTAAAGTTCCTTTATCAATGGCTGAAGGCGTAATCCAGATATCCCCACTTTCATCAATCATGGAAATATTTCCCCCTGATGTGGTTGTAAGACCTCTTTTGTAAATTCGGCTAATGATCAGGGCAATTTGTTCGCTCGGATGCATAAGCCTGGTATTTAATATATTGTTCATTAATTTTTAGTTTTAATAAGGAACAATCTCTTTTAATTCAAGATCGGCTTTTGGGGCGATACCACCAAATGCTTTTTCGTATACCACAACCGCCGATCCCAATGCTGTTGAATTATCCATTTCTGAAGTATAAACCTTTTTATTAGGCAACCAGGAAGCAATAAGCCTTACAAAAATTTCGTTGCGTGCAAAACCACCCGAAATGTATATTGATTTTGTTGTATCATTTTTTGAAAGTATCAGATTTAAGGAATCCATGGCAAGTTTTGTCAGATCAACCATCAATTGCCGGTATGCTTCCTGAGCCGATCTAAAATTCTCCAATTCTACATTCTCGTCCAGATAATTGAATGGAATCCCTTCTTTGAAGAAAAGCTTTTCTGAGTTTTGATCAATATATTTTAGATCTTCAAATTTCAGACTTTTAAAAAAACTCTCCTCAACACCAAAGAAGCTGGCAATATTTTTGGCATTCACATGATGAATATGTCCCAGAAATAATCGCGACGACTTTACTGGTTTTTGCTGAACTGATAAAAAACACAGAGCATCGTTACGTAATTGCTCAGTTGTAAGCGGTTCATCATTAAATGAGTTCATACAAACACACCAAGTGCCGGTAGACATCAGTACAAATGGATGTTTGTCGGCAGTCAGATAAGGAACCAGTGATGCAGAACTATCATGAATGCCTACTCCGGTTTTGATATTTTTTTGATCAATTGAAACAGTAAATGCAGTGTCATTTGGAACAGGATCAGGAAGTTTAATCTGATAATCGGACAGCCATTGATGAAAGTTCATTTTATCAAAATCCCAAACGGAGCTGTGACATCCTATATAAGTATATTCAGAAACAATTTTACCTGTAAAACAATAACTTAAGTATTGAGGAAAATAAAGAATTGAATGAATCTTCGAAAATATTTCGGGTTTTTCATTTTTCAGCCAAATAATCTGCAAACCTGAATTGAGCATTCCCGAAGCTGGTGAAGCTGTTTTCCTACTAAACTCTTCAACCCCGCCATAGTTCCTGTAAAAGTCGTCAAGAATTTTTGGTGGCATTGGCTTCAAATAATTGTAAACAGGCGTTAATCTTTTGCCATTTACATCAATGTATAACTGAGAAGCGCCATAGGTGGCGAAATTAACTGCTTTGATATTAAATTCATTCTCTATATTGAAATTATGAATTGAATCGAACATCCATTTTTCAATTTTTTCAACATCGTCACAGGGAAAACCATCATCATCCTTAATTTCCTCAAAAAATTGTTCCTCCTGAAATACAACCTTCAATTCCTGATTGAACAGCAAAACTTTTTTGTTTGTTTTTCCAATATCAAAAATGGCAATAACATCGACCATAGTTTCTGAGATAATTAGTTAAATTATTAGCGTTGTTTCAAAAACTGGTTTTCATAATTCCCGATTTCTGAAATATAATCTTCACCAACCGGAACATTGCTGATAAGGCAATAATAATCGTAAACTGCTCCGAATGGTTTCGTTTTCAATAATTCAAGATAAGCTAAACGTTCGAAATTTTTGCCCTTATTTTCAAAATCCTTCAACATTGCCGTTGGTTCCAATAGTGCGAATAAAAACGCAAGTTGAGCTGCACGGGCGCCAATTACATAGGCTCCAATACGATTAATACTGGCATCGAAATAATCAAGACCAATATTTACGCGGCTAAGCGCATTGGCACGAACTATTTCCTGGGCTATCAATTGAATTTCGTCGTTAAAGATCACAACATGGTCGCTATCCCATCTGACACCACGGGTAACATGAAGCAATAACTCATCTGTAAACTGCAGAACTGATGATATTTTATCCCCTACCTGTTCTGTGGGGTGAAAATGGCCGTTATCCAGACAAATAAGCTTATTATTTTTAATAGCATATCCAAGGTAAAATTCATGCGATCCGACCACCATTGCTTCTGTGCCTATTCCAAAAAGTTTACTCTCAATTGAATCTTTTAAATATTCGCTAGGGTATTCCACTGAAAAAATTTCGTCGAGCGATTGTTTTAACAAAGTACGATGAGTGTAACGGTCAACCGGAACATCTTTGGAGCCATCGGGAATCCATATATTGTTAACAGAAGGGGTTCCGAGCTGCTTTCCCATTTCAGCAGCAATTTTGCGTGTAAGTTTTACATGTTCAATCCAAAATTTGCGATATTTCTCATTTTTACTTGAAAGAGTAAACCCATCATCTGCATAAGGATGAGAGAAACAAGTGGGGTTAAAATCGAGACCAATACCAAGTTTCTTTGCCCAGTCGATCCATGATTGGAAATGTTGAATATCTATCTGGTCTCTTTCCACTTTTTTCCCTTGGAAATCTCCATAAATGGCATGAAGGTTTAACCGTTGTTTACCAGGTAGAAGACTCATTACTTTTTCAATGTCCTGACGGAGTTGCTCAATAGTTCGGGCTTTACCCGGATAGTTACCGGTAACCTGGATACCTCCGCCTCCGAGTTCCGCGTCGGGAGATTCAAAACCACCAACATCGTCAGTTTGCCAACAATGCAGACTTATTTTAATATTTTTGAGTTTTTCCAAAACCTCATCGGTGTTAACACCTAATTGGGCATATTGATTTTTGGCTTGTTCGTATGCACCAGCAATTAAATCTTTATTCATAGGAGTTAGTTTAAATTCAGTAGTATGTTTTATTCTATTTGTAAATAGTGAACTTCAAAAATAACATTCATTTATAGGCATTTCAATATATATTTTGGATAAAGTTTTATATAAAATGGAAAAAAACACTATTGTCCGACAAACTTATTAAAGTTGAGATTTCTCACTACGTTCGAAATGATAATCAATATTCACACATTAACTAACAAAAGGCCTGTCATTCAGAGCTTACCTGGCAGCAGACAGGCGTAGCGAAGAACTTAGCAAAGCGGTCTCACCGAAGGTAATCTAAATACTTTTATCAGACAACATTAATTAGAAATACAAATCTCTTTTCCCCTGCTTAACAAGATTCAATTTCTCCGAAAGTTTTTCTTTCAACATTATATCGTCGTAAACTGATAGTTTTTCTGAAATTAGCCTGTAACCTTTTTCTTTTGTAGCCGGAGGGGCATAATCTTCCAGATATTCAGCAAGTGTAAGCAGCGCATTCGGCTGGCAGAATCGTTTTATGAAACCGGGCACCGAAAATTCCATGAAATGTTCCCCCGTACGACCCGTTCGGTAACAGGAAGTACAGAAAGATGGAATAAAACCTTTTTCTATCAGCTCATCCATAATTTCGTTTAAGGAACGATTGTCGTTTATTTGAAATTGTTCCTTATTAAGATCCTGTTCATCATCATTTTCAGTATATCCTTTGATCTGGATATTGGTTCCCCCATCAATTTGTGAAACTCCATAATTTAAAATTTCATCTCTTATGGCGGCTGGTTCCCTGGCTGTTAGTATCATTCCGGTATATGGAACTGCAAGGCGAAGAATGGCTACGAGCCTGGTAAAATCTTCGTCGGAAACAGCATACGACTGATCCGGATTTACATTGGAAGCATTTTTAACTCTTGGAAAAGAAATAGTGTGCGGCCCAACATTATATACTGCTTCGAAATGGTTAACATGCCTAATTAGACCTAAAACTTCAAAACGCCAATCGTAAAGACCCAACAATGCACCAATACCAACATCATCTATTCCGGCTTCCTGGGCACGATCGAGTGCGGTAATCCGCCAGTTGTAATCCCTTTTGATACCACTTGGATGAACTTTCAGGTAAGTCTCTTCATGATATGTTTCCTGAAAAACCTGGTAAGTTCCAATTCCAGCAGCTTTAACAATTTTAAACCCTTCAATGTCCAATGGAGCAGCGTTTATATTGACCCTTCTGATTTCGCCATTTCCACTTTTAACATCATAGACTGTCCTTACTGTTTCAGCAATAAATTCGGCATTGTACTTTGGATGTTCCCCATACACCAAAATCAGCCTTTTTTGGCCGGTATTTTCCAAGGCAACAACTTGTTTTATCAGATCTTCTGTTGTCAGTGTCGATCGTTTTTGCTCAGTATTAGAAGAACGAAAACCACAGTATACACAATTGTTGATGCAAAGATTACCAACATACAACGGGGCAAAAAGCACAATGCGTTCCCCGTAAATATTTTCCTTAAGTTTTCTTGCCCCTTCTTTTATCTCGTTGATAAGTTCCGGATCGACAGTGTTGATTAAAGTAGCCGTTTCGTGCAGTGAAAGACGGTTTTTAGCAAGTGATTTCTGAATAATCTCACGAACTAAAATTTTGTCGGCCTTATTTGATTTTAAAATACTCCATATCTCGTTCGGGTCAATAAATGGTTTTTGGCGGACATCAGGAATATTATATTGTTGTGGAGAGTAAATCATATATTTTTGTAAACGTCAATACAAAAATGATAATATTTAGAATAAAACAGGCCTGTTTACGAAGATTTATTTTTGGAAGCTGGGAAGTTGAGAAGGTGAGAATGGTGAAGTTTTGAAGGTAATTTAGGCTGAAGAATGAAGGTATGTTAGAGTGAAATATGTCAGTTTAAAACAATGGAAATCATTTAATTGGTTTAAATTCCTTCGGCCTGGAATTGGATTTTCAAGAGTTTTCAATTCTTAATATTCTTTCACTACACACTATCTTCTTCAATTACATAATATGAAATATTGATGTTTTTTATTTGTTGGTAAGGAATCACAAACATATCACCCGGCATTTTATAATATCGTTCGTCGAATTCCTGTTCGAGGGGAGCGGAGAGTTCACCGGGAGAATCGTCATTCAGTTTTCTTCTGTAAACATTTGATAAATAAATTCTATCAAGTCCATCATTTTTCGAAAGATAGAATTCACGCAGTATTCCGCTATAAATTATAGTTCCGCTCTGTGATTCGCTCATTACATCAACACGTACCATGTCGATATTTTTGGAATCTCCTGCATTATTGGGAAAATCCAGGATTCGTCCTGATAACAGATAATACCATTCATTATTGAACCGCAGAGAGTGATATTTTATGTCCCAGCTATATTTCGCAACCAAGTACCTGAAAAGCTTTCCGCTTAAATATCCTGATATACAGGTAATGATGCTGTAAATTGAAAATAACAAAATCGAATTTTCAATGGTTTCAAATTCTGATGGAGTAATCAGGTTAAGCTGTGAAACCAGTCTGATTAAAAAACTCACATCAATATTGATCCTTAAAATATGATCCGTGATAAAATAGGCAGCTGTTTGTATTAAAAAAGCCGGGATAAGGGAAAGCACGACTTCGTCAGTAAGTGACGATTGGAAGTTTTTGCGCGAATAGGGCCCGCTTAAAAAAGCAAATCGAAAGAGGATGCCCGGGAAAATAAGTAGTAGAAGGATTAATGCACCAATAGCAATGTTCATCTTTCTGTTTTTTTGCCGATATTATTAATCAAAGAAGTAACCCGGTGAATTTTTATTTTTTTATCTTCAATATTGATAAATTCATTTTTGTCTCCAAATCTTTCTCCCAATATAATAGTCTGCATCAACTTTTTCGATGCATCCTTGTCATTCAATATTTTTCGGACAGTATTTCCCAAAGGAGCTTCCATGATGTTTGTTTTTTTCAAAGTTACACATATTGACCAATTGGACAATATTCAACTATTTAAATCATCCACAATTGTTCTTATTTAACAGTTATGGTTTCCAGGAGATCTGATTCGAATATGGCTACCGGGGATATTACGGATTCGTCCAGAGGGATTTGACTGCCATATCGCTCTCTTATTTTATCCTTTACAACTTCATTGCTTAAGTCAAAGTTACTGAGCTTTTGTAACTGTCCAATTTCAATGTCTGCAGCACGTTTATATATTTTCCAGATGAGTTCGGAGCAATATATTTTATCGTCGCTCCATTCAAAAGTAAGGTCGTAATTTCTGCCCATAAATTGATTTTCAATTCGGTGCATCTTTTTGAGTACTTCCGGGGTCAGAATCTGTTCAGCATTTTTAAGACGTTTAATAACAAAATGACCATCCTGGCCTTTCGCTATCCAATTTTCAAATAAGGTTTTCTTAACGGGTTGTATAGCTTCCAAAACATAGATTTTGTTCAGGTCATTAAAAATAATGCCACAATGGGAATATTTTGATTTTGTAGCCGATTGAATTGCTTTACTTTGACTTGATTGAGAAACCTGAAATATGAGATCGCCATTTCTTAATTCCTCGTGATTCAACAGGAATTTCCCTTCTTTTTTAACTTTGATATGACTCTGTTGAGGTTTAAAAAAGTTTCGTTTGGCATAAAATGCTAACATTAACAAAATAGCCAAAAATGCAGGAATGGCAATCTTTTTAAACATAGTTTCAGTTTAATATTCAATATCCATAGGTACTTATTTCGCCGCTTCGACAAATAATTTCATATCGTTGAGCCAAGTTGTTCTTTATCAATCTCATTTATGGCTTGTAAAATATCGTAAAGCCAAGTTTTTATTCAAAATCGACCATGAAATCAATGTCACTTGATTTTTTAAATCTGTCAGTTAATATTGAACCAAATACAAATAAACAAGTCACTTATGTTTATTACATAAAGCACTAATCCTATCAATATTTTTATCAATAATAATCATAGCCCAAAAATACAAACTTTTTCAATAATTCAGAAAAATTGTCGATGACTTAGGTTTCCACGTTCGGCTTAGGCTCTGCCTGAGCTGAATGTATTCAGGCAGGCTTATGCCTGTAAATACTTGTAAAAAATTTAAAAGAGTTTTATATTATTTCAAAAACAGGAATTAATATCTCACCGCACAAAGCAACAGTTTGGCAGCCCTCCCTGCAAGCCTTGTTTCGCCGACAAACACTTGCTTTCTTGCCACCGCACCTGCTTCGTAGATAAGTTCTACTATAATGATTACAAACAACGAATAAAAAATATATTTATAATTAATTAATTGATTGTTTGATTGATTGATTAATTGGTTGAATGATTACAACTACATTTGATTTTTTACAAAAAAACTCCGTAACTTTAGATTATACATTTCTTATAGTACAACAATAAATTTCAATCATGAATAACGAAAAACCTACCTATCAGGCATTAGCTGACGAACTATCGAATTTAAAGAAAGAAAATGAGAGCCTGAAATTAGCATTAAGTTTACATGATAATAGTGAAGCGCTGATTGCAAACATTGGCGATGTTATTGGTATTATTGGAGCCGATGGTATTATGAAATATAAAAGCCCCAACATTGAGAAGTATTTTGGCTGGATGCCCGCAGATCTTATTGGTACTGATGGGTTGCATACGGTGCACCCCGACGATGTTGAACGAATACAAAACGAATTTGCTAAACTTATAATAAATAATAATGCTTTAACTACCGTTGAGTACAGGTACAAATGCAAAAATGGCACTTATAAATGGATTGAGCTTACGGCCGTTAATAACATAAACAATCCGGGCATTAATGGTGTATTATTGAATTACCATGATATCACCGAGCGCAAGCATGCCGAAGAAGTGCTCGCACAGGAAAAGGCTTTTGTCGAAGCCATTTTTGAAAGTATCCCTGGTATGCTCTATGTCTATGACGACAAAGGAACTCATATCAGACATAATAAAAGACACGAAGAAATGACAGGTTATTCAGATGAAGAATTATCTCATATGAATCCATTAAGCTGGTATGATAATAAGGCTGATGTTGTTCGAGTGGAGGCAGCAATTAACGATGTTTTCACAAAAGGTTATGGGGAAGTAGATGTTCCAATGCGGATTAAGAATGGCGAAAAGCCGATAATGCATTTTACCGGGAGTTTATTGATTAAGGACAGTAAAAAATACTTTGTCGGAGTTGGTATTGACATTACCGAGCGCAAACAGACCGAAGAAAAGTTAAAATCCAGCGATAGAATTTTTCTCCACTCATTGGATATGTTGTGTATTGCAGGATTTGACGGGTATTTCAAAGTATTGAACCCTGCCTGGGAAAAAACACTTGGATGGAGCAACGATGAATTATTGAAAAATCCATGGCTTGAGTTCGTTCATCCTGATGATAGAAATGCTACTGAAAATATCAAGTCCGTCATTGTTGAAGGGAAAGAAATCTATCAGTTTGAGAATAAGTTTATATGTAAAGATGGAGGGATAAAGTGGCTTTCCTGGAATTCGTTCCCTTACCCTGAAGATGGCATCATGTTTGGTGTTGCCAGAGACGTTACAGTGCTCAAGCAGATTGAAATAGAACTCATTAAATCCAAAGATAAAGCAGAAGAAAGCGAGCAAACATTCAGAGCTCTTTTTGAAAAAGGCCCCATTGGCGTGGCCTATCATAAAATGATATATGATGAAGCCTGCCTCCCTATTAATTACTTGTTTTTAGCTGCAAACGAAAGCTACCAAAAGCTAACCGGTGTAAATCCAAACGGAAAGCTTGTAACAGAAGCATTTCCCGGAATTGAAAACGACCCTTTCAATTGGATTGGCACTTTTGGTGAAGTAGCTAAAACAGGCAGGGAAATTAGGTTTCAGCAATATTTACAACCCAACCACCGCTGGTACGATTGCGTTGGTTATCAGTATAAACCAGACCATTTTGTTGCAGCATTTCTTGAAATTACCGAGCAAAAACGAGCTGAAAATGAATTACAGGAAAATCAATCACAGCTAAATGCTCAAAACGAAGAATATTTAGTAATAAACGAAGAACTTCAAGAACAAAACAATGAATATGCTGCATTAAACGAAGAATATATAACACAAAACGAAGATCTATTAATAGCAAAAGAAGAAGCTGAGAGAAATGAAAAAAAGTACCGAAGCTTGTTTGTTTCAATGCAGGAAGGTGTTTATTTACATGAGATGGTTTACGACAACCAAGGTAAAGCTATTAATTATCGTATCATCGAAGCCAACCCGGTATCAGAAAAATGTCTGAATATAAAGCGAGAATATGCTATTGGTAAATTAGCAACGGAACTTTTCGGAACTGCCGAAGCTCCTTTTATTGAAATTTACTCTAAAGTTGCAGAAACTGGTGAGCCTTATCAGTTTGAACAGTATTTTGAACCAATGAACAAATATTTTTATGTTTCAGTTTTCTCACCTAAAAAAGGTGAGTTTGCTACTGCCTTTTTAGACATTACCAAATCAAAGGACTATGAAAACGATTTAGTAAAAGCCAAAGAAAAAGCCGAAGAAAGCGAAAATAGATTAAAACTTGCATCAAGGTCCGGGAAACTGGGAATTTGGGATTGGAATGTTAAAGACAATATAATGATTTGGGACGAAAAAATGTTTGAGCTTTATGGAATTACCCATGATGCTTTTCCAAGTAATATAGAAGCATGGACAAATGGACTTCACCCCGACGACAAACAAAGAGCGATAGACGAATGTAATGCTGCCCTAAACGGCGAGAAAGATTTTAACACATCGTTCAGAATAGTTCAACCCAATGGAATAATTATACATTTAAAAGCCGACGGAATTGTTATTCGAGATATTGACAATAAGCCCCTTCGAATGATTGGAATAAATCAAGATATTTCAGAATTGAAAAAAGCAGAATATGAATTAATTATAGCCAAAGAACGAGCCGAAGAAAGCGAAGAAAAATATAAACAGATATTTGATAATACGTTTGATATAATGTCTATTTATGAAGTAACGGAAGATAATAGATATAAAGTAATTACTTTCAATCCGGCAGAAGCAAAAGTAATTGGTCCCTTAGAAAATTATCAAAATAGATATATTGATGAATGTATTCCGCCAGAATTGTACAATCAATTTAAGCAAAAATGCGAGAGTTGTATTAAAGAAGAAAGACGAATTGAATATGAGGGAAATATATCTTTTTTAAACATCAATCAAACATTTAATACTCAATTAATACCTTTAAAAAATACTAAGGGTCGAATTCACCGTATAATCGTAATTTCAAGAGATATTACAGAACAAAAACATACATTCGAACGAATTAACTCAATGTCCGAAATGTTAGACATTGCACCAAATTCAATTACAATACATGATATAAGTGGAAATTTTCTATATGCAAATCAAAAAACCTTTGAAATACATGGTTACAGTATAGAAGAGTTTATGTCTATGAATTTGCATGAATTAGATGTTCCGCAAAGCGAAGCAATAATTGCTGAGCGCATCGACTTGATAAACAAGCAAGGTTCTGCTTCGTTTGAAGTTGAACATTACAAAAAAGATAAAACTACGTTTCCACTCAAAGTTTTTGCAAAAAAGGTTATTTGGCATGGCCAAACAGTATTTTTAAGTGTATCAACTGATATTGCAGAATTAAAAAAAATACAAACTGATTTACTGACAGCCAAAGAAAAAGCCGAAGAAAGTGACCGCCTTAAAACCGCTTTTCTGCAAAACATGAGTCACGAAATACGTACGCCCATGAATGCTATCATGGGTTTTTCCGAATTATTGGTTAAAAACTTTAACAATAAACCAAAACTCGAACAGTTTTCAGGAATAATAAAACAACGTAGTAACGACCTGCTCGATATTATTAACGACCTACTCGATATTGCCAAAATTGAATCAGGGCAATTGCAAGTATCAATTGAAAATTGCAACGTAACAAGTTTATTTTCCGAACTCAAAATGTTTTTCACCGAGTATCAGGCACGAATGAACAAACAACATATTTCATTCGATTTACTGGCACATTGCAATTTACAAGGCATAACCATATCGACCGATAAAGTTAAACTAAGACAGATAATTATTAACCTTTTAACCAATGCCTTTAAATTTACCCCCAAAGGCAAAATTGAAGGCGGTTGCAGGGTCGATGAAAATCAACAATTAATATTCTATGTTTCCGACACAGGAATTGGTATTCCTCAAGATAAACACGAATACATATTTGAGCGTTTTTCACAACTCGAAAATGGCAATTCCCGATTATTTGGTGGCACAGGTTTAGGATTGCCCATTGTAAAAGGATTGGTTGATTTATTGGGCGGTAAAATATGGTTCGATTCCGATCCCGACAAAGGAACAACCTTTTTCTTCACAATTGCATACAGTAATCAAGCCCTTAAAATGCCACTTGTAAATGATGATTCAGTCCCCGACACCTTAAATTTCCATAACAATACCATTCTTATTGTTGAAGACGACCAATTCAATATGGCTTTAATTGAAGAAATGCTTTCCGATCTTGGGTTATATATTTTATGTGCCGAAAATGGTAGCCAGGCAATTGAAATAGCATTATCGCAAACCCCCGAATTAATTTTAATGGATATTGGCCTTCCCGACATGTCGGGCTACGAAGCTATTCGCCAAATATTACTTAAACAACCAACAATGAAAATTGTGGCACAAACCGCATACGCCACCGCCACCGATAGAGATACAGCAATCAATTCTGGCTGTATCGATTATATAAGCAAACCCTTGAAAGCTCAAAAATTACTTTCGTTAATAAATAAGTATTTGGGTTAATAGTTTCCTCACTCACGTACGGCTTTGGCTCTGCCTGAGCCGAATGCATTCTGGCAGGCTTATGCCTGTAAATACTTATAAGAAATAATTAATCCACAATTCGACTCCGCTCAGTGTGACAATGACACTTCGACACGGCTCAGTGTGACAATAATACCAGTTTGTCAGGCTGAGCGGAGTCGAAGCCTACTTCTTACTAAACGACATTGATATATATTTACCATTAAATCAATTTAGAATAAAGAATAATACAGGCTTAACAAAAAACAGCTTAAGATTGTTACATATATATCAAAGTTTATTTTATCTACTTACACTGTCTCTAATTTCTTCAATTTACGAAATGACATAAACTACCTGCCACCAATATTATGAATAGAATTTCAAGAATTATCCGCCTATCACAACGCTCTACCAAATACCATGAAGGAAATAAGTCAAAACCATTATTTCCTTTGATTTTCGACCTTATTCATTGGGTTATCTTAAACAGAGGCCATATAATTTATTTTTTCTTATTGGGACTTTATATTAAAAATAGAAAAGTTTCAGATTATCTAAATTTCCGGAGTTTTAAGAAATCTTATAAAGACTTTTATCCACCGGGCTATCTATGCTTGCTGGAGGACAAATTAATATTTGAAAAATTTATTAACAATTTTCCTGAATACGCCCCTAAAAATATTGGATTTGTAACTAAAAAGCATTTCTATTTGCTTGATGGTTCTCCTAAACCAATTGAAGCCATTCTGAATTATCCAATGAAATGTATTGTTAAAAATACCTGGGGATTCGGTGGAAAAGACATATTTATGCTTACAATAGCTTCGGACGAGATTTTTATAAATGGAATTAAAAGCACAGTAAAAGATTTATCCGATAAAATAAATGAAAGATCCTTATTACAGGAATTGGTTGTACAACATGATGTTTTAAAAAAACTTCATCCGGCATCATTGAATACTTCCCGGATTGTAACTGTTAATACCGGTTCAGATGTTCATGTAATTTCAAGCTTATTACGAGTAGGAGTTGATGGTAATTTTGTTGACAATGTAGCTAAAGGAAATTTGCTTGTTCCTATTGATATAAAAACAGGTAAACTTGCAAAAAGAGCTTATTCTGATAAAGATTCATTATTCTATCTGTCTCACCCGCAAACAAAAACAAATTTCGAGGGAATTGATATTCCATATTATGATGAAGCATTAAAAGTATGTAAGAAGTTACATTTTCAACTGCCCTATTTTTTTGTTCTCGGGTGGGATGTGGCATTTACACCAACCGGACCAGTTGTAATTGAGAGCAATAATTTGCATATGGTGGTTCTTGAACAATTATGGGTAGGTGGACTTAAAAACCGTTTCGATGGATACATCAAAGAATTTATGGAAAATAAAAGAACTGAAAGAAGGCTGAATTATGCATAAATCATTCCTAACTATGCCTAATTTCTATCCAAAAATGGCGCAGGAACGGAGTCGAAGTAATTTACAGTAAATAATTGGACTCCTCTCAAAAAGCCGGTTACTGAATTTCGAGCATTTCTGCCGATTTTGAATGACGCTTTACTGATATCTGGGCGGTTCTGCTTGATTAGGAAGTGATAATTTTGTTTAAGTATCCTTGCTCCATAAGTTCTATTGTTGATTCAACTTTCTGATTCATAAAAAAGGAATATAATTCTCTGTTCATTTAATCCTACGGAATTTTGCTCATACTTATTTATCAGGATCGAATTTCCTTGTTAGCTTTTCAGATGAGTTTTGGCTTTTTGATTTTTCTGTATGCCTTGGTTATAATTTTAAAATTCAGAAAAAGTTTAAATGAAACTACAAATTCGTAAAATTATTTCAAAATATTTATTAAAGTTAATATATTGTAGATCATTTTTATAATAAGCGTAATAAGTATACTTTATCAATAATTAACCCATAAATTAACCCTGAATTAATTCTGTCATAAACTTGAGATAAGAATCCACTAATAACCCGTGATTTGCTTTGCTCTGTATTTAAAATATATATGGGAAAATTACGCAATCTTTTTCAAGGATTACGATCGGGAAAAAAAGCTTTCATTGCATTTACAATCTTAGGAGTTGTAATTACCATTCTAATTTCTTCGCTGGCGGGTAAGGCTATCACTTATACTTCAACCGATAATTATTGTATGTCGTGTCATGTTCATCCACATGCTGAGAAAAGCTGGAAACTTGGAGCGCATCATAACAATAGAACTGGTGTTGTGGTGCATTGTTCCGAGTGCCATTTACCGCCTAAGGGGCATGGTTATTTGTATGCAAAAGCAAAACATGGGATGACAGATCTTTACGGTTATCTGTTTAAGGATACATCGGAAATAAATTGGGAAGGCAAACGAACCATTGAAAAAGCCGGTAAATTTGTTTATCAGGAATCGTGTATTAAATGTCACGAAAACTTATTTCCGGCAACACTGTCGAAAGAAGGTGATAACGCTCATCTTTATTTTCTTACAAGCAATCAAAACCTTCGTTGTATTAATTGTCACCTGAATGTTGGACATTTCGATAAAAATGCCAAGCATGAACACAACATAAACTTCGGGGCAGAGGCTGAAAATACAAATGTATATACAGCGCCGGCGGCAGTAGATAAATTTAAAAGCTTTACCGAAATGGTTCCTGGTACTGGTATAGCTTTCGAAATGGTTGCTGTTCCTGGTGGTACCTTTAAAATGGGTAGTCCTAAGGATGAACCTTTGAGAAGCGACGATGAAGGGCCAATACGCCAGGTAAAGGTTTCCGATTTCTGGATGGGTAAAATAGAAGTTACCTGGGACGAGTATCTTACCTTCTTCAAAGCTACCTCATCGCAGGGGCGAACTGAAGGAGCCGAAATTAAAAACAAAAATGTTGATGCAATCAGCGGTCCTACACCTCCCTGGGGTGCACCCGATCAGGGTTGGGGAAAGGGTTCGCGGCCGGCAATAACAATGAGTTGGCATGCTGCAAGTATTTATTGCGAATGGCTATCTAAGGTAACAGGTAAATCATATCGCCTTCCAACCGAAGCAGAATGGGAATATGCTTCCAGAGGAGGTACAAATTACCCTTACTTTTTTGATGGTAATCCTAAAAAGTATACATCCAATGGAATAATGAAAAAAATATTCGGACCCGATACAACCAAAATAGGATCAAGAGTTATTTATAAAGAAAATAGCACTTCTCGAACTCAAGAACCTCTGGCAGTTAAGGAAAATCCTTTCGGCCTGAAGAATATGCTTGGGAATGTAGCCGAATTTTGTTCCGACTATTATTCTCCAACAGCTTACAAATCGGAAAAGGGTAAATTAATTTCAGATCCTACCGGCCCTCGAAATGGAGCAGAACATGTTATCAGGGGAGGATCATTTAAGAGCGATGCCAAGGATACCCGATGTGCTGCAAGGGATTTCACCCGCACCAAGGACTGGTTAATGACTGATCCCCAAATGCCAAAGAGTGTATGGTGGTATTCCGATTGTATCGACGTGGGCTTTAGAGTAGTATGTGAAACAAAACCTGTTTTAGAGAAAAAATAACAATTTATGAATAGCAATTCAAAAAACATTGACCGCCGTAAATTTTTAGAATCCACTGCCCTCGTAGGCATGGCAGGTTTAGCTGCCGGAGCTTTGTTAACTTCTTGCAAGAAGCCTGATAATAAATCTTTGGGACTTCCTCCCATTTTAAAAGGCGCACCCAAAGGCCGTAAATTGAAAGCAGGTTTAATTGGAGCAGGAAATCGAGGTACAGGCGCAGCGCTCAATTTTATTGGTTGCGGGCCCGATCTTGAGGTGATAGCTATTGCCGATGTATTTCAGGATAAAGTGGACAGTTGTCGCCAACGATTGGAAAAATACAAGATGAATGTCCCTGCGGAGAACTGTTTTGTTGGTTTCGATGCCTATAAAAAGCTAATTGCCCTTGAGGATGTTGATGTTGTTTTATTGGCGACACCACCCCAGTTCAGGCCCGATCATTTTCTGGAAGCTGTTCAGAATAAAAAGCATGTTTTTATGGAAAAGCCCGTCGCTGTCGATCCGGTTGGAATCCGTTCGGTTATTGCAACTGCCAAAAAAGCCGAATCGCTTGGACTTTGCGTTGTTACCGGGACCCAACGCCGTCATCAGGAAGATTATATAGAAACATATAAGCTTATTGCCGATGGCGGTATCGGACAAATAGTATCGGCAAAGGCATACTGGAATCAGGAACATGTTTGGTTCCGCACCCGAAACGAGGGATGGAACGATATGGAATATATGATCCGTAACTGGAATAATTTCTGCTGGTTATGCGGCGACCATATTCTCGACACTCATGTTCACAACATCGATGTTATCAACTGGTTTATTGGTAAGCAGCCCATCAGTGCTCTGGGTTACGGTGGCCGGGTACGACGTGTTACAGGAGATCAATACGATTTTTTCAGTATCGATTTCGACTATGGTAACGGAGTAAGTTCCCATAGCATGTGCCGTCAGATTGATAGTTGTGCAAATGGTACCGGCGAAATAATTATGGGAACCAAAGGGTACACAAATTGCCGCAACACTATATGGAATCTAGATGGCAGTGTCAAATGGTCATTTGAATACCCAAAAGATCAGAACGGAAATCCGATGAATCAAATCAAGATTCCTCCTTACGTTCAGGAACATATGCATCTTGTTCATGCTATCCGCAAGGACGAATATGTTAACGAAGCCGAACAAACTGCACTTTCTACCCTTACGGCCATTATGGGTCGTACTGCGGCCTATACCGGAAAGCTTGTAACATGGGACGAAATTTTTAAATCGAATATGGATCTGGGTCCCACCAAAATAGAATTTGGACCGGTCGACATGCAATTTGATGTTCCACTTCCGGGAACACCAATCACAAACATCTGAAAATTAATAAACTACTAAATAATAAGCCTATGTTAAACAAGTCATCACGAAGGGAATTTCTAAGGAAAACGGCTGCTACAACTGTCGGTGCTTTGATTTTGCCTCAGATAATACCGGCATCTGCGCTGGGGTTGAATGGGAAGACTCCTCCCAGCGACCGCATCATTATGGCGGGTATTGGTGTTGGATCGCAGGGGAAAAGTAATATGAGTAACTTTTTAAGTAAAAAAGAAGTTCAGTTTATTGCTGTTTGCGATGTCGACAAAAACAATAATCTCTCAGCCAAGGATCTTGTTGATAAGCAATATGGAAACACTGATTGTCGCGAGTATTCCGATTATCGCGAGATTTTGGAAAAAGAAAAAGTTGATGCCGTCTGTTTGGCGTTGCCCGATCATTGGCATGCCATAATATCGGTTAGTTGCGCAAATAAAAAATTTGACGTATACGGCGAAAAACCTTTGGCAAGAAGTATTTTTGAAAGCCAGGCAATTGTTAATGCCGTTAAAAAGAATAACATAATATGGCAAACAGGCAGTTGGCAACGCTCAGTCGAAAATTTTCGTATCGGAGCCGAACTTGTTCGGAATGGCCGTATTGGAAATGTAAATTATGTTGAAGTTGGACTACCCGATGGAAAAAAATCTATCGGCACTCCACCTGTAATGCCTGTGCCTGATGGACTTGACTGGGAATTTTGGCTAGGTCCATCCTTAAAAGTTCCTTATAGAGGAGTATGTCATTGGAATTGGCGCTGGATTCAGAATTATTCGGGTGGGCAGCTTACCGACTGGGCCGGTCACCACATAGATATTGCACATTGGGGTTTAGATTTCGACAGAACAGGCCCTGTAAGCGTTGAAGGTGTTGGAATATACCCCAGAGAAGGTATTTATGATGTTGCTGTTGAATACGATTTTCTTTGCACTTATGCCAATGGTGTAAAGATGAGAGTGGCAAATGCTTCCCGTTTGAAACATGGTATGGGAACTGTTTGGCATGGCGACAAAGGCTGGATTCATGTGGATAGAGGTAATGTATTGGAAGCTTCGGATCCTTCAATTCTAAAAAACAAGGTTGGCCCAAATGAAAAGCTTCTTTACATAAGCACCGATCACCAGCAGAACTTTCTAGATTGTATCCGTAGTCGTAAGGAAACAATTACACCTGCCGAAACAGCTCATCGTTCCATATCTGTAGGTCTTCTTGGCGAAATTGCAATGCTCACAAACAAGAAGATTCAATGGGATCCGGAAAAGGAAGAAATTATTGGCAACCAATATGCCAGCCGACTTTTAAACAGGCCTTACCGTGACCCGTGGACTTTACCAGTAATCTAACCCTTGAAAAATTATGAAAAAAGCGATTATAATATTATTAACAGCAGTATTGTTTACTTTTTTTTACGGTTGCAAAAAGCAGCATGCATACAGTGCATTAATTGTAACCGGACAAAACAATCATAACTGGCAGGCGAGCTCAAAAGTATTGAAGCAGTTGCTTGATCAAACCGGTTTATTTTCGACCGAAATAATCGAAACTCCTGCTGCCGGAAAGGACATGAATTCCTTTATGCCCGACTTCCAAAAGTATGATGTTGTAGTGATGGATTATACAGGCGATGCATGGTCCGATAAAACAAAAAGCAACTTTGAAGAATTTGTTAAAAGCGGAGGCGGGCTTGTGATTTATCATGCCGCTGATAATGCTTTTCCCGAATGGAAGGAATACAACGAAATGATTGGTCTCGGAGGCTGGGGTAATAGAAATGAAAAAGACGGCCCATATATTTATATGAAAAACGATTCGTTGGTAACCGATACCACTTCAGGGGCTGGCGGATCGCATGGGAAACGGCATGAGTTTGTTGTTAAAATGAGAAACGAAGAACATCCGATTACCAAAGGTTTGCCCAACCAGTGGCTCCATGCGGAGGATGAACTCTACAGTGAGTTAAGAGGACCTGCCAAAAACATAGAAATTCTTGCAACAGCTTATGCCGATACTGCCATGAAAGGTACCGGGCGTGATGAATTGGTTCTTTTTACGATTAATTATGGAAAAGGAAGGATTTTTCATACAGTGTTGGGACATGCCGATAACGACGCAACTTCGTTTCCTGCAATGCAATGTTTGGGTTTCATAACAACTTTTCAGCGTGGAGCCGAGTGGGCTGCCAGTGGTGTTGTTACTCAAACTGTACCGTTGGATTTTCCTAATTCGGCAGGAGTTGTTCAGCTCGAAAACTATACAACGCTTACAATTGAGCAAATTATGGAGAAGGTTGAAAGCTACGACATTGCTAAAAGCCGCAAATATTTCTACGATTTACAGAACAGAATACGTTCCTCCGACGGAGAACCTGCGACCCTTCTGTCATTTGAAAAAATGATAGTGAAATCGCTCAAAAAGAAAAGCGTTACCATTGATGCAAAAAAGCTATTGATAAAGGAATTAAGTTGGATGGGTACCGATTATAGCGTTTCTGCTCTAAAAGATTTGCAGAAGGAAATTGATTTAAAAGATGAAGCTCAGTTTGCACTTGCAAGGCTGGAATCTAAATAAAAAATTAAGCATTTAAACTGAACGAAATGTTATCGTTGGTAATTCCTATTTTCAATGAAGAATGCCTTATTGATGAGCTGGTAAGCCGTTCGGTGGAAGCTCTGGAGCGTTTTACATCCGAATATGAAATTATTTTTGTTGACGATGGGAGCACCGATTCGAGCTTGACTAAACTTTTAAATTTTCAAAAAGGTAATCCTAAATTGAAGGTTTTGAGGTTGTCACGAAACTTCGGTCATCAGGCGGCCTTTACTGCGGGTCTCGATCATGCAACCGGCGATATTATTGCCATGATGGATGGTGACCTCCAGGATCCTCCGGAGCTCTTTGAAATGATGTATAAAAAAATCAGGGATGAAGAGTTCGATATTGTCAGTGGTAAAAGAAAAGGACGAATGGGTAAAGGGAGCAGAGTTTTCTATACCTTTTTGTTTCATTTGTTATTCAGAAGGCTTGCCGGTATCAGGAACATGGAAAATACCGGCAACTTTTCCATGATGAAACGTAACGCTCTGGATGCTTTACTTAAGATGAACGAAAAAGTTAGATATCTTCCTGGCCTGCGATCTTTTATTGGTTTTCGGCAGGGATTTATCGAATATATCAGAGAGGATCGGAAAATGGGCGATACCAAAATGAATCTCAATAAATTGTTTTTGTTAGGTGCTGATGCTATCTTTTCTTTTTCTAAGTTTCCAATCAAACTGTGTATGGTATTAGGAATGATTGGAACTCTTGTATTTATGGCTGCCGGATTATATGTTATTGTTGCCCGTATTCTCGGTCTCACTGTTCATGGATGGTCGTCCACAATGTTAAGCATCTATTTCCTGGGATCAATTCAGTTGATATTCATGGGTATTATTGGCGAGTATGTTTTCAGAATCTATAAGGAATCTCAAAACCGACCCATATATTTTGTAAATGAGTTTTATAAGGCTGAGAAAAATTCAAAAGAAAACGTTTGATGAATCATAGATGGTTTAAATACATCTTCTTTATTCTGTCCGGGTTAATTTTGGCCACCATGCTTTTTACGGGCAAGGACGCCGGAATTTCGGGCGATGAGGAAGTGCATTATAAACAATCCGAAATGGTTTATCAATATTATGCCACTTATGGCAACGATAAGTCCTCACTGAACACTCCGGTTACTCACCTTCAATATTATGGACAGGCTTTTGATAACATTGTTACAATCCTGATTCATTGGTTTTCTGTGGAGGATATATATAGATTTCGCCATGTTATGTGCATTATTGCCGGCTGGCTTGCAATTTTAGTAACGGGTATGCTTACTGTTTTTCTGGGAGGTTATACTGCCGGAATTTTAGCTCTTTTGCTCTTTTCTGTTTCGGCAACATTTTTGGGACATGCTCATAATAATCTGAAAGATATTCCTTTCGCACTGGCGTATGTTGCTTCCACTTATTTTATGGTCAAAATGTTTTTCAATCGGAATACGACATCAAAGATTGGTATAGTATTGCTTATTTTAAGTATAGCACTCTCAATAGGTATTCGCCCAGGTGGCTTGCTGGTATTGTCATACCTCTGGTTCTTTGTTTTCCTGGAAATAGCTTATTGGCAATGGAAGAGTCATAAAATTGACTGGTTTTATTTCAGGAAACTCTTTTTGCAAATTGCAGTTATTTCTGTTGGCGGATATTTCCTGGGGATGATTTTGTGGCCTTATGCTTTGCAAAATCCCTTTGTTAACCCTTGGAAATCGTATCAGGTAATGACCCATTTCCCCACTACCATCCGACAAATATTCGAAGGTAACCTCACCTGGTCCGATTTGCTGCCCTGGTATTATTTACCAAAAACGATGCTGATTACAATTCCTGTAATAGTATTTACAGGCCTTGTACTTTTTGTTTGTTTGGGTTGGAAACACTTAAAAAAAGCTCCGGTACTTTATCTATTTTTATTATTTGCAGTTCTATTTCCACCGGTTTTTGCAGTTATAAAAAAATCGAATCTTTATGGCAGTTGGAGGCATTTTCTTTTTATATATCCGCTCCTCATTGTTTTAGCCGCACTCGGATTCAATTATGTTTTGGCTCTTTCGAAAAGCAAATTGATTTATGCTGCCGTTGCCACGCTGTTTCTTTTGTTGGCCTTCCATCCATTCAGTTTTATGGTGAAGAATCATCCCTATTATTATTTGTATTATAATCAATTGGCAGGAGGGCTTAAAAAGGCATACGGGAACTATGAAACGGATTATTATTATCATTCAGTTCGGGAGGGTACGGAATGGTTGATCCGGTATTTGGAACAGAATAAAGTTGATTCAGCAAGGGTTGGTTCGAATTTTATGATATCGTGGCATCTCAGAAATTATAAGGAGTATAAGCCGGTTTACTTTTCGTGGGACAAGCGCAGTGAAGCCGAATGGGATTATGCGGTGGTTGCAAACAGTTATATTGCACCTTATCAGTTGCGCGAAAATATATGGCCTGGTCAGAATACAATTCATAATGTGTATGTGGATGGGGTTCCGGTATGTGCGGTTTTGAAGCGTAAATCCATAGCTGATTTCGAAGGCATTAAAGCCCTTGAAGAGGGTAAAGTTGCTGAAGCAGTTGAAAAGCTTAAGATAGCTGCAAATTTCGATAGCACTAACGAAACTATATATTATTTTCTGGGACAGGCATTTGGAAAATCCGGTAACCAGCCGGCTGCCGATTCGGCGTTTAAATTAAGTCTAAAGTGGCAGCCACAGTACGAGCTATCTTTATTTGCGCTGGGTAAAAATGCTGAAGCTTCCGAAAATAAAACCAAAGCAGCTGATTATTATGACAGATTGATAGCTGCTAATCCTAAGTTTTTAAAGGCTTATATTTTAAGAGCCAATCTATATTCTGTTCAGGAATTGAATAAAGCCAGAACTCTTTTGAAAAATTGCCTTCGCATAAGCTCACGATATGTACCTGCAATTATGGCTCTTGCCGATACTTACAGGAAAACGGATCCTGAAATTGCTGAAAAGTATTATAATCTCGCTAAATCAATTAAATAATGTTTAAT
>JBBQEI010000025.1:0-65045 GCA_038320545.1 Bacteroidales bacterium
CTGGGTAGAAGGAGTACATGCGGAAGACCTTAACAGATGTGTTGAGATTTATTCAGCTTCATTCGACAAACGTATATCTTTCAGTATGGATTACCGCATCAGAAGATATGATGGTGAATACCGGTGGATACAGGATGATGGATCGCCGAGGTACAACAGCAAAAATGAATTTATTGGATATATTGGCCATTGTTTAGATATTACCGAACGAAAAAATAACGAAGAAGAGCTTCATAAATTCAGAATTGGAATTCAAAGATCGGACGAAGCCATTTTTATGACTGAACCTGATGGAACAATAACATATGCAAATCCGGCCTTCGAAAATATTTACGGATATTCCTTACCCGAAATTGTGGGTAAAACTCCAAGAATTCTGAAATCTGGAGTGTATGACGATTCAGTATATAAGTTTTTTTGGGAAACGCTGCTTTCCAAAAATGCTGTGAATGGAGAACTCATTAACAAAGCTAAAAATGGCAATTTAATTACCATAGAAGGTTCCGTAAGTCCCATCTTAGATCATACTGGAAATAATATTGGGTATTTAGCTGTTCAACACGATATCACAAAAAAGAAAATTGCTGAGCTGCAAATTACCAAATTAAATAAAGCTTTGGAACAAAGCCCGGTATCAGTAGTAATAACCGATATAAATGGGAATATTGAATATGTTAACCCCTATTTCAGTATGGTCACCGGCTTTTCCAGGGAAGAATCAATTGGCAGAAATCCACGATTTCTGCAAGCCAAAGAGCATTACGACCATCATTTCTATAAGTCGATGTGGGAAACACTATTATCAGGCAAGGAATGGCGGGGAGAATTTAAAAACAAAAAGAAAAATGGCGATTTTTTCTTTGAATCTGCCATCATATCACCTGTGTTTGGACCAAATAAAACCATTATCAATCTGATAGGAGTTAAGGAAGACATTACCGAACGCAAAAAAAATCTTGAAGCGCTTAAAGAAAATGAACGGATTTTAAGTGAAGCCCAGCAAATTTCACGGATCGGACACTTTATAATAGATTATAAGACCAAGGTTTGGAAAAGTTCTCCGGTACTTGATGATATTTTAGGAATAGATTTGAATTTCGAAAAGACATCTGAGAATTACAGAAAATTAGTTAATCCTGAACACCTGCAGAAACTTGATGAAGATGTAAGACAAAAAGATCAAATAAGAAAACCTGTTTGCCAGGAACTTAAAATCAAGCGCTATTCCGATGGAGAATCTGTTTGGATTATTATTCAGGGAGAACTGGTATTTAACGAAAAAAATGAACCCTCCCATTATATCGGTACTATCCAGGATATTACAGACAGAAAAATGATTGAACACGATCTTCAATTTAGCAATGCCCGATTGGAAAGTCTCTTAGATATTGCAAATTATGAAGCCGGAAATATACAGGAATTGCTCGACTTTGCACTTGGGGAAGCCATAAAGTTAACAGAAAGTAAGATTGGGTATATATATCTCTATGATGAAGAGTCAAAACTTTTTCAACTTAATTCGTGGTCGAAAGAAGTACATGCCATGTGCAGGGTTATTAACCCAAATTCAATTTATGAGTTAGAAAAAACCGGATGCTGGGGCGATGCTGTACGATTGAGAAAGCCTGTTATTATTAATGATTACAGTTTATCACATACTTTGGCTAAGGGAACACCTGAAGGTCACGTGCCAATGAAAAAGTTTTTAACAATTCCTGTAATTTTTAATAAAAAGATTGTAGCCGTTGTAGGTGTAGCAAATAAAGAAGACGATTACAACCAAACGGATATAATGCAGCTTACATTAATGATGGACTCGGTTTGGAAAACTGTGGAACGACAAAAAATGATTGAAGAGCTGATTGCTGCCAAAGAAAAAGCAATACAAAGCGACAATCTCAAATCAGCCTTTCTGGCCAACATGTCGCACGAAATACGTACACCTATGAATGCCATTATGGGTTTTTCGGAGTTGCTTACTATAACCCCTGTTTCGGAAAAAACACTGGAAAAATATGCTGAAATAATATACTCCCGTTCCACTTATTTATTGACATTGATTGATGATATATTGGATTTATCGAAAGTAGAATCAGGAATATTAAAAATTCATAAAGAACCGTTTGAAATTAATAAACTATTCGACGAACTGGATGCGCAGTTTAAAATGAAGCTCCAAAAAACCAATCATGATATAAAATTTAAAGTAGTTAAAGAAAGAACCAATGGCAATTCGATTATTGTAAGCGACAAAAACCGAATTCAGCAATTACTTACAAACCTTACCGACAATGCTTTAAAATTCACCAAAGAAGGTTCCATTACCATGGAATACAAATTTGACACTGAGAAAGGCATAGTATTTTCGGTTTCGGACACTGGTATAGGAATACCTGCTAAAGATCTAAACCTTGTTTTTGAACGTTTCCATAAATCGAACGATTACGCACTCAATTACTCAGGTCTGGGCCTTGGATTATCTATATGTAAAGGGATTGTACATATTATGGGAGGAGAAATCTGGATAGAATCTAAAATAAATGAAGGAACAACCTTTAAATTTAATATACCGGTTAAGTTTACCGTATCCGATAAAGTTGAAATCCCTGCTATCACAGGAATTATGAACGATCAAAATCAAGGTGTCATTTTATTGGTTGAAGACGATCCTTTTAACATAGAACTATTTCTCAACATTCTAAGCAAATACGAAGTGCTGGTGGCAGAAAACGGAGCTTCGGCCCTAAAAATGTTTCATGAAAATACTCAAATCAATTTAATTCTAATGGATATTGGACTTCCTGATATGAGTGGACTCGAAGTCATCAGAAAAATAAGGAACACACATTTTGATATTCCTATAGTTGCGCTAACTGCATTTGTTGCACAAAATGATCAGATTCTCTGTAAAGAAGCAGGATGCAACGACTTCCTACCTAAACCTCTGGAAGCAAATTTGTTAATTAGTAAGATAAATCAATATATCGGCAATAACAAACCTCAGTCGGCGATTAATTAATTTACCCTGATTCAAAAGGGTATTCACATTCTTAACTCAGATTAAAACATATAGCTATGTTAAACTGAGTTAAGAATTATGTTAGTTCAATAATTTTATTTTTCAAGGCATACATTATCAGACTTGCAGTATTATTTGAAGATGTTTTGGACAGTAAATTGCTCCGGTGCGTTTTTACAGTGGCCAAACTGATATTTAATTGCTTCGCAATGTCCTCATTAGACAAACCTGATGCTATTGATTTTAAAACCTCTACTTCCCGTGCCGATAATTTTTCATTGGATGAGCCATTGCTTTCCGCCTTGCCCGAATTTATATTTTGAATTAATTTATACAGCAATTCTCCGGAGAAAAAATTTTCACCTTTCGAAACTTCGGAAATAGCTTTTGTTAATTCACTAATGCCGGCTGATTTTAGAACAAAACCTTTGATACCAGTTTGTATCATTTGATAATAATACTTTTCGTCGCCAAACATGGTCAAAGCCAATATTTTAAGTTGAGGATATTTCTCATGAGCCAGGCGGGAGGCTTCAATTCCATCCATTTCGGGCATCGATATATCCATCAATACTAAATCAGGATTTACTTCACCTACTTTTTCGAGAAATTCTTTTCCGTTCCGGGCTTCTGCTACTACTTCAGCCAGACTATCGCTCGAAAGCAATAACTTTACTCCATCACGAAACATATCGTGATCATCAACTAAAAAAATCCTAATCCTGTTACTCATATTTACTTTGTTAATATAATGTCAATGCGTGTGCCTCTACCAATTACCGAACGAATTTTCATTTCCCCTCCTATCAATTTAATCCGGTTTTTAATATTAAAAAGCCCCATCCCTTTTGTTGAGACAACAGTTTTTTCAACATCAAACCCCTTCCCATTGTCGGCATAAGTTACCAATATTTTTTGATCTTGTTTATCCAGTTGAATATTTATATTTTCCGGTTTGGCATGTTTGATAGAATTATTGATACATTCAAGCAAAATCCTGTAAAACATTATCTCAATATCAGCGGGCAACCGTTCATTAATTTTCGACTGGATCACAATAGAAATATTATTATTCACCTTGATTCTGTCAGCATAGTTTTTTAAAGCATTAGCCAGTCCAAAGCGCTGAAGAACATGAGGGCTTAAATTATTAGCTATTTCTTTTGCCTGTGTAATTGCCTCGTCAACAGCCTGCAGGGCATTTGCTTTTATTAATTCCTTATTCACATTACTATCGCCACATAGCCATTCGATATACATTTTTAAGGTCGACAACACCGGACCTAGTCCATCGTGAAGTTCCTGGGCATATCTTCCCTGCGATTCCTCCTGTGTACGAAAAATGGTTTCAATAATTTTTTGTTCCATCATTTTTCGTTCCGTAATATCGCGTGCTATAACCAGAATAACTTTTTCGCCTGATAAATCAAATACCTTATTATTTAATTCCACAAATTTACGTTCACCTCTGAAGGCTTTAAATTCAACTACTAAATCAGCTTGAGTTTGAACTTTATTAACATTGGCATAGGTTAAAATCCCCGGGATTTCATTTTCGATATAAAATTTAAGTTTTTCCTTTGTATAATCCTGAACATTTAATCCGGTAATCCTTACAAAAGCATCGTTCACTTCCAATATTTGCTCATCTTTTAACAACAATAAACCGTCGGACGAAGCTTGGAAAATGCCTGTATATTTTTTTTCGCTTTCTTTTATCTGTGAATTCGCATTCTCTAAAATTACATTTTTAATTAAAAGCTTTTTAACAAGATTTTTATTTTCTGTCCGGAGGTCAAATTCACTTATTGCATTTTGCAAAGTTTGCTGCATCTCCGGAAAATTCCAGGGCTTGAGAACATAGCGGAAAACACCACCATAATTAATGGCTTTCAAGGCAGCATCGTGATCAACATGTGCTGTAAATATTATTTTTACTAATTCGGGAAATTCAGGGTTAATGCGTTCTATGAATTCAAGTCCTGTTTCATCGGGCATTCGTTGATCCGAAATAAGCACTTTTACCGGATTAGTTTTCAGGAGTTCGTAACCTTCTGCTGGGGAAAGAGCTGTTAATACTTCATATTCCAATTTCATGAATTCCCCAAATAACATCAGGTTGTACTCATCGTCATCCACATATAAAATTACATTCTTTTCAGTTTTAGTGGTAGAATCCATTTATGTTAAATATATCAGTACTTATTATTCAATTAAGTTAAACAAAAAATTAATAAAAGACGACCCATTATAAAAATCAAAAGGTTTGTCAGATTAAATATTCGTTAATGAATTTATGTAATAAACTTATTTTGAATGGCATATTTATAAAGAGAGAGGATATTTTTGCATCCACTTTTTAAGAAAATATTTCCTCTGTGCCATTTAATGGTATCGTAACTCAGGTGAAGCTTTTCTGAAATTTCCTCATTTGAAAATCCATCACATAAAAGATAAATGATTTCCATTTCACGTTCAGTTAAGTTGTTGCTATTTTTGCCGGTAATTATTTTGGAATGTTTAATCATTACCTTTTGAAGGATGTCGCCCGGAAAAAACACTTTTCCTGAAACAACTTCTTGTAATGCATTTTTCAGTTCAGGCAGATCTGATTCTTTTAAGATACATCCCTTCACCCCAAGTTGAATGAGCTGATGATATTCCTTTTCACTGAACGAAAACCCAATCACCAAAAATTTAATTGAAGGAAAATTAAGTGTAATATTTTTTAAGGCAGCCGCACTTTTAGTGTTATCAATATACTCAGTAAGTATAATATCAGGAAGGTTCTTTTCGATTTCGGGCACTAAATCTTCAATATTATTGCGGTGTGTTGAAACCGAGGCAAATCCTTCATTCTCAAATAATATTTTAAGACTTTCCCTAAACAACTGATTTCTGTCGGCTATAAATATATTCATTCTAATTTTTTTCGGCTTAATTCCTTAAAGTTGTTAAAAGTTTATCAGGGCTAATACCAAAGCAAACCCCTAATAATAAATTTAATCAATTCCTGAGTAAGTTTTACAGCGGGCGAAAAAAATGCTGTAATTTAGAATGAAATAAAACTAGCATTTATTGGACATTTACCTCCACGGCACTCTTTTCCAAATCTTTCTGCTTTTCTTCTAATATTTTAGGGAATTCCCATTTCATAATATATTTATTACTTATTGCATGTTTTGCTGCAGCCTCAGTATCTTTAACCAAAACCATTTCTGTATCAAATTCCTCACGTACATTTTCTGAAATTGTTTGAATTCTCATTGTTTTTCGGCTTATACCAATATCCCGGATATATACAGTTAATACCCTGCCTGGAAATTCTTTAATTATTCGGGAATAGACATCAGGATCCTTTTGTCCGCTGTCGCCAATAAGAATAAAATTTAAGTCGGAGAAAACAGTGAAAATATGCCTGAGTTTTTCCAATTTATGATTCTTATTGTATTCTCTCATTTCCCAAAACCTAAAAAAATATATTGCCATTTCCCTCAGCAACAAAGGCCCTTTTGGAATTCTGTGAAACTGTACAAACTCATATAGCAGATCGTATAAGTTCCACTCGCTGTTCGAAAGGTAAAATAAAGGATTGTATCCATTTAGCATGGTGCCCCGTTGAAGCGATTCATAAAAAGCCGACACACCTTCAAATGGCATTCGGGTAAGCGCGTTATTAAAAAACATTAACCGAAATTTCATAAGCTTATTGGTTGCATAAGAAACCAAAATAGTGTCGTCGATATCCGATATCACCCCAAACTGAGGTTTATTCTTTATCATCATGATCTCTCCTTCAAATATTTCGGATTTCTGGCGGGCATGAATCTTTTCATGAAGTTCAAAATAGGCTTTTTGCCATAGTGTTTCGGGCAATTCGTTAGTATTGTGATGAAAAATACAATTAAAAACTCCAAATTTATTTGTGGTTACGATCTCACTTTTCCCTTGAAATTTAACCAGCACCTTTACTCCTCCAAATTCATCGGCAAAATATCTTTTTACCATTGCCTTAAAATTCCTGAATTTACTCTGACCTTCAACAGGTTTCGAAATTCCATTATCTTCCAATACTTCACCGGTTATAAAAGTTGACGTACCATTGCTGTAACCAATAAAAGGGATAATTTTTGGAATTCCCAGCAAGCCAAGCTTAATTTTAATATATAAACTAATTCTTGTAATAAGATTTCTTGCTTTTTTTATAAAAACAAGCGTCGTTTTCATGGTACCATTGTTAAATTATGTGGATCTATTTATTATCTTTTGATATGAAGCCTGTTAAATTCTTATTTTTTATCAATCGTGGATCGGGATTAAATAATAAGCCCGATGCAACTGATGTTATTAAAACAATAATGCTTCAACATCAGATATCATATAAAATAACAGAGATCAACGAAGAATTGGATGCAAAACAGATAAAAAGTTTGATCGGGAAATATAATATCGAAACAGTTATAGCTGCAGGAGGTGATGGCACTGTTAATTTTATAGCATCGTCAATATTAGGCATGAATGTTAATCTGGGTATATTACCGCTCGGTTCTGCCAATGGATTGGCTTATGAACTTGGAATACCCTTAAAAATTGAAGATGCTGTTCAAACATTGCTTACCGGGAAAAGCCAGCCAATAGATGCGGTTCGGGTAAATAACAACATTTGCTTGCATTTGAGCGATTTAGGCATAAATGCCCGGCTAATAAAAAGTTTTGAAGAAGAAGGGAAAAGAGGCTTTTTAAGATATTTTAAACACTTTATAAAAGTACTGAAAACACCGCGAAGTTTTCGATGTATCATAGAATCTGAAGGTAAAGTATATGTACACCGTGCACTCATGACAGTAATTGCAAATGCAGGAGGTTATCGCTCGGGAGCTGTTATAAACCCCACCGGGGCAAAAGATGATGGTCGCTTTGAAGTAATTGTAATAAAACATCGCCGTAATTGGATAGTTAGAAATACGGTAGCCGCATTCACCGGCAATTTCCATAACCAGCCAAATATTGAAACATACGAATGCAGTAAAGTTAAAATATTAGTTCACCCGCGTCAGGAATTACAGGTTGATGGTGAATTATTAGGAAAAAGCGAGGAGGTTAGGGCAGAAATAATGAAACATGCCTTAAAAGTTATAGTACCATAAAAAAAGTTGAATTTAAATCAGTATCGTCCGGTAAACTATTTAATTATAACAATCTTAATGTTCGGATAAACTATAATTCACGTTAAGTTGTTTATTTTATACTTCACTTTATTTCAATCCAAAAAGCATGAAACCATTAACGGATACCACTGAAAAAATAAAAGGTTATCAGAATCTTATCAAACTTTTACAAAAGAATGAGAGTTTGAATCACATAGGAGAATACAAAAAAAGCATAGTGACACTTGCCAATAATCTTGAAGAATTGGAAAGGCTGGATACTTCATTTCAAAAGGATTTTACACAAGTTTTCAATGAGAAAGAAGAATATAAAAACTCATTGATTTCAAACCTTAAAAATGTAGCTGGTTTGTTACAACTTTCATTATTAAATGAAGGGAAAAGGAAATGGAGAAAAATTGATTTTCTTTCAGAAGATATGACAGAAATTTCTGCAAAACGACTTTTTAAGGCTACGCAGAAAACGATTTCTCTTGCAAATAAATTAGGATATTATTCATTTTTGGAAATCGATAATTTTTCTCCTAAAAAACTTAGAAAAAAAATTCTGAAGACTTCTGAAATTTCTCATGAATTTGGATTAACTCAATCAATGGTTAAACAATTGGAAGATTCAGCGAATGAATTTGTAGATAGCATTATGAAAACAGGAACCATCCTGGAAGATAGGTTTAAATCGATGAAAAGGATGAAAAAACTTTTCAAAGAGAACGATAAAATTATTGAGAAGAAAATTGATAAAATGATCGGGATTTTTGAGGGTGCCGACTCAAGTTTCAATATAAACTATGCAAATTTAAGACCCCAGCTAAAAGAAAATTTACAAGTGGCCGAAACTGATCAATCTTAACAATAAGATATTGTAAAAAAAATATTTCCTTAACATTGCTTTAGGAAAAGGAGCTTACCTTTGATTAACATTAAAATGAGTTAGTTTAGTTAGTAGTTGAAAGAGTTCTTCGTGAGAAAAGCTCTTTTTTTTGTTTTTATATAAACCCCATTCGGGCAAAAACTTCATTTAATTCAAAACCATGTTACTTTTTGATTTCCTGTGCAAATTAGTAACCCTTGATGAAAAAAACCTGTCATTGTGAACGATACGAAGAACTTAGCGAAGCGATCTCACCGGAGGTAATTTAAATATTTTTACCTGACAATAGTGATTTTTATTCTCTTTGCCTTGAAAAAATATTAATTTTGATTATCATTAATTTAACCGTTATGAAAACATTAGCCATTAGAATCACACTAGCACTTTTGACTTGCCTGTTACCATTCTGTCTTTCAGCCCAGCCCAAAAAAGTCCTGATTTTTGCAAAAACCGCTGGATATCATCACGAATCCATCGAAAAAGCAATGCCTTTAATTAAGATTGCCTGTGGTAAAAAGAGTATTGTGGCAGATACTACCCGCGATGCAATGGCATTTACAGCATTTAATTTAAAAAAATACAAGGCTGTAATTTTTCTGAATACGTCAGGAGACATCCTGGACGAAGGCCAGCAAAAGGTTTTCGAGGAGTTTATCCGTGCCGGAGGTGGTTTTGTTGGAATTCATGCTGCAACCGACACTGAATACGAATGGCCATGGTATAACAAGCTCGTTGGCGCATTTTTTCTTTCGCACCCTCAACAACAGGAAGCAGTAATCAATGTGATCGATAAAACCCATCCAACTACAAGCTTTCTTCCCGAAAAATGGAAACGTACCGATGAATGGTATAACTTTAAAGATATCAATCCCGAAATAAAAGTTTTGGCTTATTTGGACGAAAGTACTTATGAAGGTGGAAAAAATGGCGAGAAACATCCTTTTATCTGGTATCATGAGTTTGATGGAGGCCGTGCTTTTTATACGGGAGTTGGACACAGAGACGATAATTATGATGAACCACTGGTAATTCAGCATATTGTTGCTGCCATTATGTGGGCCGGGAAAATTAAGGAAATATAAGATCTCTATTATTTTTACATAATCAAAGTAGACGCTGGCTTGGCGTAGCCTCCGCTACGCCAACTATTACCGGCCTCCGGTTATAGTTATATTTTTATCCGCCGGTATTTCAGAGTTTTAAGATCATCCATCCTTTAATTCAGTTTAACTCATAATTTATAAAACATTTAGTATATCACCTTGTTATTAAAGAAATTGTTAGGCGTAAATACTATTTCTATTTGAATGAAAACTGAAAAAATCACAGCGATTATTCTCCCCCGGGAAAATAAGGTTTATAATAAGCCTGCTATTGAAATGAAAGAAGAAGTAGCGATTAGAACATTGCATAACCTGATTGGTCTATTTTGCAATAAAATTCTCATTAGCGCTAATTGCTCCCAATCTCATATGTTTACAAATGAAATAGTTGTGCGCGATGAAATTAATGTCGGCCAAATCGGGTCTATTATCAGTTGTCTTAAAGAATCAACAACAAAGAAAAACTTAATTATAAGCAGCGACATGCCATTGGTGCCAGCAGGTCTGCTTCGCCTGTTATGTGAAAAAAAAGATGAAGCAGATTTTATAGTCCCGGCATCGGGTACCGAAACCATTGAGCCCTTGTGTGCTATTTATGACAAATCGCTTATCCCTGCTTTAACTCAAATGATTGAAATGGGCGATTATAATATTTATAACCTTCCTCAATACTGTAAAACAAAGTTTGTACAGGTATATAATGGAAATGATATTTTCCGGAATCTGAACATCCGGCACCAATTGGCTAAAAAGAAATGATCCGAAGATAATCCAGAACTCAATCAGTAATAATCAAAAATCCTGCATATTTCCAAACTCATAAGGTGAAATTTGCATTCTTACATTAAAAGGCTGAATATTCAGTTCTCAATTGCTTCACCTGGTTTCCAAAATTCTCAGTATTTGTAATAAATTTGTTCATTCAGAAGTTATTTAAGCGAAGTGGAGACATTCGCCGGATATCTAATTACACTTCAATATTATTACTCCCTTACATTTAAGCAATTAGATATATACATGAAGAAAAAGAAACAAAAAACCAGAAATAAAATTCTTACTTATATTTCGGTACTTGTACTCATAATAATCGCATTTATTGGATTTCTTTTTATTTTGGTGTATTTGGGCATTTTCGGCGCCTTGCCCAATAAATCAGAATTGTCGGCCATAAGTAACGAAGAGGCTTCGCTGGTATATTCGTCCGACAATAAAATTATTGGAAAATATTTTGCCGAAAACCGCACCAATATTGACTGGAAAGACATCCCTAGTCATCTCAAAAATGCGCTGATAGCTACAGAAGACAAGCGTTTTTTCGCACATAAAGGATACGATATCAAAAGCTATTTGCGTGTTCTCATCAAAAGCATTCTCCTGCGCAACAACAGCGGTGGTGGAAGCACCCTGACACAACAACTGGTTAAAAACTTATATGGCCGTGAGAGGTATGGCTTCTTAACCTTTCCGGTAAATAAGCTTAAGGAACTGATGATTGCTTCCCGACTCGAAGCTATTTACACTAAAGAAGAACTTCTGTTATTATACCTTAACTCTGTTCCTTTTGGTGAAGATATTTATGGGGTAGAATCGGCTGCCCGAAGGTTTTTCAGTAAACCTGCCCGTAATTTAAAAATGGAAGAATCGGCCATATTAATTGGGATGTTAAAAGCTAATACCTATTACAACCCTGTGCTCAACCCTGAAAACTCCCGTGGACGCCGGAACCTGATTCTAAATTTGATGAAGGAACAAAAATATCTGACTGCGGCACAAGCCGATAGTTTACGAAAACTACCCCTTAAATTGAATTATGAGAATGAGAATTCAATTCCTGCCGGGTATTTTGTTCATCAGGTAAAGATAAAAACCAAAGCACTGCTCGACTCCATAAACGCCAAAAGAGATAAGGAATATAACCTCGAAAAAGACGGACTTAAAATTTACACTACACTGAACATGCAAATTCAGGAGTTAACTGTGAAAGCGATCAAAAAGCATCTTACCACAATGCAGAAACTCCTGGATAAAGAACTAGAAAAAAGGCTGATCAAAAATAAATGGCTCGCAAAACAAAAGAAATTATCTGCCGACTATAATCAGGATATTAAAAAAAGGAAAGTCAGGCTTTACGACGTGTCAGGTTCACAAACAAAGAACGTGAGTAAATTCGACAGCCTGTGGCATTATTATAAAATGCTGCATGCGTCGGTGCTGATCACCAATCCTAAAGACGGCACAGTAATTAGCTGGATAGGTGGAAATAATTTCCAGATACAGCCATTCGATATGGTACTTTCGCACCGTCAGATCGCTTCAGCCTTTAAACCTGTATTATATGCCTCTGCCATCCAAAATGGAATAGAACCCTGTACTTATCTCGAAAATGCCAAAAACAAATACGAAGGCTACGAGAATTGGGAACCTGAAAACTACGACCGGGTTTCTACTTCCGACAGTACGGTTGCCTTATGGTATGCCCTCACCCACTCCATGAACCTGCCATCGGTCGATTTATATTTTAAAGTAGGAAAAGAAAACCTGCTTAACACTTGCAAACAGTTGAATTTCCCCGGGTTTACCGCCGATGCACCATCGATAGCATTAGGAACACTCGATCTATCGCTCATCGAAATTGTGAAAGCTTATGGAGCATTTGCAAACCAGGGTAAAATGAACGAACTGGTGATGATTCAAAAAATTACCGATGCCCGGGGAAAAGTTTTATATACCCGAAAACCTACCAAGCCCAAACAAGTGTTCGAACCTCAAACCACTGAATCAATTACGGCTATTTTGCAGCAAGTTATCAACCAGGGCACGGGAGCCGGAATTCGAAGCCAGTATGGCATACAGTCGCAACTTGCCGGCAAAACAGGTACAGCACAAAATTATTCCGATGCCTGGTTTATTGCCTACACTCCCAACCTGGTAATAGGAACATGGGTTGGGGCCAGTACACCCGATATTCATTTCTTTAGTCGTAACGGGTCAGGCTCTGCACTGGCAATGCCTATAGCAGCTAGTGTTTTGAAAAGTCTGGAGAACAATTCAGGATTTAAGAATAAATATCTTACATCGTTTACATTACCCTCAGAAGTGTACGCGTTTTTGGAGTGCAATCCCTATCGTGAAGTTGGGGTTAAAGGATTTTTTAACCGCTTGTTTGGTAAAAAATTTAAAGATCAGAACGATTCGATCATAAATAAAAGGAAAAATAAAAACAGAGACCAGGTGGATGAAGAAACTGTCAAGTCATTCTTCAAAAGGCTTTTCGGGAAGAAAAAGACGGAGTAAAATATAGAATCCGAACATTGAGCGGAGAAACCGGTCGTTGAGCGGAGTCGAAACGCCCGGGCTCAAAAATACAAGGTAGCACGAATGAGGATGTTTCATGTTTAAACGGAGTATTTACCAGAGAGCCTCTCTTTTTTGAGCATCAGGCAAATCGAGCTGTAATTGATGGTGATTGGAAACTGGTATCAAAAGGCAACAATCAATTCCCATGGGAAGGTGCTTGGGAATTATATAATTTGAAGGACAATCCTACCGAAACCCTCGACCTTGCCGGTAAGATCCCGCAAAAAGTTGCAGTAATGAATAAAGAATGGGCCGAATGGGCCAGTGAAAACAACGTTTTTCCGCTTTCATTATGGATTCTGGCAAATAGTCTCAGCCAGATTTTTGCCCAGGTTGAAAAAATTAGCTACAGAAATTGGGAAAATTGCTATCGTATAAAAAATGAAAAGTGCGAGGTTCAACCATCAAAGCGGGAACATATGCAATGGAGGGTTGGATGGCCTATAAAATTTATGGTTTGATATTTAAAAAAACCTTTCCTGCTTACCCTTCCGGAGATTATTCGGGAAGCGAACACCTGACCACCATTTTTTACAGCAATGGGAAATTTATCGAACTGGAACCATGCAGCCTACAGCATTGCCCCTGGCGAAACAATCTCCTTTTCGGAGAAATGGAAGGCATGCCTAACCCTAAAACAATAAACACTATTTATTTGAATTGAAAAGTCATTCCACTAATCAATATAAACACCGTAAAACTCATAATCAAAATCCAAAATACTGTTCCGTTTCGACAGCTGATAAACAAAATTAAAATCTGATATAAGTTCGTCGGTATCCACAACCTCTTGTTCAGTTGTGTTGAGTTCATAAGTTATTAATTCTTCTGCTTTCATTTCGGTGAATTTTAAAATTTATATGTGATATTACAATATGTTTGTTAACCCATTGTTAGATCAATATTAATTACAAAAATCTTTGTATAATTAACAGTATTTCAATATTTTATTTTATCAACAAGATATTAACAGAAGGCAGGGCGACTATTTTTTACTTGTGTTAGGAAAGCATTTCGACAATTGAAGTATATTTGGATTGTATCTATCATTAAAGAGTATTTTTAATATGGGGAAGCCGTTATTTAAAATTGGGACAATAATTGTTGTTGCAATAATCATAAGCTCTTGTGGAGAAAATAGAAAACCTGGCAACCAAGATGCAGAAAACTCCGGGGGAAAGTTAGCCGCCAATGATGAAGTTCCACTGTCAGTTGAAATGATTGCCTTTCCAGGGGGAATGTTTACGATGGGCTCAAACGATGGCCTTCCTCAGGAAAAACCTGCTCACCAAGTAACAGTTAACCCTTTCAGGATAGATAAATACCCGGTTACAGTAAACGAATTTAGAAAATTTGTGAAAGCAACCAGTTACCAGACCGATGCCGACAAGTTTGGTAACTCCGGTGTTTTCAGTTTCGAAACCTATGGTTGGGAACTTAAAAACGGAGCCAACTGGGAATATCCTCTCGGCAGAACTCAACCCCATGCTGAAGATAACCACCCTGTAACTCATTTAAGTTGGCGCGATGCCGAAGCTTATGCCAAATGGGTCGGAAAACGCCTTCCAACCGAAGCAGAATGGGAGTATGCGGCCCGATGCGGAGGTAAAAGCACTTCAAGATTTAGTTGGGGAAACGACCTTGTTGTCGATGGAAAATTTAAAGCCAACGTTTGGCAAGGCTACGACCTGACAGCACCGCAAGGAAAGGATGGTTTTAAATTTACCTCTCCTGTAGGTTTTTATGGAGAAAATTCGTGCGGCATTACCGATATGGGCGGAAACGTTTGGAACTGGTGCTCCGACCAATTCCTGCCATATCCGGGAAATACAATGCCCTCGAACAACGACCCCGAACTAAGGGTAATCCGGGGTGGCTCCTTCTTTTTCGACGATTATGGAGAAAAAAGTTTCACGGTAACCTTCCGTGGGTCCAATACCCGCGAGACCTCACTTTTTAACCTGGGTTTCAGGTGTGCAGCACATAATTAGTCCTTTGTACCATGTTTTTAAAGATATGGCTATTAAAATCTAACATTCAAAATATGAGGTATTCTTTTCTTTTTGTGATTCTCCTTTCCTTTTCATTTGCTGCTGCTCAGGTAACTTACCGTAACAATGTCTTAAGTATGGAGAACGAACTTACAGTTCACTCGATAAGCTTTGCCAATGGAAGTATAAAGCCTCAGTCAGTCTTCTCAAAAGTTAAAAATCTGGAATTACTGAGCGAATCATCATCACCCTGGATCGAATTTGTAATTAATGGACAGTTAATCACCTCCGACCAGCCTGTTTGGAAGTTTGTGAGCTTTTCAACACGCAAAATAAATAATGGTGGAACCGAAGCCATTGTAACAGTTCAAAACACAAAAAATGCAAAAGGCCTTCAGGTTGAAATTCTTCGTCAGATTTTCCCTAACTCAGCTTTGATCAGGGAAAAACTTACACTGAAAAACCCGGGTAAAGCTTCGCTGGCATTAAAAAAACTCGGTGACAAACTTCATTTTATTTTTCCGCGATATTCATTGAAGGAAACCGGAACAATCAATACGCTTACCGAAACACGCATCGCTTCTTTCAATAAAGAAGTGGTCGGCAATTACAACCCAGCCTTAACGTGGGACGACCGCACCCATGACTTTAACCTGGCTCATTGCCATATGTTCCACCCCGATATCATTAAAAAAGAACTTGCTGCCAATTCGGAATTCTATGCCAAGGGACCCTTTATAACTTATCAAACTCCATCGTATTCCTGGCTTATGGCTTACGAACATGCCTCGCAGGATAAAAATTATGGCAGCGAATTTGGCAACACCGTAAAAAAATCTTCAATCGCCGGAATTGATGCCGATCAAGGCGTTTCAGGCGCATCGGGGATTGTAGAAAAGGAAGACGATTTCTGGTTTCTATCCCTTTCGTGTGTAAGGAAAGTCAATGCCTCCGATATGTTTGTCGAGATCAGGAGAGGCGGCTACCTCGACGGAGAAGCCATTACGCCATCCAACCCTTACGAAACGGTGTGGGCTGCTTCGGCTTTCTTTTTTCAACCCGAAGAAGAAAAGGCAATAGTTCACCACTATCTCTGGGATCAGATAACCGAAAACCGAGCTTCGCGCAAAAGTCATTTTTATTACAACACCTGGGGAATGCAGCGCGATGCCAATAACAAAACCGGTTTGCGCGAAATATTTACCGAAGCCCGGATTCTGGAAGAAATTCGCTATGCATCGGAACTCAATGTCGATTTATTTGTGCTCGACGATGGCTGGGAAGAAACCATGGGTGTGTGGCGCCCTCATTCCAAACGCCTGCCAAAAGGATTGTCTCCGCTTGTAAACGAGATGAAAAACCGTAACATCATTCCCGGTATCTGGCTTTCGCCGATGGGCGTCGATTCGCTGGCAGAGCGGTTCAAAAATCATCCTGAATGGGTGCTGAAAGACGCAAACGGCAAACCCATCCGGGCACAGTGGGGCTTCCCTGCTTTTGATTTTGTAAGCGGCTTTTACGATCTTTTCGTAGCCGACTGCAAAAAGTTGGTCGATGATGGTATCCGTTTTTTCAAATGGGATGCCATTAACACTTTCAACAGCGCCCTGCCCGACCTTCACCATGGAAGCAGTGCTTATTCCAAAGAAGAAATACGCGACCGCTATGGTTACATGTTGCCTTTCTATGTTACCCGCGCCATGAAGGAACTTAGGGAATACAACCCGGAAGTTGTAGTAGAAATTGACCTGACCGAAAAAGAACGTTGTATCGTTGGCCTAATGCCTTTGCAGGAAGGAAAGCTGTTTTGGATGAACAACGGAGCCTCGGCGTATAACGATTACAGCACCCTCCGCACAAAGTCAATGCGCACCGTGATTAATGAATACGCCGGAATAATTCCGACAGAATTGTTTACCCAGGCAGTTTATCCGCATCATATGCGTCCGTTCGATGCGCAACGATATCATGTAAATACTACCCTTATTGCGGGACGCGGATTCTGGGGAAACCTGCAGGCCATGTCGCAGCCACAGCGGCTCAGGGCAGGCGATCTGCTGTCCAAAAGCAAAAGAGTCCTTCCCTATATAACGTCTCTGCCGATGGAGGTTATAGGTAAAATTGGTTCTTCCCCTGAAATTTACACCCATATAAACCGTAGCAAAGGAGCCGGACAGGTAATTGCGTTCAGCGGTTCAGCCATAAATTATATGCATGAGGTGGAGCTTAATTCCGATAGCTGCCTGGCTGTGCTAAACCATGCCTACCGTATGTCGGGCAAAACGCTCTGGCTTCCATTCCAATTTACAACTCCCGATGCATCACGTGAAGCTTTTATCATACCGAGCCATGGGAGAAATATCAGTATAACTGAGTCTTCTGCCTGGCTGAGTAATGTAATTCTGAATGGTAATTCACTGGCAATTGAGGCCGGAGCAGATGGTGAGGCGGTGCTGGTATTCCCCATTGAAACAGGAGAATTAAAATTCAGTGTTCCGGCTTCGGAATATAAGTTGAAAACAGAAACCAACCGGAAATATGTTGTAATAAAACTGGCTGCAGGAAAGAAGATGGATGTAAGTTGGTGATTGTTGCAAAAAATTCTGGAAAATTTGTAGCAAGGCTTAAACAGAGATTGTTTTATGGTCGATTAACGAATCATTTTCAATAATTCTGAATTATGGGATGCAATAAAGTTGTTGGACTCATTGGCAATTAAACTGGAAAAAGCTCTGGGTATAAGTGCAGAATTCTGGATCCGGTTACAAGGGGAATATGATCTGGCTGTAGAAAGAAAGAAAGAAAAAAATTAACAATGGCTTGACCTTATCTAAAGTCTATTGTACAATAGTTAAGCAATTAACCAGATTGAAAAAATTGTTTTTCAAATAAATTGGGCTTCGTGGGATTCAGATTTGTATACTACGGATTTTTTCTTTACAAAGGGTGCATATTTATATTTTAGCGCATCATAAATCTGTTTCACTTTTTGATTTGGTTCAGAACAACGCCGTATCGGTATAATTTGATCAGTAACATTTTGTACCGAAGTATAAGCGTTTTTGGAGTGCAATCCCTATCGTGAAGTTGGGTTTAAAGGATTTTTTAACCGCTTGTTTGGTAAAAAATTTAAAGATCAGAACGATTCGATCATAAATTAAAAGGAAAAATAAAAACAGAGACCAGGTGGATGAAGAAACTGTCAAGTCATTCTTCAAAAGGCTTTTCGGGAAGAAAAAGACGGAGTAAAATATAGAATCCGGACATTGAGCGGAGAAACCGGTCGTTGAGCGGAGTCGAAACGCCCGGGCTCAAAAATACAAGGTAGCACAGAGTCACAATCTTACTTCAAATATTATCCTTTTTAGATTCAATTTTTTCTAATGCTTCCAAAATAATATTCATTTTATCATCCAGCCTTTTATTGGGAGTACCTATAATGTTTACCAACGGAATACAAGATAATACAGTTAACAGCACCACATTTTTGCCCTTCTCTTTGGATAACTTATTTACTACAAAGATCATTGGAATAGTTAATAAAACTAAAGGTATTAAACTCACTATTGGGTTAGGCTGATTAATTTGAAGCATCGTTGTTTGTAAATATAGAGAAATGTAATTAATTATACTCCAATGTAGGTAATCACATTTTGGTTTTAATAAAACTTACCAGAAATTATCTATGCCCAATTACGATTACCTGATTGTAGGCCAAGGTATTGCCAGCACTTTGGTATATTTAATGGAATGGACACCAAGGAGCTACTTTGTTCCCATTTTTCGCAAATCAAAACTCATCCTCACCTAAAATAATTAGTCTGATATTGCAAACCACATTAATCCATATCCTGCATCAAACAAAACCGGAAAACAATTGTTATAACCGAAAAAATTATACACACATGGCATACAACGCTCTCCCCTCAGTTGAAGAAAAGAAAATGATGGGCGGTTTAACATTCATGGTGAACGACAAGATGTGTGTGGGCATTATCAAAGATGAACTGATGTGCCGTATTGACCCGGAATTTCACGAAACTGCAGTGGAAATGACTGGTTGCAAAACAATGAATTTTACCAAACGCCCAATGATTGGCTACGTTTTGATTGACGACACTGGAGACCAGAGACCACGGTAAAAAACGGGGCGTATCCGAAAAGCCAGATGAGTAGGTTAATTTTAGACTAAAACAACATGGAACTAAAAATTAACATTGTTGCAATTTTGGTTGCAGTGGTTGTAAATTTTATTATTGGTTTTATCTGGTATACCCCACTTTTTGGAAAAGCTTGGGGAAAAGAAATGGGTTTCGATCCCAATATGAAACCAGATAAATCTTTAATGTTCAAAGGCATGGCATTTATGATTATCGGGAATTTTCTTTTTGCCTGGGTTTTCGCACACAATATTGCCGCCTGGAGGTTTGTACCCGGAATAGAGGAAATGAGCCCTGTGTCCAATGCGTTAAGTTCTGCCATATTTACCTGGTTAGGCTTTTTTCTTCCGGGTGAGTTAGGTGCTACTGTTTGGGAAAAACATTCCTGGAAACTATTCTTTATCAATACTGGATACCAACTGGTTTCTCTAATTGTTGTGGCTATTATTCTAACTTTTTGGATTTAAATATGGTTCCGAAAAGCCTATTCTAGCATTGGAACAAAGTATCAGGTGTAGCTATTTCAAATGGTGTTTAGCATATTTCCTGCAGTGGCTTCTATTTTTCCTGCCAATGATGCGAAATCTTCTATTCCCAATTTAATACCATTACTGAAAATATCAAACCGTTTAGTAATATATGCAGGTTCATTATTGCTGAAAAAGACTAATCCATTTTCCGCTGTTGTAATTTTGTAAACCTGACAGGCAATTTGCATGATTACTGTTCGTTAGCCGGAGCCATTCCTGGTTTTTGCAGGCCATGAGGTTTGGGTTTGAGGATATATGTACCAGGTTCTTTTTCTTCGGTTAACCTGAGGATATTTCTATCAAGCAATACTGAATACTTTTCTTGTACTCCTGAAATAAATATTTAAAAAAAAGCCTTGTAATCTTTTGGATTACAAGGCTTTTTGTGACCCCGGAGAGATTCGAACTCTCGACCCATTGATTAAGAGTCAATTGCTCTACCAGCTGAGCTACGGAGTCATTCATCATTCCCGATCTTGCTCTACCATCCCGTCCCGATAGCTATCGGGAATCGGGAGAGCTACGGAGTCATTTTTTTCCGGCGAGTGCAAAGGTAAATAATTTCATTTCACATTCACAAACCATTCTAGCATTTTTACACTTTTCTTTGATTCATTCAGAAATTGATCCTTCCGAAAGATTAATGAATGCTAAGGATATTCAAAAAAAACCGTCAGAAATTTAAAACAATCGTAGTTTGAACCCCCACCTGTGAAAAAGCTGTAATACTGCCTTTATGCAATCGCATGATCTGCCGTGACAAGCTCAATCCTATTCCTGAGCCATTTTCGCGGGTGGTATAAAATGGAATAAATATCTTTTCAATTTCTTCCGGGGCAATACCTGAGCCATTATCCGTTACACTTAATTTAATTTTGCCTGTGGCTCCTTCAGTAACAGTAATGTTGATTTTCTTCTTTTCCGAATTCTTTAAAGCATCTATAGAATTATTCAGCAGGTTAATTACAACCTGGCTAAGTAACTTTTCATCGCCAATAAGTTCTTTGCGTATTTCTTTATGCAGAATTTTAAATTCAATTCCTTCTTCATCGAACCGGTTTTTCATCAATAACTCCACCGACTTGAGCCAGAGCATAATTTGAATAGTTTTGAACACCGGTTTTGGAATTTTAGTGAGCTTGCGATAATCTTCCACAAAATGCATCAGTCCCTTGCCTGTTTGTTCAATCACATCAAGTCCGTGAATGGTATTGGCTATTTGCTTTTCCGTAATTTCGTTAACCGATATTGGTTTGCCTTCTTTCAGCTAAATGTTATTTAGAATATTACTTAACGATGTGATAGGCCCAATAGAATTCATGATTTCATGGGTCATCACCCTGATGAGTTTTTGCCACGAATCGAGTTCATTTTCCTCTAACTCTGTTTTAATATCGTGAAGTGAAAAGAGACGATATTTTTTTTCTCCAAATTTTAAGTTCGACACCCGCAGGGATAATAAGCGAAGCTCCGTTCCGCAAAGCACTTTAATTGTTTTTGTCTGTCCGGGTTTCACCTGCATCATCAATTCATACAACTGAATGTTTTTCTGCTTTAAAAGGTCGATATGTGAAATATGAGGCAGTCCAAGAAGGCTCAGTGCCGTGTTGTTGATAATTTCAATGTATCCATCCATCAGAATCAATCAGATTTAAACTATTTAATTATTGATTTTCAGTATTTTAACTAATTTACCTGATTAATATCACTATTTTATAACATAAAAAATTTTGAATTATTAATTTATTACATATATTTGCCTCACTAAAAAAAACAGAAATGATGATTTTTCATTCTCATGTCATTAGCATTATTGTGGTGCTCGTCAGAAAAATACTGATGTGAGAATGGTATATTAATATACTGAAACAGGCAAAAGCCTTTCTCACATCGACGGGAAAGGCTTTTTTCATTAAGAAAAGTTGACATAATATAAAAAGAGCAGTATGATTACATTAAGGAGTTCAACAACAACACAGGGCCGTAAAATGGCTGGCGCACGCAGTTTATGGCGTGCCAACGGCATGAAAGAAGACCAGTTTGGAAAACCATTAATCGCTATTGTTAATTCCTTCACTCAATTTGTACCGGGTCACGTTCACCTACACCATATTGGCCAGCACATCAAAAGCATCATCGAAGCTCAGGGTTGTTTTGCTGCCGAATTCAACACCATCGCCGTTGACGACGGTATTGCCATGGGACACAGCGGAATGTTATATTCACTTCCATCACGCGATATCATTGCCGACAGTGTTGAATACATGTGCAATGCCCACCAGGTAGATGCAATGATCTGCATCAGCAACTGCGATAAAATTACTCCCGGAATGCTGATGGCTGCCATGCGTTTGAATATTCCTGCGATTTTTGTATCGGGAGGACCTATGGAAGCTGGTGTTATAAATGGCAAAAAATACGACCTGATCGATGCCATGGTTATGGGTGCCGACGATAGCGTAGATGAAAAAGAACTCAGCCTGGTTGAGAAACTGGCTTGTCCTACCTGCGGATCATGCTCCGGAATGTTCACCGCCAACTCCATGAATTGTTTAAATGAAGCCATTGGTCTTGCACTTCCAGGCAACGGCACAATTTTAGCCACCCATAAAAACAGAACCCGACTTTTCGAAAAAGCTGCCCACCGGATCATAGAATTAGCCCAGGAATATTATTTCCAAGGAAATGAGTCGGTACTTCCAAGGGCCATTGCCTCGAAAGAAGCTTTTATGAACGCCATGACGCTCGATATTGCCATGGGCGGTTCCACCAATACAGTTTTGCATTTATTGGCTATTGCTCATGAAGCAGAAGTCGATTTCACCATGAGCGATATTGACAAACTTTCGCGGAAAACACCTATATTGTGTAAAGTGGCTCCAAACTCACATTACCATATTGAAGATGTTAACCGTGCCGGAGGTATTCTCGGAATTATGGGCGAATTGAGCCGTGCCGGCTTAGTAGACACTTCAGTAAATCGCGCCGATGGCTTGACGCTTGCCCAGGCAATTGAAAGATACGACATTGCACAAAGCTCATCGACCGCTGCAGCTTTCGAAATATACCAAAGCGCTCCCGGAGGAGGTCGCAACCTCGTAATGGGATCGCAGGAAGCTAAATTTAAAGAATTGGATACCGACCGCGCAGGTGGCTGCATCCGGAGTGAATCAAATAGTTACAGTAAAGATGGAGGGTTAGCTGTTCTATATGGCAATATTGCCAGGAACGGCTGCATCGTCAAGACTGCCGGTGTGAGTGATAAAATATTTCATTTCTCTGGTCCGGCAAAAGTTTTCGAATCGCAGGATGACGCGTGCGACGGCATACTTGGTGGAAAAGTCAAATCAGGCGATGTGGTTATTATCCGCTACGAAGGCCCAAAAGGTGGTCCCGGAATGCAGGAAATGCTTTACCCTACATCGTATATCAAATCGAAAAAACTTGGAGAAGTATGTGCCCTCATCACCGATGGGCGTTTTTCCGGTGGAACTTCCGGTTTATCGATAGGGCATGTATCACCCGAAGCTGCTGCTGGCGGGGAAATTGCACTGGTACAGGAAGACGACATCATCGAAATTGATATCCCAACCCGGAGCATTAACCTCAAAGTTAGCGATCAGGAACTCCTTCAGCGTAAAGCAAAAGAAGAAGCCCGGGGTAAAGAAGCTTACAAACCTCTTTCCAGGAACAGACAAGTTTCCAAAGCATTAAAAGCTTATGCAAGTATGGTAAGCTCATCCGACAAAGGAGCTGTACGATTAATTGATTAACAAATAAAAAAGAAATTATGGAACCAGCCGCTATAAAAAATGAACAGAAAGCTCATAAACAAGAAAATATGAAAAAAGTAAAAGGATCGGAAGCAGTTTTGCTTTCACTTATTGAAGAAGGTGTTGAAATCATGTTTGGCTATCCGGGTGGAAGCATTATGCCCATTTATGATGCGCTTTACGATCATCAGGAAAAGATTAAACATATATTAACCAGGCACGAGCAAGGTGCAGCACATGCAGCGCAGGGATATGCCCGTGCCACAGGTAAAGTTGGAGTATGTATGGCAACATCTGGCCCGGGTGCAACTAACCTGATTACCGGAATAGCAGATGCTATGCTCGATTCAACTCCAATGGTTTGTATTACAGGCCAGGTTGGTTCATTGCTTCTGGGAACCGATGCTTTTCAGGAAACCGATGTAATTGGCATCACTATGCCGGTAACTAAATGGAATTTTCAGGTAACCAAAGCTGCCGATATTCCATCGGCCATTGCCAAAGCTTTTTATATTGCACGTACCGGTCGTCCCGGCCCTGTTTTGATCGACATCACCAAAGATGCCCAATTTGCTGAAACAGAATTCAAATATAAAAAATTCGAAGGCATCCGTTCTTATATCCCGGTTCCAAAAGTTGATACAGAGAAAATAGAAGACGCTGCCAACCTAATTGATAAAGCTAAAAAACCGTTGGCACTGATAGGTCAGGGCGTTATCCTTGGTGGAGCTGAAAAAGAAGTAATCGCTTTTCTTGAAAAATCAGGTATTCCTTTTGCATGGACATTATTAGGTCTTTCGGCCATTCCTACTGACCACCCGTTAAATGTTGGGATGCTTGGTATGCACGGAAATTATGGTCCTAATAAGTTAACTAACGAATGTGATGTTTTAATTGGTATCGGTATGCGTTTCGACGACCGTGTAACCGGTGATGTTAAACGTTATGCCAAACAGGCAAAGGTTATCCACATGGAAATTGATCCTGCTGAAATTAACAAAAATGTTAAATGCTCGGTAGCTATTTTAGGCGACGTTAAGGAAACGCTTCCAATGTTAACCCAAAAAGTTAAAACCAACCTTCATCACGAATGGATTCATGAATTTAAAAAATGCATGGACATTGAAATTGAAAAGGTTATCACAAAAGATATGTATCCTGAAAAACCAGGGTTATCCATGGCTGAAGTTATTCGCAGGATTAACGAAAATGCAAAAGGTGAAGCCATCATGGTTACCGACGTTGGTCAGCACCAAATGGTAGCTGCACGATATACAAAATTTAACCATACCCGTTCTATCGTGACCTCGGGAGGTTTGGGAACTATGGGATTTGGGTTACCGGCAGCAATTGGCGCCAAACTGGGAATGCCGGGTAAACAGGTAATCGCAATTATTGGTGACGGTGGTTTTCAAATGACTATCCAGGAACTGGGTACTATTTTCCAAACAGGTGTTGCCGTTAAAATTGTAATTTTGAATAACGATTTTCTTGGAATGGTTCGTCAATGGCAACAGTTATTTTTTGACAAGAGATATTCCTCAACCGAATTAATCAATCCTGATTTCTTAATGATTGCCAAAGGATATTGTATCGATGGTCAACGTGTTTCGAAAAGGGAAGACCTTGACGATGCCGTTAAGAAAATGCTGGATCACAATGGGCCATATCTGCTTGAAGTAAAAGTAGAAAAAGAAGGAAACGTATTCCCGATGGTTCCTGCAGGAAGTTCAGTTTCGGAAATTCGTTTGGAATAGAAGAAAAGGATCAATAGCTTAGATAAAATAATTGACATTAAATCAGAAAATCATGGAACAAGAATTCACCATAACCGCATTTTCGGAAAACAGCATAGGTTTGTTAAACCGTGTTACTATCATATTTACCCGCAGGCACATCAACATCGAGAGCTTAACGGTTTCTCAATCGTCGATAAAAGGCGTGCATAAATTCACCATCGTGGTAATTACTACTTTGGAGAAAATTGAGAAAGTAACCAAGCAAATCGAAAAACTGGTAGAAGTGTTAAAAGCTTTCTATCATACCAACGATGAGCTTATACGCCAGGAGATTGCATTGTACAAGGTTCCTACAGAAGCGCTTTTAAAAAGCAACGAAGTAGAAAACATTGTTCGGAAAAATGGCGCCCGTATTTTGGAAGTAACACCCGATTTCACTGTGATTGAAAAGACAGGTGATAAAACCGAAACTCAGGAACTGTTTGAGCTTTTAGAGCGCGTGAGTGGCACACTTCAATTTACCAGATCGGGTATTGTGGCTATCACAAAAAACAAACATGAGTTGCTTACCCAGTATTTAAAAGAAATGGATAGTATCAAATATTCGAATAATTAGAATCAAGTAACAAGTAATAAGTAACAAGTAATATGTAACAAGTATCAAGTATCAAGTATCAAGTATCAATCCCGATAGCTATCGGGATCAAGACAACAGCCTGTACGAAAACGGTATTTCTTACTACTTAAGACTTACCGACTTACGATTAAACGGGCTTTTTACTTTGTACTTCTTACTTCATACTTCGTACTCAAATTTTATAAACATCAAAAAATCTGAATTATGGCAAAAATTAATTTTGGAGGAGCAGACGAAAACGTAATGACACGTGAAGAGTTTCCACTCTCCAAAGCGCAAGAAGTACTTAAAAATGAAACTGTAGCAGTAATTGGTTATGGAGTTCAAGGACCAGGACAGGCTTTAAATCTTCGCGATAACGGAATCAATGTTATCGTTGGTCAGCGTCGCCCTTCCAAAACCTGGGATAAAGCTATCGCCGATGGTTTTGTACCTGAAAAAACCTTGTTCGACATTGAAGAAGCTTGCGAAAAAGCTACCATCATCTGTTACCTGTTATCCGATGCTGCTCAGATAGCTCAATGGCCAACAGTTAAAAAACATTTGACTCCTGGTAAAGCATTGTATTTTTCCCATGGCTTTGGAATCACTTACAAAGAACGCACAGGTATCATTCCTCCTTCTGATGTAGATGTAATCCTTGTAGCCCCAAAAGGCTCAGGAACTTCATTACGCCGCTTATTTGTAGAAGGAAAAGGTTTGAACTCCAGCTATGCCATTTTTCAGGATGCTACAGGAAAAGCTAAAGACCGTGTAATAGCCTTAGGTATTGCGGTTGGCTCTGGTTATTTATTTGAAACTAATTTCAAAAAAGAAGTTTTCAGCGATTTAACCGGCGAACGTGGCACTTTAATGGGTTGTATCCAGGGTATTTTTGCCGCACAATACGATGTTCTCCGTGCAAACGGCCATTCACCGTCAGAAGCTTTCAACGAAACTGTTGAAGAGTTAACCCAGAGTTTAATGCCTTTGGTAGCTGAAAACGGAATGGACTGGATGTATGCCAACTGTTCAACTACAGCACAACGTGGTGCACTTGACTGGTTTCCAAGATTCCGCGATGCCGTTAAACCGGTATTCGAAGAACTTTATAAAAGTGTTGCAGCAGGTGAAGAAGCGCAACGGTCAATCGATTCAAACAGTCAGCCTGATTACCGTGAAAAACTGGAAGAAGAACTTCGTGAACTTCGCGAATCAGAAATGTGGAAAGCTGGAAAAGTAGTTCGTTCACTTCGTCCTGAAAGGAATAAATAATATTTCAGTAAATTAAAAATACAAAGATACGGCAGGGGAAACTTTGCCGTTTTTTGTATTTTATAATCACCTCAAAGAGATTACATATTAGTAGAACATTGGATTCAACATCTTTTTTACCTTTGTAAAAAAGCAAATTATGTCGAACGATGCAATAAAGCTTGAATTAATTCAGTGGCTTACATTTTTAAATGATGAGGAAACTATTAATTACCTGAAAGTTGTTAAAGATTCCCAGGAGAAAAATGCTGATTGGTGGAATTTACTGACGGAAGAACAGAAAGCAGGCATTGAACGGGGATTGCAAGATATTGAAGACGGTAGAATTCATAGCCATGAAGAGGTAAAAACTAGATATGGATTCTGAATATAGATTTTTTTGGACCGACGAAGCTATTCAAAACCTGGAATCAATTCTTGAATATTTGAATATAAAGTGGACTAAACGCGAAGCTGATCATTTTAAGTTCATTTTGAACAAACAAATTGAACTCATCCAAAAAAGTCCATTAATATTTCCAATTTCAGAATATAACCAACATCTTAGAAAAGCAGTATTAAGTAAGCAAACCACTATATTTTATAAAGTATCCGGAAGTGACATTTACATTGTCTATTTATTTGTTTCCCGGCAAGACATTTTCAAGATAATTTAAAATTTAACCCCAATGCTGCTGAACGACGAATACTTTATGAAAGCTGCCATCAAAGAAGCGCAGCAGGCTTTTGATAAAAACGAAGTTCCAATTGGAGCAGTTATAGTTTGCCAAAACCAGATTATTGCCCGTTCCCATAACCTTACCGAAACTTTAAACGATGTTACGGCACATGCCGAAATGCAGGCCATCACCTCTGCAGCAAATTATTTAGGTGGAAAATACTTAACCGGATGTACATTGTTTGTAACAGTTGAACCATGTCCCATGTGTGCAGGCGCTTTATACTGGTCGCAAATTGACAAAATTGTATATGGCATTGCCGATGAAAAAAGAGGATATAATATGATTTCAACTAAACTTCTCCATCCAAAGACAACGGTAAAATCAGGCATTGGCGAAGTTGAAATACTGAAATTGATGAAAACTTTTTTCCAAAATAAAAGATAAAACTTAACACGTATTTTCCCTAATGCCTGATTGATTTTATTTAATCAGGATTAACTTAATTAATAGGTTTGTCCGGAATTGATTTAAAAGGATATTTTTTTAATTTTTTATTCATTATGTTATATCTTTCTGTCGAATCATGCTTATAGATCCTCATTGAATAACGCTCCTGAGGTATTATACAGGGCATATTACCGTAAAACTCAGCCACTGCAATTTCCGACTGACTACTGCCCTTCTTGAATTTCTTTTCAAAATCGGAAGAATTATGAAATTTCCATAATACGGAATCTTTTAGTAATGACCCAAAATCCTGACTATTTGAATAATTCAGAGACTTTAAGTGATTCATAGTTGAATTGTCTTTATAGCTGGTATCGGCCTTAAATTTTCTAAGTACCTGTGAAAAGACAGGAGTAAAAAACAACCCCAGTAATGACGCAAGAAATATTGTCTTTTTCATACTACAAATTTTTAAATTGTTCCCGAAAAACTTATCCCACAAAAAATTAGCCAAACTCAGAAGGGAATGAATGCTTTTGCAAAAGAAGCTGTTTAAGAAGCCTCTAGCCTTGGCAGGGCAAGCAATCGGCTCGACATAGGAAACCTGAACAGATCTTTCCTTTTATGGGTTGTTCCCGTTTGAAAGAACCTATTATGCGCCAGAAAATCGTTTCCGTATTCCACGGGCATGCTCATAAAGGTTTACTGGAAGGCGAAACAAAGAATGTCATTAAAGTATACAATGTGGCAAAACCAATTTTGCAAAAGGCAGTTATGCCTTCTTTTTGCTGGAAATTTAAAAAAGCTTTGCCCCTTGATGAAGCAAAGCCTATTTAATTTATTGATAAACCCTTACATAATCAATTATAAATTTCTGGGGCAATGCATTTAAATCAACTCCTTTTACTCCACCCCAGGCACCGCCAACGGCAAGGTTCAGCAATAAATAATGTGCCTTATCATAGGGCCATACTTCAGCACCCTTGCCTTCGTTTTTAAATGTAAAAACTTTGGTCGAATCAAGAAAAAAGTCGAGTCTGTCCTCATACCATTCCAATGTATACACATGAAATTCAGCTTCGGGATCTTTCAGAAAAACTCGTTTTCCTTTATTGGTTCCTTTCACATGATTGTAGGCTTCTGTATGAATATTAAAATGCACGGTATCAGGATCAAAACCAACATTTTCCATCATATCAATCTCGCCGCACATAGGCCAGCCAACTTCTGAAACATTGCTTCCAAGCATCCATATTGCAGGCCACGAACCTAAAAACGAAGGTATTTTAGCCCTCACTTCGATTTTTCCATAGGTCCATTTTTGTTTTCCGGCAGTATTCAAACTTGCTGAGGAAACTTTCAAAGTGTCATCTCCTATAACAGATGAATCTCTCCTGGCTTCAATGATGAGGTTTCCATCTTCAACCCTTGCATTTTCCAGCTTATTGGTGTAATACTGCATTTCATTATTACGCACATATCCTTGTTCATACCCCCATTTTGCGCTGTCTGGAGCTCCGGAATAATCAAATTCGTCAGACCACACCAATGTTGAATAGGTTTTTTCTTTTTTACAACCTGAAAAAACCAGGGCAGCAAAAAGAAATAGTGATAGAAAGTTTAATAGTTTCATAATAAATTTATTTGGTTAAATTATCTTATGTAAAAATAGGAATCTTTCCTTTGCTGTTTACAAAATTCCTTAACTTGTACTTTCAAAACATATTACAACATGAAAATATTTATAACCATCATTTCATTCGCTTTTTTTATTTTTTCATCTGCAAATTCTCAAATAAAAAGAGATCCAAAGGGCATATTTCTGATTATTCGTGCCGATGATATTGCTTCTTCGCAGGCTGCCAATGAAGCTGTCATAAAAACCTATTTAGAGGGCATTACAAAAAGTACTGAAATCATGGTTCCATCTCCATGGTTTTTAGAAGCCGCTAAACTTTTAAGGGAAAACCCGGGCTTGGACGTGGGAGTGCATCTTGTATTAACCAGTGAATGGGAAAACATTAAATGGCGACCTCTCACATATTCTCCGAGTTTAGTCGATTCGAACGGATACTTTTTTCCGCAGGTTTGGAAGAATAAAAATTTTCCTGCCAAAGCGTCTATATCAGAAAACAACTGGAACCTGCAGGAAATAGAAAAAGAACTGAGAGCCCAGATTGAAATGGCTAAAAAACATATTCCGCAATTAAGTCACATCAGCGAACACATGGGCTTTTCAGGACTGGACTCAAAAATCATGAAATTAACTCAGAAATTGGCCAAAGAATACGGACTGGATATCCAAACTGATAATGTTAAATATTTTGATGGCTTTAATGGAGCTAACAATGAAAACGAAAATATTCCAGCTTTCATTAATAATTTGAAAAATATGAAACCCGGGGTTTATATTTTTGTCGAACATCCATCACTGAATACACCGGAAATGAAGCATACCGGCCATGTTGGGTATTATAATGTCTCCTCTCAACGTCAAAACGTTACTGATTTATTTACCAATCCCGATGTTATCGCAACTATTAAGGAAAAAAAGATTCAATTAATCAGTTATGCTGATTTACCAAAATTGAAATAACTTATAGATGGTAATGAGATCACTTTTCTACTTATTTCTGATATTCAGGATGACAGGAAAAATGAATTCTCATTCTTGCTTTTCTTCCTTATACCAACCCGAATACATCAAATAATTATTTGCGATTTTTTCAATCATATCGCGTGTTTGTTCCGGTTCAATATCTTTTAATTTTTTGGCAGGATTACCACCATAAACTGTCCCCGGAGGAACAATAGTATTGGACAGGACAATAGCTCCTGCAGCAATAATAGAATTCTCCCCAATTACAGCATGATCCATCACAATGGCACCCATTCCTATCAATACATTATTTTCAATCTTTGCACCATGAATAATGGCATTATGGGCAATAGATACATTGTTTCCTATTTCAACAACCGATTTTTGATAGAGTGTATGTAAGATAGCTCCATCCTGGATATTTACCTTATTGCCAATTCTAATTGAGTTCACATCTCCACGGAGTACAGTATTAAACCACACACTGCAGTCGTTGCCCATTACCACATCACCAATAATAGTAGCATTTTCGGCTAAAAAAACATTATTGCCGAAAACAGGTGTAAATCCACGTACAGATTTGATTAATGCCATAATTTTTCCACTTTGATTTCGTTTGCAAAATTACTTTAATAAATCTTTAGATTTTTAAAAGAATGATAAATTTCAGTGTTATACAAAATACGAAAGCATCGTATAATGCGTATTAAAAAACATAATTTTGGCAATAATTTTTTTAAATCGGATGTACATATCCGAAATTAAATTATCTTTAATAAAACCGAAAATAAATGAGTAACAATATTAAGCGAATAGAGCTGGACAATGTAGTTGTTAAGTTTGTTGGTGACAGTGGCGATGGAATGCAACTTACCGGCACTATATTTTCCGATTCGGCGGTTAAGGAAGGAAACGACATAGCCACTTTCCCTGATTACCCTGCTGAAATTCGTGCCCCTCACAACACCGTTGCAGGTGTATCTGGATTTCAGGTACATATAGGGCAGAAAAAAATACATACCATAGGCGATTTATGCGATGTACTTGTCGCCATGAACCCAGCCTCGCTTCGTGCAAATCTAAAATGGGCAAAGCCTGGCGGAACAATCATAGTTGATATTGACACATTTGAAGCCAAAGCTTTTGACAAAGCAGGATATAAAAACAATCCATTTGAAGACGGTTCCCTTGCCAGTTTTAATATAATTAAGGCACCGATAACGTCATTGACAAAGAAGGCTTTTGAAGAGCTTCCAGATGGTTTCAAAATAGCCGAAAAATCAAGGAATATGTTTGCGTTGGGAATTACCCTGTTCATTTTCAATCGCGACACAAAATATTCGCTTGATATGATTGAACAAAAGTTCGGCAAAAAGCCAGCCATTGCCAGCGCAAATAAACTTGCTGTTCAGGCTGGATATAACTATGCCGAAACTATTGAAGCGTTAGAGTCGACTTTTTATATTCCTGCAGCTAAAATTGAAAAAGGAAAATATCGTATTATCACTGGAAATGTTGCTACAGCATGGGGATTACTTGCAGCATCCGAAAAATCGGGAAGACCAATATTTTTAGGATCCTATCCTATTACCCCTGCTACAGACATCATGATTGAACTTGCTAAGCACAAATCGCTGGGAGCAAAAATTTTCCAGGCTGAAGATGAAATAGCAGGTGTATGCTCATCCATTGGAGCAAGCTTTACCGGATCACTTGCGATCACCACAACTTCGGGGCCGGGCTTTTCATTAAAAAGCGAAGCCATGGGTCTTGCTGTAATGACTGAGCTTCCTCTTGTTATTGTTGATGTTCAACGCGGCGGCCCTTCTACCGGTTTGCCAACAAAATCGGAACAATCCGACTTATATCAGGCACTATTTGGACGAAACGGAGAATGCCCCTTGGTTGTAATGGCTGCCTCCTCTCCTTCCGACTGCTTTTATGCAGCCTTCGAAGCAGCAAAACTAGCCATGGAACATATGACTCCGGTGGTATTATTATCCGACGGATATATTGGTAACGGATCCGAATTATTCCGTATTCCTAAAATGGCCGACTTACCAGTTATCACGCCTCCATTAGCCAAACCTAACGATCCCGACTATAAACCGTACAGGAGAAATCCTGAAACTCTTGTCAGAAAATGGGCTTTGCCGGGTACTGAAGGCTTACGTCACAGAATAGGTGGATTGGAAAAAGAAGATGTTAACGGAACGGTTACTACTGATCCGCTTAACCATGAGTTGATGGTTAAGAATCGTGAAGATAAAATTCAGAAAATTGCTGATTTTATCGATCCTCTTTCCGTATCAGGTCCTCAGGAAGGAGACTTGCTGATTGTGAGCTGGGGAGGAACTGAAGGTCCTGTACTTACTGCCGTGAAAGAGGTTCAGGACAGTGGAAAGAGCATAAGTCATGCACATTTTAAACACATTATGCCTTTACCAAGAAATACTGCCGAAGTATTTAAAAAATATAAAAAGATCCTGGTATGTGAGCTTAACAGCGGTCAGTTTGTTAATTATCTCAGAATGACACATCCCGGGTTTATTTATCAACAATATAATAAAGTTCAGGGTTTGCCATTTATGGTAACAGAACTTGTGAATAAATTCAATAAAACTCTGGAGGACTAATTATGCCCCTGAATAAAACAATAGAAGTAAGCGAAATAGAACTTTCGAAAGAGGATTTTGTAAGCGACCAAATGGTACGCTGGTGCCCCGGTTGCGGATCACATGCCATCCTCAACTCAGTAGAACAGGTATTTCCCAAAATCGGATATAAAAAGGAAAATTTCATCATCGTTTCCGGGATAGGCTGCTCATCCCGATTCCCATATTATGTAAATACTTATGGTTTTCATGGCATCCACGGACGCGCAACTGCAATAGCCTCTGGAGTTAAAATTGCAAATCCTGGCCTGAGTGTATGGATAGCAACAGGAGATGGCGATTCAATGGCGATTGGCGGAAATCACTTTATCCACATCATCCGCCGTAATATGGATGTGAATATCCTCTTGTTTAACAACCAGATTTACGGTTTGACAAAAGGACAATTTTCACCCACCAGTCCGGTAGGCACTGTCACAAAAACCTCTCCGCATGGAACTATAGAACACCCGTTTAACCCGGGCGAATTGGTGATGGGTGCACAGGGAACCTTTTTTGCAAGAGTAACCGACACCAATCCAAGAATGATGACCGACGTGATGTTCGAAGCAGCCAAACATGATGGTACGGCGGTGGTAGAAATACTTCAGAACTGCATTATTTTTGCTGATAAAGCCCACAATAGCATTACTTCACGGGATATCCGCGACGATTATCAATTGCACCTGAAACATGGTGAACCAATGATTTTCGGAAAAGAAAAAAACAAGGGAATCCGCATTAATGGGACAAAACTTGACGTGGTTACCATTGGAGAAAATGGCATTACCATTGGCGATATCTTGGTGCACGATCAATATAGCATGGATCCTGGAATACATCTGATGCTTGCCAAATTATCACCTCCCGAATTCCCCATTGCTCTTGGGGTAATCAGATCAGCCAGTTATTCCACTTACGACGATCAGGTGGTAGAACAAATGAAAATGGCCAAAGAAACTTCAAAAATAAAATGTGTCGACGATCTTTTAAATAGTGGCGATGTATTTGAAATAGAATAAAATGGCGCTTAAGCCCGACTTTATAGACCCGGAAAAGTTTTCATTTCAGGAAACTGCATTTAACCTGCTGATGCAACGACGTATCAGCAAGGTTTTACTTATTTGCAGCAGCTATGATGCTTATATGCTGGAAGAAGACGGGCGTATCGACGAGCAGATTTTCAATGAATATGTATCGCTTCATTTACGTTACCCTCCCAGATTTGTTTTGGCCGATTCTGCTGAAGAAGCATTTAAAATACTGGAAAATGAAAGGATAGACCTGATTATTGAAATGCTCAGTATCAGGGATATTGACACTTTCGAACTGGCACAACGCATCAAAAAAAGATATTCTGCCATCCCCATTGTAGTTTTAACACATTTCTCGCGTGAAGTCTCCATGCGCTTACGCAATGAAGATTTAAGCGCTATTGATTATGTTTTCTGCTGGCTGGGGAATGCCGATTTATTACTTGCAATTATTAAACTTATTGAAGATAGGATGAATGCCGAATTCGACATGGAAAATGTAGGAGTTCAGGCTATTTTATTGGTCGAAGATTCAATCAGATTTAATTCGATTTACCTTCCTATTCTTTACAAGATTGTATTTAAACAATCGCGCGAATTTATGAAGGAAGCGCTGAATGAACATCAAAAGATGCTCCGGATGCGAGGCCGGCCAAAAATATTATTGGCGACCAACTATGATGAAGCCCTTGGATTATACAATAAATACAAAAACAACTTACTGGGAGTTATTTCTGACGTAAGTTTTAAAGACGATCTGAGAAGAATAGAAGGAACAAAAGGCGGAATAGACCTTTGTCAACATATTCAAAGTGAAGATCCATTTATGCCCTTTATCTTTCAGTCGTCCGATTTAACAAATCAAAAGATTACTGAAAATCTAGGGTCAGGATTCATTCACAAACATAGTAAAACACTCTCTTTCGACCTGAGGGACCATATCATCAGAAGTTTTGGTTTTGGCGATCTAATTTTCAGGAATCCTGAAACATTGGAAGAACTGGCGAGGGCTTCCGATCTTCAATCGTTGCAATACCTGATCATGAAAGTGCCCGATAAATCGTTTTCTTACCATTCTTCACGAAACGAAATATCCAGATGGCTGAATGCAAGGGCTTTATTTTCAATTGCAAATTTATTCCGTCAATTGAAAATTGAAGATTTTAATAATTTATCAGAAGTTAAAAATTACATTTTTAAAGCAATCGGCAATTACCGCATGACCAAAGGCAGGGGTGTTATTGCTTCATTTAACAAAGATTCGTACGACGAATACCTTACCTTCAGCCGGATTGGTGAAGGCTCCATCGGTGGCAAAGCACGTGGTCTTGCATTTTCAAATTCTATTATTAAAAAATATAAGCTTTATAATAAATATCCCAATGTAATTATTTCAATTCCAAGAACAGTGGTGATTAGCACCGATGTTTTTGAGGAATTTATGGAATCGAACAAATTATATGACATTGCATTGTCCGATATCCCGGATGAAGAAATTTTAAATCATTTTGTAAAAGCAAAACTTCCAGGACGTCTTTTACAGGATCTGCATGCTTATATTTCGGCTGTTAAAAACCCGATAGCCATCCGATCGTCCAGCAAATTAGAAGATTCACATTATCAACCTTTTGCAGGAATATATTCGACCTACATGATTCCCCGGCATCCAAGCGACGCAGCACTTACGATCAAACCGTTATGCGATGCCATTAAATCAGTTTATGCATCAGTATTCTACAGAAGCAGTAAAGCCTATATGACGGCAACAGCTAACGTGATCGATGAAGAAAAAATGGGCATTATTTTGCAGGAAGTATGTGGAACAAGGTATGGCGACAGGTTTTACCCCACTCTTTCCGGAGTAGCACGTTCTATCAATTACTATCCCATAAAACCTGAAACCTCGGCCGATGGTATTGCCAATATAGCTTACGGTTTGGGAAAACATGTGGTCGATGGAGGTTCATCTATTCGGTTTTCACCGAAATACCCGAAAAAAATTATTCAATTATCAAACCTCAACTCAGTTTTAAAAGAAACACAAAAAACCTTTTTTGCGCTCAATTTAAACGAGGAAACCTTCACTCCCACTGTTGACGATTCGGCCAACCTTCTTCGACTGAAAATTTCAGATGCTGAAAATGATTATGGATTCCGGTATGCTGCATCAACCTACGATATGGAAAACCAGGTTATCAAAGATGACATCCACACTCCTGGCAAAAGAGTTATTACATTTTCTCATGTTTTAACGCATAACACTTTTCCAATTGCTGATATTCTGGATACATTACTCGAAATAGGACAAAAGGAAATGGGATCGCCCATTGAAATTGAATTTGCTGCAAACCTTGATACCACTGAAGGTCAACCTAAAGTATTTAGTTTTCTTCAAATAAGGCCTATTGTTGCCAATGAACAACGCATCACCTTTAAACTTGAAAACGTTAATTTAGAAGACACCATAGCGTATTCCAATTCTGCAATGGGTAATGGCATTGTAGATAATATTTACGATCTGATTTATGTAAAACCTGAAACTTTTAAATCGTCGGAAACAAAAAATATTGTTCGTGAAATTGAAGCTTTAAACCAGCAATTTCTATGCGAAAAGAGAAATTACATATTGATTGGTCCGGGCCGATGGGGATCAAGTGATCCATGGCTGGGCATTCCGGTGAAATGGCCTCAGATTTCTGAAGCCCGAATAATTATTGAATCAGGTTTAGACAATTATCGCATCGACCCAAGCCAGGGGACACATTTTTTTCAGAACATAACCACTTTTGGCGTCGGTTACATGACCATAAACCAATACATTAAAGATGGTTTTTTAGATATAGAATACCTTTCGTCGCAGATTCCAAAAACTGAGACATCTTTTCTTCGGCATATCAGGTTTGAAAAGACAATTGTTGTAAAAATTGATGGCCGCCAAAATGTAGGTGTAATTTATAAGTAATAAAAAAGTATTTTAGTTTATCTTTTTGTTTATTTCATCAATAAACATTTAAAGTTTTTATAAAATATATTATATTGCACTCCTCCAAGTTAAATCAAAGTTAAATATATGTTAAGATTATCTAAAATTATGGTTGGCTTGCTAATTCTGACTATCTCAGTTTCTGCACAAAAAAAAAATACAGTAAAAGAGAACAACATTAGATCAGTTACAGAGTATAAACAGGATACTGAAAAGAAAGGTGCTAATATAAAAGAGAGCTATACCTTATTTGATGCCGATGGAAATGTACTGGAACAAATTGATTATGATGCAACTGGTAAAATAAAAAGTCACATTAAATTTCAGTTTGATAGTGAAAATAATAAAACAAAAGAAATAGATTTAAGTCCTGAAGGAAAAGTACTGAAAACAACTGAATATAAATACAGCGGCGACATTAGAACTGAAAAAAATATTTATGATGCTGCGGGTAAACTAAAGACGAAAAGAACTTACAAGTACGAATATCAAAAATAACAGGAATGCCTGTAGTTGAACAAATAAAAGAAATTTTAAAAAAATTCGAACCTATTTCCCTCAAGGAAATGGATACGGTAGAATTGATGAACCGGACTGATAGTAAGTATATTTTTAATATTAAGAAGCTTCCCGAAATTTTGGAAGAATCTAAAAATAATTTTAAAGTACTGGAGATATCCCAGGAACGCCTATTTTCTTATACCACTACCTATTACGACACCACGGACTATTCATTATTTGCGAATCATATGCTTGGAAAAATGAACCGGCATAAAATCCGTCAACGCACTTATGAGTCCACAGGCGTAACGTATTTAGAGGTTAAATTTAAAACCAATAAAAACCGGACAATTAAGTGGAGAATAAAGAATGAAGTAAATGGCGGTTTCAATCAAATAGCCACTGATTTCTTAATGAATTATACCAAACTGGAATCGGCTAAATTAAATGCAGTAGTTACCAACAGGTTTAAAAGAATAACCCTGGTTAGCATTGAAGATAAAACCAGGATAACTCTTGATTTTGATATTTCGTTTACCGGAATTAATAAGATTTTTGAAGAATTGCCTTTTTTAGCCATTGCTGAAATAAAAAGGGAAGGCTATCACAGCAATGATAAGTTTATCAATTTACTAAAGCAACGGGGAATCCGACAAGCAGGATTTAGCAAATACTGTGTAGGAAGTGCCCTTTTATTTGATATACCTAGAAAAAACGTTCTCAAACCTAAATTTTTACAACTAAAACGAATTAAAAACGAATATGATCTCAACAATCTTAGCTAGTTTAAAGGTTTTTGACATTGACCTTCTTGACATTAATAGTCTCAGTGAATTGATCCTGAGGTTTTCTTTAAATCTGTTAGTACTTTTCTTATTAATACGTTGGTTATACTATGGTGCAGCCAAACGTAAGGATTACCTGTTCAGCTATTTCCTAATCGGATCAGTAATTTTCCTGCTTTGTTATCTTCTTGAAAGTGTAAAACTTCAATTAGGATTTGCATTAGGTTTATTTGCCGTTTTTGGAATTATCCGATATCGTACTGATGCTATTCCAATAAAAGAAATGACCTATTTGTTCCTGATAATTGGAATATCAGTTATTAATGCCCTGTCGAACAAAAAAATAAGTTATGCAGAACTCGTGTTTACCAATTTTGTTCTTGTTTTTATTGTTTATGTACTTGAAAAACTTTGGTTGCTCAAACATGAATCGGTTAAAATCGTTTTATACGAAAAAATTGATTTGATTAAACCGGAGCATCGGTCAGCACTTATTGAAGATTTGCAAATACGTACGGGAATTAAACCAATTAATCGTATTGAAGTTGGCAGAATTGACTTTCTTAAAGATGTAGCCCGATTGAAAATATACTATTTTGAAATTGGAAACGGAATAAACACTGCTGATCTTGATGATACCATTGCCAGAAATGATGGCGATGATGATTAATTTATCTTAAAAAAGTTTTCATGTCTAAAAAGATTTTATTGTTGCTGGCACTTTTTACCAGCACTTTAGCCTATTCGCAAAAAAAAGATTTTGCAGCATGGTACACACTTGCCGGCAGATACGAAATTACAAAAAAAATTAAATTAGACATTTCGGAAGAGTTAAGAACAATATCGAATGCTTCTATTTCCGATCAATTCTTTACCGATTTGGGAATCAGCTATAAGTTCAACAAATATGTAAGCTTAGGTGGTTATTACCGGTTTATTAAAAAACGTGAAAAGGATGATAACTTCCATACCCGAAATCGTTTTTATGGGGAACTTCAATTAAGCTTTCCTTTTAAACAATTTGAACTTGAATACCGGTTCAGGTTTCAAAGGCAGGTTAACGAATATTTCGAAGATATTGAAGATGATAAGCCAATTCTTTATAACCGGCATAAAATTGAACTTTCATACAATATTCCAAACTTTAAACTAACACCCTCATTTTCTTACGAAAGGTTTTACAGGTTAAAATATGTAAACTCTTATTTTGCTGATAATGTGCGTTACGGAATTGGGTTAAATTATAAATTCAATAAAAAGCATCTGGTATCAGTTTCCTACCTTATCAACAAAGATCTATATCCAAAAGAAAAATATCTGTATATTTTGAGCTTAGGTTATAAATTTACTTTTAAATAGATCATTAATTTTATTTCAGATAGAGCTGGTAACCTATAGAAAGGATATACCTGTTTTTAATATTCGGATAAAGATCTTTGTCAATCAGGAAGCCTAAATTCACCCGGGGTCTTTTATAATGTTATAGTTTAAATTACCTCCGTACCTTTCTTCATCGAAGAAGCAACATCAGCATGATTAATGCCATTTCCCTATGTTTCTCGATGAGTATACCTCCGATATTATTTAATTATTATAAGCTTTCTTAAAATCTGTTCTTCACCACAGGTTATTTTTAAAATATATGCCCCCTCCCGAATGTCAGCAACATTAAATTTGTCGAAATTTTTAAATGAATTAACAGTTTTTATAACTCTTCCATCATTGCCGATTAAATCCACTCTATATTCATTAATATCACTGTTTTCGAGCTTTACAATAAAATAACCGGTGGCAGGGTTTGGAAATACAGTTGCCTTACTGCCTTCTATAATAGAAATTATTGGAGTTGATTGATAAATATTGACCGATCCCGGTGAAAAGATAGACATTCTAACCCAATCGGATTTACCATCGGGAAATCTCCCCAATGTCACTCCAGGATTTTTTGCTACAATACGGATACTATCCAGCAAATGGATACCTATTCCGACAGGTTGAATTAATTTAATAACCTCACCTTCAGCGGGAATTTTAAATGGCAGGTGCAACGGCCCCTCGTCGGTTTCGTTATCGGCCCAGTAAACTAAAAAGCTGCCCGGATTAAGGGTAAAAGATCTCTGATTGTATAATTTCCAGGTAATACTTTTCTTACCTCGATATTCAATAAATATTCTGCTTAAATCGATAACTGAAGTTCCACCGTTGTATATTTCCAACCAGTCTTCATATTCTCCTCTGTTATCGGGGTAAACCTTATTTGAAGCCGACACTTCATTGAAAAAAAGGCCTTGAATAGCTTGTGTATTAATATAGAAAGCCGAAAGTTCCATGCTTTCACTAAACTTACCCGATAATTTAGCGGAAGCTGAAGTTGAAGTTCCGGAATAAATCCGCTTTTCATAAATAAGAGAAAAATCAAATGAAATATCGTTGCTTTTTGCTTGCACCTGATGTATTTCTACAGCCAAAGTATTTTCACCAATCTTTACAATACCGGAAGGAATTTCAAAAGTATGGAAATAGTTGTCATCATTTTTATCTCTGGTGGCCAAAGTACTAAATATAACAGGTCCGGAAGGCATCCCAATACGGTAAATTTCTTTTCCATTGAGATATACAATTGCTCCATCATCAAATAATATCTTGCCTTTCAGTTTAACCATACCTTCCAGACTAGTAATCTGAAAGACTTTTCTAAAAGCGGTGGTTATAATTTTTCCGTCGGGATTAGTACCAAAATCAACTACTGTAGCCTCATCATTATTTCCATAACCGAATTCAGCATATCCTTCTTTCCATGAAATGTCATTATAACCTGCTTCTTTCCAGGTTTCAGGAATTTTATCGGTTCCAAGATCAAAATATTTCCAGTTTGAACCTTTTGGCAATAATTCCACTTTTTCAACTTTATAATTTTTTATATTCCAACTTCCAAAATCATATCCTGGTGATGGTATTGCTTCAATTTCAACGGGCACATCCGAGCTATATTCTTTTTGCAAAGAATCGGAAACAAGAATTTGATTAAGAAAATAACTTGCCTTAGCAGGATCTATGCTTTTAAACGAGACTTCTGTATAACTATCATAAAGCTTAAAGAACTCCTTCAGATGCCAGGACATATATTCTCTTCTGTCCTTGTTAAAATCTCTCATTTCGTTTATTTTCTTATTCCAATCAGCCTCATTACCGCCATATTTTTGCCAATGGAAGGGCATTTCGGTTGCTATTAAGCTTTTTATGCTGTCAATTTTTGCATTCACACGGTCATTATTAAAAACAGTGCTGATTACAGCTTCCATTTTTTGGATAAACATATCGCGTGTTACAGGATTCTCAAAAACTTTTCTGATTAATAATGTCGACCATGGCGGGTTTGGCCAGAATGGGCCTTTAGTTTCGGTTACATAATTTAAAGTTGAATCAAGGGCACTGTGCCTAAGTCCAAAACCAAAATCCAGATCTGTAAAAATCCACCTCCACTTTGATCCGGGCTTTGTCGATTTCCAGAACTTATAATTATTTCCGGGCCAATCTTTATTAAGAATAAAAATTTCGACCACCAGGTAATTTAAAAACTCATTGATATCAATATTCCTTTCCAGAAAATTAAACCCGGCTTCAGTTTTTATATCCACAACATTCAATGAATCGAAAAACGACTTATAGGAGTCCTTACTACCGTTAATGACCACCATGTCCCTTTCAAGCATAATAGTACTGTCGATAGGAGCTGATTGATTGATTCGTAAATAATTTTTATCGATTTTTTCCCTGAGGTTCATCAGCGACTGGTATTCTCCATTTAAATAAACAGCAACAGGCTGATAAGCCTGATAATCAACGTCCATCTGGCCAATACAAAGTTCCTGCAAAAGAGCATCTTTAAACATGGTAAGGTTAAAATCATTACCCGAATTTCGTAGCATAAGGCTTCCATATCCCTTCTTAAATGGTTTGGAAGCAAAAAACGGATAATCAAAATTTCCTGAACCGTAACGTGAACTGGGCTTTAATCCTAACGATTTAAGAGGATATTCCCGTGTACAACCTCCGGCAATTTTCAGATCAATTGCCTGACTTACCTGTAAGTTTCCATTTTTATCAAAGTATTCAAATACAGCAGGTCTTTCCCAATCCTGATTCCAGTTGGCTACCGTTTTGCAGGAATTCTTGACTCCGTTAACACCCAAAACATATATTCCTATGCTGTCGTCATTCAGGTATTCGGGGTTTACTGAAACTGATATAACCGGCAAATCGGGCCTACGTTGATTTATAAGATAAGTACTTCCCGACACAGATCCTGGCAAATTATCAGAATGAAAATTTTTAGCTTTAACAATGGTATTTTTACTAATAGAGAAGGGGCCGGTATAAATTGGCGATTTTTCATTGGGTTCAGAACCGTCAGTTGTGTAGTGTACTTTGGCATTTACGAGATTAGCTGTTATGGTTACATTAACCTGTCCGGAATAAAAACCAGCTTTGGGAGAAATTGTAGGTTTAGTACAAATCTTATCATTACTGTAAACTTCGTTATTACTGCAGGCAGGGGTCGGCATAGCAAGCCGGATCCATTTTCCTGATCCGTCTGGCTTTTGTCCATAAGGAAGATCGGGAAACTGTTTGCCATAGGTAAATGAATCGAGCAACTGGTAATCCCGGTTTGAAAAGATTAATTTCCCACCGTCAGCGTCCAGCTGGAAGTTTGCATGGTTTGTCTTACCCAATTCATCAGTAAAAACAACATAAAATTCATTAGGCTGCAGTTTTATTGACCATGGCAACCGAAACATCCCTGGAATTGAAGGATTGTTCGACAGGTAAAACCCTCCAATATCAACAGCCTTTGATCCTTTGTTATACAACTCTATATAACATGCAAAATTGAAAGTAGTCTTTTCAAAAAGCACACTGTTGTTAGTTGCGAAAATTTCATTAATAACTATTTGAGAATAACTTTTGAAAACACAAAAAATAGTTATTGCGATTGCAATAGTAGCAGTTCTCATTTGAATAAAGATGATGGATTCGCTAATAATACAATTAATTCATGAATTTGTTTGCCGGTTAAGCGCAAAAGGTTCAAGATTTTATGAAGTGAAGACCAACAACCTTCAAATGCTATAATTAAAGCTTTACCCGGCTCAATTGGCACAACTTTAATATAACGTACAACTTCTATTTTAAAAGAATAAGTTTTCGTAAAACCTGAGAATTCCCATTTTTTATTTTCAGAATATAAACTCCGGCACGGATATCCGAAATATCGAATCTCTCAATGCTATTTTTTGTTAAAAACTCATTGATTATCCTTCCATCGTTTCCGATGATAGTTAAATCAAAGCCAGGTTTTCCGATGTTTTTCATCTCAATAAAAAGATAATCTGTTGCCGGATTTGGATAAACTAATATATTTTTATCGAAGTCAACTGAAGGAACTTGAGTTGGGCTATATACATTCGACTTTCCGGGAGTTACAGTTGCCATTCGGTACCATTCTATTTTACCATCGGGAAACCGTCCAAGAGTTTCATTGGCATATTTAGCAGCAACTTTAACACTATCCAGAACATTGAACCTCTCGCCCACTGGTTGAACAAGTTTCAATACTTCACCCTCGCCGTTTAATTTAAATGGAAAATGGAAAGAGCCTTCATCTGTTTCGTTATCAGCCCAAAAAACAATATATTTTCCGGGATCAAGAATTAAACTGCCATTTTGAAATATTTGCCATTGAATTTGGGTTGCACCTTTGTAATCGATAAATACTTTACTCAAATCAACTGATTTGTCGCTCCCGTTATAAATTTCAATCCAATCTTCAAAGTCACCGGCATTATCGGGAATGCAGTTATTAGAAACCGAAACCTCATTAATTACCAAATCTGTCAATGGTTCAACTTCTTTAAAAAAAGCTTTCAATTCCATACTGTAATCAAAAGTTCCTGATATTTTGGCTTCATTGAAACTTATGCTGCCTGTTAATTCTTTTTTCTGGGTGAAAAGTGAGAAATCGAATGATATATCAGAACTGGTTGCGTTTGACTGATGGATTTCGACTGCCATGACATTTCGGCCAATTTGAAAAAGTGATTTAGGAATATCAAATGACTTAAAATCACCTTCGTTGGAAAAACTTGCGAGGGTATTAACATTTATGACACCTTCAGGCATATTATACCGCGAAATTTCATTTCCGTTTAAATAAATAACAGCTCCATCGTCGAATAAAATTTCTGCCGTCAATGCAACAATGTTGTCCAAATTATCAATGTTTACTATTTGACGATAAGCTGTTGTAATAATTTTGTTATTGGCATTTGCCCCATAACTCACTACAGTTTTTTCATCTCCATCGCCATATCCAAGTTCAGCCGGACCTTCGGGCCAGAGGGAGTCATCATAATCATAAGTTTGCCAGTTGGCCGAAAGTTGATCAGTTTCTTTATCGAAATATTTCCAAACCGAACCACGCTGAATTAAATCTATTTTTTCACTCTTGAACTGATATCCTTCCCACTTATCAAATACGTAACCTAGGAAAGGTACAGCTTCAATTTCCAAAGGAACATCCGATACAAATTGCTTTGGTAAAGTATCTGTAATCTGAATTTGATTGAAAAAATAGTTGGTTTTCCCATTTTCGGAGTTTTTTATTGAAAGCTCTGTGTAATTGCCGGACAAACTAAAAAAATCTCTCAGGTGTTGCCTCATAAACTTACTTCTGGAATTATTAAAATTCCTCATCACTTCACTATTCCAATTCCAATCATTTGAGTTACTACCCCAACGCTGCCAATGGTAGGGCATTTCGGGTGCAATGTAATTTTTAATGCTGTCAATTTTTGAATTAACCCTTTCCTGACTGAAAACCGTATTTATTGCTGCTTGCATTTTCTGTATAAACAATGCCCTTGTAACAGAATTTTCAAATACTTTTCTGATAAGCAGTGTTGACCAGGGAGGGTTTGGCCACCAAGATCCGTTTGTTTCAGTTACAAAATTTAGAGTAGGGTCTACCGGACTTGCGCCATACAGTCCCATTCCAAAATCGAGATCGGTTAAAATCCACCTCCATTTTGAACCAGGTTCAATAGATTTCCAAAATTTGATATTATTTCCCGGCCAATCTTTATTTTCACAATAAATTTGGACTACCAGATAGTTTAAATACTCATTAATGTCTATGTTTCTATCCAGAAATCTATACCCGGCTGTTGTAGACATATCGACAATGGAAAGCGAATCGGTAAATGAAAGGTATGATTGATTGCTTCCGGAAATTATTTCCGCATTTCGTTCGAGCAGAATTACACTATCTATAGGCAAGGACTGATTAGCTTTAAGATAGCTCTTGTCAATTTTCTCCCTTAAATTCATCAACCCCCAATAATTCCCATTCACATAAACAGCGGTTGGCTGATATGCCTGATAATCAACATCCATTTGATTTATACAAAGTTCTTGAATGAATGCATCACGAAACATGGTAGTATTAAAATCGTTACCTGAGTTCCGCAACAATAAGCTTCCATAACCAGTTTTGTAAGGCTTGGAAGCAAAGAATGGATAATCGAAATTACCAGATCCATAACGGGAAGATGGCAATAAAGCGAAAGACTTTTGAGGGGCAGTTCTACTACAGGCTCCCGCAACTTTCATATCAATTCCTTGTGAGAACTGAACAGTTCCCTGAGAGTCAAAATACTCGAAAACTGCAGGCCTTTCCCATTCTCTGTTCCAATTGGACTTACCATAACAATTTCCTTCAACACCATTCTTACCAACTACATATATACCAATACTATCGTCAAAAAGGTATTCATTATTTGTTGAAACAGAAACAACCGGCAGATTTGTTCTGTGTTGGTTTAACAAAAATGTATTGCAGGTAGTTGAACTGGGCAGATATTGTGAATGAAAACTTTTGGCTTTAACAACAGTATTTACATTTACTTGAAATGGAACTGTATATAAAGGTGATTTAATATTAGGTTCCGAACCATTTGTAGTATAACGAATCTGCACATTTGCAAAGTTTGATAATAAAGATACTGTTACATTGCCCGAATAAAATCCCGCTTGCGGAGTGATGGTGGGCTTTGGACAAATTTGGTAATTGCTCTGAACGTTATTGTTGCTATACTTTGGAGTTGGATCAGCTAAACGTGTCCAATTTTTTGAACCATCAGGCTTTTGGCCAAATGGCAGATTATAAAATTGCCGGCCATATGTTAAGGAATCAATAATCCGATATCCTCTGTCGTAAAGTATAATTTTACCTCCATCAGCATCGAGTTTAAAATTAGAATGATTTTCATAATTTAAACCATCGCAATAAATAACTAAAAACCCTTTAGATTGAATTGTAAGATTCCAGGGAAGCGTCCAAAGAGTGGGATTTGATGGATTATCACTTAAAAAAAAACCACTCAGGCTAGCTGGTTGAAAACCCTTATTATAAAATTCGATATATCCCGGGTAATTAAAGGTTGTTTTCTCAAGAAAAGCATTGATGTTCGAAGCGAATATCTCGTTAATTACAATTTGTGAAAATCCTTGAAAAGTGACTAAAACATATAATAATATTGCCGTTGTTACTTTTTTCATTAGAAGTTAGGTAAAGCTATTGTTACGTAAGATAACAATTTTTGTTTTCTGTCGCATAATATCTTAATGAATGATAAAAATCAACCCTTAATAATTTGCATAATTGTTCTTTTGTTATCAAATTTATATAAACCAATCACGCTTCTATGGATGTTAATAATATAATGACCGGATTAACAAAACGCTATCCGGGTGAAATAGAATATCATCAGGCTGTACATGAAGTACTGGAATCGATTCAGGAAGTTTATAATGCCAATCCTCAGTTTGAAACTGCCAATATAATTGAAAGACTCATTGAGCCTGACAGAATACTTTATTTCAAAGTTCCCTGGATGGATGACGAAGGAAAAGTTCATGTGAACAGGGGATACAGGGTTCAGTTCAATAATGCTATTGGCCCGTACAAAGGTGGCTTAAGGTTTCACCCGAGTGTAAACTTAAGCATTCTCAAGTTTTTAGGGTTTGAACAAATTTTTAAGAATAGCCTCACAACTCTTCCCATGGGTGGAGGAAAAGGAGGATCTGATTTTGATCCAAAAGGCAAATCGAATAACGAAGTGATGCGCTTTTGTCAATCGTTTATGCTTGAGTTATGGAAATTTATTGGCCCTGAAACTGATGTTCCCGCCGGAGATATAGGCGTTGGAGGACGTGAAATAGGTTTTCTGTATGGCATGTATAAAAAACTTACTCATGAACATACAGGTGTGTTGACAGGTAAAGGCCTGAATTGGGGCGGAAGTCTTGTACGTCCTGAAGCGACCGGGTATGGTGTGGTATATTTTGCAAGTGAAATGCTAAGCACCATTGGAGAAACATTTAGCGGAAAAACTGTAGCAATATCAGGTTTTGGAAATGTTGCCTGGGGTGCTGTTAAAAAAGTAACCGAATTGGGTGGCAAAGTTGTGACTATTTCGGGACCGGATGGCTACATCTATGATAAGGACGGTATTTCAGGTGAAAAAATTGAATATATGCTTGAACTAAGAGCGAGCAATGAAGATATAGCAAAACCTTACATCAATGAATTTCCCGGATCAATATTCGTTGCAAGTAAACATCCATGGGAAGTTAAGTGCGACATAGCATTGCCCTGTGCCACACAAAACGAATTGAATAAAGATGATGCGGAAAATTTGATAAAAAATGGTTGCATATGTGTATGCGAGGGCGCCAATATGCCTTGCACACCAGAAGCAATTCACCTGCTACAGAACAGTAAGTTGCTTTTCGCTCCTGGCAAGGCTGCCAATGCCGGGGGCGTTGCAACCTCTGGTTTGGAGATGTCGCAAAACTCGATGAAACTTAATTGGAACAAAGATGAAGTAGACATGCGCTTGCATCAGATTATGCGAAATATTCACGAATCGTGTGTAAAATACGGGAAAAATCAGGCTGGATATATCGATTATGTAAAAGGTGCAAATATTGCCGGCTTCCTGAAAGTTGCCAATGCCATGCTCGACCAGGGAATTGTATAAAGTCAGTATTACTGAAATATTTAAAAAATAAACTACTACTAACTGGATAGGCACATAGGAGTATTTTCTATGTGCTTTTTCTTTTACGGCAGATCAGAATTAATTACAAACCTTTGGCATTCTCCAATAAATATTTTTCGGCTTCTACCGACCATAAACCATTATTGCTTTTAACAAGTCGATCCAGATCAGCATAAAAAGAATCGGTTTTACCTCTGGCTTCAAGATCCCACAGTGCTGTTAACGGCATCGAAATATTGGTATATATAAGCTTTTTACCTCCTGGAATTTCGGGTAAATGTTTTGTAGTTTCGATAACAGCGTCAAGGCCGCCAACGTGAGTTATCATGGCCGAAGGATTAATTTTTCCTGACGACATCATCCGGAGTGATTCGTTCATATCGTCAGTATTTCCGCCGCTGGTACCAACTATATGTGTAAATGCATAATGAACGTTATAGAAATTTAATTCTGCCTTAAAATTAGGATCGGAAGGGCCGGCGAAAAAATTAAGACATCCATCAAAAGCGAGAATTTTATCTGCTTGTTCTACTACCGGTTTAACAGCTGCAAAAACCAAAACATCATCAAAACCAGTTCCATGCGTCAAAGACATTAAATAATCTTCAGGTTTGCCTATTTCCCGGGTATTTACATACAATAATTTTACACCTTGCTTTTCAGCTTCTTCAACAGAATATATTGTCTTTGCACGATCAAGACGTTGCTGGTCAATGTCAGTAACTATAAGCAAACCTGGTTTTCGATCGCAGTGAATGGCATAATCAATAGCACCGAGCCCCATTGGTCCGACTCCTGCAATAATAGCCATGTTGCCACCTTCTTTTATTCCCATATTATGAATATAGGTGCCATTTTTTGTATGATAGCTGGCATGAAAAGCGCCGACTATGCACGACATTGGCTCAGCCAGTGAACCCATAAAATAACCGTTTCCTTTATAATCGAGGAGACAGTTCATTTCCATTACTTCGTTGGGAATGATAACATAAGTTGCATCTCCTCCAACATAATTGTAGGAATATCCAGGAGCGTCCAGACTACCCTTATAATTAAGCGCAGGTTGTATGGCGAATTTCATTCCGGGTTTGAATTTCGATTGCCATTTTTTACCAACTTCTACAATCTCACCACAAAATTCGTGACCAATGATGATCGGATTTGTATTTACATCGGCAGGTATTCTTTTATGATCTTCGCCTTGCTTTGTAGCTTTATAACTCGACATACATATGCTATCGGAAATAACATGGGCAAGAATTTCATCGTCCTTCATTGCTGGCAATTCAAATCCTTCCAGTCTCAGGTCATCTTTGCCGTATAAACGTACTGCTTTGGTTTTCATGTATTATCATTTAGCTATTAAATAATTCTAGTATTAAGAACCAGAATCTGGAAATTAACTTAACATATTCTGACCTCCGGTTACCGGCACTGCCTGCCCGGTTTCGTATTCCTGTTCAATAATATAATATATAGCACGCATTACATCTTTTGGTTCGCAACCTCGACCTGCAGGAACCTGTTTTTCGTAAAACGCTTTAACATCAGTAATGGTTTTTGCTTCCGGAACTTTACCAGCATCAAGGTATTGAACAAAAAGTCCGGTTTGAGGATCGCTCCATAATGGTCCGTCGAAAAAATTTCCCGGACATATAGAATTTACTTTTATTTTATAAGGCATCAATTCGAGTGCAAAGGACTGTGTTAAACCAATTCCTCCAAATTTTCCACCTGCATATGCAAAATTCTTATTACTTCCTTTAAGTCCGGACTTTGAGTTAATCTGTATAATATCAGTAAAATAATCTTTTTTTATTGAAGCTTGCAACCGAAGTACTTCCGATGCATATTTGGCACAAAGAAAATACCCGCTGTAATTAACTGTGGTCATGAGCTCAAAAGTTTCTGGTGTCATTTCATCCAACCCACCAGCACGAAGGATGCCTGCATTGCTGATTATTACATCCAGTCCGCCAAAAAGCCGAACTGTTTCGGATAATAATTGCTTTACTGACGCGGCATCAGAAACATCCGTCTTTACAAAAAAAGATTTATTCTTTCGTGCCTTATTATTTAGGGTTTTCACAAATTTCTCACCCAAAGTTTCATTAACATCGGCAACAATTACATTAGCATCTTCTGAGACAAGCTCGCTGGCAATTGCTGCCCCAAAACCTTGTGCGGCACCTGTAACAACTATTATTTTACCTGCTACTCTGCTGCCTGAAGATTGACCCCTGGAAACAGCCCGGCGATAATTTTCGACTTCCCAATTATCGATAAAAGCAATTTCTCGCTCGTTCATAAACCTTGGACCGCCAAAACTTTCGGTTAAGTAACTGATTTTCATTAAATCTTCGAAAACATCAACTGCAATTTCAGCTGACTTGTAATTGTCTTCAATTGCAAGGAAACCTATATTCTTTAGAACTAATATCTTTGGTTCATAATTAAATTTCGATTTGTATAACTCAATTTTCTGAGTTGCTTCATTTACAGCATCTTCTGCATTATCCGTATTTTCAATATAAATAGCCCGTGCTTTACAATAAACAATAATATCGGGTGAAAAAGGAAGTGAGATCTTTTTAAAATTTTCTTCACTGGCATTAAAATGCTTTACTAGCTGATGGTTTCGGGTAACAGCAATCTTAGGATTATTTTTAGTGAGCATCATCCTGATAGCAGGCACAATCTCATTAATTTTGGTATCAACATTAATTGACGTAACATCAGGAAACGATAATATTTCAGATGAAATACCACTGATAATTTTATCGTACATAATTTTAATTTCATCAGTTGTATTTGCCGACACAAATACTCCATGATTTTGAAGAAAGATAATATTGGGTTCGCGTTTATATTTTTGTCTATAGGCAACCAAGTGTCGTTCAACCTTTTTAAAAAGTATATATCCCGGATCAGTGTAGGGAATATATAGTACTTCATCTCCAAAAAGTCTTTTAGTCTGACCTTCAGCATCAACGCAGCACATTACCGCATTTACCAGAGTTGGATGGGTATGTACCACAAAATTATAATTGATTATTTCGTGCATCGAAGTCTCTACCGAAGGGCGCAAATTACGTTCGGGATAAACGCTGGCACGAAATAAATCATGCTTTATCTGAATTTCGCGTTCATCAGAATTCTCACTATAATTTTTAGTTGCCAGGATTTTCAAATGTTCACGATCCAAAACAGCAAAACCCTCTTCGGTAATTGTGGCGAGAGTGGTACCACTTGCCTTTACCCAAATGTTTTTTTCATCTTTAAAAGAAGTATTGCCCCCGCCGGCAATTACAAAATCTTTATTGCTTCCATAAAAACGGGAAATTTCTATCAGTTGATTGATGCTGTTCATTTAGCGCGATGATTAAGAGGTAGTGAATTTTTCGATAACAGCTTTTCCCAGCTTCACAAAATAATCTCTGTTTGAAGTTTGAGGAATTCCTTTATCATCAACAAATGCAGGTAATCCTTTAGATCTTAAATATTGATGCGCTGCTATAACACAAGCACCTTCGAAAGAAATTTTCCTGAGTTCCTCATCTAACGGCTTTTTACCACGGGTGTCGCATGTTAAAGGAATCATTTCCGGGGCATTGTGTTCTGTTCCAAAATTGATGACAAATCCTTTCTGGTAGAAAAACTTCACAAATTCTTTGAGATGATTAAAATCGTTACGACCAGGAATCAATTCTATACAAGCAATATTTCGTTTTAACAGATCAGCATATAATTTCTCTTTATTCTCTTCATATTCGGTATATGTGCCATTTTTATCGTCTAACAAAACAGGATAACATGGAATACCTCCGGCAGCAATAATGATAGAGATCACCTGATCGATGCTCATGAAAGCTTTTTCATCTTCTTCCACAAAAGCTTTGCCTCCAAGTTTTAATAAATTGCTGCGAATTTCGTTTTCAAGTCCAGGAATATCATTTATGGCTACTTTAGAATCTTTTCCGCCGTAAATTAATTTAAACAGTTCTTTGCGAGCGTTTTCATCTTCCACTTTGCTATAAACTGCTACCCTGATGGCTTTTGCAATATGCCTTTCTCTAACCAACTCTTTTGCAAATTCAGCTTTCACAGAATTAAAATCTAATGAAATCCCCGCCCCTACTTCTGCAAACCATTGATTAGCTTTTTCAATCATCTTTTGCACTTGAACCTGGCTTTCTTCTATCACTGCATTGAGTTTTACCGATACCTCTGCGGGAAGTTCAAAAGGATAATTAAGTCCTTTTCCGCTGAAATAGCATCGCCCCGGATTATTAGGATCGTTAACACGGATATTTTTATCCTGTTCTTCTTTGAGCAGCCCAATAAATTCTATGTTGAACAAAGGGAATATTTTAGTTTTACGAGCATGCTCGTAAAACTGTTGATATCCATCGGCCACAAAAAAATCGTTGATACCAACAACTTTGATATTTTCTTTAGCAGCCATTATAAAAATACCGGCAATATCAGAGAAAGCACTAAACGAAAAAGGAGTATGGACATGTCCATTTACTTCATAAGTATCTTTTCGTCCCAGACTATCAAACCATTTGTTCAGTTCTTCCGGATTCGGATAATTTTGCAGAATATTCATATTTTAAAGAATTATACTCCAAGTTTACTTCTTCTTTTTTGCTCTTCAGTTGTCCAGTTCGTTTGAGATACATGGCCTTTCAATGGAAGTATCCGCTCGTGAATTGCATCCAGAATCCATGAAACCTGCGGAAAGAAATACTCTTCCATTTCGTAGGCTGGTGTTATCCAATTGCGTGAACCTACAACTACGGGAGGTGCATCGAGATCGTCGAAAGCAAGTTCTGTAATATTTGAAGCAATATCGCGCAGGTATGAACCACGGGCACAAGCATCGCTTGCGATTAATATCCTGCCGGTTTTCTTAACCGATTCCAAAACTAAATCGTAATTGAATGGAACTAAACTTCGGGCATCAATAATTTCGGCATTCAAACCATATTTTTCCTTTAATTCGTCAGCAGCTTTTAAAGCCACATAAAGCGTTGAACCAACAGTAAGAATTGTAATATCATTCCCTTCCCGTTTGATATCTGGCTCACCAATGGCAATTTCATAATATCCTTCCGGAACTCCTCCCTGGTGAAATTGCTCTCCATAATCATAAAGTCGCTGGCTTTCGAAGAATATTACCGGGTCGGTTCCTTGTAATGCAGCATTCATCAATCCTTTGGCATCGTAAGGAGTAGTTGGAAATACTACTTTTAAACCAGGAATATGAGTTACCAGCGACGACCAATCCTGTGAGTGTTGGGCACCATATTTTGATCCTACCGAAACTCTGATAATCACTGGCATTTTGATGATATTTCCACTCATAGCCTGCCATTTTGGAAGCTGGTTGAACATCTCATCACCACAACGACCAATGAAGTCGCAATACATAATTTCGGCAATTACACGGCCGCCAGCCATTCCATAACCAATTGCAGTACCAACAATTGATGCTTCTGAAATGGGCGAATTGAATAAACGATGGTAAGGCAGCGTTTCGGTTAAACCGCGATAAACTGCAAATGCACCGCCCCAATCCCTATTTTCTTCACCATAGGCAACAAGAGTAGGATCTTTATAAAATCGATCGATAATAGCCTCGAAAATACCATCCCGATATTGATATAATTTGGCTTTAGAAACAGGTTTTCCATCTTTATCGAGATGAAAACGCTCCTTATTTTTAAGTGCTTTTACACGAGGATTATCTTCCATGGCCATTAAAACTTCCGGCTTGCAATCGTCGAATTTATCAACTGAACCATTGGAGAACATCATTTCGGCAATTGCTTCGGAATTCGCAACCATGTTGAGGCGAGGCGAAAGATTATCGTCAATCGAAACTTTTAAAATTTCTACAAGCTGATTAATAATGTCTTCACGGATATCGTCCAGTTTATCCTGGCCTGATATTTTTGAAAGGATGAGTTCGTTAGCATATCCTAGAATTGAATCAGCCTGCTGCCATGCTTCAACTTCCTCTTTGGTGCGGTACGATGACGCATCAGAAGGTGAGTGCCCGCTGAAACGGTAAGTTAGAGTATCGAGTAATACAGGTCCTTTTTTATCTAAAAGTATTTTTATCTTTCGTCTGAAAGCATCTATCACAGCCAGCGGGTTGTATCCATCAACACGTTCGGCGTGCATCATATCAGGGTTAACGCCGGCACCAATCCGCGCAACCATTCCGTAACCCATTGTTTCGCCACATGTTTGACCACCCATCCCATATTGATTATTCATACAGTTAAAGATGATTGGTAGTCCGCCTTTCATGGCATCGTCCCATAATTGGGTATACTGATCCATGGTGGCAAATGAAATACCTTCCCAAACAGGACCGCAAGCCATGGAAGCATCACCTATATTACAAACTACTATTCCATTTTTGCGATTTACTTTTTTATATAATGCAGCTCCTACAGAAATATCGCCTGAGCCACCTACAATTGCATTGTTAGGATAAACCCCAAAAGGAGTAAAAAAAGCATGCATAGAACCACCCAAGCCTTTATTAAATCCGTTTTCGCGTGCAAATATTTCTGCCAATGTTCCGTAAAGAAGAAATTTAATTGCCAGATCTTTTACAGTTCCTTTATGATCCTTTTCAACAACAGCAAGCACTTTTCCTTTGAAGTAATCTTTCATCACCTGCATCAGTTTGTCATCCGAAAGTTGATGAATAGCCGAAAGACCTTTGGCCAATATTTCACCGTGACTGCGGTGAGAGCCAAAAATAAAATCGTCAACCGTAAGGTTATATGCCATCCCAACAGCAGCAGCTTCCTGTCCCATTGAAAGGTGAGCCGGACCAGGATGATTATATTGGACTCCGCGATATTCATTTTTAATCTTAATATCGTTGATCATATTTTCGAATTCGCGAATGATAACCATATCCCGGTAAATCCGAATAAAATCGTCGGTTGTGAAATTTCCCTTTTCGTCGGCGATGCTTTTATTATACTGATTTACAGGAATCGAACCAAAGGTTATATTTCCAGCTTTACGAATTTGTTTCGGATCAATAAATTGATTTTTTGGCATTGTTATTTGTATTAATATTTTTCTACTTAAAGGATCAGATCAATGGCAGGTTACGACCTGTCTTTACCAATCTTTTTATACATCTTCATTAAAATTTTCGATCTGTATTTTAATTTCCCTCAAAAACAGTGTTGCCTGACCTCCGTCAATAGCGCGATGGTCGTATGTAAGAGAAAGTCCGATGACCGGAACAAATGCAAATACTCCATTTCCAATATCGGCAGGTCGGTAAGTTATTGTATTAACACCCAAAATGGCTACCTGCGGAAGATTGATGATGGGCGTAAACATCTCCACGCCGTAGTTGCCCAGGTTAGATACGGTAAACGATCCGGCAGAGCTTGACAGCAATTCAGGATTTAAATTTCCTTTACGACTTTGTTCAGCAACATCATGTAAACGGTTCGCCAAACCTTTCAGCGACAATTCATCAGCATTTAAAATTACGGGAACTACCAGTCCGCGTGGAGTATCTACTGCCAATCCGAGATTTATTCTTTTAAATGATTTAATTGCATCGCCCAGGAAGTGACTGTTAACATCGGGATATTTTTCCAGAGCACGAATTACAGCAAAGCAAACCATATCGTTTAAAGTGATATTTAAGGTACTGCCTTTTTCCATATCCGATTTCACTTTAGCACGCAATGCCTGCAACTTTCGAACATCGGCACTCATGTGATGCGTAAGCTGAGCAGAGTTCATAACAGACTCGTGCATGGCCTTGGCTATAATTTTCCGGATATTCGACAGCTTTTTAATTTCAAAATCGTTATTGGTAAATAAATCACTCGTTACAGGAGCGATATTTTTGATAGTTGTACCTTGCGAAACGCTTACAGGAGCTGAAGCAGCAGCAGTTTCGATATCGCGGACAATTATCCGCCCGTTAGGACCACTGCCAATGATACCTGATAATTTAACATCAAGCTTTTCGGCCATTAAGCGTGCTCGCGGCGAAATTTTTATTTTTTCCTGAAAAGCTGAACTTATTAATGCAGATGTTACGGGATGTTCCTGAGCTTTTATTGTCGATGGTTCTATAACAGCATCTATAACTTTACTTCCAGGACGGAATTTTGCCGTGTCTTCTCCGGCATTACCTATTACTGCAACATTCTCGAGTACAGGAACCTCATCTCCTTCATTAAAAAACACGTCTAATAAAATTCCATCTTCAAGGGCTTCAGTTTCAAAAGAAGCTTTGTCGGTTTCGTAATTAAAAAGAATATCGCCCTTTTTAACGGAATCTCCCTTTTTTTTCACCCATTCTGTAATAATACAGGTTTCAACTGATTGACCCTGCCTTGGCATAATTACTGGTATTGCCATAATTAATTTCGTTAATAAATATTTTGCTGAAAAATAAACATAGTGATATGCTTTACAAGTTGCTTCGTTTATTTTAATCTAAACCTCTGTTAATGTGAATTTATTAATTATCTTGTTAACACATGTAATTATATTATTTATATTTGCAACATTAAAAATAAGTAAATATAACAGCTTACAAATATATAAATTCAACTTGTAAATACATGTTTTAATAATTATTTTTACACGAAAATATAAATATCATGGCAATTGATTCTAATCTTCCCCAATACAGGAAGCTTTACGAGGTCTTAAGAAAACAAATTCTTGAAGGAGTTTTTAAAGAAGGTGAGTTGTTGCCATCGGAAAATGATTTATGTTCACAGCATGGCATCACCCGGCCTACGGTTCGTCATGCGCTGGATGCGCTATTAAATGAAGGTCTTATAAAAAAGCAAAAAGGCAAAGGAAGTATTGTGTCGAATCTGCCGAAAGGTATTGGTATTTTATCAATCATGGGTACTACAACAGCCGTGGGCAGAAATAATCTTACCACTAAAATCATTTCGAAACCAAGGATTATACAATGGCCTCAACCTTTCATGTTCGATTTAACAGAAAAGGAATTGCAAGTTGGCTGTATTTATATTGAACGCCTTCGACTGGTGGATAATGTTCCGCTGTTTTATGACATTAATTATTTGCCAAATATTAATTTACCGCGGTTCACCTCGCGTAATTTCGAGAACAAGTCGTTGTTCGACATACTCCGACGGTTTTATCAGATTGAGATCAAAGGTGGAGAACAAAAGTTAAAGGCTATTCCGGCAAACGAAAGTGTAAGTGCTTTTTTAAATGTACCGGTCGGTCAACCGGTACTTAACCTCGATCGCCGCATGAATACAAACCGACCCGGATTCAATATATTTTCGGCCATTGTTTGTAATACATCCGGGCATGCCTTGTATGGTACTTTTTAGTATAACACCTCATATTCTTGGCTCATAAACAAGAACACTGGCAATATTCTCAAGAAAAAGTTATCAGGATGCGCTATTTAGCCAAGCTTTTTGTATAATGAATAATTGCCCATATTTCTTCATCATCAAGGCTGCCTTTAAAACTATGTAATGTTCCAACTCCACGACCATATTTTATTTTAAAGAAATGTTCACCATCGGTCTGGTTTATTACTTCAGGACTTATCAGGTTAACAGGAACAATGTTCCGGTTTTTAACTTTTACACCATGACCATCTCCGGTAACTCCATGGCATCCTGCACAAACCTGGTTGTATTTGGATTTACCCATTGCCATTACTTTTTCTGTCTTTTTAACAGGGTTAGGTTTAGATTTGTATTCTGCAGGCACGTCCCAGGTCTTTGGTTGTTGAATAAAACTACATAGGACAAGTACACCGCCAAAAATTAGCAAGGTTTTGATTGATTGTTTCATGCTTTAATCTTTTAAATTTTAGATTTTTATAGTTAGGCATATATAGAACTAATATAAATGCTATATATATACCAAACTATTTTATTGCATTAAATTTGCATATAATTCCACTAATTAAAAGATTTTATACAGGAAAGTATTTAATCGTGAATGCAACGGGTTGCATGTCCATTTTTTTCTTCGAAATATCCTTTTAAAGGATGACCTATAAACGGACCCAGACTCCATAACAAACTTCTATAAGTATCATCATTGGAACACCACCAGGCCCTTGCAGATGGAATGAATGCACCACCGCAACTACGTTGTCCACCCACAATGTTTGAAAAACCGCTTTCAGTTACAATCCTGGATTGTTGGTTATATAATGCAGTATCGAGTTCATTACCAGTCTTATTCGATTTAACTTCCAACCCTAAATACTTGCGCAAAGTTAGCCATTCGGCACTTGATGGTATATGCCAGCCTTCGGGACAAACTTTACGATTGTCGGTTATGGCATACCATGTATAAACTCTTCCATAAATATTAACCAGGCTATCATTGCTTTGATATGCCCATTGATATTTGGGCATGCTATCGGTACATATTGCCAGTGAAACCGGACTTGTTGTGGCAATAATGTCTCCATTCTGATAGTGGGTAGATTTCAGGTTTTCTTTCATCCAGGTTTGTGTTCCATAGGTAATTGTTTGATAAATGTTGCCATCAATATCTTTCATGGTTTGTGCATGTAGTGAACATGTGGTTATCCCGAAGAAAAGAATAAAACTAATTTTTTGATAGTTTTTCATGGGTTTGATTATTTATTTCCAAGGTAGTAATCTAATGTTTTAAGCACAAAGATCCCAACAGCAATTTCGCATTAGCCATAAATTATAAGATGGTTACAATCCAACAATTTATTATTTCCAATCTAAAAACCGGCGGCCTTCATCCATTGCAAACATAAACCAGGCCAGCTCGATTCAGTTCCTTTATTAACCGCCAAGCCATAACCATGACCACCTTTTTGGAAGATATGCAACTCGGCAGGAATTTTATTTTGTTGTAATCCCTGGAAATAAACAATGCTGTTTTTAACCGGCACAACACCATCATCGGATGAATGCACAAGAAAGGCAGGAGGAGTTTCAGAATTTATTTGAAGTTCGTTCGAGAACTTTTTAATTTGGTTCTCAGATGGGTTTTCGCCTATTAAATTATTTCGGGTACCCATATGTGTAAAGGTCGCATCAAAGGTAATGACCGGATAAACCAGCAATGAAAAATCAGGACGTGCACTTATTTTATCTTTAAGCTCGTATACTTTTTCGTTGTAATGCGTCGAAAGTGTTGAAGCAAGATGACCACCGGCCGAGAACCCCATTACTCCTATTTTTTTGGAATCGATTTTCCAATTCACTGCATTGCGACGAATAATCCGCATAGCTTCCTGAGCATCCTGTAAGGGACCAATACTTTTATTTTCCATTATCGAATCGGAAGGAAGCCGGTATTTAAGCACAATTCCCGCAATACCATGCTCATTCAACCATTTTGCAATGGCATATCCTTCATGATCGATGGCAACAATACCATAACCACCTCCAGGAATAATCAATACAGCGGTGCCGGTTTCAGTTCCTGCTTTTGGAAGATATACAGCCATGTCAGGATCACTTATATTTTGAATCCGAATAATTTCACCATTACCGCCAGTTGTTTTTTCGGAATAACTACCCAATTTTTTAGATCCGGGAACTCCATCAGGCCAAACTTTTAATTTTATTGGCTGAGAAAACATGGTTAAGCTTAATGCAAACAGCATCATTAGAAGTGTTAATAATTTTTTAGAGTTCATTTTCTATATATTATTAGTTGAGGCAACAAATATTAAGGATTTTAATCGAACTATGTACCAGTTTAATATCCAAATATACCCGTTTTTTAGATCATTTATATCTGCTAATTTAATTAAAGTAAGAAGTACGAATTAAGAAGTAAAACAGCCGTTTTGGGCTGTTTTCCTGATACCTGATACCTGATACTTGATAATGCGAATTAAGGGTTGAACGATTAAAATATGCAATTTGGATGTCTGTACCTCATTCGTATTCTTCAGGCTGAAAGCATGAGACATCACAACCTTGGGGAAACCCAAGGACGGGTATAAACCCATATCGCAGGCATACAGCCTGCAAAAACAAATGGGACTCTTACGACAGGGCGTTGCCCTGTCCTTTGTTGTCTCAGGCTTTCAGCCTGAAAAACGGATTAGTCGATAATTTTGCCAAAATAAAGTGTTTTACCCTTAATTCGCATTGATACTTAAATAAGAACATCCATTAAAAAACTTCAAGAAAACACCCCCCGGTGCTGCCCATTTACGAAGTAAGAAACAAAACATCTATTTTGGGCTGTTGTCTTGATCCCGATAGCTATCGGGATTGATACTTGACTGAGAATATTCATTAAAAAAGCCCCAGGAAATAACTTCCGGGGGCTGCCCATGTGTTGTTAACAGGAAATGTTATTTAATAACTTCAGTTTTTCGAACTGTTTTTGGAGCCTCGGTAACTTCGAAGCCCCATTCGGTTAGACGTTTCATATTTTCGTGGTTGGCACCGGTAAGTACATCACGACTAGCTTTAATGGCTTTGTCGATACCGGAGAGCATCAGATCTCTCTCCTTGTAAGCTTTTTCCATTTTATCTTTCAGGTTTTCTGCTTCCCTGTGCAGTAGCAGGCAGAGATCAATACGTGGGCCTTCATCAATCCAGTTATTTGTTTCAATAACGTTAAGTGGTGATTTACTTCCCAACTCAACGTGTTTCTTGAAGATTTCAGCAGCAAGATCTAACTTGGATTTTGGATTTAAAGGGATTTCAACCCTCATTTTTATTGTACTCATATGTGAAGAGTTTGTTAATTAATGAATGTTTATACTCTAGATTCTAACACATTGGACAGATAAATTTAATAATATTTCAATACAAACAATACTTTTTATGAAATTAATTTCGTGGTTGGAATTCCTAACGTTCGAAACGCCTACTGTAATGCCCGGTTTGTTATTTTGAAAGATGAATTTGGCAACTTGAATTTAAACATTGCCATCTTAAAGCATGATTTTGCCAACTTGAAGCATCAATTTGCCAACTGTAAAGACAAATATGGCAACATTACACACAAATTTGGCATCTTCAAGGCTGAAGTTGGCACTTTTACGCGTGAAACCGCCAACATTATGCGTAAATGTGCCAACTTTATGCATAATGTTGGCAGTTTTATGTTCAATGTTGGCAAGATGATGCATAATGTTGCCTAATTTGTGTTCGTATGTGCCAAAATGCAACTTTAAATCGCCGTTTTTAACGATGAAGTTTACATTTTTGTTATAAATCCTGTCGCATTCGAAGATAAATTATCCTTAAATGACAGGACATCTTACGCTCTTCTCCTTTTAGAAGAAAATTCCGTTTTTAGGTTAACCCCCCAATATTCTTAAGCTCAGTCCCACTTAACTACAATTGTTTCCTCCGGTGCAATTTTTAAGATTTGGTTTTCGATTTTTGCTGATGTTTCACTAAATAGAACTACCGGGGTCATTTTCCGTGACATTACCGGTTCAACATTCACTGTTTTGTCGCTTTTATTTATAATTACAGTGATAAAGGTATTGCCCGTTTGCAGCACTTTCATCATCACCAACTTTTGAGGAGCTTTGAATTTAAAAGGAACTGCTTTCAGGTTTTCGGATAATTCCTTGCTTAAGAATGCCTGTAAGGGTCCATAGCCTTCAATTCGACCTGCTAACCCAATCAGCGATGGAATCCATATCACTTCACCTTCTCCAAACTTATTGCGCGATGCAAATATGTCGCTTCCGCTGGTAGCCAATGCTTTTGCGCCTGAAAGATTCATATATCCTCTCCAGCAATGGGCCGGAAGTGCAATGTCAGGATTTGTTAAAGCGAGGTTGAAAATATTTCCTTCCAGTTTGAATTCCTTAATGCTGGCACCAAATAATTTTTCCAAAGGAAAGCCTGTTTGCATGATACAATGAGCGTTCTCATCGTAATAAGCAGATAACCCGTCAACAATTAATTTACCACCTTTACTAACAAATTCTTCTAACGATTTCCAATATCTTGAAGGTAAGGCAACCTGGTGAGCAAGAATAATGGTTGTACCTTTGTAATTGTTGCGGTTAAAATCAAATTCATCTATTTCTTTCAAATTGCTTTGAATGCCCATTTCGCCCAGAGCTTCTAAATAAGAAAGGGCAGACTTCATCACACCGCCATTGTCGCGACCTTCGTGATGCGGGCCACCTGTCTGGAGCTTCTTTTCAGTCCAAATCGATTCCCTGATATATATTATATTGATTCCCGATTCAACTGCCACCGCTTTGGCAAATAACGGGGCATTGCTGTTGAGTGTTTTGGCTACATTGCCCGCCATGATTAAACGATCGGAAGGTTTGTTCTGAAAATCGACCATAGCCCATTCACCAGCTTCGAAGCCGGATGCACGGGGATTTAAACTCCAGAAAATCCCGCCTTTCCCGCCACTACCTACAACAGTCCATAACCATTGAGCAATTTCTTCTTTGGTGGGACATAAAGCATTAAAGCCACTGTAGGTATTATTTCCACCCTGAATTTCGGTCATCAGCCATGGAATATTACCAGCACCCGAACGAATGATTTCACAATTGGCCGACATGGCAACGGAATATTGGTTTCTTTGGAAATAACCAAAATGCCAGCTTGCATGAGCTGAACCACCTAGAGAAGTAAGGATATTTCTCCATGAAGTAAAATCATATTCGGCAACATTCTGAAATATAGCATGGTTATTAACATGCAAATGACTTCCCGGATCGTATTTATAAACTTCGTCTTTGAGCCATTGCAGAAACCATGTGTTGTAATCGACTAAAAACCGCTCTTCTTCAAAACCAAAGGTATTGTAACCGTTGCTGGAATAAGTTGGAACGGCCTGTTTTTCTTTCCATTCACTGAACATTTTTTTGGAGAAAGCTTCATCAGGAATTTTGCTGTTTCCCGGTTCGTTAATCAGAACCCAGCCATAACTGGATTTATATCCTTTAAAATGTGTTACCAGATTTTTTATATAATCGGCCACCGATCGGAGATGTTCTTCACTTCGGGGAAATTTAAAACCGCCTACATCGGTAAAGTCGGTAGCAGGAAATAAATTTCCCCAAACTTTTATGCCATATTTATCAGCAGCTTTATAAGCAAGATCAAAAAGAGTATAATCCCACGACCCATCGGGTTTGTGCATGTATGTTTCAAACATCCGGATACGGCAAATTGTCAAGCCATTTTCTTTCATCATGCGGTACCAGTTGTCAATCATTTCAGGAGTTTGACCGGGTTCAATAAATATTTCAGCTCCAATCATGGGAGTAATTTCCTGCATGGGTTGTGCCTTTGAAATTTGAAAGTTCAAAGCCATAATGATCAATAAAAAACCTGGAGATTTCAATTTAAATCTTGTCATTTTTCGCGTTTTACAAAATTATTTTACAATATATTTTCTATCTGTATCAGCCAAACCAGAACATTAACAACTTGCCTGATTTGTAAAGACAATAATACATTTTTATTTATTGTTATCCGGAGAACATTTGTAAAAGGTTCAAACTTTAGATTTCTTACTTTGTTCGAAAGGGCAATCAGTGGATTAGGTTTATAAGAGGGTTTGGTTGGGGGGGGGGGGGGCCCCCCCGCACCCCAAAAAAAAAAAAAAAAAAAAAAAAAAAAAAAAAATAAAAAAAAAGAA
>JBBQEI010000026.1:0-64042 GCA_038320545.1 Bacteroidales bacterium
GGAAAAGTAGTATCAAGTATTAAGTATCAAGTATTAAGTATCAAGTATCAAGTATCAAGTATCAAGTATCAAGTATCAAGTATCAAGTATCAAGTATCAAGTATCAAGTATCAAGTATCAAGTATCAAGTATCAAGAGCCAAGAACCAAGTGATTTCTCAATTTCATTGAGCAAAAAGCAAATGAAATTAACAGCCTTATCTCCTACTTTCTTTGGGAAAAGAAAGTAGGCAAAGAATCCTTGACCGCAGCAACGCGGTCCGTTTCCTACGTCGACTTCCCTTGGACGGGCTGCGGCCAGCAAGGAATTTTGGTCTACGGCTTCGCCACTCTTCGAATGAAAGACTGTCGTTTTTAATTAGAGTTTCTTAAAGAGCCAAGATAACAGCCATTTTCCTTCGGCCTTCAGCCTTCAGTCTTCAATCCAGAGTCTTACGACTAAAGACTTAAGACTTACGACTAACTCCTACATCGTAAGCTCCACTTTTTCTTCAGGACAATCGCGGTCTTGTTTATCCAGGATTGTATTCAGCATTTTGGTCACCAGGTTTATGGCACCGTTATAACCAACATGAGGGAAGTAACTGTGTCCGACCCTATCCAGTATCGGGAAGCCTAATCGGATTAAAGGAATATCCTCATCGCGCGAAATGTATTTGCCATATGAATTTCCGATAATTAAATCGACAGGTTCATTTTTTATCCACTGGTGCAGGAGGTACATATCGGCCCGTTCCCCGTTTTTATATTTAGCCTCAGGAACTTTTTTAGCCAAAATATTTTTCATGGAAGCATCAAATCTTTTACCGGGCGTGCCACTGACAATATAAACAGGTTTCATATCGAGTGTAATCAGGAATTCAACCAGAGGAACCAGGGTATCCGGATCGCCATAAAGAGCCACCCTTTTTCCGTATAGATATTTATGCATATCCGTTACCAAATCAATTAACCGGCCACGTTCGGCAGTAATCGAATCGGGCACCTGAACTCCTGCTGCCCTGCTAATTGTGGTGACAAACCTGTCGGTAGCTTTAAGTCCGATAGGTAATTCGAGTATTTCGAACTTTACCTTGCATTTATTTTCGAGCAGAACTGCCGCATCTTCAGTGCAGAAAGGGCCAAGTCCGATGGTCGACTTACTGTCGCCGGTGCTGATAAGTTCGGGAATGGTGACACCACCTTTGGGATAGAACTCATGCTTGCCGGTCATAGGAGCATCAAGTACATCGGAAGTATCGGGAAACATTATGGTTTTAATTCCCATTTCTGTTGAAAGCCTTTTTATTTCGCGCATATCGCTTGGCTCCACCCATCCGGTGATCAGGTTAATCTGATTTTTACGTGAAACGCTGCGGGCCGAGAAATGCTTCACCATAGAGGTAACCATGTTGGCATACCCCGTGACATGCGAACCCACATAACTCGGCGTATTGCAATGGATCAGGTATTTCCCGACTGGCACTTTGCCATCGTCGCGGGCTTTTTGAGCAATCTGGTTTACATCGTCGCCAATTGTTTCGGAAAGGCAGGTAGTATGGACAGCGATAATGTCGGGCTTATAAACCGCAAAAATAGTTTCTACGGCTTGTAACAAATTTGCTTGTCCCCCGAAAACCGACGAACCCTCGGTAAACGAACTTGTGGATGCCATTACCGGCTCCTTATAATGCCGGGTGAGCGCAGTTCGATGGTAAGAACAACAACCCTGCGAACCATGACTGTGAGGCAAACATCCATGGATACCCAACGCAGCATACATTGCACCGATAGGTTGGCAGGTCTTGGCCGGATTAATCGTCAACGCTTCCCGTTCTATGATTTTTTTTTCTGTATGTCGAAGTAACATTTTGTTTTTTTTTAATGAGTAATGAGTACTGAGTAAAAAGTACTGAGTACTGAGTAAAGAGTGAATTAAGTCTTGGCCGAATTATGAGCACTGATTAAAGAGTATATAAATAAAGGTTTTTATACTTATTACTTCTTGCTCAGTACTTCGTACTTCGTATTAAGCTGCATATTCCGCTTCAATTACCGGTTCTGCTTCCCAGGGAGCTTTTATCATTTTCCAGATGCTGGTGTTCACAATCATGTCAATATCAGTATAGAAGTTAACCGCACCAATGAATCCAGCATATGGTCCTCCGGAATCGTAGCTATGAAGCTGTTTCATGGGGATTCCCATTTTCTGTACACAATATTTCTCTTTTATCCCTGCGCAGAACACATCCGGATGATAAATCCCGATCAGTTTCTCCATCTCATAATGACTTAGATCGTCAATTACCAGGGTACCTTTGGCCATTTCAGCCATCATACCATTGTAATTATTAAAATCAAGACCATTAAGCGCTTTCAATTCCTCATCGGTTTTCCGGGGATTATATTTTATTGGATCCTGTTCAATGGTTAGTTCTTCAATATTCCGACTATCAGCATCAACAACAATGGTAGGAATAACCTGTCGACCTTCATAATCGTCGCGGTGTCCGAATTCATATCCAGCCGAAAGTGTAGTCATTCCCATTTCATTAAAAAGCTCCTGGTAATGATGCGCACGAGAACCTCCCACAAACATCATGGCCATTTTACCCTCCGTATGAGGGCGGATGTTATCAATAGCTTTTTTAACTACGGCGAGTTCTTCGGAAATCACTTGTTCCACCCGGTCTTTTAACTCCTGGTCACCAAAGTATTCGGCAATTTTCCTTAATGATTTGGCTGAAGCTTCGGCTCCGATAAAGTTAACTTTGAACCAGGGAATACCATATTTTTTCTCCATCATTTCGGCCACATAATTGATTGACCGGTGACACATTACCACATTTAAATCGGCCATATGAGCACGTTCGAACTGTTCCATGGTAGAGTTACCGCTAAATGAAGAGTTGAGTGTGATGCCACATTTATCGAGTATGCGTTCCAGTTCAAATGCATCGCCACCGATGTTGTATTCTCCCAACATGTTGATTTTGAATTTCCCCTCTATGGTTTCATCACGAAGGCCAATTACATGCTTCATTAAAGCATTGTTGGCAATGTGGTGACCGGCACTTTGGCTTACTCCCTTATAACCTTCGCAGCTAAAACCAAAAATATTGATACCGAGTTCTTCCTTCATTTCGCGGGCAACAGCATGAACGTCATCGCCGATTAATCCAACCGGACAGGTAGAGAAAATACCAATTGCCTTAGGTTTGAACAATTCAAAAGCTTCGCGGCAAGCTTGTTTCAATTTAATTTCACCCCCAAATACGATATTCGAATCCTGCATATCGGTCGAAAAGCAATAATTTATGTAATTCGGGGAATCGGGCGTAGGTGGAAGAGTCTGGTTACGACGGGTAAGCCATGCATAAAAACTACAGCCAATTGGGCCATGCACCAGATTTACAATATTGCGGGTAGGCCCCAGTACTACACCTTTACAACCGGCATAAGTGCAGCCGCGTTGTGTAATAATTCCGGGAATGGTGCGTACATTTGCCTGAATGGTTTTGATATTTTCAGCACCATCGTGTACTATGATCGATTTTTCACGTTTTTTAGCAACTTTTGAAGGATAATCCTTCAAAACCTCTTGTTTCCATCTTTGTGGATCCATTTCTATTTTAGCCATTTTTACCTCCAGCTTTTAATCTAATGTAACATCACCTCTTTCGCCGGTTCGAACACGGATTGATTCCAGGGCTTCGACGACGAATATTTTTCCATCCCCGCTATTGTGGGTCTGATTCACCTTGATAATGGTTTCAATTGCCTGGTCTTTTTTGCTTTCCGGAACAACCAGGGTGATTAAACGTTTCGACTTTAACCTTGGTTCAGGTCCGATCAACTTAAGAACCTCCAGGTTTGTGGGATTGCTGATCACTTCCTGGTAATTCTGACCTTCACCCCTGCCGCGTCCCCTGCCAAGAACACCCATAGCGGTGAACGAGGGAAGACCGGCATCGGAAAGTGCTTGTTTGGTTTCGTTCATTTTGGCGATGCGGATGATTGCAAGTATTAATTTCATATTTTCTTATTTATTAATGATTATACTTCTTTAATACCATTAGAAATGGTGTGAGTCTCCATAATGGGAGTGATAAAAATTTTACCATCACCAAATGCACCTTTCTCGCTGGTGCGGGCAGCGTCCATAATGGTGCTTACAACAAAATCCTTGTCGGCATCTTTAATTGCGATGAGTAATAACTCTTTCGGCAATTCATCGTAGGTGATATTTCCAACTTTTAGTCCACGCTGTTTACCCCGGCCAAACACGGCCATTTTAGTTACAGCAGGAAAGCCAGCCTCAAAAAGCGCTTTCATGACTACAGAGGATTTTTCAGGGCGAACAATTGCTCTAATTAATAACATGTTGATTGGTTTTATATGTAAATAATCCGGTTTGTTTAAAAACTAATTTGCTACTCCGTATTCGATAAGCAATGCTTCCAATTCGTCGATTTCGAGAGGAGTTGGAATTACCAGCATTTTGTTCTGATCGATTTTATTTGCCAGGCTGCGATACTCATCGGCTTGTGGATGCACGGGTTCATATTCGATTACTGTTTTGCGGTTGATTTCGGCACGCTGAACAACATTTTCGCGGGGCACAAAATGGATCATCTGTGTTCCCAGTTTTTTAGCGAATGCTTCTATCATATTTTGTTCGTTGTCGACTTTACGACTGTTGCAAATGATACCTCCCAGGCGAACGCCACCGGCTTCTGCAAATTTCACAATTCCTTTGCTGATGTTATTGGCAGCATACATGGCCATCATTTCGCCAGAGCAAACAATGTATATCTCCTGAGCTTTACCTTCGCGCATTGGCATTGCAAAGCCACCACAAACCACATCGCCGAGAACATCATAAAATACATAATCGGTTTCGAACTGGGCTTCGTCGTAAGCTCCCAACTGTTCGAGAAGGTTAACCGAAGTAATGATACCACGGCCGGCACATCCTACTCCAGGTTCAGGGCCACCTGATTCGACACAGCGGGCACCTTTGAAACCTAATTTTACCACATCGTCGAGTTCAACATCTTCGCCTTCTTCGCGAAGGGTGTCGAGAACTGTTTTTTGAGCCAAACCACCCAGAAGCAAACGGGTTGAGTCGGCTTTGGGATCGCATCCAACCACAATTACTTTTTTGCCCATTTCAACCAGGCCGGCAACAGTATTCTGGGTTGTTGTACTTTTCCCAATTCCGCCCTTGCCATAAATTGCTATTTTTCTCATTTTATAATCCTCCATATTTTGTTTCGAAGAGTATAAAGCACGATTGATGCCAATAAAAGTCAGTGTTTGAAAAGCTCCCTGGAATTTGGTTTTAACTTATTGAGAGAGAAAGAGAAAAAATTTTGATTATTTTTATTTTTATCCGTAGAATGCGTTTATTTTATCATTCATTAATTACATATAAGTAGTTTTTTAAGGAGTAGTATTACATTTATGTAGTTTTTTATATTTTATAGTAGTTTTTTTATGGGGTATTTTTTTTAGAATAAAATAAATATAATTTTTTCTAATATTTCCCCATTTCGACGCTAAAGGAAATTAGGCATCTCTTTTGGATTATCGACTTTTGACGTTCAACTATTCTTAGTCCGGCCCTTCGGCTCCATTTAGTGACCGGCACTTCGGCATTCCTGAATTTTCATTATTCACACAATCAAGTCGTTGAAGCCGAAATGCCGAAACGCCAGCCCTATTTACAAAAATTCTAACGACCGACCATCCCCAATTACAAAAACGTCAGCTCAATTTCTTCCTTGCTCTCAATTTGTTGAACTGAAAATAAACTCCCTGCGATTAGCTTCAAATCGCCTGAAAGGAATTCAATGATTAATTGATTTGTGATTGTATTGACAGTTTTCTGCTCGCAATCGCAGTTAAAATGCAGCCAGACGTTCCTTTCGTTCAAGCCATCGAAGCGAAGGATAAAAACATTGTGCTCTGAAAATAGCAAATCATCATAGGCATAGGAGATGTTGAAGCCTATCTTTTGAACCATTTCCAACACTTCGCCCAACGGACGAAATTGTATTTTTTCCATATCAATACTCATTAATTTGAATCAAAAACCTAAGCCACATGGCCTTCTCAAGAATCAATTCTGCCTGTTCCTGCTCCTGACATCTCAGGTGCAGCATCCTAACAGCATCCTCAAACTCATCCGTACTGAAATTAAATCCATTCCGTTCCATACAGTTTCTAAATTCCTGTTTATTTCCACAGTTATTCAATTCTTCCCTTAACTCTTCCGATAACTCCACCGAATGAATCAATTCAACAGCGCTTTTTATTGACATACCTTAAAATTAAGCACACGATGAGCCACACGCCGAACAACTCCCTCCACAATGATCCTGAATGACCGACTCGTTTAGATTAAATGGCTTCAGATCTCTTGAAACAAACGATTGTATATTTTCCATAAAGTTATTTCCACTTGCCCTGAAAGCCAAAATACCATATTCGCCTAAGATTCGTAAGGCAATAATGCTGATTTGTCCGCTCACAATGGCATAGAGGTCTTTAGATATCAGCACATCGGGAAATATGCCCGACCCGGAATATTTTAGCAGCTCCTGCATTGGAACGACTTCGATTTTATCTTCCGAGTCTTCGTAAAAACCAATAAAACGGGAATGGGCAAAATCGCTTGCCAGTTCGTTCGGACTATTTAATGGGAATGCAATTTTCATATGTTTTAATTTTAATTATCAAGGATAATCAAATGAAATGCCATTTGCCAGAGATATATAGATTTCAGCGCGTTAACACGTTGATGTCTTCGAAAACATTTTAATAAAAATTACATTTATGAAACAGTTGTAAGAAATTGCAGGTACAACTTCAGTCAAATTAGATTTTGGGAGTTTTCTTATATTTTTTTGGATCTATTTCATATTTCTTTATTCTCAACCCCATCATCCGCTCTGTAATTCCTAATAATTCAGCAGCTTTCAGGAGATTACCCTTAGTGGTGAGCAAAGTTTCCATGATTGCCTGTTTTTCAACTCTTTCAACAATAACCTCTAACGTACCGCTTGATTTAGTTTTGGACGACACAGCCGTTTGAAGTGTTGGAGGCATATTATTGGAGCGGATAACATTATCTGAACTTAAGATACATGCCCTTTCAATGCAGTTTTCCAGTTCCCGGATATTTCCCGGCCAATGATATACCATTAACATATCTATTGCTGATGATGAAATTCGCTTTATATTTTTATGGTTTGTTTTATTAAACTTCGATATAAAGTGATCAGCCAATCCCGGAATATCATTAATTCTTTCCCTTAAAGGAGGAATAAAAACGGGAAACACATTTATCCGGTAAAAAAGATCTTCGCGAAATTGTCCTTTTTCGATCAACTCTTCTAAATTCCGGTTGGTGGCAAAAACAATACGAACGTTAATTTTAACCGGTTTGGCACTACCCAGCCTTTCAAACTCGCGTTCCTGTAATATTCTGAGAAGCTTTACCTGAGTTGATGGAGGCAAGTCGCCTATTTCGTCGAGAAATATAGTGCCACCTTCGGCTGATTCAAAGCGACCTTTTCGCAGAAAATTGGCACCCGTGAAAGCTCCTTTTTCATGCCCAAACAATTCACTTTCAATCAAACTCTCGGGCAAAGCGGCACAGTTAACCTTTATAAATGGTTTGTTTTTCCTTGTACTGTTAAAGTGAATTGCATCGGCTATCAATTCCTTACCCACCCCGCTCTCTCCGCGAATTAGCACAGATGCATTGGTAGGTGCCACCAGTTCAATCTGCTCAAATACCGACTGTAGCTTACCAGAATTCCCAATAAGTCCGTTAGGTTTTATCCTTTCCTTGAGACGATCGTGCAATTTTAAATTTTCATCCTGCAACCGGTTAATTTCCTCTTCTATTTCCTGTCTCGTACGAACAGCCTGGGCAATCATTGAACCAACGATGGACAAAATACGGGCATCTTCTGAGAAAGAGATATGCTGATTGTATTTCCTGTGAATACTGAGTGTCCCCACAATTTCGTTTTCTTCCCTGATGGGTACACAAATAAAGGAAGTATCGCCATGCAGTTCAGCAAGTGTTTTATTCAGGTAATTCTCATCTTCCGCTACTTTGGGAATAACCACGGGTTGACCTGTTTCTATTACCTTACCAATAATACCTTCCCCAATTTTATAGATTGCCCGGTTTTGCTCATCTTCCGACAAACCAAAAGCTCCGGCTATGGATATAAGGTTACTTTCCCTGTTCAAAATGGTTAACATAACTCTTCGTGCTTTCAGATAATCGGACAGAAGCTGGATAACCGGATCGAGATTATTTTTTAAATCGCGTTTTACTTTGTTAAGCAATGTACTGATTTCAAAAAGAAGTTTTAACTCACGTACACCATAACAATCTTCACCTGTTTTTTTACAAACTTCAGACATACCCCTATATAATATTGATTACTCATTCATAAATATAGTTTTTTATATATTTACCCCTCAAATTTAATTTTTTTTTCATTAATTTGAATAATAAAATTTATGATTTAATTAATGCACAATTCAATTATGCATATTTTAATGAAACATATTTGATATATAAGGGTATAACTGTTTTCGTGACTAATTAATTCAAAATATGATTGAAAAAGAGGAAAATATTTTTTCAAATCTAAAGTGGTTTCGAATAAAAAGAATCCAAACAAGAATGGTACTGGTGGTTCTTTCGACCCTGATTGGCATATATGTAATGACATTTGGCCTGGTAATTGTAAAATTCAGAACTACCTCAATTAAAAATGCCAATTCTATCTCGCACTCTTTGGCAAGGGAATATGCACAAAAGGTCAAAAGCGACCTGAATATGGATATGGATTTTGCAAGATGCTTGTCGCACAGCTTTCAGGCATATAAAGATTTTCCGTCTGCCAATCGAAAAGATATTCATAAATCTATCCTTAAATCAATCGCTGATAAAAACCCTCAATTTATTTCAGTTTGGGCAACTTTTCAATTGAATGCTATTGATCCTACCTGGAAAAATGAATATGGCAGAGAACGATATACATACTTCCGCGAAACTAACCAGGTAAAGTATTTAGAGGACAGGCTGGATCTTACCGGGTTTAATAAAACAGGGTTATATTTCAGCATATACAAAAATGCTGTTGAAACAGTAACCGATCCATATTTCTATTCTTATAACAACAGTGAAAATGATAAAATTCTTGAAACAAGTGTTTGTGTTCCAATAATTGTAAACAATAAATATGTAGGACTAACAGGAATAGATCTTTCGGTAGAGCGTTTTGAAGAAGTTATAAAACAGATTAATCCATACAAAGGAAGTTATGCAATGCTACTTTCTAATAATGGAACAGTTATAGTCCATCCGGAAAAGGAATTAATCGGAAAACTTTTTTCGGATGTTGAAAAGAAGCAAAACGAAACTTATCATATTCAGGACAGTATTCAGCTTGGGAAAGATTTTACATTACAATTTGAAAAAAACAATAAAAAATATTTTGCAAATTTTGCTCCATTTACAATTGGCCTCACTCAAACACCCTGGTCGCTCGTTGTAGTGGTGCCGGTAAATAATATTCTGAGCGAAGCTAATGAAGGTTTACTTTGGATGATTTTATTCGGATTTTTGGGATTAGTGGTATTAGGAACTATTGTTTTTTATATTTCCTGGAAAATTACCAAGCCTATTGTACAAACTGTAAAGTTTGCCGAAAAAATCAGCAATGGTGATTTAACTGTTAGTTTAGATATAAAAGCAAACGACGAAATAAAACTGCTGATACAATCTTTAAAAAACATGGCTAAACGGTTACATTTAATTATTAGCAAGGTAAATACAGGTTCAGAACAGATTACAAAAGACGGTTACTATTTAGCGGAAAAAGCTGAATTACTTTCCAAGGGTGCTGTTGATCAAGCATCATCAGCACAAGAGATCAGTTCACTTATGGAAACAATTACAAATAATATTCAAAATAATACTAACGACGCCCGGGAAACCTCCACAATATCGAATCAGGCAAACCAGCATGTAAAAGAAGGATTTGAATCGATGCAATCAACAGTTGAAGCAATGAAACATATTTCGGATAAAATAAATATTGTTTCCGAAATTTCTTTTCAGACAAACTTATTGGCATTAAATGCAGCAGTTGAAGCTGCGCGTGCTGGCGAAAAAGGAAGGGGATTTGCTGTGGTTGCGGCCGAAGTAAGAAAACTTGCAGAACGAAGCCGGGTTGCTGCCGAAGAAATAAATACTGCCACCAAGGACGGACTAAAAAAAGCCATAATAGCTGGTCAAAAATTTGAAGATATTGTACCGGAAATTGAAAAGACGAATAAACTTGTTAACCAGATTTACATTGCAGGAAATGAGCATGCAATAAGCATCGGACATATTAACAATGCTATTTCACGTCTGGGAACAATTGCACAGCAAAATGCTGAATCGAGCGAATTAATAACTTCGCATGCCAAAGATTTACTGTCTCAATCAGAAAGCCTGAATGAACTGGTTGATACTTTTAAAATAAATTGAAAATAATGATGGGAATGTTCATTTGGATCACATTTACAATGATATCCTAACAATTTAAAAAAGACTAATTCTGGTTAATTCTTGAGTTAAACGGTAAGCTGCAATTGTATAGCCTGCATCAGAAGTTTTTTTTCTACTGGTTTACTTATATAATCGTCGCAGCCTGCCTCAATTGCTTTATTTCTGTCTTCGGCCATGGCACATGCTGTTTGGGCTATTATCTTTATTTCGGGAAATTGGCGTTTCAGCTCCCGGGCAACCCCATAACCATCCAGTTCGGGTATTCGAATATCCAGAAGTACAATGTCTACATGATTGTTTTGGACATATTGAACTGCATTTGGACCGGCAACTTCGTGATGCATAATAAATCCAAATTCCGAAAGCAGTTCCATAATAAAAGTGGCACTAAAAAGATCATCTTCCACTAAAAGCAATGACTTATTTTTAAATAACGACGAACCAGCAGCCTCACCGGAATTCTCAGCAACTATAATTCCTTGCGCCAATTGATATTTAATTGAAAAAACAAATTGACTACCTTCTCCTACTTTGGATTCCACTTCTATTTGTCCTCCAAGAAGTTCAACCAAACCTTTTACAATAGGGAGGCCTAAACCGGTGCCACCTAAAGTATAACCTGAAGGGTTTCCTACTTGCATAAAACGTTCGAAAATCAAATGCTGTTTTTCTTCATGAATTCCAATGCCTGTATCTTCGACATAGAACTCAATTTCTGTATCTGAAATTATTGAACAACCTACATCAACTTTACCTTTTTCGGTAAACTTTATGGCATTATTTATCAAATTTACAAGTATTTGTCGCAGTTTACCACTATCTGTTATGATGATAGAATTTTGGAGATCTATATAATGAAAGCTTAGTTTAATTGCACTTTTATTCTTTTTCTTTTTATATATCAGAAACATCTCATCAAGCTCATAAAAAAGCTTATTGATGTCGCAGGTTTCCAAATTCAGTGTTTGTTTACCTGATTCGATGCGGGAGAGGTCCAGAATATCGTTAATGAGATTGAGCAGGTCTTTGGAACGACGTTGGATGATTTGGGTGAACTGTGTTATTTTGGGTTTATTATTAAAGTTAGGCGACAATAACTCAGCAAAACCAATAATGGCATTCATAGGAGTCCGGATCTCATGACTCATATTCTGAAGAAACAAAGATTTAAGCCGGTCGCTTTCTTCCGCTTTTTCCAAAGCGACTTTTAATTGCACTTTTTCTTTGAACCGTTCATACTCATTCACAGCACGATCGGTAAATAGTTTGATTATTGATTCTGTTATTACGGTATCAACAATGGGCTTTGTAAATAAGCAAACCATAAGTCCTAACGGTTCACCTGACTTATAATACAAAGGCACACCGATATACCCTTCCACATGCATATCCTGTAACAGCTTTTCTCGTGGAAATAACAAAGTAACATCTTTCTGATAGCATGCTGTCAGCTTATTCACCACTGTTTCGCATGGAGTACCATGTATTTTGTATTCTATTGCCGGCAATATTTGACTTTTATCGCTAAGGGCAATGGTTTTTATATGTTGTCTGTCGGGCTGAAGTATTCCGATATGGGCATAATCAGCATCCATGGTATGACATAAAGCTAATACCATGGCATTAAAATATTCTATTCCTTCTTTTTGGGAAGTTTCAGCAATAATAAATTTGATTGCCTGATTCATTTTATTTAAGGAAATTTCGCTCACTACCCTATTAGTGTTATCCAACAAGGTTCCTGTAAAATAGTTGGGTTTGCCATTAAGCTTATACGATACTTTGCCCGATGCATTACAATATCTTAAATTTCCTTTTGCAGTAATTAACCTGTAATCCAAATTCAACATCTCTCCGGTATCAATGCATTTTGACAATGATGTAATATAAAATTCCAAATCATCGGGGTGAATAAATTTTTTAGTATCCTCAAATGTTGAAACATAACTATTTGGATCACTTTCCAGAATTTCGTAAAGTTGTTTTGACCACCAGATTTCGCCGGTTTGAATATTCCATTCCAGACTTCCAATATTAGCCACACTTTGAGCCTCATCGAGCTTGGATATTAGGTTTAATTTTTCGGACAAGGATTTCGCAAGTGCATCATTAAATGCAAGAATATGGCTGTTTCTGTTTTCTAGCTCTTCGATCAGAGATACATAATCACTTTTTAAAGATTGTAGTTCCTTTTCCAACTTTGGAATTTTGGAATTTATTATCATTAACGGATCCTCTCCTTCGATTTGTGAGAAAACGCAACTTGATATACATAGAACACTGGTAATATTGCCTTTAGTATCCGGAACCAGAAAACTTAAAACTTCAGAAGGAACTATTTCGTTGTTTTTACAAACATGGTCAATTCTAAATCCGGCAATATGAACCAATCGGTTACCCCGTTCAAAATCGTTAATTCTTTTATGTAACGAATGTGAAAACTGATTAAAAGATTTAGATGCAAGAATATCTTTGAGATTTTTTGAGATTAATTCCTCAGGACTATAGCCTAAAAGAGAACAAAAGGCATCACTAATAAAAGAAAGTTCGTAAGAATCCGGATTTACAGTCCAAAATGCATCCCGGATATTTTCAATCAGAATTTTATAATAATTATGTAAATCCTTCTTAATCATTTATGCGAACTGAAAAACATTCAAGCTAAAGCTAATATATAGAAACAAGTAATATTCTTTTATGTTTTTGCAAAATGGTTACTAATTACAAAAGCAGGTTAATGTCGTTTAGTTAAGAAGCAGGCTTCGACTCCGCTCAGCCTTACAAACCGGTATTATTGTCACACTGAGCGGAGTCGAAGTGTATTGTCACACTGAGCGGAGTCGAAGTGTATTGTCACACTGAGCGGAGTCGAAGTGTGGATTAATTATTCAATTCCTAAACTAAAAAACATTGAAAGCTGTTTAAGAAAATGGAAAATCTTTTTACCAAAAGTCTTTTTTCAAATTTTTAAATATTACTCTGAATTTTCATTTTTGATTTGTTTAAATATTATAATAAAAACAGTTTTACTATGGAAGTTCATGTTTGTTTTGAAAATTGTGTAAGAGGCTTGTTTATCACTTTGGAGAAAAATGCAAATTGGATTACTACGGAGGGAGCCACAAGGGTTGAGCCTGAACTGGAGAATAAAATTCTGGAAGAATATAAACAAGCTAATTTTGGACCGGTAAACGATGAAATCTCCATTGCCAAAACTTCAAATTTTTTATTCAGAAAACAAATTGAAGATGACAGAATTTGGGTGGAACCAATTGATGAAAAATTGAATAATACTATTATTGAATGACAAACTTTCAAAGACCTAACTAAGTCTTTTAATTGGTTTTAAAGACCTTAAGTACTTCAGCAGTTAATTCGGAAGTATTGAATTTTTGGATTAATTCATCAAAAGGAATAATAAACCTGCATCCCTCTCTAAATTTATTACAACCCCAGGCTTTATTGCCTTTTAATAAAATCCCCTGTTTACATACAGGGCAGTGCAGAATTTGATTAGTCCTAGCGGGCGTTAATGTTTCGGCTGTTTTTACTTCCTCAACTTGCAGCTTAACCGTAAAATCGTTCGTAAGAACAATAATGCCATTTACTTTTTGATTGTTCTTTAAAAATCCTTTTATTTTTGGAGTTTTTCTTTTCTCGATAAGTGTAAGTACTTGATTATCTGTTAGTTTTTTACCAGATTGCTCGAATGATATTTTAAAATTGCAGCCATCCTTAAATGCATTGCACCCATAAGCAGTTTTGCCTTTCATAATAATACCCTTTTTACACTTTGGACAGCTAAGGGGAATATCATTGGATGCCTTGCTTTCTTTACCTGTTTTTTCTTCCGGCTTTGCCAAATTCTCAGATTTTATTGCCTTTTTTTGATTTTCTTCCGCAATGGTAATGCTGGCATAGTTTTCTTTCAAAACCTCCTGAACCAAATCTGTAACCATTTGCTTCATTTCGACCATGAAGTTCCGTGCATCATATTCGCCTTTTTCAATCTGGCGGAGTTTTTTTTCCCATAAACCTGTTAATTCGACCGATTTCAGCATTTCGTTACGAATTGTTTTTATAAGCTCAATGCCGGTGATTGTCGGTACCAGGTTTTTTTTCTGGCGAACAATATAGGAGCGTTTAAAAAGAGTTTCAATAATATTGGCGCGGGTTGACGGACGACCAATTCCATTTTCTTTCATAAGGTCGCGCAATTCCAGGTCTTCAACTTGTTTTCCGGCTGTTTCCATGGCCCGTAATAAAGTAGCTTCGGTGTAGTATTTTGGAGGCTGTGTTTGTTTTTCGAGCAGATCCGGAAAATGGTTTCCTCTTTCACCTTTAGTAAATACAGGCATTTCGAAATCTTCATCTTCAGCCGCTTCATTGTCCTTTTTCGGATATAGCACTCGCCATCCTTCCTCTAAAATAACCTTTCCCGTTGCAGAAAACTCGTTTCCATCGACATCGCCAATAACGGTAGTATTCGATACGATGCAATCGGGATAAAAAGCGGCAATAAATCTACGGGCAATAATATCATACACCTGCTTTTCCTGAACCATCATTCCCGATGAAGGAGCAATTCCTGTGGGTATTATGGCATGGTGGTCGGTAATTTTACTATCGTCAAAAACTTTTTTGTTTTTGCGGATAGGCTTGTCGGTCACTTCTTTGGTGAAGTTCGCATATGGCTTCATCTGCACCAGGATGTCCTTCACTTTTGAATGCATATTGTCGGGCAAATAAGTAGTATCGACACGCGGATAAGTAACCAGCTTCTGTTCGTAAAGTTTTTGAATATGCTTTAGTGTATCGTCGGCAGTAAAATTGAGCTTTTTATTGCATTCAACCTGCAACGATGTTAAGTCGAACAAGGGAGGAGGTTGCTCATTAGCCTTCTTTTTTGTCGATGATACAATTTCAAACTCTTTATCCTTGATACTATCCAAAATGGTAAGTGCTTCTTCCCTGTTGGTAAATTTTCGTTTGGTAGAATTAAAAATTACTTCCCTGAATTTGGTTTTAAGTTCCCAATATGTTTCAGGTATAAAATTCAATATTTCGTTATGTCTGTTTACAATTAACGCCAATGTTGGGGTTTGTACCCGTCCTATAGATAATACCCCTCTGCTGTTGGCGTATTTCACTGTATACAAGCGGCTGGCATTCATGCCAAGCAACCAATCGCCAATGGCGCGGGCATTACCGGCAGCATATAACAAATCAAAATCTTTACTGTCTTTTAAGTTTTTAAAACCATCTTTGATAGCTTCGTCAGTAAGCGACGAAATCCAAAGACGCTTAACGGGCCGGGTACATTGCGAAAGCGATAATACCCATCGCTGAATGAGTTCCCCTTCTATTCCGGCATCACCACAATTGATAATTTCAGCGCTTTTATCTATTAAGTGTTTTAACGTATTGAATTGTTTCTGAACCCCTGAGTTATCAATTACTTTAATTTGAAACCTTGGCGGAATCATCGGCAGACTTGATAAAGTCCACCGTTTCCAGGCATCTGTATAGTCGTTGGGAGCTTTGAGAGAGCACAAATGTCCGAAAGTCCAGCTAACAAAGTAGCCATTACCTTCGAAATAACCATCGCGACGGTCGTTAGCTCCCAATATCCGGGCTAATTCTTTTCCAACACTAGGTTTTTCAGCTATGCAAAGTATCAAGACAGATGGTTTTATTTGCGGGCAATATTACTTAAAATTCCCTGAAAAACCACTTAATAATACATGCCAAAAATCCGCTTTTTAACTTCTGATCATCGGCATATACCTAGCGCGATTTTCGAAAATAGCCCAAACGTTGATTGCAAATAATACAAGTGCTATAGGAAGTCCCGACGGCTCAATAAATATATGGGTTAAAACTATCCCAACCATTACCGGGAAAATGATGACTGCCCCTAAAGCCCTGTAGCGATTGATCATAAATAGTATACCGCCGGTAATTTCAGCAACCGCGATAAGTGGCAAAAGCCAGCCAATTTCCATAAATGCGGTCATAGCTTTCATCATTTTTTCAGGCATTACCTCAGGCATAGGCATGTAATTAAAAAACTTATTTAATCCTGCATTAATGAACATCAGGCCAAAAAGTATACTTAATACCAGCAATACTTTCTTTCTCATAGCATTTTGTTTTTAAGGTTTATGATTAAAAATTTTAAAAGTACCGAAAATGTACATTAAGAACATTTTTTAATTATTTATTGCTTAAACAAAATTATTGTGATTTTGTGCTAAACTGTCATTTCCTAATTACTAAATATTGTGGTGCTTCCCATTTTAAAATGGAATGCTTTTAAAAATTATATCACTTTCCAAAGATGGCTTTTCTTAAACAGAAAGCCGTTAAACTCTTAATAAAGAAACTCAAATACTTTTTTTAATTTACCAGTAACCTCTTGTGCCAACAACTTCAGCTCAGGAATTTTAACAGCCATCATAGAAGCTACAGGATATACAGCAGCTATTTCTGTTGAACCATTTTCTTTATCAATTATAATGAAATTGCAAGGTAACATAGTTCCAATCATCTCTTCAACCTGAAGGGCTTTATATGCAATTTCAGTATTACAGGCTCCCAGGATGGTATATTTCTTAAACTTCACTCCGAGCTTTTCATTAATTTTTGCCTGCATGTCAATTTCCGAAACAATTCCAAATCCTTCTGTTTTTAAGGCATCAACAGTTAAAGCAATAGCCTTGTCAAAACTGACTGGCAAAATAGTACTGAAATAATATTCCATATATAAGATTTTAATTAATCTTCTTTTAAAAATAAAAATAAAGTTGCACCGTATTCCATAAGACAAGATAGATATTAGCTCGCCTTTGGTATTTTATCAAAAAAAAGAAACTCAGCCCTCAATCATTATTAACGACTGCTTTAAGAGGGCATGATATTTTACACAATCCACATTCAATACACAATCCTTCATCGATAAGCGGCAAACCATTACCTTCCTGTGTAATAGCCCCAACCGGACAAACCTTAATCAGCGGACAATGATGATTCTGGGGACAAATAATACGACTAACCGAATATGCCATAAAAAGATTTAAGGATTGAGGTTGATACCGATTATTAGTGAACTAAGTGTGTTTATTTAGTCAATAATATTTCGTTAATGGCTTTTACCAGCGATTCCTTTGGAAGTGCTCCCATACTTGCCTGTGGTTTACCGTTTTGAGGGATAAACAACAGGGTAGGTAAACTTTGGATGCCCAGGTTTGCCGATAATACTTTCTCTTTTTCTGTATCAACTTTATACACAATAACTTTACCGGCATATTCTTTCGAAATTTCTTCCAGACGTGGCGCCATTAACCTGCAAGGGCCACACCAGTCGGCATAGAAATCGATAATTGCCGGTTTATTACCCAAATACTTCCATTCTTTATTCGTTTCGTAATTAAACACCAGTTTTTTAAACTGCTCGTTTGTGAGATGAATAATTGCACCTGTACTCTCTTTCTTCTGCTGACTGTAGGTTATTCCACCTAACATGGTTATTATAAAAAATGAAATTAAAATCTTTTTCATATTAGTAATTTTAAAGTTTTTGTTGAGTTTTATAATTGATCTCTACCATCAAAGATTAATTAAAGCATTTGATGGAATGTATTTGAAAATCTTCGACTCCGCTCAGTGTAACCTAATACTAGTTCGTCAGGCTGAGCGGAGTCGAAGCCTATGTCTTAACTAAACGACATTAAATTATATTTCTTCCGTTTCGACAATCTTGGCAAGTATATCGGAATAAGGAAGAATCAGATATTTTTTCCCTTCAAATTCTAATTCTGTACCGCTATAAGGTTTGAAAAGAACCATATCTCCCATTTTAATTTCGGAATTATCTATTACACTCATCCCCAACACCCGGGCCATTTTTGGCTTTTCCCTGGCTGTGTCGGGGATGATAATTCCTGAGGCAGTACGCTGCTCCTGGTTCGATTCAGAAATATCCAGCACTATTTGCCGATTTACAGGTTGTAATTCTTTCATAGTTAATATTTATTTCTTTAAGATTATCAAATTTTATATTGTAAGCTTCCATTGGGGCAGGATACAACACATTGTAAGCACTTTGAACAGGTGTAACTGCTGTCTGGTTTTTCCAAACCCGATTTATAAAGGCTGTACTTAAAAGGTTCCATCGCTACTATGTAGCATTGCTTATCACAAACACCGCAGGTTTTACAGGTATCGGTATTAAGCTTGATTCTGAATACGGATATCTTGTTAAGCCACCCTGAAATCCAGGCAATAGGACAACCAATTTTATGATACTGGTACATTTGTTTTATTTTACCGTCAGGACTCATACCCATCAGCAATTCCATGATCAATCCCATTGGGCATACCCAACGGCAAAAGACTTTACCAAAAACAACACCCAGAAATACGCCAGCAAGTAAAACCCACCACAATGAAATGTTAAAGTTGGATATAGCCAGGTATAGTGAGGCCCCCAGCACCGAAAGTATAATAATTCTTCTGTTGACTAACAATTTTAATATTTTTCGCATTTTATTGGATTTCAAGAAGTTCTTTTAAGCGCGGTTGGTTAAAGCCAACAACTATTTGTCCGTTTATATCGGTTTGTGGTACACCTTGCTGCCCGGTACGACGCACCAGATCCTGTGCAGCTTTTTCATCGCGCGATACATCCACATCAGAGAATGGAATATTGTTTTTTCGCAGCCAGGATTTAAGAGTATTGCACCATGAACACGAAGGCGTGGAATATACAGTAACACGTTTTACTGTTTTACCTTCAGCTTTGGCTTTTGCCTGGAAAATAGCGTTTTCGGTGAGTGCCTTGTAGAAAGAACTATCATTGCAACCTTTGATAACCGAGGTTAGGAAATTATTTTCGAAAAGCAATAACGATGGTACCGAAGTGATATTATAGGCGTTGTGAATATCTTTCACCTGGGTAACATCAGCAGTAAAAGCCGGAGCCCGATCCTGATTTTGCAAAGCTTCTTCCATATTTTTTATGGCACAATTGCTTTGTTCGCTGCCCGATTTATACAATAGTAAGAATGATTTATCCAAAGAACCTGCTTTTTCAAAAAAATCCATTAAAGAATTCACCTTTTTCATTTTTATGCTGCTTTAAGCTTTTTATGATTTGCTTTAGATTCGTGTAAATAATTGGATGCTGCGAGAGCTGCGACTGTTCCGTCCCCAACTGCGGTGGTGACCTGACGATAACGTTTTGCTACGCTATCTCCTGCAGCATAAACACCTTCTAAACCGGTGGACATATCGGATTTAACAATAATTTCGCCCCATTGGTTTAGTTCCACTTTACCTATCAGAAATTCAGTATTTGGTATGTAACCTATAAATACAAATGTTCCATCAGTTTTTAAGTTGATGATTTCGCCAGTTTTCAGGTGTTTTATGTCCACACTTTCGAGGTTTTCAGAACCATGAAAGGCAACAATAGACGATTCCATGATAAAGTTTATTTTAGGGTGGTTTTTGGCTTCTTCAATAGCATGTTCAAAAGCCTGGAAATGACCGAACTGATGAACAATGGTTACTTTGCTGGCATATTTGGTAAGCGATACTGCTTCTTCCAATGCCGAGTTTCCTCCGCCTACCACCATAATTTCTTTCCCGGTAAAAAAATCGCCATCACATGTGGCGCAATACGATATCCCTTTACCTTTGAACGAATCCTCTCCGGGCACTCCTAAATTACGTGACCGGCCACCGGGAGTAAGAATAATACTGTTGGAAGTATAAACACTGCCATCAACAAGACTCAAACTTTTAACTTCTCCGTGAAGGTTTATTTCCTTAATAATCACATTCGACCTTATATCGCATCCGAAAGTCCTGGCTTGCTTTTTCATGATATTGGCAAGCTGGTACCCACTAATGCTCTCCACACCCGGATAATTAGCTATTTCGTGCGTAAGCACCATTTGACCTCCAACGATACCTTCGTTAATTATAAGTGTTTTAAGTTTTGCCCTCGACAGGTAAATGCCTGCCGTGAGTCCGGCAGGACCTGCTCCTAACACAATGGCATCGTAATGAATATTTAGGTTCATAACATTAAGCATTTACGGTAACACCGAATTCTTTATCCAAAATATTAGTTATCTGCACCCGGGTTTGTATACTTGAGGTAGCTTTTACCACTTTTCCGCTTTTATAATAAATGGTAAAGGGAATACCCATAAATCCTTTCACTTCCGGTAAATTACGTATGACTTGTGAATGAGGGTTATCGAATTCCATATCATAAAACTTCACATGTTTATAATCGTTCTCAAGATCTTCGGCAATACCATAAACCGGAATGCACATGGGTCCCATTCGGCCGCATATAACCATTACATTTTCATTCTCGCTGATAACTTTAGCATGATCAGTTGCTGTTTCGATGTGTTTTAAATTAGTGTACAACATGGCTGTTTTATTTATTTTTTATTGTACAAAGTTATAGCACAACAAACCACGAATTAAGATTTAACATTGTTGCAGAACGGTGTTCGAATTGAAAGTGGTTAACTTTTTTATTGATTAAGATTAACCTTTTATTATTCAATGTAAATGGGAATAGTGTTAGTAAGTACTTTAGTAAGTGTACTGGTGCACAGCAGATAATTCATCGGCAACGGTATTATTTAGCAATTCAACCTGAATAATTCATAAAAATGGAGAAAAGCCCTGGAATATTGAAGATATATTACTATTCATGCGAATTAAGGGTTAAACGATTAAAATATGCAGTTTGGATCCAAGGACCTAACTCGTATTCTTCAGGCTGAAAGCCTGAGACATCGCAACCTTGGGTGAAACCCAATGCTCTAAAGGCATCCCACTTCCGTTCAGCCTGAAAGGCTGGAACAAAAGCTGGTATCGAATAGGCGGGTATAAACCCATATCTCAGGCATACCGCCTGTAAAAACAAATGGTATCTCTTTACGACCGGGCGTTGCCCTGTCCTTTGCTGTCTCAGGCTTTCAGCCTGAAAAACGGGTCAGGCGATAATTTTGCCAAAATAAAGTTTTTAACCCTTAATTCGCATGAATAATAAAATAGCTTTATCTATGACAATTAAAAGAGTACTTAAAATAATTGCTATTTCTGCCACAGTATTAATATTGCCAGTAATAATTTACTTTTTATTTGCTGTTGTTTTTTCAGTAATACCCATAAAAGAAGAAAAGGCTTATGAGAAAGACATAAATATATTTTTGATCAGCAATGGGGTACATTCCGATTTGGCATTACCAGTCAGGAATGAAATTAAAGACTGGAGCAGTGAAATCAAGTTTAATCATAGTAAAGGGAATGACAGTTCTTATAAATATCTTGCTTTTGGCTGGGGCGACAAAGGTTTTTATCTGGAAACACCAACCTGGGCTGATTTGAAATTTCATACCGCCTTTAATGCAGTGTTTGGATTGAGTTCTTCTGCTGTTCATACTACATTTATTTATGATCTAAGTGAAGGTCAGGATTGTGTAAATCTGAATTTAAACAGAGAACAGTATCAAAGGTTGGTTAGTTTTATTGAAAGTAAGTTTGAATTCGATGAAAAAAGACATGTGCAACAAATAATTACTAATGCCAATTACGGTTTATCGGATGCTTTTTACGAAGCCAAGGGAAGATATAATCTTTTTTATACATGTAACACATGGATTAACAGCGGTCTAAAGGTGTGTGGACAAAAAGCCTGTTTGTGGACACCATTTGTCCAAGGAATATTCTGGCACTACAGGAAAAAATAAAAAAACCTCAAATTATATGAGGTTTTTCAGTGGAGCTGGCGGGAGTCGAACCCGCGTCCAAACAAGAAACACGAATGCTTTCTACATGTTTATCCGATAATTGGTTTTCGAAGTCAGCCTGGCAGTCGGCAGCCGAACTAACTCTTATTCCTTTTAGTTTCGCACGGGAACCAGGACCTTTCCCGAACTAGTCTAAGCTCACGAGCACCACTGAATCGGAAAGCGTAAGACAGGCTCGCCGAGTGATGTCTTGTCCCAAGCTCTAAGCGAGGGATTAAGTTTAATCTACTTTATTCGATTAAGCAGCAAGAGCAAAATTATTTTCGCCTTTTATTGGTTGTACCCCCAGATTAAAGAGCGGTTGATACGTGGCTCCACATGCTTACATTCCCATTTGCCTTGCTGTCAAAACCAGACAGCCCCGGATTTTTTGAAATGCAGGGCAAAGATACAAAAACTATTCAGATTATTTTCCAACCATAATGGCTAAAACAAAACATCCATCCATATTTTAAACTTTTGCAATATGCTTACCATAAAATTTCTTCAATTTTTTGGGGGTAGTAAAAATGAGAGTCATCATAGTGAAAAACCAATAAATATAAATATTATGAAAAACTTTATAATTTCTATGATTCTTCTCTATTCATATGGTAATGTATATTCCCAGGAGATATCTGTAAAAGAACTGAAAACTGAAGTAAACAATGTTACTGTTTTTATGGAAGGTGCCCAGATTGCCAGAAAAAAAACCGTTGAATTGCCACAAGGGGTTACAATCCTTAAGTTTGTTGGCTTATCACCTTTTATAGATGCTAAAAGTGTGCGGGTCAAAACAAATGGGAACTTAACAGTTCTATCTGTCAATCATCAGCAGAATTTTTTGGATAAGATCGATAAATCAAAGGACCTGATAATTTTGGAAACCAAACTTGAAAAAATTGTTAGCAGTATTAAACTCGAAAGAACTTATCTCGAAATTATTTCTGAAGAACTGGCTTTTCTTAAAGAAAACAGGGACATAGGAGGTAGCCTTAAGGAAATTAACATTACTACCTTAAAGGATGCTTCAGCGTTTTTCAGTACAAATATCAAAACTTTAAAGTTTAGTGAGATTGAACATAATAAAAACATTGAAGATCTTACGAAACAAAAGAATGATATTGAAAACCAGATAAGATCAGTTGCAGGTAAAAAGGAATTTCCAACTGGAGAAATACTCGTTAAAGCAGAAGCAAAAATTGCCTCAACCTTTAGTTTCGAAATTTCATATCTGGTTAATAATGCCAATTGGTTTCCTTCGTATGATATAAGGGCTAAAAGTGTAAACGACCCTATTGAGCTTATTTACAAAGCGAATGTGCGACAGGATACAAAAGAAGATTGGAACAATGTGAAATTAAGGTTTTCATCGTCCGACCCCAATAAAAATGGAATAGCTCCCGAATTGAAAACTTATTTTCTAAGTTATAACACTTTGCCACCTGTTTACAATCAATTAACCGGCAGTATTACCGGTAAAGTTTACGATGTAAGTACAAATGAAGCTTTGCCAGGCGTAAATGTGATAGTTGAAGGAACAAGAATTGGAGCTGTAACGGATGTTAGTGGAAGCTATTCCATTACAATTCCTTATAATGCTGGTAATCTGGTTTTTTCATATGTTGGTTATGAAACGCAACAATTACCTATTTCGGGCAAAATCATGAATGTTCCTCTAAATCCTGATATATCAACGCTCCAGGAGACAGTTGTTACCGGATATGGGACTCAAAGAAAAAACGGTGCATTGCAGGGAAGAGTTGCAGGCGTTCAGGTTCAAAATGATAATAATATCAGGATACGCGGATTAAGTAGCACCGCTGTTCCCTCGCAAATTTTAGAAAAGCAAACTACTATGGATTTTGAAATAAAATCACCATATACAGTATTGTCCGATAATAAAAGCTATTCGGTTGTAATGGAAGAATATAATTTACCTGCTGATTATAAGTATTATTGTATTCCTAAAATTGACAAAGATGCTTTTTTGATGGCTAATATTGTTGATTGGGAAAAATATAGTTTGTTGGAAGGGGAATTGAATATTTTTTTCGAGGATACCTATGTTGGAAAAGGATTGTTAGATGTGAGATATGCCAGTGATACCCTTAAAATATCACTTGGTCGTGATAAAAATGTAAGTGTAACCCGCGAAAAGTCAAAGGATTTCATCAGCAAACAATTTATAGGAAATAAAAAGGAGGAAGCAAGGGAATGGCTCATTAGTGTGCGGAACAATAAGAGTCAAAAAATTAATATGGTGGTGATGGACCAGGTTCCTGTTTCTACAGCAGAGGAAATTGAGATTGAAGTACAAAAAACTTCAAAAGGAACTTACAATACTGAAAACGGAGAGGTCAAATGGGAATTTTCACTTGATCCTAAAGAGAAAAAAGATTTTAATTTAAAGTATTCTGTAAAATATCCAAAATATCAAAATTTGATAATTGAATAAGACAACGATCATAATATCAGTTAAATAAATTAACTATCACATTTCGTATCTTAATGTGATAATTAATTTATTTTAATTCATGGCTGTTCAATAAAAAAGTTAGAATACCTTCAGTGAGACCGCTTTGCTAAGTTCTTCGCTACGCCTGTCTGCTGCCAGGCAGGCTCTGAATGACCCAAAATGCTGATTGTTATTTCGAACGAAGAGAGAAATCTTAACCTTAATTAGTTTACCAGACAATAGTGTTTTAATTGAAGTTTTGGAAAACCTCCTTACATAGATAGGGTAATATAAATCACCTCCACTTTAGTAATAAATCACCAACTGAATTAAATACCTGACCAAATAGTAACTATATTTGATAAAAATATTATATCTAACAAAATATAATATGTTATCTGGTAATAGAATTGTTTATAGGGTTTTATTCTTAAAATTCGAACTCATGAAAACGTTTATCATTATAAGTATTTTATTTGCTTTTTCGATAACAGTCGTTGGCCAGAATTACATGGGAATGAGCCAGTCGAAAATTGTAAAATGTATTGGCGAACCTGACAGGCGGGGAGATAATTTTTATGTGTATAATGTCCTTGAGGAAAAAGGCGAAAATATTTATTACTTCGACGAAAAAGGGAATTGTAATTCCTTTGAAATTGTAAGGAATATATCTTATTATAATGAATATCAGAAAATGTTGGAAAGTGAATTTGTTTCTGCCAGTAAAAACAGGTATGTCAAAAATACTAAAAAAATAAATTACCTGGCTGAATTAACCTTAGCTAAAGATACTTTTGAAATTAAAATCCAAGACATTCATAATATACCTGTTACTTATATCAATCAAATGATGCAGGAAATATCTTTCGAATAACTTTATGAGTTTGATATTAATTCTTTTAATATACAGATAGATAGTACATAATTTTGTGAAAGATTCCTCGCTACATTCGGAATGACACAAAAACTGTTTTAAATAGAGAGAGGAATAAAGGGTGGCGCATCCAGCCTTTATTCCCCTCTCTCACAGTTAAGCAAAGCCTGTTATTTCGAGTGAAACTAGAAATCTATGACAATCATGCGATATTTTCTTTTTTAAGGAATACGATTATAATAAAACTTATTAAAAATAAGGCTTAAATCAACCTGATTAAATTGAACTGACGCTATTTAATAAGGATAGGATCCACCAATTGATTCTAAAAGCTATTTGATTTAATCGATTTAATCATGCTTGTTGGGTCGTACGATTTAAAGATAAAACTTCCTACCACAAAAACATTTACACCGCACTCTATTAATTTTGTAATATTTGTATCATCAACACCACCATCAACTTCGATAAAAGGGCTAACTTTTTTTTCTGTACAAAGATTTTTCAATTTCAATACCTTATCATATATATTAGGTATAAATTTTTGCCCTCCAAAACCAGGGTTAACACTCATTAAAAGAACCAGGTCAACATACTCAATAATACTTTCGAGAACGCACACAGGAGTGTGTGGATTAATGGTAACTCCGGCTTTCATTCCTTTTTCCTTGATATGAGCTATTGTTCGGTTCAGGTGAGGGCAGGTTTCGTAATGAACGGTGAGAATATCGGCTCCGGCTTCCTGAAAAGCATCAATGTATTTATCGGGATTGGTGATCATCAGGTGAACATCCAGTGGTTTTTGGGCATATTGTTTTATTTGGGCTACAATAGGCATTCCAAAGGAAATGTTGGGAACAAAAACGCCATCCATGATATCGAGGTGAATCCAGTCGGCTTCGCTTTGGTTGATCATATCAATTTCCTGGGAAAGGATACCAAAATTAGCATTTAGAATAGAAACAGATAATTTGTGGTTCATTTTTTTTATGCAAAAGTAATGATTGCTAAGAAAAAAACCGGACAGTAGCCCGGTTTTAACACTAACCTAAATATGTTTTTAGTATTTTACTGCGGGAAGTATGCTTGAGCCTTTTGATAGCTTTTTCTTTAATCTGGCGAACACGTTCTCTTGTCAGATTAAATGCTTCCCCTATTTCTTCCAGTGTATGTGGGTGTTTTCCATTAAGTCCGAAATAAAGCCTGATAATACTGGCTTCTCTGTAAGTCAAAGTTGAAAGAGCTCTTTCTATTTCCTTACGTAACGATTCAGTAATTAATCCTCTGTCGGGACTTGGTGAATCGGGGCTAAGGATAACATCATACATAGTTCCTTCTTCACCCGGAGTTAATGGAGCATCCATACTAACATGACGACCTGAGCTGCGAATTGCTTCCTTAATATCGTCGGGAGCAACTTCAAGAGCCGTGGCTATTTCAGGTACCGATGGTTCCCTTTCGAAGCGTTGTTCCAGTTCTGCAAATGTTTTATTGATCTTATTTATAGAACCAATTTTATTTAAAGGAAGTCTCACTATCCGTGCTTGTTCTGCAAGGGCCTGCAGGATAGATTGGCGGATCCACCAAACAGCATAGGATATAAACTTAAAACCACGGGTTTCATCGAAACGTTGGGCAGCTTTGATAAGACCGAGATTTCCTTCGTTAATTAAATCAGGAAGGCTTAATCCTTGATTTTGATATTGTTTAGAAACAGATACAACAAAACGAAGATTGGCTTTGATAAGTTTTTCAAGAGCCAGGTTGTCGCCTTGTCGAATCCTGCGTGCCAGTTCCACTTCTTCTTCTGCCGAAATAAGTTCTACCTTACCAATTTCGTGTAGATACTTATCAAGCGAAGGAGTTTCCCTGTTTGTAACTTGTTTGATAATTTTTAGCTGCCTCATCGTCATCGGGTAATGTTTAGGATTTGGGTCCGTATAAACAGTTTGTTATTTATATGCAAAATTAATTATGTTAGTATATGTTTTTTTCTTAATTTTGAATTTGTAAACTAAAACAATCCTATAAAACAAATGTTTGATGCGAATGCGTTGATTATTAGAATTGTTTAAAATGTATAATCTTTTCCAAGTTAGTAAAAAAAATCACATTGTATTAATTAACGAAAAAAAATCACGTTCATTTTGTGAATTCTTGGTATTTAATTAATATTGCATTGTAATTCCATATAGAATAGTGGGGTCAAATTATTTCTCCTGAATTCATTGATAAGCCGTTAATATATTTCACCGTAACATTTACTGAAAATAAATTTAAAATTTCCCGAAATTTTTATGTACGATATCCTCGAATTGAATAAAAAGGTTCTCCCCGAATTGAGAGAGATTGCTAAGGAATTAGACATTGCCAGGGTCGAATCGCTTAAAAAGCAAGAATTAATTTATAAAATTTTGGACCAGCAAGCTGTGAAAAACTCAAAAGACAAAGCAGACAAAAGCGAGCCCGAAGTAACTCCAAACAGACGTGCCAGGGTTGACAAAAAAGCTGAATTAAATACAGATTCAGGCAATGATGAATTTAAACGAAAGGGCAGGTCAAAGGGATTTAATCCTGTAGGAACTCAGCTTGAAATGCCTATGCCCGATAAAAGTCTTATTGATAACGAGGCTATATCTACAGAAGCAGATGAAGATGACAGAGTTTCTGAAACTTTGGATAATGAATCGGGTGATGAAAATATTAAAACAGAAATAACTGCTGAAGAGCAACAGGAAATTCAACCTGATCCGCGTCCTGCCGCACCTGCCGCACCTGCACCGGAAGTGAAGCACCGGGACGATTTTCAGCCGCGACGCCAGTTCGAACGGAAATTTGAAAAACCAATTGAATTTGAAGGTACAATTACAGCATCAGGCGTATTGGAAATTATGCCCGATGGCTATGGTTTTATGCGCTCTGCCGATTACAATTACCTGAATTCGCCTGACGATATATATGTTTCGCAATCGCAGATTAAACTTTTTGGTTTAAAAACAGGCGATACAATCACCGGAACCATTCGGCCCCCAAAAGAAGGCGAAAAATACTTTCCGCTTATCAAAGTGGAAGAAATTAACGGACGCAGTCCCGATTTTATTCGCGACCGTGTACCATTTGATTTTCTCACTCCTTTATTTCCAAATTCAAAATTTAGCCTGGTAGGCAAAAACGAAAATGCAAATATGTCTGTTCGTATCGTTGATATGTTTGCTCCCATTGGTAAAGGTCAGCGTGGTTTAATAGTTGCCCAGCCAAAAACTGGTAAAACTGTGCTACTGAAAGACATTGCCAATGCCATTGCCAAAAATCATCCGGAAGTATATATGATTGTACTTTTGGTAGATGAACGTCCTGAGGAAGTAACAGATATGGCCCGCAGTGTAAATGCCGAAGTTATTGCCTCTACTTTCGATGAACCGGCTGAAAGGCATGTTCGCGTTGCCAACATGGTTCTCGAAAAAGCCAAACGTTTGGTAGAATGCGGACACGATGTGGTGATCCTGCTTGATTCCATTACACGTTTGGCTCGTGCATTTAATACCATTGCCCCTGCATCGGGAAAGGTACTTTCGGGGGGTGTGGATTCTAATGCTTTACAGCGGCCAAAACGTTTCTTTGGTGCAGCCCGTAATATAGAAAATGGAGGTTCACTTACCATTCTTGCTACCGCTCTTACTGACACTGGTTCTAAAATGGACGATGTTATTTTTGAAGAGTTTAAAGGTACAGGTAATATGGAACTTCAACTCGATCGTAAATTGTCCAATAAACGTATTTACCCATCTGTTGACATTACAGCATCAAGCACCCGTCGTGAAGACCTGCTTATGGAAAAAGACCTGCTTAGCAGAATCTGGATCTTACGTAACTATCTCACCGACATGACTTCTATAGAAGCTATGGAGTTTATGCGCGACAGGATGTCTAAAACACATTCCAATGAAGAATTCTTAATTTCTATGAATAGCGAATAACCTGACTGTTATTTAAATAACAACAAGATTTTACTTATTTGGAATTAAAATGAATAAGCTCTGAATAAAGTCAGGAAACATTTTTTTGATTTATTTAGCGGTTTATTTTTTGAAATTCAGTCGTTCGATTTAATATAAATTTAAAATGGCAAAAGAAAAAAAATTTATTACATGTGATGGGAACTATGCAGCTGCTCATGTAGCGTATATGTTTAGTGAAGTAGCAGCAATTTATCCTATCACACCTTCGTCCACCATGGCCGAATATGTAGATGAATGGTCTGCTAATGGAAGAAAAAATATTTTTGGCGAAACTGTAAAAGTTGTTGAAATGCAATCGGAAGCTGGTGCTGCCGGTGCCCTGCACGGATCAATTCAATCAGGAGCCCTGACAACTACCTTTACTGCATCACAAGGTCTTTTATTAATGATCCCAAATATGTATAAAATAGCAGGAGAATTATTACCTGCTGTATTTCATGTTTCGGCTCGTAGTTTAGCCGCTCAGGCACTTTCAATATTTGGTGATCATAGCGATGTAATGAGCACACGCCAAACCGGCTTTGCAATGCTTGCTACAGGAAGTGTTCAGGAAATTATGGATATTTCTGCCATTGCACACCTGGCAGCAATTAAAACACGCGTTCCTTTCATGCATTTCTTCGATGGTTTCCGCACATCACATGAAATTCAAAAAGTGGAAGCATCGGATATGGAAACATTGAAGCAACTGCTCGATACCGAAGCACTTCAGGCATTCCGCGATAAAGCATTAAACCCTGAGCACCCGGTAACACGTGGTATGGCTCAAAACCCTGATATATATTTCCAATCGCGCGAAGCTGCAAACAGTTTTTATAATAGTGTTCCCGATGTTATCGAAGGATACATGCAGGAGCTTTCTAAAATATGCGGCAGAGAATATCATCCTTTCACTTATTATGGTTCGGCTGATGCTGAACACGTGATTGTAGCCATGGGCTCAATTACCGAAACCATTAAGGAAGTTATTGATCACCTGGCTTCGACTGGAGAAAAATTAGGATTGATCAGCGTACATTTGTATCGTCCTTTCTCCGAAAAATATTTCATGAAGGTTTTCCCGAAATCGATTAAAAAAATTACCGTTCTCGATCGTACAAAAGAACCTGGCGCTAATGGCGAACCTCTTTACATGGACATTAAAGAAATGTTCTATGGCAAAGCAAATGCTCCTTTTATTGTTGGTGGCCGTTTTGGATTAAGTTCCAAAGACACAACTCCTGCGCATATTTTATCGCTGGTTGACAATATGAAGATGAACGAACCAAGAAACCATTTCACCCTTGGGATTGTTGATGATGTGACATTTACTTCGTTACCGCTATTACCCGAAGTGAATATTACTCCTAAAGGAACTTACCAGGCTAAATTTTATGGTTTAGGTTCGGATGGTACCGTTGGAGCTAATAAAAACTCTATTAAAATTATTGGAGATAACACCGATAAATATTGTCAGGCATATTTTGCATACGATTCAAAGAAATCAGGTGGTATCACCATTTCACATTTGCGTTTTGGCGATGTTCCTATTCGTGCTCCTTATCTGGTTAACACGCCCGATTTTGTAGCTTGCCATGTTCCTGCATATCTCGAAAAATATGATATGTTAAAAGGTTTGGTAAAAGGTGGGATATTCCTTTTGAACAGCCCGTGGAGTGGAGAAGAAACAAAAAATCGTCTTCCTAACTCTGTGAAATCATATTTAGCTAAAAACAATATTCAGTTATATATCATCAACGGTACTCAAATAGCCGAAGAAATTGGTTTGGGAAATCGTACCAATACCATTATGCAAGCAGCTTTCTTCAAAATTTCCAATGTAATTCCTTTCGAAAAAGCGGTTCAGGAAATGAAAAAAGCTATTGTAAAGGATTTTGGTAAAAAAGGCGAAGAAGTAGTTAAGATGAACTATGCGGCAGTTGACCGCGGTGGGGATGTTGAAAAAATTGAGGTTCTGGCTGAATGGGCTTCTTTGCTTACTGAAGCAGTGAGTCAGAACGGACATGTTCCGGAATTTATCAAGAATGTTGTATTCCCGATTAATAACCTTAAAGGTGACGATCTTCCGGTTAGCGCATTCTTAGGAAGAGAAGACGGTACATTCCCATGTGGTACAGCCGCTTTCGAAAAACGAGGTATTGCCGTGAATGTTCCTGAATGGCAACCCGAAAATTGTATTCAGTGTAACCAATGTTCTTATGTTTGTCCTCACGCTTCTATTCGTCCTTTCCTTTTAAACGAAGAAGAATTAAAGAACGCACCTGAGGAAACAGCTACTCTGAAACCTATTGGAAAAGTACTCGAAGGTCTTCAGTTTAAGATCCAGGTGAGTGTTTTGGATTGTACAGGTTGCGGTAACTGCGCCGATGTTTGTCCTGCTAAAGTGAAAGCATTGGTGATGAAACCTTTGGAATCGCAAATGGTAGAATCGGATCGCTGGAACTATTTTGCTGAGAATGTAACTTACAAAGATAATTTATTACCAAAAGATCAAACTGTTAAAAACAGTCAGTTTGCACAACCATTATTTGAGTTCTCCGGAGCTTGTTCAGGTTGTGGCGAAACTCCATATATTAAGTTAATTACGCAATTATATGGCGACAGGATGATCATTGCCAATGCAACAGGTTGTTCCTCAATTTATGGTGGTTCAGCACCTTCAACTCCTTATACTACAAATAGAGAAGGAAGAGGACCAGCTTGGGCTAATTCACTTTTTGAAGATAATGCAGAGTTTGGCCTTGGTATTTATACCGGAACCAACCAAATGAGAAACAGGGTTGCATCGAAAGTTAAAGAAGCATTACAAGCTGATTTATCTGCCGATACTAAAGCTATTCTGGCTGAATGGCTGGAATTTAAGGAAGATTCTGCCAGAACCAAAGAAATGTCGAATAAGGTAATTGACGCACTTTCGAAAGAAAAAGGCAGTGTTGCTGAAGAAATCCTCAATCTGAAACAGTTCCTGATTAAAAAATCTATGTGGATTTTTGGTGGGGACGGATGGGCTTACGATATCGGATTCGGTGGTCTTGATCATGTTTTGGCTTCGGGCGAAAATGTGAACGTTTTGGTAATGGATACAGAAGTTTACTCCAATACCGGCGGACAAGCATCTAAATCTACACCAATTGGCGCTGTTGCTAAATTTGCAGCTTCCGGCAAAAAGGTGCGTAAAAAAGATTTGGGTATGATGGCCATGAGTTATGGTTATGTTTATGTTGCTCAGGTTTCGATGGGAGCTAACCAATCTCAGTATTTCAAGGCTATCAAGGAAGCAGAAGCTTATCCCGGACCATCACTGATCATTGCTTATTCTCCATGTATCAATCATGGTTTGAAAAACGGAATGGGCAGATCGCAGGAAGAATCAAAACTTGCTGTTAGCAGTGGATACTGGCATCTTTACAGGTATAACCCACTTTTGGAAGAAGAAGGAAAAAATCCTTTCCAAGTTGACTCGAAAGAGCCAGATTGGTCACAATTCCAGAATTTCCTCATGAGTGAAGTGCGTTATTCTTCCCTCAAGAAGTCGTTCCCTGCAGAAGCCGCCGAATTATTCAAGGCAGCCGAAGAAAATGCAAAATGGAGATACAATAGTTATATCCGTCATTCACAGATGGTATACACGAAATAATATCAGAATCTTTATTAAGAGCCTCTGCTAAAAAAGCAGGGGCTTTTTTTATTTTGCTTTGTAAAGGGTGAAAACCCCAATAATTAAAATAAAATTATAAATTTGCAATTTAGATTTAATATAAATAATTTGGGAAGAATTTTAGCGGTAGATTATGGTAAAAAACGGGTGGGACTGGCAGTTACCGATCCACTTAAAATAATTGCCAGTGCACTTACAACAGTTCCGACGCATGAATTATTTGTCTATTTAAAAGATTACTTTGCCAGGGAAACGATTGAAAAGCTGGTGGTGGGATTACCAAAGCAGATGAATAATGAACCATCGGAGTCGATGCCAATGATCAAACAGTTTGTTGGACATTTCAAAAAGCTGTATCCTGAAATTCCGGTTCAAATGGTGGATGAACGTTTTACATCAAAACTTGCAGTTCAAACCATGGTAATGGGTGGAGTTAAGAAAAAGGATCGGCAGAATAAAGCTTTAATTGATACCATAAGTGCAACTATTATATTACAATCATATTTAGAATCAGAATCTTATAAATAATTGATTTTATGACTTTACCAATTTTTGTTTACGGTTCGCCGGTGTTACGAAAGGTTTCTGAAGAGATTTCACGTGATTTTCCAAACTTTAAATCGTTTGTGGAAGATTTGTGGGAAACCATGTATAAATCGGACGGGGTTGGATTGGCTGCACCACAGGTTGGACGTAATATCAGGATGTTTGTAATTGATGGTTCGGCTATGTCGGATGATGATTCAACGATGACAAATTTTAAAAAGGCTTTTATAAATCCTAAAATAATCAGCAGACAAGGTGAGAATTGGATATTCAATGAAGGTTGTTTAAGCTTGCCCAATATCAGGGAAGATATTTCACGGCCCGAAAGTATTACAATGGAATATTATGATGAGAACTTTAACTTTTTCATGGAAGAATTTGGAGGACTTAAAGCAAGAATCATACAACACGAGTACGATCATTTGGACGGAGTGCTTTTAGTTGACCATATTTCGGCAATTAAAAGAAAATTATTGGCTAGCAAGCTCAATGCCATTTCGAAGGGTAAAGTGGATGTGAGTTATAAGATTAAGGCGGTGAGGTAGGGATTAGTCCATAGTCGATAGAGCTTGCTCAACTTGGCGCTCGTTTGTAACGAGTGCCTTTTCAAACGTATTTAGTGACGATAATTGCACAATAAAAACGATTCGATAATTATTCGCACGCGATGTACTTTGCAAACGCGTGCAAGCCGGGTTGCAAACGCGCGCTATCTGTGTATTTTCTTACGACTTACGACTAAAGACTTACGACTAAACCCTCAAACCATTTTATACTTCTTGAAAATTTCGCTTGATTTTAGCAGAATATCTACATATTGAGCTCTTTTATAAATATATGGGTCTTTGGTGTTTTTAGCTGACAGCTTTCCTTTAAAATCCTGAATGGAATTATATCCTTTTTTATCCATCCAATTGTCCAATCCCTTTACCAACTCCGATAAATATTCAATTTTATTTTTGTAAAGAACGCTTACCACCTGAACTGTATCAGCCCCGGCTAAAAGCATTTTTATGATATCTTCTGAGGTATGTATCCCGGAGCTGGTACAAATGCCGGAAGTTATATTTCCATAAAGTAATCCTGCAAAGCGCATTGGCATCCGGTTCTCGTCCTGTGAGCTGGCATTAAAATAATTCACATGCTCTTCTGAATTTATATCAATATCGGGTTGTAGATAACGGTTAAAAATCACAAATGCATCTGCTCCGGCTTCCTCCATTTGTTTAATTACATGTAATGGATTTGCATAAAAAGGGCTTAGCTTCACACTTACTGGAATTTTAACTGCCATTTTCACAAGCTTGAGTACTTCCAGTTGCTGTTCAATCAGAGATTTTCCCGCAACATTAAATTCTTTGGGTACGGCATAAAAGTTTAGTTCCAGTGCATCAACTCCTGTTTCTTCAATAAGTTGGGAATATTCAACCCAGGTAGAATTGAACATACAATTTAAACTGGCAATAACAGGGATACTTAGGGTTTCCTTAGCCTTACGAAGATTTAACAGATGTTCAAGTGGTCCCGCATGTTCAATGTCAGGAAAAATATTAATCATTTCTGCATTCCGTTCTTCATACTCAGTACGATCCTCATCCAGTTCCAGCCTTTCGAGCTGTATTTGTTCTTCAAACAGCGATTTAAAAACGATAGCAGAAGCACCGGCATCTTCCATTCGTTTCAGATTGTCGGGATTTGAAACCAGATTAGTAGCACCTGCAATGATGGGATTTTTTAGTGTTAATCCCAGGTAGTTGGTTCTTAGATCGGCCATGACAAAAAATATTAAGATTTATAATGTAACCCTTATTAATAGTAGTATTTCAATCTTTTGATATGTAAATAATTAGAATTAAATAATATTTTGTACTTTAATCCCACAAATTCAACAAACCATATCTTAAAAACATAAATAAGATCCTTTAGTTCAAAACATCAAAATAAAATTACGGATTATGAGCTTTTACGAGTTTTTGCGTAGCGCTCCTTATGTCAGATTGTTACTTCCCTTTATCCTTGGTATTGTGTCGGGCCAGGTAATTCACTTTCCAGTTATTGTATTATGGATAAGTTTTGCTGTTTTAATTGCTGTGGTTATACTACTACAAATAGTGCCTGTTGGGAAAAACTATAAATTTCGGTGGCTTTGGGGAGTAATGCTCACTTTACTTATTATTAACTGTGGGTTAATGGCAGCAATTCCAAAAACCATGGAAGACAATATTTCAGGAAAAGATCTGGTGGTTGCAGGAACAATTATTGAAAATCCGAAGGTTAAGGAATCGTCGTTTAAGATTATATTGAAAATTAATGCTGTATACGAAGGAAATACATGGAAATGCAGGCATCATAAAGTTATTTGTACCCTGCAAAAGAAAAAGATTCCCCAGCCTGTTGTTTTAAACCAGCGAATAATGTTGCGGGGCAGTTGGACTGAAATCCACAATTTTGGAAACCCGTATGAATTTGATTATTCAAAATTTATGAATCGAAATGGGTTTTTTTTTCAGGCTTATATCGATTCAGCTCATTGGAAATTGCAAGGACCGGATCTAAAATTTAGTATAAACCTATGGGCTTTACAATTAAGGGATAAAATACTGAGCTATTATAAACAATTAAATTTAAGTCCTTCTTCATTTGCTGTAATTTCGGCTTTAACAGTGGGCGATAAATCGTACCTCGACGATGAGATAAAAAGCGCTTATATCAATAGCGGCACAATGCATATACTAGCGGTTTCGGGAATGCATGTGGCATTGTTATTCTGGTTACTTCAACTCATTACTCGTCCTCTTATTTTGTGGAAGAAAGGCAAACTTTTAAGACTTTTTGTTGTGCTATTGGTTATTTGGATTTATGCCCTGATTACTGGGCTCACTCCTTCAGTTGTGCGGGCATCGGTTATGTTCAGTTTTTGGATGTTAGGAGACGCCGGGAATAAAAAAGTGAATATCTATAATACTTTATCTGCTTCAGCATTATTTCTGTTACTTATTAATCCCGATACTATTTTTGATGTAGGATTTCAACTTTCTTATCTTGCAGTTTTGGGAATTGTTGTTTTTTATAGTGATATCTACCATTGGTTATATCTTCAAAATAAGATTCTTAAATATTTATGGGGGATGATTGCGGTTTCTTTAGCGGCTCAATTATTTACGCTTCCAATCAGTCTTTATAATTTTCATCAGTTTCCCAACTATTTTATTTTATCGAATATTATTGCTTTGCCATTATCCACCATAATTTTATATAGTTCAATAATTGCACTGGTATTGGCTCCATTCAAATTTTTGTGGCTGCCTTTGGGATGGGTTCTTAAAATTCTTCTGGGAGCAATGAACAATGCACTTATTTGGGTAGAACATCTTCCTTTTTCAGTAACAACAGGTATTGGGATTTCGGGAATAATGGCCTTATGTCTCTTTATAATTGTTGTATCAGCAAGGTTTTATATATATCGAAAAAAGTCCATATATCTATATTTAGTTTTAATTTGTTCTATTGTATGTTGTTATAATATCTATGTAAAAAGAAAAGCAGTTTTGCAAACCCGCGATATAATTGTTTATAATACGCCAGGAACAGTTGTTGTACAATTAAGGGACGGAAAAAGAAGTTTTATCATCAGCGAGAATTCAGGTTATGATGTTGATAGGCTCATTAAACCATATAACGATAAATTGCAAGTAGAAAAATTTCATAAGTTATTTTTGGATAGCACTATAGCAATTAAAAATAAAAATTTAATGATATATAAGAACTTTATTTTTTTTAATCGTAAAAGATTTTTCGTATGGGACAAAACTCCTGATTTCAGAAGATTACCAGTAAATATTGATGTATTGATAATTGCTAAATTTAAAAAAAGAGATTTGTATTTAGTTGACAAATATTTCAAAGCAAAAGAAATAATTGTCGCAAATAAAGTATTTAGAGGCCTTGCGCAAGAAATAGGGTTACATTACAAGGAACAAGATATTCCCTGCACTATTTTAAACACTGATGGAGCCTGGGTTTTATCACAATCAAAAAAAATTGATGAATGAGTTCAACAATTGATAAATATGTCATTACTTTGTTCGATTTTTTTATAGAGTAATTTTTATGCGAATTATTATTGCGGGAGCCGGAGAGGTGGGTTCTCACCTGGCTAAAATGTTAAGCCATGAGAACCATGATATAGTGCTTGTTGATCCGGATGAGGTAAAATTAAAGGTTTTAGGTTCTAACTTGGATCTTATGACCATGGAAGGTTCAGCAACATCGCTGGACCTGCTTACAACAGCCGGTGCCGGGAGATGCGATTTATTTATAGCTGTAACCCAAACGGAAGAAATAAATATTACTGCATCAATCTTAGCTAAACGGCTTGGTGCCAAAAAAACCATTGCACGTATTGATAACCAGGAATATCTTGTAAAAGAGAACCGCGACTTTTTCGTTGGTTTAGGAATAGATTCTATGATTTATCCTGAAAAAATGGCTGCCAAAGAAGTGGTAAGTATGTTGAGACAAACAGGATTCACTGATCTGGTAGATTTTTCAGGAGGTAAATTATCTTTGTTGGCAATACGGATTGATCCGGATTCTCTTCTTGTAAATAAAAGTTTTGCAGAAATATCGTCCGAACTATTTAAACAGGATTATAAAGCTGTTGCATTAACACGAGATGGAAAAACCACCATTCCAAATGGAACCGATGTTTTTAAAGTAGCTGATACAGTTTATGTGATTACAAATCCTACGGGGATTAAATCGTTGATGAAAAGCTCCGGAAAAGAATCTGTTGACATCACCAACATAATGATACTTGGTGGAAGCCGCATTGGTAAGCTCACTGCAAAGGATCTTGGGAAAGGGTATAATATCAAACTTATTGAATCGAACCGTGAAAAAGCATACCGTTTATCCAATTATTTAAGTAACACCCTTGTCATTAATGGAGATGGAACCAACATCGAACTATTGATGCAGGAAGGCTTAAAGCGGATGGATGCTTTTATTGCAGTTACGGGGAATTCTGAAACCAACATTCTTTCGTGCTTATTGGCAAAAAGCTTTGGAGTTAAACGTACAATTGCCGAAATTGAGAATATCGATTATATTAGTTTAGCTGAAAAGATGGGTGTTGATGCAGTTATTAACAAAAAAGTTATAACAGCAAGCCGAATTTTCCGCCATACCATGGCTGGTGAGGTTTCTATTATTAAATGTCTTACCGGTTCTGATGCAGAAGCACTGGAATTTGTAGTTCAGCCCGATTCCAAAGTAACCAAAGGACGCATCCAGGAAATTGATTTTCCGAAAGATGCGATTATAGGTGGAGTTATCAGAGACAAAAACAATAGTTTTATTGCCAATGGAGTAACTGAAATTTTAGCCAATGACCATGTTGTAGTATTTGCCCTGCCTACAGCACTGAACGAAATCGGGAAATATTTTAGCTAGATTTATGTTTAACAAACGATATGTTTTTCATGTAATCGGGTTGTTGCTAGTGCTTGAAAGCCTTTTCATGGTAATCCCGATTATTGTTTCTATCATCTACAACGAGCACGACTTTTATTTTTTACTTTTATCAGCAGCCATTACATTTGTTGTTGGTGGTATTTTGTGGTATGTCAACCGAAATCCAGAAAAAGATATTGGTAAACGCGAAGGTTACCTGATTGCTTCATCGGTTTGGATAATATACTCACTTTTTGGTGCTTTACCTTATTATTTAAGTGGACAAATTCCAAGTTTTACTGATGCATTCTTTGAAACTATATCAGGATTTACAACCACTGGGGCTTCAATACTTGTTAGAGTTGAGGATCTTTCCCATGGTTTACTTTTTTGGCGTAGTTTAACCCATCTTGTAGGAGGTATAGGAATTCTGGTTCTAAGCATTGTTGTTTTGCCTGTTTTCGGTACAGGAAGTATGTTTTTATATGGAGCAGAAACTTCTTCAGCTTCAACTGGTAAATTACATCCAAAAATTAAGGATACTGCCTCCCGACTGCTCTGGATTTATTTAGGTTTTATAGCTATTCTAACCATCTTATTATATTTAGGAGGAATGAACCTGTTTGAGTCACTCTGTCATTCATTCGGTACTATTGCTTCAGGTGGTTTTTCACCACGAACCTCCAGTATTGCCGAATATTCTCCTTACATACAGTATGTTATTGCAGTATTTATGATAATAGCTGCAATTAATTTCAATTTACATTATTATTTGCTGAAGGGTGCTTTTAAAAAAATATTTCAAAACGAAGAGCTAAGGTTGTTTCTGATAATATTAGCAGGTGCTATTCTTATTTTATTCTTTTCTCTTATTTTTCTGCAAGATTATAATGCAGAAAAATCATTCAGGGATGCATTTTTCAATGTTTCGTCGATTTTATCGACAACAGGATTTGCAAATACTGATTATATGCTATGGAAACCATTTATGTGGTTTATCCTGTTTTTCCTTTTGTTTATTGGTGGTTGTGCAGGTTCAACTGCTGGAAGTATAAAAGTTGTCCGTTATTTATTATTATTTAAAAATATTCCGGTTCACTTTCGAAAATTATTACACGAAAGAGGAATAATAGCTGCCCGGTTAAATGGTGAAATAATAAATGAAGAATTGGTTTTCCGAACTTTTGTATTTTTTGTCATTTACTTATTTATTTGGGTTGTAAGTACATTTCTTTTAATGGTTACGGGAGTTCCTTTAACCGATTCAATGGGTGGAGCAGCTGCCTGTATGGCTGGTTGTGGTCCTGGTTTAGGATCTTTGGGACCGGCTGGTAATTATTCCCATCTGCACGATTTTGCTAAATGGGTACTGTCTTTTGATATGTTGGCAGGGCGTTTGGAATTATTCTCTTTTCTTATTCTGTTTACTCCTTTTTACTGGAAAAACAAATAGTTAATGAAATTCTAATTGATAAACACCATCAAAATTCCTTACCATGGAAATGAGATATAAGACAATCATTTGGGCAGGCATTATTAGTATAATTATAGTTTTTTCACAATGCACTCATAAAGCCAATCCTTTAAAGGTAAAAGAATCCCCAAAAGAGCAAAACGTCAACAAATCGGTAGTTATATCTCTATCATTAAAAAATGCAGAAAATTTCGATAACTTCTATCAACGCTTTCATAAAGATAGTTTGTTTCAGATAAGCAGGGTAAAGTTTCCCCTGAAAGGACAGCAAGTTAGAATGACTGGCGCATCAAACTGGAAAAAAGAGAATTGGTTGATGATTAAAGCCAAAGCCGGTGAAATTGACAGAACCCTATATAATGTGAAAACTTTAAAAAAAGACGATTCTTATTTTGAAGGAATTTATTGCAAAAATTGCGTTTTCACCTTTGAGATGGAATATAAATTGATAAACGGGAAATGGTTTCTGGTTTATTTAAAGGAAAAGGATGAATAATGCAATTGTATTTCAATGATGTTTAGTTAAAAAGTAGGCTTCGACTCCGCTCAGCCTGACGAACTGGTATTATTGTCGCACTGAGCGGTATTATTGTCACACTGAGCGGAGTCGAAGTGAATTATTCAATTCCTAAACTAAACGACATTGAATTGTATTTATTCAACATTATATTTACACCGTTCACTTTGGTGGTGGAATAATTTAATTTCCATTTTCTGTTTTTAGAGGGAAATAGTCAGAAAGAAAGTAACAGCTTCTTCTCAAAATCATTTGAAGTTCACCAATGCGGCGATAAGTGAAGTTAATACCCTGAATAAGGGTAGAAACGCGGCTGAAATGTATAGATGCATAATGATCGGATAGTTGTGTTACTTCTTTAAAAAAGAAAAATCCTCCTGGATTGGGAGGATTTTCAATAAAACAGATATTTTATTATAGTCCTTTGGCAAGCATATAATACATTTCGTTCCAGCGCAGTTCTTTCTTCAGTTCAGTAAGTGTAGTATCTTTTCCTATATTGATATATTCAATTCCTGCCATTTCAGCAAAATCTTCAATATATTCTGCGTCAACAGCCTGGCTGAAAGCAGTATGGTGTGCACCACCGGCATAAATCCAGGCAGCAGCACCAACTTTTAAATCGGGTTGAGGGATCCACAAAGCTCGGGCAACCGGTAAATTAGGCATATCAGCATCTGGTTTTACACAATCCACTGAATTTACAATCAGCCTAAAGCGGTTTCCCATATCGATTAAACTGGTATTGGTAGCAGGCCCTGTCGGAACGTTGAATACCAAACGTGCAGGATCGTCTTTTCCGCCGATACCCAAGGGATGAACTTCCAGTATAGCTTTTCCTTCGCCAATACTTGGACAGATTTCAAGCATGTGAGCTCCTAAAACCTTCATTCCCGCAGGATTCAAATGATAAGTATAGTCTTCCATAAAGGAGCATCCGCCTTTAAGTCCTGCACCCATCACTTTGATAGCTCTAACCAGTGAAGCGTGTTTCCAGTCGCCTTCTGCACCAAATCCATATCCGGAATCCATCAGGCGTTGTGATGCTAAACCCGGCAATTGTTCCAGTCCGTGAAGGTCTTCAAATGTGGTAGTAAAGCCTTTGAACCCACCTGCTTCTAAAAATTGACGCATGCCCAGTTCTATCCTGGCCTGGTAACGTACGTTTTTATGCTGTCGGCCGCCAACTTTCCCGGCTTCAGCTAACTGGTAAGTATCAGCATATTCTTTCACCAGTTTATCAATGTCAGCATCGGCTACTTCATTTATTACTTTAACAATGTCGCCCACACCATAGCTGTTAACTGAAAGGCCGAATTTAATCTGTGCTTCCACTTTATCACCTTCGGTAACTGCTACTTCGCGCATATTGTCGCCAAAGCGGGCTATTTTTGTAGTTTGAAAGTCGTACCAGCCAGCAGCTGCACGGGTCCAAACAGCAATCCGTTTAATTACATCGTCTTCTTTCCAATGTCCAACAACTACTTTCCGGTTAATACGCATACGGGTCATGATAAATCCATGTTCCCGGTCGCCATGAGCTGCCTGGTTGAGGTTCATAAAATCCATATCGATTTCGCCCCAGGGCAGATCCCGGTTATATTGTGTATGGAGATGAAGTATAGGTTTGTTGAGAATTTTAAGTCCATTTATCCACATTTTTGATGGAGAAAATGTATGACACCAGGTAATTATTCCAATACAGTTTCTAACAGAATTTGCTTCGATACAAAGATTTGTTATTTCATCGGGCGATTTCATTACTGGCTTAAATACTATTTTCACAGGGATACTGGCATGGTTTCCAAAAAAACCTACAATTTCCTGTGAGTGATCCGCAACTTTTTTTAATGTCTCTGATCCGTATAAATGCTGGCTTCCAGTTACAAACCAAACTTCAAGTGATTTTAAATCGATGGTCATAGTGTGTTATAGTTAATTTGTAAATTGATTGTTAATTTGCAGGTAAATAAGTGTTTTAATTACGCTTATAAATATACGAAAAACTCTTTGGAAAAAACAATAGAAACCAACGAATTATTTTTGATTTTTATAAAACGTTCTGGAATGAGATGATTTAGTATCGGGATCGGGACCAAGCACCATGTGATTTCTCAATGTTATTGAGCAAAAAACCAATGAAATACATTCAATTACCTCATCCTAAAGAAGTTGTCTAAAAAGTCAATTAATTAACGCATTTAATACTTTGATTTCGTTACCAAATGACGTATTATACTTCAACTCCACTCAGTTTTGGCGATTAAATAAACCGAAAAGCAACCAGCCACCCTGAGCGGAGTCGAAGGGCGACCCGGGAACCAATCCGTTCATACTTCGACTCCGCTCTGTATGACGGGCTTTGCGGTACTTCGCCTACATTCAGTATGGAAGATTGAATAAACCGAAAAACGACCAGTCCATAGCGTAGCTGAAGGTGTGTAGAGAACGAAAAGCTGATTGTTAAGGGAACGAAAAGGGAATAACTCTTCGGGTCTTTCCTTCGACTACGTTCAGGATGACAAGGGCTTTTAGTTATAAGATTAACTTTTCAGAATATACTTCGACTCCGCTCATACTTCGACTTCGCTACCAATGACAGAAGCGGGTAACGCCTTCATTTACAGACTCTGTCATTGATTTACAGCCATCCTTCGACTCCGCTCAGGATGACCCCGAGAGGAATGTCGCTCAGGATAACCCCGAGAGGAATGTCGCTCAGGATGACCCTGATAGGAATGTCATTTTATATTGCGTTTCTTAATATAATTATGCCTCAATGTGACAATTAATTGACTTTCAGCGGTCAGACTGAGCGGGGTCGAAGTCTATTACAACATTTTAGACATCCTACTTGAATACAGGCACTTTGATAATAGCCGTCCCAATAATTTTAATTTAGTTTTTCTTTAAAGTGGTAATGTGTATGAAGTAAATGATGTGATTTTTCACTCAGGGGTTTTCCAAGGAATTCTTCATAAATCATTTTTATATAGGGGTTCTCATGCGATTTTCGTAATTCTTTTCCTTCATCTTCCTTATAAATTGCTTCAATTCTTTTTTTACGCACTTCATCGGTAGTAATCCTGGGTTGTCCTCCACCACCAATACATCCACCAGGGCAGGTCATTACTTCAATAAAATGAAATACTTCACCATTTTTTACAGCCTCAAGTAATTTGGCCGCATTACTTAACGAATGAGCAACTCCAACTTTTAATTCCACACCTTCCAAAAAATGCCATTCGGGAAGTGTGCCTTCAATTTTAAGGGTTGCTTTTTTTAAACCTTTCAAACCCATTAAAGGTTCTATATGCAGATTTTTTAAGGGCAATGGACGACCGGTCACTATTTCGTATACTGTTCGAACTGCAGCTTCCATTACACCACCTGTATTGGCAAAAATATCGGCAGCTCCCGACGATATTCCAAAAGGAGCATCCATAACACCATCGGGTAAGGAACTGAAATCTATACCAGCCTGATGAATCATTCTACCAAGTTCGCGTGTTGTTAGCACAAAGTCCACATCCGGGATATTTTCACGAGCCATTTCAGGACGCTGTGCTTCATATTTTTTTGCTGTGCATGGCATCACCGAAACAACCACAATATCTTCGGGTTTTCTTCCAATTTTCTGAGCATAATAAGTTTTTGCCATAGCGCCGAACATCTGCTGTGGCGATTTACAAGTTGAAATGTTTTTTAGGTATTTAGGATAATAAAATTCCATAAAGTTAATCCAACCTGGTGAACAGCTTGTAAACTGGGGGAGGGCAGCATCTTCTTTATCCACCAGGGCTTTTTTGAGGCGGGAAAGTAATTCAGTACCTTCTTCGATGATGGTAAGATCGGCAGTAAAATTTGTGTCGAATATCTGGTGAAATCCCAAATGCCGCAATGCTGTTACCATTTTTCCGGTAACCAATGTTCCTGGTTCATAGTCGAAACATTCGCCCAATGCAGCTCTGATTGCAGGAGCTGTTTGCACAATTACCAATTTGGAAGGATCGTCCAGTGCTTTCCATACTCCCTGTATATGTTCTTTTTCAATAATAGCTCCCACAGGACAAACAGCACTGCATTGTCCGCATTGTACGCAAACCACAGTATCAAGATTTTTGGAGAAGGCCGGTCCTATTGTCAGGTCAAAACCCCTGTTTTGAGGGAAAAGAGAACCAACAGCCTGTATTTCGCTACACACGGTAACACATCTTCTGCATTTGATACATTTACCCGAATCTCTCACCAATGCCGGTGTTGAGTCGTCGATATGTTTGTGTGCGGGTTCTCCTTCAAAGCGAATATCATCTACACCCATTTCCTTTGCCAGCGCTTTTAATTCGCAATCGTCATTCCGGCTGCATGTTTTGCAATCGCCATTGTGTTCCGACAGCATCATTTCCAGTACAAATTTTCTAGATTCCCTGGCAGCTTTCGAATTGGTAAAAACTTCCATTCCTTCCGATACCGGTGTTGCACACGAAGCTGTCATTGCTTTTGCCCCTTTCACCTCCACAAGACAGATACGACAAGCACCTTTCGATTCAAAATTTTCGAGATGACATAATGTTGGGATTTTGATACCCAAATCCCGGGCAGCATTTAATATGGTTGTGCCATCGGGTACATCTACCGGTATATTGTTGATATGCAGTTTTGCCATTTCAATAGTTATTTATGTTTTGAATCATTCCTTTCCATAATCACAGCGGAGACAACGTTTGGCTTGTCTGATGGCTTCACTTTCCACCCAAACCTGTTCTACTTCGTCGAAGCTGTGCTTGCGGCGGTCGGCACTAATAAGTGTCAGTTTTTGTTTGGGAAGGTTTACCGGATCAGCTTCAGGATCGAAGAATGTGTCGATCTTCTTTTCCTTTCTCCAGAATGCATGACTTTCGCCAGTGAGAAATTCATCGATACCTGTTGCAGCTTTTTCACCACCGGCAACAGCTCTGATTACCGTTTGAGGTCCGGTAGCTGCATCACCTCCGGCAAAAATCCAGGGAACAGAAGTCTGTCCGTTTTCAGGGTTGATTTTGATGAAAGCCCCGTTGTGAATAGTATCTATTGGTATATTATCGAAAATCTCGTTACAATTTAATGCCTGACCAATGGCCATGATTACCTGTTCGGCATCGATTATGAAAGTTTTCTCTTCAGCTTCAGGCCTTCGACGGCCACTGGAATCGAAAGCCCCCAAACGGTTCGATTGACATTTTATTCCGATAACTTTTCCCTGTTCAGTTAATATTTCTACGGGATTGGTAAGTGTATGAAGAATGATGCCCTCTTCAAGAGCCTGGTCAATTTCTTCAGCATAAGCAGGCATCTCATCCTGAGTGCGGCGATAAATTACCCTTACTTCTTCTGCTCCAAGGCGAATGGCAGTTCGAGCAGCATCGATGGCAGCATTTCCACCTCCAATGACAACGATTGACCTGCGAACAGGAACTGAACCTCTCAGGTTATAAGTCCGGAGGAAATTAAGTGCATCCACTACACCTTCAGCTTCCTTGCCGGGAAGGTTTAACGACAGTCCCGAAGGAGTTCCAACGCCAATAAATATGGCTTCAAAACCATTTTGCTTTAGTTCCGAAAGGGTAAAATCTTTTCCCAGACGTTTGCCTGTTTCAATAGAAACCCCCATTCCTTCGATCATACGGATTTCGCGGGCTAATATTTCGCGAGGAAGGCGATATGCAGGAATAGTTTGAACGAGCATTCCTCCCGGGCGGTGTTCAGCTTCAAAAACATGCGGTCGATACCCGAGCCTGGCCAGGAAATACGCACACGATAAACCGGCAGGTCCGCCACCTATAATGGCAATCTTTCTTTTGGCATTTATTGCATTTTCTTTCACGTCAGGAACTTGAACTGTTATTTCCTGATCGACCATAAACCTCTTAACAGCTCGTATTGCCAGCGATTCATCCACAGTTACCCTGCGACATTTTTCTTCGCAGGTATGAAAGCAAACACGGGCACAAACGGCTGCAAACGGATTGCGTTCCCGATGGAGACGAAGAGCTTCAGCATATCGTTTTTCTCCAACGAGCGAAATAAAACCCGGCACATCTACACTGGCAGGACAGGCGCTTTGGCAGGGGGCTCTCACCAGATCAGTGCAAACACCAGCTTCGCAATGCTTACCATAAATATGAGACTCATATTCTTCCCTGAAAAACCTGAGTGTTGATAAAACCGGATTGGGAGCTGATTGTCCAAGCCCGCAGAGGGATGTTTTGCGTATTTGGTTTCCAAGTTCATAGAGTTTGTCAATATCATTGGGCTTACCCTTACCCTGGCATATCCGCTGAAGGATTTCCAGCATCCTTTTGGTACCTACCCGGCAGGGAGTGCATTTTCCGCACGATTCCTCCTGCACAAATTCCAGGAAAAATCTGGCAACATCCACCATACAGGAATCATTATCCATGACAATAAGGCCGCCAGAACCCATGATAGCGCCCAGTTCATTCAACGATTCATAATCCAAAGGTACATTCAGGTGTTGCCTGGGTATGCAACCACCCGAAGGTCCGCCAATCTGTGCAGCTTTAAAAGGCTTACCACTGGCTGTGCCACCTCCGATATCATAAATTAAATCGCCCAATGTTGTCCCAATTGGAACTTCGACTAATCCTGAATGGTTAATGGAACCGGCCAGGGCAAAGACTTTCGTCCCTTTGCTTTTTTCGGTTCCGTATCTGGCAAATTGTTCACCTCCATTTAAAAGAATTGCAGAAATATTGGCAAAAGTTTCGACATTATTCAGTACTGTTGGTTTTCCCCACAATCCTTCACTTGCAGGATAGGGTGGGCGAGGCCTTGGTTCTCCTCTTTTCCCTTCAATGGAAGCTATCAGGGCAGTTTCTTCACCACACACAAAGGCGCCCGATCCCATTCTTATTTCAAGGTTGAAAGAAAAGTTGGTTCCCATGATTTTCTTTCCTAAAAGTCCATATTCCCTGGCTTTTTTTATTGCATGTTCCAGGCGTTCAACTGCCAAAGGATATTCGGCACGTACATACACAAAACCTTCGTCAGCTCCAATAGCAAAAGCACCAATAGCCATTCCTTCAATAATGCTGTGAGGGTCGCCTTCAAGAACACTGCGATCCATATAGGCTCCAGGATCCCCTTCGTCGGCATTGCATAATATGTATTTTTTCGATGAAGGATTCCTTTGAGCCATGTTCCATTTTAACCAGGTAGGAAACCCTGCTCCACCTCTTCCGCGAAGACCCGATTTTTCAACTTCTTTAATTACAGCTTCCGGTGTCATTTCTTCCAATACTTTTGCCAGAGCAAAATAGCCCTTGTTACCAATGTATTCTTCAATGTTTAAAGGATCTATTTCGCCACAGTTTCGCAGTACAACTTTCGTTTGACGTTTAAAAAATACAATATCCGAAAGTAATGGTATGGGCTTGCTTTCGGTATCTTCACGAAAAGCAAGCCGTTCAATTATTTTATTGTTTTTAATATGACTTTGGACAATTTCTTCTATATCGTTTACAGAAACATTCTGATACAAAACTTTATCACGGCCCATGAGTACCACTGGCCCGTGAGAACATGGACCCAGGCAACCAGTTCCCACAACGGCAACCGTTTTATCCATTCCGCAATTTTTAATTGAAGTTTCCAGACTTTCTTTTATGGCTTTGGAACCTGATGCCAAACAACCGCCGCCCATGCAAACCAAAACTTTTTCTTTGATTACATTGCCCAGCTTTTCCTTTTCTTTCCTAAGCTTGAAAAGTATTTGTTTCAGATCGCCCGAGGAATGAATTTTTTGAAATGGGATATCCATATATTTAAAATTAAATTTAAAAGGCAGGAGACTTAAAAAAATCAGATGAATATGAGAATCATCTTGTGAGACGATTTGGGTACAGGGAAATTCGTTAACCTTTAATTTTATAAGGCTTTAAAACTTCAGCAATTTTAGAGGGTTTCACCCTTTGAACAACATCGTTGTTAATCATGATAACCGGAGCTAGTCCACACGCTCCGAAACAGCGGCCGACTTCCAGGGAAAACTGCCGGTCGTTGGTTGTTTCACCAGCTTCAATTTTAAGTTCGTTTCGAACGGCGTTTAATATTTCGTGACCTCCACGCACATAACAGGCTGTACCCTGGCATACCCGAACAATATTTTTCCCTTTTGGTGTAGTCGAAAAGAAAGAATAAAAACCTACTACCCCTGCAACTTCACTCATGGGAATTTGAAGGTGTTCGCTTATTTTTTTCAATGCTGTCATTGGCAGGTAACCGTAAATTTTCTGAGTTAGCTGTAGCAATGGGATTAAACTTCCGGGTTTATCTTTACTTTCAATAAAAATACTTTCAAGATGATCAAGAATTTCATCCTCATTGGCGGCTGCCTGAGACATAGTAGTGTGCTCTGTTGCCATAGTTTTGGATTTAATTGAACGAAATTTAAGCTATTGTTATTTCTTTCACAATAAAATTCGGATGTTTTTTATCAGGTTTGGATTTTTTAAAGTTTTCGGAAGTAATTAGGTAGTTAAAACTCTGTAAACCTCTGGTTATCATTTATGGTTTTATGTATATTACAGAAATACAGAGTTGCAAAGAGAATACAAAAAGGAAAAAATCCAGTGATGTATACAGGTTACACAGAGTCCCGATGGCTATCGGGACACAGAGAACGCATAGAGAAATAAAACAGATTTGAGAGAATTTAGAATTGATGTACGCAAATAAAAGCTTTAAGAATTTAATTCGAAGGTTTATTTTTCAGGAAATTCTTTATCTTTGAGGCGTCCATTTTGGATCGTGTTTAGTTGGCACCCACGTTAAAAATCAAGCTTATGAAAAACACATTATCACCTCTTTACGTATTTTTTGGTATTTTATTTACCACCTGTTTGCTCATCTCCAATATTGTTTCGGTTAAATTAATTTCTGTGGGTTCGTGGACTATTACTGCAGGGATAATTCTGTTTCCGCTATCGTATATAATTAACGATGTTATTTCTGAAATTTGGGGATATAAAAAAGCACGATTTATTATCTGGTGCGGATTTTTAATGAACCTGCTTGCTATTATGATATATACTGCTGCAGTGGCTATGCCGGCATCGGGATATTGGAACGGACAAACTGGCTTTGCAGAAGTGTTGCTGAGTACTCCCCGTTTGGCTATCAGTTCCCTGCTGGCTTATTTGGCCGGGTCGTTTATTAATTCCATAATAATGAGCAAAATGAAAGTAAGCTCAAAAGGTAGGAATTTTTCTCTCAGAGCAATTGTGTCTACTTTATTTGGCGAAAGTTTCGATTCGATTCTGTTTATCACCATTGCTTTTTCCGGTTTAGTTCCCTTTCCGGTTCTTGTGCAAATGATAGCTGTGCAAATAGTTTTGAAAACAATGTATGAAATCCTTGTACTGCCTTTAACCATCCTGGTAGTAAAATATATCCGCAAGCACGAAGGCGAAGATGTTTACGATGAAGGAATTTCGTACAATCCTTTTAAAATTGCTGAAGTATGAGAGAAACCAATGCATTGGTATTGTTTTCAGGTGGTCAGGATTCGACTACTTGCCTTTATTGGGCTAAAAAGCATTTCGAAAATATTGAAACCATTACATTCAATTATGGACAGCGTCACTCGAGTGAATTAAAAGCTGCTGCTGACATTGCTGAAAATGCCGGAGTACCTTTTAGGATACTTGAATTACCATTGCTGAATGCTATTACCGAAAATTCGTTAACCCGGAAGGATATGCCTATTGAGGTATTTACCGGAAATTCAACACCTAACACCCTTGTAGAAGGCCGGAATATGTTATTTCTGACTTATGCTGCCATTTATGCTAAAAGCAAAGGTATCAGCAATTTGATAGCCGGGGTTAATCAAACCGATTACAGTGGATATCCTGATTGTCGCGATACATTTATCCGTTCCATCAATGTTACCCTTAATCTGGCTATGGATTATGAATTTATCGTAAATACACCTCTGATGCACCTTACCAAAGCCGAAACCTGGAAAATGGCTGATGAATTAGGTGTTTTTGAACTGGTTAGAGATAAAACTGTAACCTGTTACGAAGGAATCACTGGGAATGGATGTGGAATCTGTCCATCGTGTAAACTTAGGGGGCAAGGACTGGAAGAATATAATAAATCTAAAATATACCAAAATGGCTGAAAGATCTGAAATGAAACATTTGGGAAAGAAAGTCGGATACTCCGATACTTACAACCCTTCAGCACTTGAAGCAGTTGAAAATCATCATCCTCACAATGACTACTGGGTTAAATTAAATTGCCCTGAATTTACGAGCCTTTGTCCGATAACTGGTCAACCTGATTTTGCTACCATTTATATTAGCTATATCCCCGATGATAAGATTGTGGAAAGCAAAAGTTTAAAACTATATTTATTCAGTTACCGCAATCATGGCGATTTTCATGAGGATTGTATCAACAAAATTATGAACGATCTGGTAGATTTACTTCAGCCCAGATATCTCGAAGTGTGGGGCAAATTCCTGCCTCGGGGTGGTATCAGCATCGATCCATATTGTAATTATTCAAAACCAGGTACTTCGTTCGAAAAGATGAAAGAATACCGGATGATGAACCATGATTTAAATCCTGAAACTGTTAATAACAGGTAGGAGGAGGTGTTCCGATAGCTATCGGAATACGTATGTTGTAACCACAAAGAAAACTAGAAAGCCAATATCAATGCAGAGTCAATAAAAGACTGTCTGTCTTTTTATTTTTTTTCTTTGCCGTTCCCTTTGGGTTTACTGCCATTACCATTGGGTTTTCCCTTTTGTCCTTTCGATTTCATTTTTACCGATTTGGTTTTTGCATTATTTTTTAGCGCATGAAATTCGGCTGAACCTGGTTTAATACCCAGTGATTTGGCAATTTCTCCCCAACCGTTTCCTCGTTTTACTCTATATATTTCTATTACTTCGGTAACCGGACGACGTGATACACGGGATATTTCAAAGGCAAAGTAAATATCGGCAGGTTCCATTTTAAGATCCGTACGATAATAGTTGATATCTTCTTCGTGTACATTATAACTTTTGCTCATTTCCGTCCGGAAGTTGCCAAAATCGGCCCGGGCTGAGATATTGATATTGTTCAGTTCACCATCAATCCGGAAACTTCCTGAATTGAGCTGAGCATGTGCGGACAGGTAAAAACCGATGATTGCAGTAATAAAAATAATACGTTTCATTTTACGAAAATTAAATGTGACAAATGCATTAACGGAATTTTTAGCATTTCGATACAAAAATGTGTGAATGTTTTTGGATTAATAAACAGAAATTTATAAGTCAAGTATTTAGACTTTTAGTTGCTCTAATTGTTAATATTTAAACTTCACGTTCAATGCAAGAAGGCAAAAAGAAGAATGTTATTATTCATTATTTGCCAGTTCTGGGATGTATATCAACCGGGATTATTTATGCTGCCATAGGGATAATCGCCATACTTTCGTTTTTAAGACTCAAAAACGCTGGTGCTGACGAAAGCAGTCTTCTTGCTTTTTTAAATCAATATGTATTGGGAAAAATATTGGTGTGGATTATTATGTTGGGAACAGTGAGTTATATTATATGGCGTATTTACGAAACCATTACCGATCCTTACGAATATGGTAAGAATTGGAAAGGACTGGCAAAAAGAACAGGAATTGCCCTAAGCACAATAGCCGACGCACTTATTGTTTATGCTGCAGTAAGGTATTTAACCGGTATGGGGAATATTCAGGAAAATGAACAACTCACCGAACAGCGCCATACGGTACAAAACATTTTGCAGGAGAGCTGGGGACCAATGTTGATTATTGTTATGGGTGTGGTTGTTGCCATAACTGCATTTGTTCAGTTTTTTTATGGAATTACAAGAGGTTACCGTGAAAGGCTTGAAGTTGAAGAATTCAGTCCTAAAATGAAAAAGCTGATCCATATTCTGGGAATTACAGGATATTTTTCCCGGGGGGTTATTCTAGGGATCATTGCATATTTTTATATTAACGCAGGAATTCTGAAAGATGCACAACAGATAGTAGATACTGATAAAGCATTTGATTTTATTGGAGATAATATTGGGCATTTGTATTTTATCCTGGTAGCTGCGGGTACAATATGTTATGGTTTGTTTATGTTTGCACTGGGAAAGAGTTACGATATTGACAGTGATTGATAATAACAGAGAAATTACCATTCTTTTAAATAAGGATAGATAAAATGTCCTTCAAATTAAAAAATCAATTATATTAATGTCACCTATATTGATTAATAATCAATCAATTGGATTTTATTATTTGAATCGACTATAGACAAAGAAGTATGGACAAAATAATAGGTGAACCAATAATTCATAAAGGGCAGAAACGCGTAAAAATTAGTGTTCCTTTTAGTGAAAAGAATTTAATATTTAAATTGGATATTGGAATAATATAACTATGAAATCAGTTGTCTGGGCATACAACAACGAGATGCAAACAGTCGTTTGCCGAGAGGTATATTTTATGATTGGTCTCATTAATTCATAAAATAAAAATCCTTAATTTGCTGATCAGTTGTTTATGATTCTATAATCTCCAAAAAATATACTAATGAACTACTTCAAAACTATTCTCACGTTAGCAGTTGTTTTGCTTGGATTGGCATGTTCGTCTGGCAATCTGAATAAAACTGAAGTGAATAATAAGGATTGGCAAACACTTTTCAACGGCAAAAACCTTGATGGATGGGTAGTTAAAATTCATCACCACAATTTGGGAGATAACTATGCCAATACTTTTAGTGTGAAGGATGGAAAAATTCTGGTGAACTACGATGGTTACAAAGAATTTAACGAACGTTACGGTCACCTGTTTTATCATGAACCATTTTCTTCGTTTCATCTGAAATTCGAATACCGTTTTACCGACCAATGGCTAAAAGATGCACCTTCGTATACCTATAGAAACAGTGGGGTGATGTTTCATTCGCAAGATCCCAAAACCATTCTCAAAGAACAGGATTGGCCCATTTCGGTTGAATACCAGATATTAGCGGGTGCTGATGATGGAGCCCCCCGGCCTACCGGAAACATGTGTTCGCCAGGTACGGAAGTCTTTTATAAAGGTGTAATGGAACCACAGCATTGTATCAATTCTTCGTCTAAAACTTACGACTGGAAAGAATGGGTGAGTGGCGAATTAATTGTTTACAGAGATTCGTTGATCATTCATGTGGTGAATGGAGATACGGTTTTGCAGTATTCCAAACCTCAAATTGGCGGCGGTGTTGCAAATGGTTTCGATCCTGCCATAAAAATTGACAGAAAACCGCTAACCCAAGGCTATATCGCACTCCAGTCCGAAGGTCAGGGGATTGAATTCAGAGAAATAAAAATTAAAAAGCTGGATTGATTGACTTTCATTCGAACCTAAGAACTACCTGTGGCATATATTCTTATAAGCACAGGTAATACAAGCATTCAAGTCTTCAGTTTTGGTGAAAGGGGAGTTTTTATCAAAGAGAAGATTGAATAATTCCTTTAAGCGATTGAATATTTCTTCTTTATAAATTCGGATGTCATTGATGTTTTCGCCTTTTGTAATTCTTAACCTGTAATTATAGTTTCTGTCGAACATTTTCTTTACACTGTAAAGTCCTGCCTGAATTGCGCCCTCCGGAAATGCTTCCATCAATACAAAAGCATATATAAGACATTGCAGGGCAGCATCTTTTACCTTTCTTTTCTCACCCTGAAAAAGGCCTTCAATGTTCGAAAAGTTGGGTGTAGCTTCTCCGGTTTTATAATCAATAATGCGATAAACACCATCTTTTAAATCAATACGATCCACATATCCTCCTATTCTGATAGGGAAATCAACAGCAGGAACGATTATTTCCTTTTGAATTTTTTTCTCGATTGCAATAAGTTCAAAAGGAGCATATTCATAGTCAACTTCCAGAACTTTTGTCACATATTTCTGAATAATTTCTTTTATAATCAGGTTTTTCCCCGACAGTTTCCAGGTTTGATTTCCCCGCGAAGGATATAGTTTTTCAAATGCATCGTTTAAAGCTTCTTCCAGCTTATCCGATTTCATTATTTCTTTGAGATCCTGTTGTTGAATAGTCTTTTCTTCAAATGGCTTATAAAGCAGATACATCACCTGATGCAATAATTTTCCAAATTGTGATGCATCTACATCTTCCGATACTTCATCTTTCTCTTTTAACCCTTCCAGAAATTGAAAGTTAAACTTCAAGGTGCAAGTTAGCCAGGTATTCAAACTGGTTGGTGTAAAAGTGTGTTTTTTGGCAAAGTTTATCAGCAAATCGGCGATACGACCTTCTTTACCCACCAGAATAGGAGCTTCCGATGGAATAGATATCTGGAAAGTCAATGCCTTTTCTGTTACCGAAAAATGATCATCGTATTTTAGCTGATAAAGGTACCTGCTCATTTCACCCGATCGCTGGTTCCCTATTTGTGCGTTGTATACAAGTGTTATTTTCTTTGCCCGCTGGATAAACCGATAAAAATAATAGGCATAAATGGAATCGTGGTATTCAATGGTGGGCATTCCCAAAGCCTTCCTCAGATTATAGGGAATAAATGAATTTCCCTGTTCTTTGGCGGGAAGAATACCTTCATTTACCGATAACATAATTACATGATCAAAATCCAGCAGCCTGGTTTCCAGTACACCCAAAACCTGAAAATCAGTAAGCGGCTCACCTATAAACGAAATCTTTATCCTTTGGGCTATCTGACGCAGAAACCTAAGTTGAGCCACTATGGGAATGTCAATGTTTTCGTCGCGAATAAGGTTTAACAGTTTGTTGGTTTGGCTATATAACGATAACAAATATTGTGTATCGAGCGGATCAGCGGTTACCGATTTTTCAAAGCGGGTGGCAATTTCCAGGAAAAATGTGGATAGCCTCTCCAGGATATCTTTGTCCTTTGAATTTAGTAAGGCAAATATTAAAGGCGATGATTTCAGCTCTGCAGGTAAAATGTATATTCTGTTATCTCCAACAATTGTCGAAATGATCGCATTGTTTTCATTCGGATATATTTGCTGCAGGTAGGGGTGGTGAAGTATTGCCAATACTTCACGGTGGTAATAAAGCCGTCCCTGTTCCTGGTCTTTTCTGCCGGAGCGTAAAAGCCGGATAATTAAATCGAGCAATGTAAAAGCGGGACTATTGGCAAAAGGATATCCCATGGTGATATTCACCCGCGAAATTGAATCGGGTAATGAAGATAAAACTGGAATTAGAAGGCTCTCGTCAGACAATACAACACAGGTGTTCACAATACCTCCTTCATTTTCGATAATTTTGGGAAGTATTTTTGCTTGTGCGACGTCGTTATTGGCAGCAATAATTTTTATTTCCTTTTTCTCCGATTCGAAGTAATCTGTTTCAAAATTAAAATCGGGTGAAGGATAACGTTGAATGTTTTCACGAAGGAAGAGCCCGGCTTCATGCCAATTGTTTTTGACATAATATTCGTCGTAGTCCCAGAAGAAAGATGCTTTACCAGATTTTCTGAAATAATCAAAAAGTACTTTCTCACATTCATTTAATGCATTGAAACCCACAAAGCAATAAGCATCGAATGGCAAAGATATTTCATTTCCATTTTTGATTTTTGAAGCTACTTCCAGGTAAATCATTCCTTCGTAGGCAAGCTTTCGCTGTCGAAGATTTGTTTTCAGTAATTCATACACTTTTCCTAATTCCTGCCAGAAATTGAGAAAACCCGTTTTTAAAGGAGAATTCTTTTCCAGTCGGGCATTTCCCCAAAATGAACGGATTATATCCTTTTGTTCGTCCGTAAGGAAATCGAAACGTTCGTCAATTTCCTTCAGATCGGAGAGGTTGAGAAAAAGTTTTGAAGCATCTACCTGATATTTGTCGATATCGTCAAAATCGGAAAGAATGGATAGTCCCCAGTTATAAAATTGTTCGAAAGGTTCCGGATTGGGGTGTACCTGGGAATAAGCTTTATACAATTCATATTGAAGTACCAATGGCTCTGCGGCAGTTAATCCGCTTATTTCGGACATCTGCTCCGAAATGGTGCTGTAATGAGGTGCCCATACCGGATTGTCCATTTCTTCGGCCAGATATTTATTCAGATACAATGCCGCCCTTCGATTTGGAAATACTATGCAAACCTTTTCCAAGCCTTGCGGGAAGGACTTGAGGAGATAATCAGCAACAGATTTTAAAAAGGGTTTCATTAGTTTTATTTTCACAATTTATTAGCAATTACATATTGGTGTGGAAAAACAGGAAACCATACATGAAAGCAATTGTTTCATCGATTACCGCCCGAACACCGTTACTGGTTTTCCACCATGTTTTGGCATCATATTTAACGGGTGTGGCCGACAAAATACCTACTGCATGCTTCTCAGTAAAAACCTTCTTATATAACAACCAACTTCGACGTGCATGTGTGCTTGCTGTAAAAAGATTTATTTTACAACTGTCGAGTTTGTTTTTATGCAGCCAGTGTTTAACAGTAAGAGCAGCCTGGTAGGTACGGTCTTTTTTAACTGCTCTCACAAACAATGGCGTTATTTTATCGGGTGAGATACCTTTGGATATCAGGACAATTGCACTTAATTCACCATGCCCTTTCATTCCTGGAAAGAATAAGGAACGTTCTATTTGTCCACCGGGCACCAAAACCCGGCTGTAATTTCCTTTTTTGAATACAACAGCAGCCTGGCTAAGTTCCTGATCGCCCAACCAGGCATCCACTACCAGGATTTTGGCATTGACAACAGGTTTGTTTGGGGATAGAAAGCCATAGATATTGAAAAAAAAGATTAAGGACAACCCTGCGAGAATGGCTAAAGTGATTAAAAATTTCTTCACTTGAATTATTTTAGAGCTGTGAATTTACTGATTGGATTAGAAATTTCAACTGTTTTGGGGAGGAAAGTTTGAGAAAAGGTATTTTTACAATTAAACAGTCCTGCGCGGACAAAGTAAAAGTACCCTCAATAACTACATCCGTAAGCGGAAAAACCTTTTAAGGCTTGGTGTAAACCCTGAAGATGCATACTCTTGGAGCAGAAGCAGGATGGGAGGTTGGGCTATTGCTCAAAGCCCTATCTTGCGCACTACCATCACCATCGACAGATTGGTTAAGCGAGGCTATGAAGCTTTGCTTACAAGGTATCTGCAAGTAGCTCCACAACTCAAAAGTTACCCACTGTTTCCCATTGTTTGATGAACCGCGTAGTACGAGACCCGTACGCTATGTGGTGTGAGAGGCTCTCCCTGAGGTGTTTACATCTTGGGGCGGTCTACTCGATTAGCAAACGTTTTTTATTGGTTTTTCCCGTGACAATTCTTAAATTTCAATTTACTTCCACATGGACACAAATCATTACGCCCAACATTTCTGTATTGAAATTTTTTAAGGTCATCCGCTTCTTGAATGTAATCAATCGTTTTTACGGATGGTATTCTAAAAGATACTGTAGATTTTTCTTCAAAATTTGTAATTGAGAAATCACCCATTGTAATCACCCATTCCAATTATCATACCAAAATTACCAGCATTATCAACACACTCGGTAACACGAACACTCGGAACAACTAAATTATTAGGTAAATAAATATTGACCAAATAAACATTTGCAAGACTTTCACCATCAGCGTGAAAGACTTTTGAAACAGAAATAGGTTTTAAGTTTAAATTTTTCGCTGTCAACTTTGTAACAACACAATTTGTTGCTCCAGTATCCCAAAGTGCTTTTGTTCTTAAAATTCTATTATCAGTTTTTTGAATATTATCCCCAATGAATGGCAATGAAACTCCAATATCAGTGATTATTTCTCTTAATCTTCCACCGGATTTTGTTGTAAAAGCATGAAAAGTCGTATTACTCATTATCTGAAAATTACACGAGTTCTGAATGTCTGAGTATAGTTTTCATCGCCTGGCTGGCACTCCTGTATCAAGAAAGTGCCTAATTCGTGTATTTTAACTGTTTCAGAATATGCCTCAATCTCAGAATTAAATACACCAATAACAGATTGGTCTTTAATAACCAAAAATTTACCTTTATGTTTACTAACCAATTCTACTTGGTTATCAATATAATATTTAAATTCTTTATCAAGCATCTTTTTTAATTTAAATATAATCAAAAACGGATTGCAAAGTTAAAATATTAAAATCAAAGTGCCAAAGTTCTTATTCAAAATGTTTGCTAACGTTGGCGGTATAGCCAGTAAGGGAGTGCGGTGCAACGTTCCTATCAACCGAGACGAACGATTGATGCGGGTGATGAACTACGCATACCACTTAAACCCCAATGTTTTATACCGCGTGTGTGCGCCCTGCATGAGCAGGAGCGCACACTTGTTGTAAGCTCTGGAAAAAGGGCAAATATGCAAATTTATTTTAAAGAAGCAAAACAACAAGTGTGCATTTTTCCAGAGGGTGCAAGTCCTTTATGCACAGGAGTAACGCCCTGAAGCATTAGTCCCGCAAGCATGCGGGAGCAAGGTGGTTTACTCGCTATCGCTTATGAGACCGCTTCGCTAAGTTACCGCGAGGTATGCACTGTGCCGTAGCGAAGCGGAGGCCACGACCAGCGGGAGAGGCTCTCCCCGTCAGTTCATCTGGCGGGGCGGTCTACTCGATTGTGTGCTGGTATTCTTCCCGCTATCGTTCTCATTTGTTTATATTTATTACCAATGTCCGCCACCGTTTACAATCCAAAAGTATATAATTGTCATTATAATATTTGTCAAAGTATTAGCTACTAAGAACGGTATAAAGATTTGTCTGCGTTGAAATTTGTCCTTAACCGCTAAATAAAAAAATGGAAGTTCAATTATTAATGTCGCAAAAAAAGAAGTGACCATACCAACTATAAAACCTTGTAGTTTGTAGTCTCCGTAACTTGTTTGTCCACCCCAAAAGTCGTGATTACCGGTAATTGTCGAAAAGTGTGGTGCGATATAATAAAGCCCAATAAACATTGATACATAGTTTCCAATTATGATTAACCAGGTTCGATTAGGGATTTTGAATTTGTCAATAATTACACTTTCTGTCCAACCGATAAATGCGTTTAATATTAGCGAATGAACAATGCCAAACCACATCATAGGTGAACCTGCGTTCGCAAATGCCAAGGTCGGCAAAAGTAAAAGTGAAAATGTTGTTATAATTTTAGTCCGCTTGTCCATTTATAAACATTATTACAAAGTAACATGCTTCGTTGCCCAGAAATACCAGTTAGAAAGCTCCTGATAGAATTTTTTGTTGAGCAGGCTTACGCTGAATACTTCCTGCCAATAGGCGTATAGTTTGGCAAAGGAATCTACCTTTTTGGACCCTGTAGTTGGGATTTGCAGTTCGGCTAAAATACGATCATGACCGGAGTGCGGCTTATCAATGTTGATGTCACGAAGTAAACTTACTTTCCCTGCTTTTTCTCCTTCTCTCCACTCTTGTTTGTATTTCAGTCGTTCGGTATTGGCAAAAGCTAAATGATTGCCGTATTTGAATGCCACCACCACAGGTGTGTAGTAAAACTCTCTGTTAAAGGCTCGGGATATTTCAGCCAATTGCGAACGGGTGGGAAGTAAGCCGTTTGGTCGTTCTTTGAGCGTAACCCCAAAAATCAAAATACCGTCATAGTCGGATTTGATTTTCTCAGCTTCTAAAGATTTATTGCCATCAAAAGCTGCATCATCCACCATTCCCACGAAATAGACGTCATCCATAAGTTGGAAAGTGTCGTTTTCCTTGAAAGTGTCTTTCAGAATTTCCTTTGCCGTAGTGGGTTCGTCTGCAACATAGTTCATGGGCACTTTCAAATCTTTGAAAAGTGCTTTGAGAGCCGGAAGGAAATCGAGTTGAGAGAATATCCGTAAATCCATTTTATTTGAGTTTTTTCAGGTTGGCATTATTAACCAATGAGGTCATTTGGGTAATGGCAATTTGGTTGAGTTCTGTTAGGCGTTCTGGTTGTGCCAAACCTTGTCGAATCAAAACCGCATTCACGCTTTCCAAATTTGAAAGTACTACTAGCTGTTCTAATGTAGCTTGATCACGGATATTTCCTTTGGTATCAGGGTTTTCTGCTCGCCAGTCAGCAGCTGTTTTACAAACAAGGCTACATTCAACAAGTCTGCTTCTGAGGCATAAACAAATGAGATTTGTTTGGTTGACAGTTTTTCAGGAATGAGCCTTTCCTTAATGGCATCGGTGTGGATGGTGTAGTTGACTTTTGCGAGGGTGCGTTGCAGGTTCCAGTCTAATTTTAAGCGGTTGTTCTCTTCTTGCTTAAGGCGTTTATATTCCTGAATCAGATATACTTTGAATTCGGCACTAATCCACATTCCGAATTCAAAAGCAATGTCAATGTGGGCATATGTACCGCCGTATCTACCTGTAGTGGCCTTTAATCCGATGGCCTTAGTCTTTTCATTCCATTCCTTTACGCTTATTTTATAATTGTTTAAACCGGCTTGGCTTCTAATTATGGCGAATTGGCCATAATTAAAACTGGGGTTATTGACTGATTCCCAAATACCTAGAAATTCAACAGTATTCCGATTTCTTAACCAGTCTGAAATGAAAAAATCACCATCCTTGGCCTTCAGCATATCGGTTAATGAAATATATTCGCCATCTTTTTCTATTGAGATGGTAATCTCTGTTCCTTTAACACTGATTTTCTTCTTTGCCATAGTTTTCAATTCATTACTTCAAATTTAAAACCGAATTCGAGATATTTAAAGTGGTCAAATTCAACCACTTTAAAATCGGGATTGTAAAAATACCGGTGCAGTTAGGTTTTAGGAATTAGATAAGAGGTGAAATTTAAATTCGCTTCATTCGGCGTGGCGTGCTGCTGCGCCGTATCTTCTGCACTCGGTGTCGTATCTCACTACCTCGTATCCTTTGAGCCTCCGCCTTATCGAGAAACCAAAGACATGTCTTTCTCATTTACAGAGGCTTTCAAAAATCTGTCATTGGTAGGGTTGACGAAGCATGGGTTGACACATCACTAGCTTAAAAAGCCTTGGATAGTCACATTAAACGCCCAGGGAGTTGTATAATTTCAACCCTTAATTCGAATTGCCAGATACCAGGTACTAAATACTACCTGGTAAAATTTATAGAAACGCCAAATTCCCAAACCCTAATAAGCACGTCGTTATTTTGACTCAAAGGGAAGTAGTATATAGTGTTTAAATCTACTCTTTTACCAATTACAAAACCCAATTGTAATGGAAATGAAATACCAATGCGTGAACGGTCAAGTAACGGTTCCGTTGTTATATTGTAGTTGGTATAAGGGCCGTATACATGAGAGAAATACTCGGATTTTGAAATATTGGAATAATTTATAGTTATCCCCATTCCAAAGTATCCCTTAATCTTTTTATAATGAAAATAATTATAATTTAACGTATTACATAAACTCAAATTTTTCTGCGTAATTCTATATATAAAATCTTCAGAGTAATAATTAAGTGGTTCTATATACTTATCACTTGAGGAAACTTTATCCATAGAAAAGTCAAGTTCTACCCTGAAAGAAATCCTGGCATTTTCAGATTTGCTAATGTTTAAACCTATTCCAATGGCAGGTAAAACAGAAATATTTTTTTTACAACCCGCTGTTAGCTTATGGCAATCAGTATAATCCATATGGGCCAATGTACTATTTCTTATTCCAATATGTCCAAACAACTGAAATCTTGTGTTTACCGGATTTATGTAAACAGGACAAAAAATCGCGTTATTATCACCATTAATTAATGAAAATATCCTGATAAAATCATTCAAATAGTAATTAGATGTTTTAATTTTATTATTTAGTTCTTTAGAATTAGGTTTATATAATTTAGCCAGATAATTAAGCTGCTTTTTAAAAGTTTCATCTCTAACTATATTTAATCCTTCATTTGCGTGATAATTTCTGAAAATCAATTCTCTTGGAATATAAATATTTTGATCAGTAAAGAAGAAACGGGTTTTTAGGCCATCGGTAAAAGAATAAAGATTAACATTACAACCTTCGATTAAAACTTTTAGAAATATTGCTTTTGTTACTTTACTTGTATCGGGACCAGTATGAATCATTGAAAATTTTACTTCATCCATACTAATGGTGGTAGTGAATTTTTGATAAACCACCTCATCAGGTATAATAACCTTTAGAATATCTTTCAATTCAATAGTTTGTTTGTCCTGACCATCGATTGAACTGCTAAAAATAAATTTATCAGGATTTTTATCCCATCCCAGATCCTTTACAAAACCATATATTGAATCTCCCTTATTATCAATAACTATTGCTTTTTTATATTCAGTTTGTGAATAAACCATAAAAGGAATGAAAAATGCGCAGAGTGAAAGGAAAAGATACTTCATTTTACAAGGTTCGTTAGTTAAAATTTTGAAGTTTAAAAATATAAAAAATTATGAAAAGAAAAAATCCCCTTCCCCTGCAAAAAATCACCTTTGCCACAAGCATAATTTTTATATTTTTACCTCAATTACTAAAACCTATAAAATGGCTGAGAACAAAAAATTTATTCCTTTTGTATCGCCCGATACCAACATGGCGGAGTTTTCCGCACGGGCT
>JBBQEI010000027.1:0-63942 GCA_038320545.1 Bacteroidales bacterium
GGTCAGCAAAACCGGAAATCTAAATTGAACCGCTTCGAAAAAGTACAAAAACATCAGGTAGATGCCAACATCCGGTAAGTTCAACCCCCCGGTAAGTACATAGACGCTGGCGCCCTGATTTAGCGAATGGATTTCGTTCAACCGGTTCCGATAGTATCGGAATTAAGCCCGATCGTGCCTATCACTTGAAGCTGTATTTATTAGTGGCTGGCATTTTTGATCACCCAATTAGCAAGTTTATCTGTTTTCCAAGTCCAAACTCGAAAATCCTATAAAGTGTCGAAAGTTGAATGTCACATTTACCATTTTCAAGTCGAGATATGTAACTTTTCTTAGTTCCAACTTTTTCTGCAAGCTGTTCTTGTGTCATTTTAGCTTCCTTTCTAGCTTCTTTCAACATTTCGCTAATCACGAAATATTGAGCTTCCTCTTCAAATTCATTGCGTTTTTCAGTACTAATTTTTCCATACTTAATGTCTAACAACTCGTCGAAGTTTTTGGCTTTTCTAATTTTATTTGAGTCCATCGTTTTTCATTTTTAGGTAAAATATTCGTTTTTGAGCTTCAGAGCCAAGTCAATCTCTATTTTAGGTGTCTTTTGCGCTTTCTTTTGAAACCCATTAAAGAGAACCACTAGGTTACCTTTGTCGAAACAACAGAAAATTCGATAAATATTGTTTTCAAATTCAATTCGAATTTCATAAAGTCCATCAGTTCCAGTCATATGGTCAAGGAATTTTTTAGGAACATTCTGAACTGTCCGAATAATCTTGAATACATATTCAATCTTTTCCTGCACTTTCTCAGTCTGCTCCAAGTAAAAGTTAGTGAAATAGTGCTCGTAAAAAATGATTTTTCTCTGAATAATCATTGCCCAAAGTTAACTTTAAAGTTTACATTTAACAAAATTTTTGGTTGTTATTTATTGAAGTAGATGTTAGGCAATGGTTGTTTGCGATTTAAATGTAGGCGGTATTTTTTCAATATCCAAACCTAAAAGGTGCTGGCTTCTACAAATTATTTTCAAAAGCATCGTATCCATTTTTCTTCCTCTGTGTTCCGATAGCCATCGGGATCTGTTTAACACCCGATCTTGAGTTTCTGAATTGCGGCGATGAACAAGAAAATGAGCAAAACTAGGTTTTAGCGCGCCGGAAATAATCACGGGCATGGTTTTTCTACAATAGTTTTAACCTCTACGAGGTTAAAAATGTGAAGTAAGTGGAACAAACGCCTACTGACTCATCCTAAAGTTTATATGTTAATACTTAAATCCTGACATTAATTTTCGTTTTCGAAATAAACAACCGAAGTTCCTCTGTGTCCCGATAGCCATCCGGGGCTGTGTAACACCGGCAGTTATATTTAAATATTTAATTTACACGATTTATTATTTGATCCTCCATAATTAATGAAGTACTACGAGTTTTTTAAATGCCAGCACATTATCCTTGTTCAATATTCGGATCAGATAGATGCCATTGTTCAGATTACCGGTATTCAATTCATAACGGGTGACTCCTTTCAGAATCTTTTCAGTTAAAACACTTTTCCCATTTAAAGTATAAATCTGAATTGTTAAATTGCCGGCCTTCGTTTCAGGAAAATCTATATTTACCCAATCATTCGCCGGATTAGGATAAACCAATGCATCCCATTTTTCCTTATCCTTTTCCGGATAATTTATACCGTCTATAATTCCGGAAGTATCGTCGGTACAAACCTGATAAATTTCATGGGTAAGCTCATCCTGAAGAAAAGCTACAATATGAATGTTTTTAGGATTATAAACTCTTTTATAAGTCCATGAAAAATTAATACTCTTTATCTCCCCTGCATTCCAGTTACCAGCAAAAGAAGTTCCACCTGCTGACGGCAATATTTTCTTAACAACATTTTTGTAAATTAAATCCACACCCTCAATTTGAGATTTAATATCTTCAACAACTACAATCCTGGCAGACAAGTTTTTAACAGGAATATTATTCATTGCTTTGATATCGATAGAACCCGTTACATTTTCCATAGTTTTGGTAATATGGAGATCCAATTGAAAACCGGCTCCTTTTAAAGATAGAATTTTAATGTCGTTAGCCTTTAGAGTATTATTGATGTAATCATAAACAAAGGCTGGTTCTGTGCCGCCATCGAGCAATGTAAATGGTGTTTTACCCACACCATAGTATAAAACTCTGGAACCAGGATCGGAAGTATTGTCCAAATTAAGAGTATCAACTCCGGGAAAAGATGTGTGATACTGAATCGCCACAGCATCGCTCAAATACTGCGAAACTAAATTGCCAAGTAATTGATTTGCATCTTTACTCTCGGGTTGAGTATAATTTGTAAAATGTTCATATAATACAGTTTTGGATCGGTTGCCAATAAAAATGTTATCTAAAGCAAATCCATCACCCTCAGTAACTTTTGATGATTGTCCGAAAACTATGCGAAACCTTACTCTTGGAATATCACGCAGAAAATCGAGATCATGAGACGATTGACTCCAATTGTTATTTCTACCTGACCATCCTATTTGTTGAAATCCGGGTTGACTCAGAATTGAATAATCATTGAACCATTTAGTTCCACTACCAATAGATCCTACATTTTCCCAAACAGCACCTTCGTCTTTTGTATACTGCAACACGGCTCCTTCCTGCCCGCTTATTGCATCAGAAAAGGTTCCTAAAGAAATAAAAGGCCTTTTGGTTTTGGTAAAATCAAAACATGGACTTGTAATGATCATTTGCTGATTTTTCCTTACTGATTTAATACTTGTATAATAGGCCTTGCTTCCGTCGAATGCAGTTTTAATTTTATTGCCATTTGGAATGCCATAAAACCAATTATTTTCAGAAATTGAATCAGTTGCAAACCAAAATCCTTTTCCGGTTTCAAAATTATTTGTGTATGAAAGATCAGTTAAATTAAATACCGGTCGCAGATTGATTATTTTAAAAATTGAATCGGAACACCCATATTCGGATGTAACTTTAAGTTTTACCTTAAAATCTTTTATTGTTGGAAATGAATGCGAAACATTGCTTGTGGAATATTTGAAATTAATTTTTGAAGTATCCTGGATATCCCAGTAATAGTTCATTATCTGATCCACATTTGTAGTTTTATTAACAAATAAAATAGGTTTTCCAATTTCAAAGCATTCCGATTGCCAGCTAAAGTCTACAACTGGTATATCTCCCAAATGAATGATTTTTTCAAGTGTATCCTTACACCCAAATTTATTTTCGGCAATCAGCCTTACATTTCTGCTTCCAATAGCGGAATATTTATGCTTTGGAGCAAACAAATTAGAACGATTGGCACTTTCGGATGAGAAGAGATCGCCGAACCTCCAATCCCATTTAACCACCAAATCGGTAAAAATTGTAAGGTTGTTGAAAATGATTGAATCACCATTAAAACAATTATTTTGAATTGTAAAATTCACATCGGGAACCGACGAAATTGCTTTCGCAATTGCCTTAGAAACCACACATCCGTATGTTGTTGTGTATGAATATAAAATATTGGTTTGGCCGGGTACTCCCAAGGAAGGGTTAAAATAATACTTATTAGTAATGGAATTTTTAACTACACAGTCGCCGGTAAATATGCCTCCCGAATAGTTACCACTTAATTCCAGGGGAGGATTATTGCTGCAATAGCGATTTAAACTTAATCCAAAAATACTTGCCTGATCCAGAACCTCCACTGAGAATTCTTTGAAAATTGTAAGTTGAACTCCATCAGTATAACTATAACTTATTGAATAATTTCCACCAGCCAATAATGAAGGGTTGATGGTAGCAGTGTTATCATGATTATCAGTTAAACCAATACCGCCCGTAATGGTAAAAGTACCTGTAGTACCCAGAATATTTGTACCAGTAACAGTAAATGGTTGATCGAAATTACAATATTTAGCTGCCGAACGTAAACCGGTTATGCTGGCATCAGCATCGATAATCTCAACATTAACTGTATCTCTGTTTGAACATCCGGTTTGAAGCGATTTATATTCGTAAATAATGGCATGTGGAGAATTTAAAGTACCTGCAATTAAAGGGTAAAACATATTTGTGGATGATACTACCCCTGCTCCTGAAAAAGTTCCGCCCAAAGGATTTCCAACAAGTGGAACAGGATTATTTCGCAGATTATATGCACTGTTTAATCCGACAATTTCAACCTGAGGCAATGGTAAAATTGATATGGTTGCAGATGAGGGTAAATTGGTAACCGGACAATTGATATTATCTACCAAGGTATCGCCTTTATAAATTCCGCTATTCGAAACATTAAGCAAATAAATAGGATCGCTGGATACCAGTTGATGATGTTTTGAACCATCTGAATAGCTTAATTTCCAAGGAGATGACCCGGTAAAGCTTATGGTGAGTTTAGTTGTGGAACCATTACAAATAGAAGCAGTGCCCAAAAAAGTGACCGTTGGAAGAAGATTAACAATGGTTCCTGTGGGATTACCTATAGTAACCACCCCCGTGGTTGTACCGCTGACAGCCCGTGGTAATACTTCAAAGAAAATAAACCTGCCCTGATCCTCAGGAGTGAGGGTATATTCCCTTTCTATTGCTCCGGTTATTTTGGTTTTGAGGCCATCGATGGATGAAGCCCTTAACCAGCTAAAAGCAGTAGCTCCCTCTAAATCTCCTTCTAAATCTTCATAATTATATTCACCTCTCAATGTTTTGCACACTGCTTGTGTACCAGTGATACGCACATTGGTGGCTTTAGGTGCACTATTGGAAACCGGACCTGAATATGGACTGGCGGCAGCGTTTCCAATAAGAGAGCCTGTTACAGCAACTGGTATTACTTCAAAGATTATATATTTGTTCATATCAATCGACTGAACAACATAATTTTTTGTATTTGCGCCGATAATTTGTGTTTTTCCCAAACCATCAACAGAATTTGCCCGGTACCAGTTAAAACCAGAGAATGCTTCCTGATCATCTTCCAAATCGGTATAAGTATATACCCCTTGAAGAACTTGTCCAATCTTAAACGAACCATTAATGGAAACCAGACTTGCTGAAGGAATTGCATTTAAAACAGCAAATCGTGCGGAGCGCACTGTTATTCCGTTTAGAGATCCTGAAACTGCTACCGGTTTTACTTCAAAAGAAATATATTTATTGAGATAAGCATTTGTAATAACAAATGTCTTTTGAGTAGCTCCTGAAATAACAGTTTCAATTCCATTAATGTCGTCGGATATATACCATTGATAGAGGCTAATGCCTTCGCTGTCGCCCTCAAGATCTGTATAATTATAATTCCCGCTTACTGTTTGCGATAAGTACCTGTTTCCGGTTACAGACAAAGAACTTACAACCGGAACTGCATTCAGGACAGCAAATCGTGATGATCGAACTGTTAATCCTGTAGTATTCCCACTTGCAGCAACTGGTGTTATTTCGCATGAAATGTATTTATTTAAATCTTCGCTTCTGATTGTATATGTTCTTTCCGAAGCACCTGTAATTAAAACATCAGGACCATTGGCATTAGTCGCAACATACCACTTATAAATACTGGACCCCTCAGGATCACCTTCAAGATCAACGTATTTGTAATTTGCAGTGATTGTTTGCAAGATGTACAGGTTACCCGTTATTGATACTTCACTTGCTACCGGCACTTCATTTAATACTGCGATTCTTGAAGTTCGGGTGGCAATACCTGGGCTACTGCCACTTAAAGATAAAGGTTTAACTTCAAAAGATAAAAATTTATTGATATCCTCATTTGAAATGATATATATTTTTTGAATAGCTCCTGTTATTAAAACATCAGGGCCGTTTATATTATCTGATCGATACCATGCAAAATTACTAGCTCCTTCAATGTCATTTTCAAGGTCAGAATATGAATAATTTCCAGTAAGTTGTTGCCCTAAAAGATGTATACCGCTTATCGATAATGTATTTGCTACCGGAACAGCATTTAAAATCCCAACTCTCGGTGAACGAATTAATATTCCAGAATTAGTACCGGTTGAGGCAATTGGGTTAACTTCAAAAGAAATATATTTATTAATGTCGGCTATGGAAATTGTATATGTTTTTTGTATAGCACCAACAATAAGAACATCCGGTCCGTTCAAGTTATCAGCCCTATACCAGGTATAAGTACTGTTACCTTCAAGGTCGCTTTCAAGATCTGTATAAGTATATTTCCCGGTAACAACATTGCCCAGGTATAAACTTCCTCCAATAGATATTGAAGTCGCTATAGGAGCTTCATTTAAAACTGCATATTTTAAAGAGCGAACTGCAGCTCCCGGACTGCTTCCACTTATGGCTACAGGTGTTACCTCAAAAGAAATATATTTATTGAGATCAGCATTGGTAAGAATATAAGTTTTTTGCGAAGCTCCCGTGATCAGCACATCCGTACCGTTTATATTATCCGATCTATACCAGGCATATGCACTGTTTCCTTCACTCTCATTTTCAAGGTCGGAGTAATTATAATTGCCAGTAATAGTCTGACCCAGGTAAAGATTACCTGTAACTGACAAGCCACTTACAACAGGTGCAGCATTTAAAACTGCATATCGGGCTGAACGAACATCTGTACCATTTGCAGTTCCAGTTGTAGCAACGGGTGTTACCTGAAATGAAATATATTTATTAAGGTCAGCAGAAGTAATGGTGTAAGTTTTTTGGGTTGCTTCTGAAATTATCATTTCGTTTAATCCAGCCTGGTTATCAGCCCTGTACCAAGAAATCGTACTGGCTCCTTCAGGATTGCCTTCCAGGTCGGAATAGGTGTATTTTGCAGTGGCTGTAGTCCCAAGGTACAGGCTTTCCTGAATTGTTAAAAACCCTGCCTTGGGAGCCTCGTTAAGCACCGGGAACCACGATGAAGGAAATGATGCCCCGGGAGTAGTGCCGGCCAATGCCACAGGTACAACTTTAAATGAAATGTATTTGTTCAGATTGGCGCTTGTTATGGTATATGTTTTTTGAGTTTCGCCCGTAATTATCATCTCGTTTAATCCAGCCTGGTTATCTGCCCAGTACCATTCAAAGGTACTAATGCCTTCAGGATTGCCTTCAAGATCGGAATAGGTATATTTAGCAGTGGCTGTAGTCCCAAAGTAAAGGCTCTCCTGAATTGTTAAAAAACCTGCCTTGGGAGCTTCGTTAATCACCGGGAACCAAGATGAAGGAAATGATGCACCGGGATTAGTGCCGGCCAATGCCACAGGTACAACTTTAAATGAAATGTATTTGTTCAGGTCAGCGCTGGTTATGGTATATGCTTTTTGGGTTTCGCCCGTAATTATCTCCTCATTTAATCCAGCTTGGTTATCAGCCCTGTACCAGGAAAACGTACTGGATCCTTCGGGATTGCCTTCCAGGTCGGAATAGGTATATTTAGCAGTGACTGTAGTCCCAAAGTAAAGGCTCTCCTGAATTGTTAAAAAACCTGCCTTGGGAGCCTCGTTAAGCACCGGGAACCACGATGAAGGAAATGATGCCCCGGGAGTAGTGCCGGTTAATGCCACAGGTATAACTTTAAATGAAATGTATTTGTTCAGGTCAGCGCTTGTTATGGTATATGTTTTTTGAGTTTCGTCCGTAATTATCTCCTCGTTTAATCCAGCCTCGTTATCTGCCCGGTACCATGAAAGCGTGCTGACCCCTTCAGGATCACCTTCAAGATCGCTATACTTGTAATTGCCAATAATGGTAATTCCCAGGTACATGTTCCCGGTTATTGAAAACAGAGTTGCAACCGGAACTTTATTTAAAACAGCTCTTCTTGAAGATGAGTAAACTGTTTCAGTATTGGGAGGATCTGATGAAACATAAATAACAACCAATGAGATATGTTTATTAAGATCGGAACTTGTAATCAGATAAGTAATGTTTGTAGCTTCATCAATTGGCTCCTCATTTAAACCCTCTGAGTTACTTGCTCTGTACCATTGATACCTGATGGTTCCTCCTGTATTATCAACTGTATGTATTCCAGTTAGGGCTTCTCCAAGATACCAGTTTCCGGATATTGAAACAACAGGTGTATCCAGTGCAAATATATTATTGGATGTAACTATTAAAATGATAAAAAGATAAAAGAACCGAATCTTCATTTCAGTTAGGTATTTATTGAACAAAATAACAAAAGAATTAGTAATCAGTATAATTAATTATCTTACTAATAGCTATTTTTTGACCAATGCATATTTTTAGGGAAGCCTACGGTAATATTTCCGGTGTTTTAAATATGCATGCTTTCGAAGAATTTCCGGTAGTAGTACTTCCTCCTATAATAACGCTCCTGCCAGAAATTGTACCTGAAAAGCCGCGTTGATTCTGCTGACTTCTGGAAGAGCCAAAACAATTACGGGAAATTTTATTTAAATTATTGTCAAGTACATAAACGAGAAAATCATCATCTTCAGGTCCATTTAAAGCAGTACCAATAATAACAAGATTGCCATTATTTATTTTTATAGAAGCAGGAGTTTCAGATATGGGTGATTCAATTTGTACTTCCTTAATAATTTGAAGATTTTTGTTAAGCTTCCACAAAACAACATTATTAATCGTATTGCTAACCTGAGTGTAACCTAACACAAATATATCTCCATTGTTTTCAACAGCCGATATCCCAATTTCATTACCCGGACGAAATAAAGTTACGGAGTTCTCTATTCCTTTCGTTGATTTCTTCAATATAAATAAGAAAACATCCTGTTTATAGTTTCCATATAACGATTGTGTTGATCCCATTACCAACAGAGAGTCTTTCAATTCAATTATCTCATGCAACTCGTCAGGCACCAAAATTGTTCCAAAGTCCTGCGACCAGATAGAATCACCATTGGCAGATAATGCCAGTAACCAGCCTTGACGTTTTTTAACATCGAAATCAATACTCTCTGTATATCCTGCTAAAAAGATGATATTGGGCAAAGCCAAAACTGAATAAATTTTCTCATCTTTAAAGCCACCAAATCGCTTACTCCACAAGGCGTCTCCATTTGGAGTTGTTTTTACAACAAAAGCATCAGTAAATCCATTGACTGTACTTGAATATCCAGCTAAAATTATATTTTTATCCTTGTCTAATGTTACAGCATACCCCACATCTGTAAGAGGAGATCCAAAAAGTTTAGGAGACCAGTCCACTTCATTTCCGTACTTATCAGTTTTAATTAGAAATAAATCCTGTCCATTTTGATAATCTAATGAACCCGTAAGAATTTGGTTGTCGTTATCGGATATTATCGAATAACAGTTATCGGTTACTGAACCGCCAAAAACTTTAAGATTAAAGTTTTCCTGCAATTTACTTATTACCGGTTCCTTATCACAGGATACCAAAAGGAAGAACCCAAAAAGTTTAAAAAAATAAGTATATTTTTTAATCATCTTAAGGTAAATTTGAATCTTCTGTAAGTGTTTTTTTAGATGTTTTATAAAAAATATATGAATAACCCAGCGTAAAATTGAAGAAATTCAATTTGATATTGTCATCAATGTGATAATTAAACAAACTTTCACTATCCGAAAAGCGGGAGGTCTCTTTAATATAATCAGTAAGTCCCAAAGTATAATAAACATTAGCCCTCAAATAACCAGTTGGAATTTTATATCTGATTCCAATTCCTGCAATTACTGAATAATTTACTGCATATCGGCTTTTTGTAATATCGCTTGAAATGGATGAATTGGTATTTTCAACGAGGCTTTTTTTATCAATTTCACCGGTCGATTTTATTAAATATCCAAACTGCCCTCCAGCTAAAATATAAGGTGAAATCCGCTTATACTGTATAAAAGAATAATTAAAATAATGAGGGATATATACATATTGCATTTTTTCGGAAAATGTCAGAAGCTCCCGGTCAAAATTCATATTTTCTGTTACTTTATACCCTGAGTAAGAATAAGCTGCCCCAATGGTAAACCATGCTTTGGATGTAAAATATTTTTCAAACGACAACCTGACACCAATATTGATCCCATCTGGTCTATATTCTGATTTTAAATTATTCAAATTCCCGGTAGAAAATCGTTCTAACAATGAAATATCAGAAATACTGATTCCCGGGTTAATACTAATAGAAAATTTGGGTATGGTTTTAAATTGATTGAAAAGATTGATAAATTCAATAGGGTCGTTAGAATATACTTCATATTCAGGATAAAGGGAAAGAAGCTCTAACATGGTATTTTCAGCTTTTTTCTGGTTATAATCGAATAAATAAACCTGAATTAATAAATGATATGCCTGAATATTTTGTTCTTTGTTAAAACCATCTTTTAAACATTCTTCCAACATCGATGGAATTTCTTCTATCAATCCTGAATCAAAAAGTTCCTGTGCTTTTTTCAATTTCGAAAGACAGTTTTCCTCTTGAGAAAAAGTGCTGGGTGGAATAAAAAATAGTAATGTAACCATGAAACTCATGGTTAACAATAGTGATTTAAAAGAATTATTCACAAGGTTTTTCATATTTAATGTCAGAACCAATAAAACTGTTCCATTCGTCCTGGGTCAGTGCCCGGCCAACTTTGCTGCATAATTGTTCAGCAAGAACCCTGGACTGAGCAGGCCATACTCCAATAAAATCAGCATTATTGGGTGCAGTTATCAATTTTTTATTATCATTTGTAAATATAAGCGAAAAAATCAATGAGTTCTCTTTAAAAGAGATAGGGGTATTGGAAATAAATTTTGTATCGAAAATTGCTACTGTTTTATCGTAGCTCGATGATGCCACCATTTCTCCCGATGGACTAAAGGCAATATCTGTTACCCTTCCGGAATGAGGCTGTAACACCCTGGTAAGTTTATGTGAATATGGATTCCAGAATTTCAATTTTCCGTAAAGATCGCCAGTAACCAATATGAGACCATTTGGACTAAAAGCAACAGCATGGATTGGAGTTTTATCATCATTAGGAAGATTCACAAATTGATTTCCTTTTATGTCCCACATAAAAATATTACCATCATCAGAACCTCCAGCAAGAAATTTACCATCGGGAGAAATTGCTATTGACCGCACATTAGTTGACTCCTGATAGATTTTTGTACTGTTTTTGCTATCGAGATCCCATAATAATATTTTTTTATCACCCCCTGCAGAAAACAGTTGCTGGCCATCCGGACTAAATACTATAGAAAATACAACACCTTGGTGGCCTTTCATTTGAATAGCTGCTGTGCCCGGATTGAGCAAATCTAAAAGATAAACTGTTCCATTTTCGGAACCTACTGCCAAAAAGCGCCCATTATTCGAAATGGCCATACTTGCATTACCTCCTCCAACCTGTAAAATTGTTTGAGGTGGTCTCATTTCTTCAGTGATTACCCAACGCAGAACCTTTCCATCTACACCTGTGCTAAACAATACATTCGTTTTTGGCTGCACACAAAATGCCTTAACAGCACCTGCATGTCCCTTGATCCCATACCTGATAGTGCCTCTCATTCCAGTTACTGCTTCATAAAGGGCATTATAAACATCAGGATTTGTGAGACTAAGCCCAAAACGGGTGTTAAAAGCATAGGCATGCAATGCCAAAAGGCTCTTTAATATGATATTATTATCCGTTTGTAACGATTTAACAGCAAGCGTTTGTCCAAGATTCTGCATTCTTTTTTTAAATACTTCCTCTCTTTCTTTCTCAGCAACTGTGCGTTGCTGAGCTTCCTGTATAGCAGTTTTTTCTGCTATTTGCTTTTGCAGGGTTATTTGCTGAAGGTTTTCCTGAAATTTGCTTTTTTGTTCAATAGCTTCTTGTGCAGTTAATTCAGCCTCTGTTTTTTGCTTTGCCAGTACTTTGGTTTCAGTAACAGCCTCTTCCTTCTGCTTAAAAGCTTCAAGCGCTGCTATTTCTGCCTGACGTTTTTCCATTAAATATTCCTGTGACTCTTTTTCAGCCTGAACTGATTTTTCCTGTAGATGCACCTGTTGTTCACTTACCTGTTTTAACTTTCTAACGTCCTTACGTCGCAATACCTGCGAATAAATAGTCAGTATCAATGTTAGTATTGCAATTGATCCTAATATTACCGTTAACGAACGTACTTTTCTTAATGCCTTTTTAGCCTGTTGTTTTTTGAACGCTTCCTCAGTACTATAAGTTTCCTGGCTAGTGCGCAGGTAAACCATTGTTCTCTCAAAAGCCGGATTGTATCTTTTTGCCCATTCAAGAGTAGGTTGTTGTTTCTCTTGCCAGTTAAGGGCAAATTGTAAATCGGGTGGACGTAAAAGACCCATTTTCCCTACCTGATATTGTGCACTTGATTCTGAAAATTGGCGATACATTTGGCTCGAGATATTTTCATCCTGAACCCAGGTTTTCATGAGTGACCAGGTACGTAATAAACTGCTATGGATTAAATCAACCACTGTTTCGGGTGTTAAAGCCCCTTCGGCAGGTTGCAGAAATCCTGCTGCCGGATTACGGAAAATATCAACAACCCTTACAACATCATTAAAATCGGCTTTGGCAATCCCACACAATTCGGAAATGGAAATAGGACGTGCAAAACCTTTATTTTCTGAACCCTTTTCAGCTAACGATTTAAATATTTTTTCACAAAGTATTTTATCATTAGCTGTAAGCGTTGCATATAGTTCGTTCGCGTGATTATTTATGGCATTTTTTAATCCTCCGGAAATTTCATATTCTGTTAATGAAAGGGGTTTATCACTGGTGCCAAGGCTTCGCCACGATTCCCACGACCTCCTCATTGCATGCTGTAGCCGCGGAAGCAAATCGTCAATGTTTGAGGCATCGTTCAGAATTTGAAGCAGCAAAGTATTATCAATATTGAGGTGAGAGGCTTCCAGTGGCCCTGTTACAACTTCCCTTATTAAATCGCGTGTTAATCGCGGTATCAGAACATTACTACGATTTATAAGGTTGGATAAGTATGGAAACATAAGGCAATCGTCAGCAAAATCAGAACGAACTACTATCATTAGATAAATGGGCAATTCTTTTTGCTTGATTGCATGTATTAAAATATTTACATACTCAAAGGCATCATCAGCTAAACCTGACTCATTTTTAATATTTTTAAACCTGAAGATATCTTCAAATTGGTCAATTACTATCAAGTACCTGTCGTTATTTTCAGGCTTGTTTTGTTTTAACAGTTCAATTAACCCCGATTTTCCCCTTTTTAAAACGTTATAATTTATTTGGGTTTGAATATTATTATCTTCTGTTGAATTATCAGAAAATTCGCTTCTGTTTATCGCTTCAGCAAGATTTCGAATTGAATTATTCGATGGACGTGAATGAATTACATGCCAATTAATATTTGTTGAACCAATTATTCCTGTATAAAAAAATGGTTTAAGTCCACAATTTATAAATGAAGTTTTTCCAACACCTGCACCGCCCAATACTGCAACAAACCGATGATCGAGTAATTGATTTAATACTCTTTGTGTTATTTGATCCTGACCATAATAAAGATGTGTTTCAGAATACTGAAACGGCCTTAATCCAGGAAAAGGGCAATAACTCTTTTCTATGATTATGCCTTTTTGTACTTGTTCAATAATTTCTGTTTCCTCAGCCATATTACGATAATTGAATAAGGAATTTATCAATATTTTTAATTAGTTGACTGTCATCTAATGCCAAAAAATCAACTTTAAGTGCATTGAAATCAATTGCTGCTTTATTCTGTAAACTTGTAACAACCACAATCGATGATTTGTTCCCGTTACGAAAATATTTAACAGTTAATCCTAACATTCCCTGGATCCATAAAGAATCGTGAATTAAATTCAACAGAATTGCTCCGTTAGCCATTTTCAATTTTTGCCTGAACATAGCTAACGGGAATAGATCTCCCGTTTTTGAAAGATCTATAACATCGAAATTCTTATGTGCAGCCCGCAATTGATCTTCAATTTTGGAAAAAATTAACTGCTCGGCATTGTCAGTAATTACAACAATATTCTTTTCCTTTTTACTGATAATACTTTGAAGGTCACTTCCGGCTATCTGGTTGATTTTTTGTACAAATAACTCTTTAAACTCTTCAATACTACATTGAATAATTTCTCCTGATTTGCTTTCGGAAAGTTCTTTCTTTAACCGTTTAAGATATTGAACCTGCTTTTCATCATAAGGCTCAAGGCTCGGCGGAAGCCATACAAACCTATAAAAATTCTTTTTAAGGATCTCGGTTTTGCCCAATAATTCAGTAACAAGTTTGTTTTGAAGTTCGGGATACGAATAGTCTGTTCCCGAAGGCGACTCTCCATATACTTCGCCCATAATATGAATGGAAACATCAGCATTTATGATAATTTCCATGGCTGTATCATGATATTCCTTTATAGAAGTGGGAAGGGGCTTTGCAGGTAATACCTTATAACCCGACAATAAAAATTCGCGTTTTAAAATTTCTCTGTTCGAGACCTGATCTCTGCTCACTTCGGCAAGATAAACAACTAATTTCTTGTCTTCATCGTTATTGCCTTCCGCTGGTTCGAAAAACATTTTGGTGTCGTATGCCAGATCGGTAAGCTTTGACCAAAATTTATTTTCTTTTTCTCCTTTAAAAAAAGGAGAATAGTCAATCGCTTCATTTGTCCGGATATTTATTTCGAAGAAATTGTATTGACTATATTTTCGCAGGTAAATAGGGATAATGGAACTAAATCTTTCTGATTTATTAACTACAAAAATTTCTTTTCCCCCAAGTACAAGTTCATGATGTCGAAGTTCAAGTATTCTCAAATCGCGGGCAAAACTGTCGGAAACAAATCCGTTAAATATCAGGATAATAATTTTTGTTTTATCGATCTGGCTTTCCAAATCAATTCCCGGGTTAAGAGCAGAATTGATATTTATCGGAATTGGGGAAATCTTTCCAAGTGTAATTTTGAAAAAGTTCATTAATTCACTTACCCATGCATCTTTGTCACTGTTCTCAGCCGAAAAGCTTACATAAATATTGTTGCTCATAGACTAATGAATTTTAGAATCGTTTAAATATGTAAACAATGCATCGGAAATATCGTCAAAATTCAGAACCACTGATGTCAGGTTTTCCGGCCTGAGCACATACATAAAAGAATCGGTTACTGCTTCAAATTTAATCTTACCTGAATAAACACTTAACCCATATAAATGGCCTTTCGGTAACTTTTTTGAATTAGAACCTCCGTCACTAATAATAATTTCCCCATGAGGAGTAGTGAACAAAGGCAATAATTCATCAGCTCTGGTTTCGAACGTTTGAAAATTGCCTGCCAACAGAAGAATGCCTTCCATCTCTTCAGCCAAATGAAGAAGATTTTCCCCTTTTATAAGTGAAAAATACGGTAATCTCTTCAAATAAAATACCTTTTGATTCAAAAGAAAATATTTATTTAAATCAATATTTTCAGATAATAATAAAATCTTTGGAAAAATCCTGTCCGGTAATCTCGACTCAATCTCTCCAAGGTTATTATTTCCCCATTTTTTGATTGAGTAAACCGCTGATTCACTAAGGATAGGTTCCGGATTATACAATTGTGCAATGATATCTTCCGACAAAGATACATCCTGTAAATGGCTGAGGGCAATTATAGCTGACGACTTGGTCCATTTGCTGATATATCCCAAATCGATATTTATGATTTCTTTTATTGCCATCAAAGATGTCTTTTTAGCAATTGGAAACTGATTTTGTAGTTGCCTTATTATTTCTTCAATCGAATTGTTATGCAGTAATGGGAATAATTTTGGTTTAATTTCAGAATCAACAACAATATTCAGGATTTCAATTCCATATTCCTTATGTTCATTTGACGATCCTTCCGCACGTGATTGTTTGATATACTCCACCAGCTTTTTACCGTATTTCAATTCTAACAAAATGAATAACAATTCAAAAGTATTGTTAAATTCTTCTTTTAAATTGTTGTTTAGTTGCTCTGTTTTATCTTCCTTATCAAGAATATTGCTCATATTTAACAACCAGGCACAGTTACTGATAGTTTTTTCAATTACACGCAATAACAATTGTGAATCGGAAGAGTCGGGCCTGAATTTCAGTTTATTAAGTGCCAAAGCCGATTCATAAACTATATTTTTATTAGGATATTCAAGTTTGTTTAACAAAAACCGGTTAGACTCATCACTAGGAATTTGGGCAATGGTTTTAATAATTTTTGATTGGTATTTAATACTAATATTAGGCTTATTAAAAGTTTGAGATAAGGGAAAAACTGCAATTTCGCCCATCTCCAAAAGAACATCGCATACCAAGTCGGCATAATCCTCGTGATTTAGATATTCCAGCGCTTCATAAATTAAATCAATATTTTTGAATTTGGTGATAGCTGAAATTGCTTGTCGTTTAACCTCATCGTCTGAATCGCGGATCAATAGCTTTAAAATATTAATATATTTCGGATTGCGGCTTTCAGTTATCAGACGCACTGCCATAACCCTGTCTTCAATGGAAATGGATTCGGTTAAAGATTCTATCATATAACCTTTCGAAGCTTTTGTTGTATCGAAAAATGTGTTGGAAGAGCCAATGGTCTTTAACTTTGAAGCTGTATTGTTATCAGGTATTCTGGCGTCAATAAAATTATTTTTGTTAAGTGTAATGCCAAGCTTAAGCTTCAAATTATCAGGTAATTGCTTTATAAGTTTACGAAAATGATGCGGCTGGTAATAACTTTGATAATTTAGAATATACCTCAGGTAACTTAAGTTACTTCCCTCAAATTCCCCTCTGTACTTCATTTCTTTACCATCAGTAGAATGATTTGCATTTAACAGCCCGCTTACAAAACGATGGATTGATTTATGATATCCTTTATTTAAAGCAATGGCAATAACGAACCATGCAATTGCCACCAATAGATTAAGAACGATCCGCAGTTGGACATTATTTATTTCAATTGATTTTATAATCAATAAAATCATTCCACTGAAAAAAAATGCCCAAAAATCAAATAATGAAAGTATCTCTCTGTCAATTTTTCGGTTCGAAACAGATTCCTGTGATACAAAATTTAGCTTTAATCCATAAAATTCAAAAGATTCTCTGATGAGCTGGACAAAAATACGTGTAAATACTAATCCTAAAAAAAGCAACGAATATGCTGTATCAAAATTGAACCGTGCAGGAAATAACATCAGGGTGCTAATTCCTACCAGTGCTAAAATAGAAATGATTGGGGCGAAAATAATTGCTTTATTTAATTTGAAGTTTTTAATCAGGTTTTGATATACGAATAATTTAAAAACAAAAGATAGAATGGTAGTTACAAGAAAAAACAGCACTAAAAATTTGGTTAAACTGACAGTACTTTTATACAGACTTTCAACTGTTTGAAGAAAAGTAAAATCAATCATTGTAAAGCTTATTGTAGAAAATAGAATAAATAATGCAGTTACCAAAAGAACTCCTTTTAAAGGAATTTCAGAAAAATAGGAAACCAGTGTTTTTATAGGTTTGTTAAAAGAAATTTGATCAGAAGTTGCTTTGAAATGATATATTCCAAGCTGTAAAATAAAAACAACTGCCAGAATTGCTGCCAGGATATACTCGACTGGTATGGTATTGGTTCGTTTAAACAACAATGCCCAAATGCCACCTAAAACTGTTCCGGATAAAAATAAAACATCAATAATAATAGAAAGAACAAAATTATTTGAAGCTTTAATATTAGCAACAGTTGCATGCTGAATATTAATTAAGATAATGCTGAAAGGTAAAAATGCAGCAAAATAGAAAAACAAAAAAAACTTGGTATAGGTAAGAAATTGAAGACCAATAAGACTTATAAAACACAGTAGAATTATTCCATATTGAATAAAATAACGTAATTGTTTTGATTTCAAAGCTTCAATGGCATTAATTATCTGAATAATAATAATGCCAGCCAATCCTGAAGCTACAAATGCCTCAGGCAAAACCCGTACGGTATGAAAAACTAAAAAATTAGCGGTGGAATCAATAAAAAACAATGAAACAAATATTCCGAGAAAAACGGCCTGAACAGATAATAAAGAAATAGACCATATACTATGCCTGTTCTTTTTTATTTTTTTGATTATCTGTTGCATAATTATTTTCTAATTCAAATAAATACAAAATTACAATAATTACCAGCAGCACAAGTTAGATATGCACAATTTTATATGTCAAGGAGATATTTTTTGACAAGTAAAATAGTTTTTAGAACAGCTACTTAAAAGATTTAACAAAGAACTGAAAAGTTAGTTCAGCCCATGGTATTTTACCAATTGAAAAAGATCTTCCGATTTCAGGTCCATTGATTCAATTACATGCTTGGCTTTCAGGTAAAAAGACTCTCTTTCACTTAATTTTGTTTTGATAAAACCAAATAATTCCTCTTCTGTTTTACCTTTAATAAGGGGACGCTCATTTTGGGCATATTTAAGCCGGCTAAACAGAATTTCCGGTTTAAGTTTCAAGTATATGGAAATACCTGAATTATTCATAATTTCGATATTATTATAAAAACAAGGTGCTCCTCCCCCTGTCGAAATAACAGCATTTTCCAATTTTGATAATTCTATTAAAGATTCATGTTCAAGTTTACGAAATGCTTCTTCGCCATTACTGGAAAAATAATTACCAACTGATATACCTGTCTTCTTTTCAATATAACTATCCTGATCAATAAGCTGGTAGTTAAGCTTTTTTGCCAGTTGTTTTCCCAAAGTAGATTTTCCGCTACCCATAAAACCTATTAAAAATATCAGCATGATATTAGGATGAACTAATGATTTTTAATCTGGCGAACTTTAACAATAAGCTTTTTTGACCCGAATCGGTAAAAAAAACTGTTGCTTTAATATCCGGTAAAATACCTTCAACCTCAATCACTTTACCCGGGCCAAAACGTTCGTGTAAAACCTGCATTCCCACCTGAATTTTAGCAGGATCATCGGCAATAAACTCTTCACCCGAAGCATTTCCACCAGAACCATTAGTTCCATTAAAAGCCTTACGGGGTTGAATAATCTTTACAGGAACCTTATCGAATAACGATTGCTCATTAAACTTCTTTTTTGGTATTTCGTTGAATGAAGGTATCGGATCTTTACTACGGGGATCTTTTGGAAGATCAAGATATTGTGCATCAATTTCCTGGATAAACCTGCTGGGTGTGCAGTTGGAAGGAACTCCCCATTTATAACGGCTATGGGCGAATGAAAGAAATGCCCTTATTTTAGCTCTGGTGAGGGCAACATAAAATAACCGTCTCTCTTCTTCCATTTCCCTTTGATCGACCATGTTCATGGTAGATGGGAATAAACCTTCTTCCAATCCGACAATATAAACCACACCAAACTCAAGACCTTTTGATGAATGTATGGTCATAATGGTTACTTTATCATCATCCCCGTCTTTTTCGTTATCAGCATCGGTTAGTAATGAGACATTTTCGAGGTAATGAACCAGGTTAACAGGCCCGGATTCAGTAGCATTATTTGTGGTGAAATCTTTAATACCATTCAACAATTCCTGAATATTTTCGAACCTGCTGATATTTTCGGGAGTCTTTTCCGATTGAAGATCTTTTAATATTCCTGTGGTAGTTGTAACCTGGTATGCCATTTCATAGGCGTCGAGCTTTTCAATTTTGCTTGTATAGTCAATTATTAATGAGGCAAATTGCATCAATTTACTTAAAGTCCCTTTATTGATATCCAGGCCGTAGGCTACTGCATTACAGGCTACATCAAAAATGGGACGATTTTTTGAATTTGCCAAAGCTTCCAGTTTCGCCAGGGTCGTATCTCCAATACCTCTTGCCGGGTAGTTAACAATGCGTTTGAAAGCTTCATCATCTTTGGGATTTACGATTAAGCGCAAATATGCAAGCAGATCTTTAATTTCCTTCCGCTGGTAAAATGATAAACCACCATAAACCCTGTATGGAATATTTCTTTTTCTTAATGCTTCCTCGAAAATACGCGATTGCGCGTTGGTTCTGTAAAGGATAGCAAATTCAGAGTTTTTTAATCGTTGCGAATATTTAGTTTCATGGATGGAATTAGCAACTGCAAATCCTTCTTCAATATCAGTAGCTGAGCGAAAAACCTGTATTTTTTCGCCCATGTTGTTCGATGACCAAACCTGCTTTTGAATTTGCTTCTGATTTCGTGCAATTATACTATTGGCGGCATTTACAATAGTTTGCGTAGAACGATAATTCTGCTCGAGCTTGAAAAGCCTGTAATTAGGGTAATCGTTCCTGAAATTGAGAATATTTTCAATTTTAGCTCCACGGAATGAATAAATACTTTGGGCGTCGTCGCCAACAACGCAAACATTATGATGATGCTGGGCAAGCTTTTTTATAATCAGATATTGGGAGTAATTGGTATCCTGGTACTCGTCGACCAGAATGTAATTGAACGAACGCTGATATTTTGCAAGAACTTCAGGAAAATCCCTGAAAAGGATATTTGTATTTAATAACAAATCATCAAAATCCATTACTCCTGCCTTATAACAGCGGATTGCATACATTTTATATATATCCCCAACCATTGGTATGCGCGAATTGCGGTTGCGTTCGCCAATAATGGGATCAGCATGATAGGCCAGAGGTGTTATAAGCTCATTTTTTGCAGCCGAAATTTTGGAATGTACATCTGAAGGCTTATAAATAGTATCGTCCAGTTTGAGGTCTTTGATAATTGTCCTGATAAGGTTCCGTGAGTCTTGTGTGTCGTAAATGGTAAAACTGGATGGATATCCCAGACTTGCAGCTTCGAATCGTAATATTTTAGCAAAAACCGAGTGAAAAGTTCCCATCCATAAACTTCGTGCATTCGATTCCCCAACTAGGCTGCCGATGCGCTCCTTCATCTCTTTGGCAGCTTTATTTGTAAATGTGAGCGATAAAATATTTCTTGCAGGAACTCCCTGCGACAACAAATAAGCTATCCTATATGTGAGTACCCTCGTCTTACCTGATCCTGCTCCTGCTATAACCAGTGCCGGCCCCTGGTAATTAACCACAGCCTCACTCTGTACTTCATTTAATTCTTTTAAAAAATCGGTCACCTTATTTAATTTTGTCCAAAAGTACTAACTAAAAAAATGTGGACACTGTATTATTTTAAGAAAATTCAGACTTTAGCTATTAGGTAGTTAGGGTTAAGACAAAAGTAAGTTAGACTTTAGCTTTTAGGTTTATGTTTAAGTGAATGGTTTTATAAGTTTAAATTATTGTTTCATTTCTAAAAATCTAAATCCTGAACCTAATTTTAAATTTCGGATATAATTCCATCTTTAATTTTTTTGCTTTAATATTGCATCAAAGTTTGAAATAATTTTAGATAACAAACGTTTTTTTAGTCAATATGATTTAAATTCCCAATGTCGAAACTATTCCTCAAATTCATATTTCTCTTTTATTCAATTGTTTCAACATCTGTTTTTGCTCAGGTTTCTTCAACTACATCCGATTTTAAGGTTGCTACCGCATATTCAGTTCACGATAGTATTTTTATTTTTAACCAAAAGCCTGCAATTAAAAAAGGCACCTTAAATGCGACAACACCTTTAGCCGAACCAGCCACATTCGAATGGAGCTCGTACGATACTGTAAACCATGTATTTTTACCTGTTTTTAAAACCGATGCCAATGTTGTTTCTTCAGTGGCGACCAATCTTGAGGCGGGCGGATACAAAATTCACGTTACCAAACCAGGGTTGGATACAACAATGATCGCATGGGTTTTTCTGAATGACTTCACCATGACAGTTGAGAAAAACAAAGCCGGAGAAGTATACTTTTACCGGAGAACTTGTGAATACATTAACCTACAGGCTGCTGCCGTGCCAGCTATATTTAAATATTTCAATCCTGTTTCCGGAATGAGGTTAATCCTTAACAATTCAATTATTTTTACCTGGATTGCAAATCCAGCTAATGGAATTTCTCTGGGCGAAGGTGCAAAAATATGGATTGAAGAAGATGTACTGCCTAATGAAGATACTGAATATACCGGCCGTGCAACCGATAAATTCAACCTATGGAAAGAAGACAAAGTGAAGTATATTTCCATAATCCCGAAAGCGGATTTTGAGGTAAGCTATAACAAGAAATATGTTGATTCTATAACTTCTTCTCCCATCAGAGTGGTTTTTACAAATAATTCCAAAAATGCAGTTAAATACACCTGGATTTTTGGTGATGGAGATACAATTTACCAGGAAGAACCAATCAATACCCCGGAACCACATTATTATTATCAGGCGGATAAGGAATATCTAATAAAATTGATAGCCTCGAGCCAGGAAGGATGTATCAGAGAAGATACAACCAGCATAAAAGTAGATAAATCGGAACTGGATGTTCCGAATGTTTTTAGTCCGAACGACGATGGGGCTAATGATTACTTTATCATTCGAAATGTTTCCATGCGCGAATTTCACCTAACCATTTTTACGCGCAGCGGAAGGAAAATTTATGAGTTTCATGGGCCTGACATCAATAGTTGGGAAGGTTGGGATGGCAAAATTAACGGTGAGTACGCTTATCCGGGAATCTATTATTATGTGGTAGATGCTATCAGTTGGGAACGTCCGGCAAAAAAATATACACCTGGTAAATCAAATAATTATTCAGGCTTTTTTTATTTGCTCAGGGAAAAGAAATAATGTGCCATGTATTTATTAATTAGCAATTCCAACGATCCTCATTTTAATCTGGCAACTGAAGAATTTCTGCTTAAAAATAGCGCCAACGATATTATCTTCCTGTATCAAAACAAAGCTTGTATTGTTGTTGGTAAGCATCAGAATGCTATTGCAGAAATAAATTATCGTTTTGTTACCGAAAACAATATTCCTGTGATTCGTCGAATTTCGGGAGGTGGCACTGTGTATCACGATGAAGGCAATATCAACTTTACATTTCTTCAAAATGGTGAAACCGGAAAACTCGTCAATTTCAAAGCTTTTATTGCTCCAGTTGCTGAATTTCTGAATCAACTCGGCGTACCTGCTGAAATTGGCTCCAGAAATGATATTTTAATTAACGGCTTAAAAGTTTCGGGCAATGCAGAACATATTTATAAAAACAGAACACTGCACCATGGAACCTTGCTTTTTTCGTCGACATTAACCGATTTACGAAATGCCTTGCATGTAACAGAAGGCAAATACACCGACCGAAGTGTAAAATCGGTAAGAAGTAAGGTAACCAACATTCGGGAAAATTTAACAATGGATTTGTCTGCTGATCAGTTTTTTAAAGAACTGACCCAATTTCTTCAGAGTTATTATAATGCAATGCCATTTGAACTTTCCAGTGAGGAAATAGCAAAAATTCAGGAACTGGCAGAAACAAAATATAAAGATTGGAACTGGAATTTTGGTTATTCCCCTGATTACACATTTAAAAACTGTATCAACATTGGCAAGGTATTGATTTCGATTGAACTGCATGTGAAAAAAGGAAAGATAAAAGAGACCTGTTTAGAAGGAAATATCGGAACTGGCCTGTTAAAAGAACTGAACAATATCCTTCCGGGCAAACAACACTCCTTTTCGGAAATAAAAAGCATTGCCGGCATTAATAGAGAAATAACAGAGGAAAACCCGGAATTTCTGTGGTCATTTTTTTAGCGTTCATTGTAGTGCTTGCTTACACAATGCAGAGCCTGTCTTATGCCAGGCGAAACTCCGAAGATAACAGCGAAGACAATTGACCATAACCCTTTTGAAACCTGAGTGATGTTAAATTTTTGATTTAAACCAAAATATTTGCCTTAATTTTTTGATTTAAACCAAAATTCTTTATTTAATGTTGTTTTTTTAACATCATTATCATAAAAGAAATGATTCCAAGATTTCTGGTCTACGCTGTCTTTCCAATATTATTAAGCCATATAAAACTTATAGCCTGCCTGGCTACTGACAGGGTCTAAGCCTTAGACAACTGTAAGAATTGTTAAAATTTATTAATTTTTACATTATATATCTGATACAATGCGTATTTTCGTTGCGATTTTTAAAATACAAATATTATTCATTAACAATTAAAGCATAATACTTTACGCTGATGAGAAAATGGCGCGTTGAAGACTCGGCTGAATTATATAACACAGTTGGGTGGGGTATTAACTATTTTTCGATTAACGAAAAAGGTCACGTAGTGGTAACTCCCCGAAAAGATGGGGTTCAGGTCGACTTGCGGGAACTGGTTGACGAACTGCAGTTAAGGGATGTATCGGCCCCGATGTTGATCCGTTTTCCGGATATTCTTGACAACCGGATCGAGAAAATGTCGAGTTGTTTTAAAATTGCTGCTGAAGAATACAACTATAAAGCACAGAATTTTATTATATATCCCATCAAGGTTAACCAGATGCGACCTGTGGTGGAAGAGATTGTAAGTCATGGTAAAAAATTTAACATCGGACTGGAAGCTGGTTCCAAACCTGAATTACATGCGGTTATCGCCATCAACACTGATAACGATTCGATGATCATATGCAATGGGTATAAAGATGAAGATTATATCGAACTTGCTTTGCTGGCCCAAAAAATGGGCAAGAGAATTTTTCTGGTAGCTGAAAAGCTAAACGAACTCAAGCTGATTGCAAACATAGCACGCAGATTAAAAATCAAGCCTAACTTAGGTGTTCGTATTAAATTGGCAAGTTCCGGCAGCGGAAAATGGGAAGATTCGGGTGGAGATGTGAGCAAATTTGGACTTACCTCAAGCGAATTACTGGAAGCACTTGATTACCTGGAAAAAAACAAAATGAAAGATTGTCTTCGTTTGGTACACTTCCATATTGGAAGTCAGGTTACCAAAATCAGACGAATCAAAATTGCCCTCAGGGAAGCAGCACAGTTTTATGTTCAAATATTCCAAAAAGGTTTTAGTGTCGATTTTGTTGATATTGGTGGTGGCTTAGGCGTAGATTACGATGGTTCGCGCTCTTCCGACAGTGAAAGCAGCATAAATTACAGTATCCAGGAATACGTAAACGACTCCATCTCGACGCTTGTTGATGTGAGCGATAAAAATAATATACCACATCCAAATATTATTACAGAATCGGGCCGATCGTTAACAGCGCATCATTCTGTTCTGGTTTTTGAAGTACTCGAAGCAACTTCACTGCCTATTTGGGAAGAGGAAGAAGAGATTAGTGCAACAGATCACGAGCTTGTAAAGGACTTATATTCCATCTGGGATAAACTTAACCAGCCGCGTATGTTCGAAACATGGCACGATGCACAGCAGATTCGTGAAGAAGCATTGGATTTGTTTAGTCTCGGGTTGCTCGATTTAAGAACCCGTGCCCAGATAGAAAGGCTATTTTGGTCGATAGCCAAGGACATCCAAATGATGACAAGTGAAATTAAGCATGTATCGGACGAATTCCGCTCGTTGCCAAAGCTCTTATCCGATAAGTATTTCTGTAACTTCTCACTTTTTCAATCCTTACCCGATTCATGGGCTATCGATCAGATTTTCCCGATAATGCCTCTTCAGCGGTTAGACGAAAAACCCACCCGCTCGGCAACATTGCAGGATATCACCTGTGACTCCGATGGTAAAATCGACAATTTTATTTCTACCAAAAACCTGTCGTATTATCTTCCGGTACATCCTTTGAAAGCCAAGGAAGCTTATTACATCGGTGTATTTCTGGTTGGTGCTTATCAGGAAATATTAGGCGATTTGCATAATCTGTTTGGCGATACCAATGCGGTACATATCTCGGTAAACGACAAAGGTTATGAAATTGACCAGATTATTGACGGTGAAACAGTTGCTGAAGTGTTGGAATATGTTCAGTACAATTCTAAAAAGATGGTTCGTACTGTGGAAACCTGGGTTACAACATCTGTAAAGACTGGTATAATTTCTGCCGAAGAAGGAAAAGAGTTTCTTTCGAATTACCGGTCGGGATTGTACGGATATACTTATCTGGAATAAAAAACATAAATCCTATACGAGGATATTTTTAAATATTAAAACAACATAGTAGATGTTGCACAATTGTAGAAATCATTGACAATATCCCTGAAAACCTTGTAGAGGTTCACAGTAAGTAACAAATAGGGCTTTGTCCCAAGTTATAGAATAGTTACCATTTTTTATATGGGAAAGAGGCTTTCTAAATAGTCAGATTTTGAGGCTGAATTTGTAATTCAGCTCCATTTTCTTACTTTAAGACAGTCTCTTTTCTTTTTAAGAAAGGTATCGATGCTTTCAAAACATTAATTAAACCAACATTTTTTAATAAGATATAAGCAAATATCAATAATATCGAATTAAAAACAATCAATCTCAGCCAAATTGTTTCAATGGGCAACAACAAAATAACACCTGTAAAAATAATTGCCAGAACAATATACTTTACTAGTTTTCCAATTTCGTAGGGAATAGGGTAATATTTCCTTCCCCAAAAATAACAAACGATAGTCATTACAAAATAGCTTATCAGATGCCCGTATGCTGAAGCAACAATTCCGTAGAGCGGAACAAAAATGAGATTTACTGCAACTGTTAAACCAGCCCCTATACCTACAATATAGGCGCCATACATAGTTTGACCGGCCAATTTATACCATGAAGATAAATACATATAAATACCCAAAAATACATTGGCAAATAAAAGAATAGGTACCAAATATAATCCTTCCCAGAATTTAGGGCCGATAAAATATTTTAGGACATCCAGATTTGACAGTGTACCAAGGAAAATTATCAGGATAATAACTGTAAAATAGTTTAAAATTCTGGAAAACAATACTTTTGAATCCTTTTCTTTCTCATAATTAAAGAAAAAAGGTTCGGCAGCAAAACGGAATGTTTGAATAAATAAGACAAGTAGTATTGCGAGTTTGAAGTTGGCGCCGAAAATCCCTAATTGACCCATCGCATTTACATTTTCAGGCAAAAGGTGTTTGATTAATATCCGATCCAACGCCTCGTTAATACTCCCTGCAAAGCCCGCTACCAGCAGAGGCAGCGAATAAGCCAAAATCTTTTTTAACAACGATGCATCGAAACCTCCTTTAAACGAAATCTGTGGCGATACAATCAACAGAGTAAATATACTTGCTACAAGATTTGAATAAAAAATGTATCCCAATCCAATTGAAGGATTATATAACCAAAGAGGCAAACTAACTCCTTTTTTAAGAAGCCACGGAAATAATAAAATGAAACACAAGTTTAAAATCACATTGATACAAACATTTGCCAGCTTTATGAATGCAAACCGGAAAGCTTTATTCTCCTTTCGTAACCTTACAAAAGGAATGGAACATATAGCATCAATAGAAATGATCAGACCGAATATCCAAATATATTCGGGATTTCGATCGTATTGAATAAGTGAGGATATGGGCGATGCAAACAGAACTGTTATTGCCGCAAAAACTAGGGAACTGGAAAGAATTGTATATAAAATAGTACTGTAAATCTTATTGGTGTTTGTGTTATCCTGACTGAACTTAAAGAATGCTGTTTCCATTCCATACGTTAGGACTATATTCAAAAAGATAGCATATGCATACAGCTCTGTTATAACCCCATATTCTTCAATTGGAAAAAACCATGTGTATAACGGAACGAGTAGAAAATTGAGGAAGCGAGGTACAATGGTACTTAGACCATAAATTACTGTTTGACCTGCTAATTGTTTAACTGGTTTCAAGTTTATTGTTTTAGCAAAATAACGACTGGTAAATTTAGGAATTTGTTGGTATGCTTATCAAAAAAAGTAAAATAACCTGCCAGTTTTTCAACCTGCAGGTTATTTTACTTTATGCAGTCTTAATTTTAGCCACATCTTCCAATCCTAAATCTTTGATAGATTCTTCGCGCATCTCCACTTTTCTGATTTTACCTGAAACAGTCATCGGAAATTCCTGTACAAATTTCCAGTACCTCGGTATCTTAAAAGTAGCAATTTGTCCCCGACAATAGTCGTCCAGCATTTCTTCAGTCAGGTCAAAACATTCTTTTGCTTTCACCCAGGCCATCACTTCTTCACCGTATTTTAAACTGGGGACACCAATTACCTGAACATTTTCGATTGCCTCGTGCATCATCAGGAATTCTTCAATTTCCAATGGAGCTATATTTTCACCACCACGAATGATGATGTCCTTGATTCGCCCCACGATTTTCACGTAACCTTCCTCGTCCATTATACCGAGGTCTCCGGTGTGCATCCATCTGTTTTTATCAATTACTGAAGCAGTATCTTCAGGAGCATTCCAATACCCTAACATGACAGAATATCCCCGGGTACATATTTCACCTTTTTCACCACGAGACACAATAGCTCCATTTTCAGGATTGATAATTTTAACCTCAACATGTGGATGAACTGTTCCCACAGTACTTACCCTTTTTTCGAGCGGATCGTCGGCAAAACTCTGGGTTGAAACTGGCGATGTTTCTGTCATCCCATAACAAACCGTTATTTCGGTCATGTTCATTTTCGATTGAACCTGCTTCATAGTTTCAATCGGACAAGGCGATCCGGCCATAATCCCTGTGCGAAGAGTCGAGAAATCGAACCTGGAAAAGCTTGGATGTTCCAGTTCGGCAATAAACATGGTAGGCACTCCATATAAAGCGGTGCATTTTTCATCCTGAACGGCTTGCATTACGCTTTCTGGTTCGAAAATTTCACCCGGAATTACCATGCACGAACCATGAGTAATACACGCCATATTGGCCAATACCATTCCGAAACAATGATAAAATGGAACTGGAATACAAACGCGGTCTTTTTCACTGTAGAACATTCTTTCGCCAATAAAAAACCCATTGTTCAAAATGTTATGATGCGAGAGTGTTGCTCCCTTTGGATGTCCTGTCGTTCCGGAAGTATATTGAATATTTATTGGATCGTCGAACTGAAGTGTTTTTTCAACTTCTGCGAGTTGTTCGTCCGTAACTTTTTTGCCAACAGCGATAAACTTTTCCCAATCGCGTTCCATAATAATGGTTCGCTTGGGAAAAGAGCATTCGGGACGAACTTTATTGAGGATATCAACATAATCTGTTTTCCGGAAATAATGCGATGCTATTAAAAAATCCATTTTGCATTGTTCCAGAACATATTTCAGGTTATGCGATTTAAATGCAGGGTTTATATTGACCATAATCGCTCCAATACGGGCTGTGGCGAACTGTACCAGAACCCATTCGAAACGGTTGGCTGCCCAAATACCAACTCTGTCGCCACGTTTAATGCCATATGCCATTAACGACTTAGCAACTTCTCCTACCTGCTCCCAAAGCTCACTGTAAGTTGCCCGGTATCCCTGACTAACAACTACGAGTGCTTCGCAATTTCCATATTTATCAACAGTTTGTTTAAGGCTTTCACCAATGGTTTCACCTTTCAGCGGTATATCGCTAACTCCATGGCTATACGATAGTTTCATTTATTTTAGGTTATTTATGGTTTTAAGAAAATGTGTTATAAAACAAGCTCCCAAAGAAAAAGAATTTTTTAAGCCATTGATTACATAAAAGTGATTTTTTTCATGTTTTATACGCCAGTGCTTTAATTTAGAATGATTATGAAAAGAAGAAAACCTAATCTATTTTCATCTTAACAATTCTCATTTTATCCAAATTGCATATATTTCGCCTTAAACATTATGAATAATGAACCGGTTCGATCGAGTTTCTGCTATATTAATTCAGCTTCAAAGCAAACGATTTGTTACTGCCGAAGAAATTGCCAGACGTTTTGAAATAAGTAAACGAACTGCTTACCGCGATCTCAAAACCCTTGAAGAAGCAGGGGTGCCAATTGGCGCTGAACCAGGTAAAGGATATTTTCTAATCGAAGGTTATCATCTTCCTCCCGTGATGTTTACCACCCGGGAAGCTTCCTCCTTACTCACTGCCGAAAAAATAATAGAAAAAATAGCCGATAAATCAATAAACGAGCAATATAAATCGGCCATGTTTAAAATCAAAGCCGTGCTTCCCGACAAGGAAAAACAGTATTTGGACAAATTGGATACCAACATCGAAATATTCCACTATGCCCCAGCTATAGCAGCTGAAGCACCTAATAATTATATTCTTGATATTCAGCAGGCACTTGTAAGCAAGAAGCTTGTTAAAATAGATTATAAAGCAGCATATAATGAGGAATTGATACGTAACCGGATGGTGGAACCCGTAGGGCTTTGTTTCTATAGCCTGGCATGGCACCTCATCGGATATTGTCGTCATCGAAACGATTATCGTGATTTCAGGATAGACCGTATTTATAAACTTTCCATTACAGAGGAATCATATGGTCTCCGTGAAATAAATTCTGTAAAAGAATTCTTTTCACTTATGCAAAGTTCTTTTAAGCTTGAACAGGTAGTGGTGAGGTTTCCAAAATCGAGAGCTAAATTAATTCAAACCACACGATACTACTATGGTTATATAGGAGAAGAAGATAAAGGGGATTATATTGATTTGAACTTTGTTGTGAATGATATGGAATATTTTATCAGGTGGCTGATGATGTATTCGGATATTCTCGATATAGTTTCACCAGATAAATACAAAACTGCTTTCCGGGATTTTATAAAAACTGTGAAAAAATAAATTTTAATAATTTCTGTTGCCATAGGGTTGTCACTACCTGGTTTTTTCTTTGTAGTGAAATTAAATATATACCAAATGGAAATTAAAAAACAAAACTCTTTCACTGCGCTCTGCTTTTCCGAAAAAACCACACTTGCCGGTATCTTTAAATATGTTCGGGTAAAAGCCAGGGAATTATATCAGGATGCCGCTGAAAACCAACTCGAAATCGCCGGCCCTGTTTATTGGATTTATACCGGAATGGATGGCAATCCTGAAACAATATTTAACCTTGACATTCTCATTCCTGTTTCAAAACCAGAACGATATAACGGTAATTTCAAATTAAAAACAGTCGATCCTATAAATTGTCTTTTTTTCTTGCATTCAGGATCATGGGAAAAATTACCAGATACCTATGGACAAATTTTTAGAGAAACCGCTATGAAGCATTATTCTCCAACGGGCACATGCAGGGAAGTTTATATACATATGGATTTTGAAAATCCTGAAAATAATTTGACTGAAGTGCAGATAGGAATTCAGAATTGATAAAAACCAACTAATAAGATGAAGCTTGGAATGCTTTAAGCAATTGCCGAATTTTTATCTTTATTTCAAATTTAAAAATTTATGACCCGCCACATACAAGCCAAAACTATCCTTTCTTCCCTTAAAAAAGGAAGTGATCCTTATTTTGGTATCCGTTACAATATGAATCTTTACAGAGGGTGCCAGCATGGCTGTATTTATTGCGATTCCCGGAGCAAATGTTACCAAATTGCTGATTTCACCGATATCCAGGTTAAACAGAATGCTCTGGAACTATTGGATAAAGAGCTCCGTTCGAAACGCGAAAAAGGCACAATAGGTTTTGGAAGTATGAACGATCCTTACATGCCAATCGAACAAGAATTGATGCTTTCACGCCATGCTTTAGAATTAATTGTCAGGCACAAATATCCGGTTCACCTGATTACTAAAAGCAGTTTGGTTTGTCGCGATATTGATTTATTAAAGGAAACTTCCAAAATATATACGGCAGTTTCTGTAACTATCACCACCAGCAACGATGTGTTATCCCGTCAGATTGAACCCGGAGCGCCCATGTCATCGCAAAGGTTCGAAACCATAAAAAGCCTTTCCGATTCAGGCATTTACTGTGGAATATTGTTAATGCCAGTGCTTCCCTATATTACCGACAATCAGGAAAACATTGAACAAATGGTGATAAGTGCTAAGAAATCGGGAGCTAAGTATATTTTAGCCATGATGGGAATGACTTTGCGGGAAGGTCAACGGGATTATTATTATGGGCAACTCGACAAAAAGTTTCCCGGACTAAAAGAAAATTATATGATCCGCTATGGACACGATTATTCCTGTAATGTCCCCGATCATTCCCACTTGTGGAATTTATTTCAGACAACCTGCAAAAAAGTTGGCCTTGCCTGTTCCATGAAATTTTACGAACCTCAAAATCCTGTTCAACAAACTTTATTTTAAATTAACTTATACCACAAATGATATGAATGCCGAAATTTCAAACAACCAGAAACTCATTGCTTATTGCGGATTGTATTCTGTGGATTTAGGGTGAACTTAGAGGGTCTTATTTGACAAGACAGTGTTTTTTCTTGTACTTCAGGGTTTCTATTGAACGAAATGTTACATTTAATGTTTGTGTTATATTTATTCCAATTTAAAACTAAAATGAACGAACAAAAGTTATATAGTAAGGCTTATGCGCTGAGCCTTTTCACAATATTCTACAATATTGTGGAAGGATTGGTTTCGATGATCCTTGGCTACGAAGACGAAACGCTCTCGCTTTTTGGTTTTGGAGCCGATAGTTTTATCGAAGTAATTTCCGGTATTGGCATTGCCATGATGATTACCCGGATGAAAAAAAATCCAAACAGCGCTAAAAGTTCTTTTGAAATAAATGCGCTCCGGACTACAGGTACTGCCTTTTATCTTTTATCGCTTGGCCTTTTGGCCGGAATTGTAATTAACCTTTATCAGCATCATAAACCTGTAACTACTATTTGGGGAGTTGTCATCTCAATAATTTCAATATTGGTAATGGTTTGGCTGATGAATGCCAAAAAGAGTGTTGGCAAAAAGCTGGACTCTCAACCTATCGTAGCCGATGCAAATTGCACCAAAATTTGTGTGTATATGTCGGTTGTGCTGCTGATATCAAGTTTGATCTACGAACTTACCGGTTTTGCTTATGCTGATGTAATTGGAGCCGCCGGATTAATTTACTTCTCTGTTTCAGAAGGAAAAGAGGCATTCGAAATTGCAAAAGGAAAAGAATGTGGTTGCGGTTCAGAGCATTGTAGTTGATATTTGATAGTTGATATGGCTTATCGACTATGGCCTATAAACTATCGACTATCTCTCTAAATTTATCAACTGCTTTAGTTCAGTAACATCAATATTTTTGCTGTTTTTAACAAACATGTTGATAAACTCTTTCCCGGGCAACCTTAGCTTTATATATATTTGCCCAAACTTTTGGTATTACCATGACGGCAAACTATTCGGAAGACAGCATAAGAACCCTTGACTGGAAAGAACACATCCGCAAGCGGCCCGGGATGTACATTGGGAAACTCGGCGATGGCACTTCTCCCGACGATGGTATATATATTCTTATCAAGGAAGTTCTCGACAATTCCATCGATGAGTACATGATGGGTTTTGGAAAAAAAATCGACATTACTATTAACGAACGTAAAGTTCAGATTCGCGATTATGGACGGGGTGTACCTCTTGGAAAACTGGTGGACGTAGCATCGAAAATGAATACAGGTGCTAAATACGATTCGAAAGTATTTAAAAAATCAGTGGGTCTGAATGGCGTTGGTATAAAGGCCGTGAATGCACTTTCGTCCAGTTTTGTTATTCAGGCTTTCCGCGAAAGACGCACATGTTCTGTTACTTTCAGCGAAGGCAACATCATCGAAGAAGTCCCTGAAGATGTTACCGACAAACCAAATGGCACCATGGTAACTTTTGTTGCCGATGAAAAACTTTTTGGCCATTTCCACTTTATCTCGGAATATCTCGAGACCATGTGCCGGAACTATGTTTTTCTCAATAGTGGCTTGACTATAAACTTGAATGGTACTAATTTCTATTCGCAGAACGGGCTTCTGGATCTGTTGAATGAGAATATGAGCAGTCCCGGTTTATATCCTGTTATTCACCTGAAAGGCGAAGATATTGAACTGGCCATGTGCCATGGAAATCAATACGGCGAAGAATATTACAGCTTTGTGAACGGTCAGTTTACAACCCAGGGAGGAACACACTTACAAGCTTTTCGCGAAGCCATTGTAAAAACTATCCGGGAATTTTATCGCAAGGATTTTGATGCTTCCGATATCAAAGCTTCCATCATTGCAGCCATCAGTATTAAAGTCGAAGAACCGGTTTTTGAATCTCAAACCAAAACCAAACTCGGATCTAAAGATATTGCTCCGGATGGAATATCGGTAAGTAAGTTCATTGGCGACTTTATCAAAAAAGAATTGGATAACTTCCTTCACCGCAACGGGGAAACAGCAGAGCTTCTGCTACGAAAGATTGTGGAATCGGAGAAAGAGCGTAAATCGATGGCCAGCATTAAAAGTCTGGCAAAAGAACGTGCTAAAAAAGTAAGCCTTCACAATAAAAAACTACGCGATTGCCGTATTCATTATAATACCGATGACGAGCGCCGGAACAATTCATCTATCTTTATTACCGAAGGCGATTCTGCAAGCGGTTCCATAACCAAATCGCGCGAAGTTAACACTCAGGCTGTTTTTAGTCTCAAGGGAAAACCTTTAAACACCTATGGACTAACAAAAAAGATTGTTTACGAAAACGAAGAGTTCAATCTTTTACAGGCTGCACTCAATATTGAAGACGGACTTGAAAACCTGCGGTATAACCAGGTAATCATTGCCACCGATGCCGATGTGGACGGGATGCACATCCGATTGTTGCTGATTACATTCTTTCTTCAGTTTTTCCCGGATTTAATAAAGAACGGCCACTTATATATTTTGCAAACTCCGCTTTTCAGGGTACGAAATAAAAAGAAAACCAATTATTGCTATACAGATCAGGAAAGAGAACGGGCCATCAAATCGCTCGGCCCAAATCCTGAAATTACAAGGTTTAAAGGATTAGGTGAAATATCGCCCGATGAATTCAAACATTTTATTGGTGTCAATATACGCTTGGAACCGGTGCGTATTAAAAAGGCCGATGTTATTGCCGATCTGCTTGAATTTTATATGGGAAAAAACACTCAGGAACGGCAGGATTTTATCATAGAAAATTTACGTATTGAGGAAGAATACGAAGAAGAACTCACATAAAAAATTTATAATCGTTTTTGAAGAATAAGCATGTCGGACGAAATCAATCAAATATCTTCAGATAATGATGAAGATCCAAAAATCCCTAAAGGAAAGGGTACTGAGGATCATCATGAAGATATGTATAACATCATTCCACTTAGCGGACTTTACCAGGACTGGTTCCTGGATTATGCATCGTATGTAATTCTTGAACGTGCTGTCCCTCATATCAACGATGGCTTAAAGCCGGTTCAGCGCCGTATTCTCCATTCCATGCGCCGTATGGACGATGGGAGGTTCAATAAAGTTGCCAATATCATTGGGCATACCATGCAGTTTCACCCTCATGGCGATGCATCCATTGGCGATGCTTTGGTTCAGTTGGGGCAAAAGGATTTATTGGTAGATTGTCAGGGAAACTGGGGAAACATACTTACCGGCGACAGTGCTGCTGCTGCGCGTTATATCGAGTCGCGGCTTTCGAAATTCGCTTTGGATGTAATATTCAATCCAAAAACAACTAGCTGGAAAGCTTCGTATGATGGACGAAACCAGGAACCTGTTACTTTGCCTGTTAAGTTTCCGTTGCTTTTGGCCATCGGTGTCGAAGGTATTGCAGTTGGACTCGCTTCCAAAATTCTTCCACATAATTTCAATGAGCTTATTGAAGCTTCAATTGCTTATCTGAAAAACCAGCCTTTTGATCTTTATCCCGATTTTATAACAGGCGGGTTAATGGATGCCTCAAGATATAATGACGGATTGAGAGGCGGATCGTTAAAAATTCGTTCCAGAATAAGCAAACTCGATAAAAAAACCCTTATCATCACCGAAGTACCTTATGGGCGTACAACATCTTCGGTAATTGAAAGTATCCTCAAAGCTAACGAAAAAGGAAAAATAAAAATCAGAAAGGTTGATGATAACACCGCTGAAAATGTCGAGATATTAGTTCATCTGGCGCCAGGTGCCGATCCTGACAAGACCATCGATGCCCTTTTTGCTTTTACCGATTGCGAAATTCCTATTTCTCCAAATTCCTGTGTAATTGAAAACGACAGGCCAAGGTTTGTAGGGATCAGGGAAATCTTAAAAATATCGACCGACAATACCCTTAACCTTCTGAAAAAGGAACTTGAGATCCGCATTTCAGAGCTGGAAGAAGAATGGCATATGGCATCGCTCGAAAAGATATTCTTTGAGGAGAAAATCTATCGCGAACTTGAAAAAGATGTGGATACCTGGGAACTGGTAGTCGAAGCAGTTGAAAGAGGTTTTGACCCTTACCGGCATATGTTCCGCCGAAATATTACCCGCGACGATGTGCTTAAACTTACTGAAAAGCCGGTTCGGAAAATATCCCGCTTCGATATAAAAAAGGCAGATGAATTAATTAAAGGAATTGAAGGTGAACTTGTAAAAGTGCGATTCAACCTTGAAAACATTGTACCTTATACTATTAAATATTTTGAGGATATCCGCAAAAAATACGGCAAAGGCAGGGATCGTAAAACAGAAATCAGAAGCTTCGACAATATAGAGGCTACCATGGTAGTTGCTGCCAATGAGAAGTTATATGTAAACCGGGAAGAAGGCTTTGCTGGTACCGGCTTGAAAAAAGATGAATATATCTGCGATTGTTCTGATATTGACGATGTTTTGGCAATTCGAAAAGATGGAACTTATATCATAACTAAAGTATCCGACAAAGCCTTTCTTGGTAAGGAACTTGAATATGTAAATATCTTTAAGAAAAACGATTCGCGTACCATCTATAATGTGATATATCGTGATGGTAAAAACGGGCCAATCATGATGAAACGTTTTGCTATTACGGGAATAACCAGGGATAAAGAATATAATTTAACTAAAGGATCAGCCGATTCACGAATCCTGTATTTCTCGGTTAACCCAAATGGAGAAGCGGAAGTATTGCGGATCATCCTTCGTCCACGCCCACGTCTTAAAAACCTGGATATGGATGTGGATTTTGGCGAACTTGCTATTAAAGGTCGCGATGCCATGGGAAATATCCTTACCCGTTTTGCCATCCACAAAATAATACTGAAAGAAAAAGGTAGTTCAACCTTGGGCGGAACAAAAATATGGTTTGATGAAACTGTAGGCCGCCTAAATTCAGACAGTAAAGGCAAATACCTGGGCGAATTCCGCAATGGCGACAAAATACTGGAAGTTACAAAATCGGGGATGTACCGCATTGGTGGCTTCGACCTGTCAAGTCATTTTGAAGACGATGTGCTGTTTTTGGAGAAATTCAATTCTGGAAAAATATACAGTGCTGTTTATTACGATGGCGAACAAAAACAGTATTATTTAAAACGCTTCAATTTTGATCCGACCGATAAACTCACGAGTTTTACAGCAGAAGAACCTGGCTCAAAATTAATGGTTATTTCAAGTGAAATCAGGCCACGTTTTGAAATCAAATATGGTGGACCACATAAAACGCGTCCTGTGGATATTATAGTTGCCGATGAATTTATCGCAGTTAAAGGCTGTAAAGCCAAAGGCAAACGATTAACTACCTACGAAGTTGGAAAAATTACAGAGATAAAGCCTCTGGATCCACCGCCAACTCCTAAACCAAAAGAACCCGAACCAATTGATGACGTTCCGGATTTTGACCCGGATGCAGAGGATGACAGTGTTTCACAAATGAGCCTGGATTTATAATGAAGGGAGAAGATGAGAAGGTGAAAAGGGAGAAGGGAGAAGTTTTTGACGAAAGCGAAAATTGGTACTGGCTGTTATCTTGATACTTATTACTTGATACTTGCTGCTTTATTAAATATGGGAAGGCAGAAGGGATGAAGGGAGTAACAGGCACAAGTATCAATATAACAGCCAATTAACTAGTTTTTTATTACTACACCCTATTTTGACCTCACTAGATACTTACTTTTTGAACCAATCACTTATTTTATATTAATTTAGTGATTACGATCACATTTTTAATGCTTTTTTTGAGATTATAATCCCAAATCTTTAATTTTGTGTCAAAGATTTGAAAAATTATCATTCTTGTCCGGTAAAATGTTTTTATAATGAGATTTCTCACTTCGTTCGAAATGACAATCAGTGAGTTAGTTTTTAGGAGGGGGTTGGTTGCGGCAAAGCCGCAAACCACCCCCCTCCTACCTCCAAAGTTCTAAAATCTCTGTTATTCTGAGCGTAGCGAAGAATCCGTTTATTTTAACCGGACATCAATGAAAAATTATGATCCAAAGGAAACTGAAGAAGTCGTAAGTCATTAGTCGCAAGTCTCAAGATAATATAAATTGATCTTCTTCTTGTCCAGTTTAAACTTACGACTTACGACTTTATACTTACGACTAGACTCAATTAGCAAGCTTGTATTTTTTATCTCCAAGTACCTCATTCATGCTACCCTGGCGATAACCTTCCAAGTCGACTGTGATATATTTATAACCTAGGCTTTTAGCTTTGTTTAATACGTTTAACCGCACTTCTTCCTCAAAAAACCTTGCTATATGGGAAGGTTGTACCTCAATTTTTAGCGTATTTTTTTGATGCCGGGCACGAATATTTCTAAATCCTAAATCGTACAGGTAATTTTCAATTTCGTCAACAATCCTTAATTTCTCTATATCAATATTTTCGCCATATGGAAAACGCGACGAGAGACATGCCAACGCATCCTTGTCCCATGTTGGAAGCTCAAGCATATGCGAAAGTTCACGGATTTCACTTTTTGTTAATTCGGCTTCCTGCAAAGGACTGCGAATCCCTTTTTCGCTTAATGCCTTCATTCCGGGACGGTAATCTCCTTTATCGTCGAAATTACTGCCATCCACAAAATTCTTATATTGACGGGTTTCAGCAAGTTCTACTATTCTGGAAAAAAGCTCGCTTTTACAGAAATAGCACCGGTTTACAGGATTCGTCTTAAACTTTTCGTCTTCCAGTTCATTGGTCTCAATAATTCTGATACGCGCACCAATAACAGCTGCCGTTTCTTTAGCCCTTTCAAATTCCCGCGAAGGATATGTTGGCGAAATTGCCAAAATACCGTATGCATTATCACCTAAAACGTCATGCGCCACTTTTAAAAGAAAGGCACTGTCGACGCCTCCTGAATATGCTACTACCACTTCCTTCATATCCGTAAGGATAGCCTTTAATTTTTCGTATTTTTGCATCAAATCCATAGACAACCAAATAAAGGACAAATTTATCTTTTTTTATCTAAATATCCTTAAGAATTCTTATTGCTTTGTAAATTCATAAGTGGTATACTCAAGTAAATCAACCACCCTTAATGTAAGAGAATTTACCTTATTATTTTCTTTGGCAAAATCCCAGACTTTAATTATCGAAGCAAAAAACTGCAAAAAGAAAAAATATTACATATGCTTGTTTTTTCATGTTATGGAAGCTTGAATTATTAACTTTTTAAAATTATTTAATTTTAACCAAAATTATTAATTTTATCATCTCAAATATTTCTCTTCTCAAAATACAAAATATTAGTACATAAATTATTTTCCTTAGCTTTGTAAAAAAATCAATAAAAATGGATTACGATTATAATTCATCGAGAAGTAACATGGTACTTCCCGAATATGGCCGCAACATACAGAAAATGGTAGAATACCTGAAAACTATTCAGGACAGGGAAGAAAGAAACCGTATGGCCCAGGCTGTTATTAATGTGATGGGAAACCTCAATCCCCACTTACGCGATGTGGTGGATTTCAAACATAAATTATGGGATCATTTGGCAATTATTGCCGACTTTGAATTGGATATCGATTTTCCATACGAAATTCCCAAACGCGAAATTCTTTTTGAACCACCAAAAAGGGTTCCTTATAGCCAGTCGAATTTAAAATTTCGTCATTATGGCAAAGTACTCGAAAACTTTGTGAATGCGGCAGCCAAGATGCCCGATGGGCCGGAAAAGGATTCTTATGTTCATACAATTGCCAACCACATGAAAAAGTCGTACCTCACCTGGAACAAGGAAATTGTGAACGACGATGTGATATTAAAAGATATGGCTACCCTTTCCAACGGTAAACTGCAACCTCGTCAGGAGCTGAAACTTCATGAAACCCGCGATATCCTAAATAAAGCCAAACAACAGCAACCGCAGCGCAATCATAATCCTAAGAAAAAATAGGTTTTTGGCCTAATGCTTAATTACTTTTCATGGCAACATTTGAAATTAAGGGTGGTAAACAGTTAAAAGGAGAAATACATCCTCAGGGTGCCAAAAATGAAGCATTACAGGTTATCTGTGCCTGTTTACTCACTTCCGAACCTGTCATTATCCGTAACATACCTGATATTAAGGATGTTAATCTTTTAATTGATGTTTTAAGGGAACTGGGTGTTAAAGTAAACAAGCTTAATTCGCACGATTATTCATTTCAGGCCGACGATGTCAATATTGGATATCTATACGAACAATCCCTAAAAAATAAGGCATCCAATTTACGCGGATCCATTATGATTATTGGCCCGCTGCTTTCCCGTTTTGGTATTGGTTACATTCCCCGTCCGGGTGGCGATAAAATTGGTCGTCGCCGGTTAGATACTCATTTTATTGGATTTCAAAAACTTGGAGCTGAATTTTGCTACAATTCCATCGACAATTATTATAAAGTAAATGCATCAAATCTAAAAGGCGGTTATATTTTGCTGGATGAAGCTTCCGTTACCGGGACAGCTAATATTTTGATGGCAGCTGTTCTTGCCAGTGGAACCACCACTTTATACAATGCAGCCTGCGAGCCTTATATTCAACAGCTTTGCAAGATGTTGATCAGCATGGGTGCTAAAATACAAGGAGTAGCCTCAAATTTACTGACCATCGAAGGTGTACCATCACTTTCAGGATGCGAACATACTATCTTACCTGATATGATTGAAGTAGGCAGTTTCATTGGAATGGCTGCTTATACACATTCGGATGTTACAATTAAAAATGTTTCGTTTGAGAATCTCGGAATGATCCCAATGATGTTTGAACGTCTGGGAATTCAGATGGAGAGGATAAATGACGATATTCACATTCCTGCACAGGAAACATATCAAATCGAAACATTTATTGATGGCTCTATCCTTACCATTGCAGATGCCCCATGGCCGGGATTAACACCCGACCTTCTCAGTGTATTTCTTGTGGTAGCCACCCAGGCTATGGGAAGCGTGCTCATACATCAGAAAATGTTCGAAAGCAGGTTATTTTTTGTGGATAAGATAATTGATATGGGTGCACAGATTATACTGTGCGATCCGCATCGCGCTACTGTGATCGGTTTGGCCAATAAAATGCGCTTAAGGGCAACAACAATGACATCGCCCGATATCCGCGCAGGCGTTGCTTTATTAATTGCTGCTATGTCAGCTGAGGGCACTAGTGTAATTCATAACATCGAACAAATTGACCGGGGTTATGAAGCTATTGATGAACGTTTAAATAAAATCGGAGCTCAGATTTCAAGGGTTTAAAACTTAATTTTGAACTTTATTTTACTATTATTGTTACAAAAAACAAAAAACATATGATTAGAACACTCATTATTGCAGTCATTATTTTAGCAGGATTTGCTGGTTTTACCAAAATATCAAACCATCTTGCAGTTAAAGCTCCTCAATCAGGGTTGGAAATAGGAAATACGGCTCCCGATATTAAATTTTTAAACCCTGAAGGCAAAGAAATTAGCTTATCTTCCTTGAAAGGAAAAGTTGTATTGATAGATTTTTGGGCATCGTGGTGCCCTCCTTGTCGTGCCGAAAACCCTAACCTTGTTGCAACTTACCAGAAATATAAAGATAAAAACTTTACTGCTGGTAAAGGATTTACAATTTATAGCGTATCGCTCGATAAGGCTAAAGCAAATTGGGTAAGTGCCATAACAAGTGATAAACTTGATTGGCCATATCATGTAAGTGATTTAAAATACTGGAATTCAGCAGCAGCAGCACTTTATAAAGTTGAATCAATTCCTGCCAGTTTTTTAATTGACGGGAACGGAAAAATTTTAGCTAAAAGCCTGAGGGGTGCACAACTTGGTGCAAAATTAGAATCTCTTGTAAAAAAATAATTTTTTCTTTTCAGTAATAAAAAGCAGTCATTCTTAAATGAGTTTGACTGCTTTTTATTTTATAGGTAAATTCTTCAAAAAACTTCGTGTTATCTTATCTTTGTGTGCCAAATTGACGTCTGTTTTATTTGGCAATAAATTTGAGTATGCCAAGTGAACAATAAAATGGGATGAAATTTTTAAAGAAAATTATTATGTCTAAGAATAAGAATAAAGCACCCTTAAACGAAGATAAGGCAGAGATGGAAACACCAATGAACGGAGATTCTGCAATAAATACAGACAATAATTCAGGAAAAGTAGCAGCAGATACTGAAAATATGACAGGGCCTGGATTTGAAACTGAAATGGAAGAAAATCAGTCAGGTGATGCAACTGAACAATTAATGGATCAGGTTAAAGAATGGCAGGAAAAATACATTCGGTTATCTGCTGATTTTGATAATTTCCGTAAGCGGACCATGCGCGAAAAAATGGAGTTGATCAAAACTGCCAGTGAAGATACATTAGTAAGTATACTGCCGGTTATTGACGATTTCGAAAGAGCTATAAAGGCGATGGAAAATGTTACCGAAGTTGGACCAATAAAAGAAGGCGTAGAATTAATATATAATAAGTTTAAAGAAACTTTAACGCAAAAAGGACTAAAATCCATCGATGCTCAAAATCAAGAATTTAATACCGACCTTCACGAAGCAATTACAAAAATTCCTGCACCAAATGAGAACTTAAAAGGCAAAGTGGTTGATGTGATCCAAAAAGGATACATTTTACACGATAAAGTAGTTCGGTTTGCAAAAGTAGTTGTAGGCGAATAATTTTTGTATCATTGTGAGGTAAAATATAGGAAATGGCAAAGAGAGATTATTATGAAATCCTGGAAGTTTCCAGAAAAGCATCTAAAGAAGAAATAAAAAAAGCTTATCGACAGCAGGCTATTAAATTTCACCCTGATAAAAACCCCGGCAATAAAGAATCGGAAGAAAAGTTCAAAGAAGCTGCCGAGGCTTACGAGGTTTTAGGTGATGACGAAAAGCGTGCTCGTTACGATCAGTTTGGCCATGCAGGTGTAAGTGGAGCCTCAGGCGGCGGCGGTTTTGGCGGTGGCGGCATGACCGTGGAAGATATTTTTGAACATTTTGGTGATATTTTCGGAGGTTTTGGATTTGGAGGTTTTGGCGGAAGCGGCGGAGGAGGTGGCCGGAGGTCGAGAAGTGTTAACCGTGGCTCTAACTTGCGGGTTAAAGTAAAACTTAACATGCAGGAAATTGCACAAGGTGTTGAGAAAAAATTAAAAGTAAATAAATATATTTCATGTACCCACTGCAAAGGTACAGGAGCTTCCGATGGAAGTGCTTTCACTGATTGTTCAACTTGCCGTGGTACGGGTCAGGTAACCCGTGTAACCCAAACTTTTTTGGGACAGATGCAAACTACCCAGACATGCCCCACATGCGAAGGTGAAGGCCGTATTATAAAATCAAAATGTGTACATTGTTATGGCGAAGGTATTGTGAAAGATACCGAAGTGGTAACCATTAATATTCCAGCTGGAGTAGGAAACGGCATGCAAATGTCGGTGAGCGGAAAAGGAAATGCTGCCCGAAGAGGCGGTGTGAACGGTGATTTGCTAGTACTTATTGAGGAAGAAGAACATCCTGATTTAATCAGAGATGGAAACGACCTGATCTATAATCTTTACCTCACAATTCCCGATGCTATTTTAGGTTCAACAATTGAAGTTCCTACCATCGACGGAAAAGTTAAAATTAAAATAGATCCGGGTACCCAACCTGGAAAAATACTGCGACTTAGAGGGAAAGGGCTTCCTGAAGTGAATAGCTACGGACGTGGCGATTTGCTTGTAAATATTAATGTATGGATACCAAAGACATTAACCAAAGACGAAAGAAAAATATTTGAGAAATTTTCAGAATCTCCTGCTTTTAAGCCTAATCCCGACAGTTCTGATAAAGGTTTTTTCGAAAGAATGAGAAGTTATTTTGAACAATAGTTCTGCTTCATTTTTGATAATTATTATAACTTGCATTGTTTAAAGAGGCTGTCAAAAGTTGTAAAGGCTTCGACTCCGCTCAGCCTGTCGCTTGAAAGTCAATTGATTGTCATATTGCGTCATATTGAGCGAAGTCGAAGTACGAAATATGGCAAATAATTGACTGAGACAGCTTCTTCACAACTTTAACAAAATTCTCTCTATGAATATTTTTGAAGCCCGCAACATTGTAAAAGCATATGGGAATTTCACCGCTCTTAACAATGTAACGGTTAGCATCCCCGAAAATACCATTTATGGTTTACTCGGTCCTAATGGAGCTGGCAAAACCACTCTTATCAGAATAATGAACCAAATTCTGGCTCCTGATCAGGGGCAGCTTTTTTTTAAGAACAGGGCATTAAAACCTGACGATGTTTTTGAAATGGGATATCTCCCCGAAGAACGAGGTCTTTACAAGAAAATGAAAGTGGGGGAACAGTCGCTTTATCTTGCCCGTTTAAAGGGTATGACAAAAAACGATGCATTAAAAAAACTTAAATATTGGTTCGAAAAATTCGAGATTCAAAGCTGGTGGGATAAAAAGGTTGAAGAACTGTCGAAAGGAATGGCACAGAAAGTTCAATTTATTATCACAATCCTTCACGATCCAAAATTTCTGATCTTTGATGAGCCTTTCAGTGGTTTCGATCCTATTAACGCCACACTGATGCGCGATGAAATATTAAACCTTAAAGCCCAGGGTGCAACAATCATCCTGTCGACACATAACATGAGTTCGGTAGAAGAACTTTGCGACAACATCACTTTAATAAATAAATCGCGAGGCGTTTTGGAAGGTGAGGTAAGGGAAATCCAAAACCGTTACAAAGCTGATATCTTTGAGATAAGTTATGTGGGCGAGTCGTCCCTCTTTCAGAAAAGCCTTAATTCTAAGTTTGAACTTCTGGAACAAAATGAAAAAAAAGGTATTTTTTCAGCAAAGGTAAAAAATGTGATGGCTTCTCGCGATAATGAATTGCTGTCACTGATTCTGCCTAATGTTCATGTTACTTCATTTCACGAAGTACTGCCAAGCATGAATGATATTTTTATCAAAGTAGTTGAATCGTCCAACCTGAACAACTAAGCTTTATGAATAAGATATTTCTCATTATTTCGCGTGAATACCTTACACGGATCAGAAAACGGTCCTTCATTGTCATGAGCATTATTGGCCCTATTCTTTTTGCAGCCATGTTTGTGATCCCTATTTGGGTTGCGACAAGAGAAAGTGATGTTGTAAAAAATATAGCCGTTATCGATAGTTCTAAATTTTTGAACAAAATACCTGATAGTAAGTACATTAAATTCTATTATCAGCCTGGAATTAATATCACTGATTACAAAAAAGACTGGAAAAAATATAAGCAATACGATGCAGTATTATTTATTCCAAATATTATAATCAATGTACCTTCGTCTGTACAACTTATCTCGAACGAACAATTAAATATTGGTTTAATTACTCACATTGCATCCGCTTTAGAAAAAGACTTAACTGAACAAAAGCTCCAAAGCTATGGTATTAAGGACCTTGATCAAATCATAGAAAGTTCAAAAACCAAAGTGAATATTCAAACCATTAATATTACCGAAACCGGAGAAAAAGAAAGCGATGTTGGAGTAAATATGGGTTTAGGCTATATGCTGGGCCTCCTTATTTATATGTTTATTTTTATGTTTGGTGCCCAGGTAATGAGAGGTGTAATTGAAGAGAAAACCAACAGAATTGTTGAAATCATTATATCTTCGGTAAAGCCTTTTCAGTTAATGATGGGGAAAGTACTTGGAATTGCGCTGGTAGTGCTTACACAAATATCATTCTGGATTATAATGACTGCTATTCTGGTAACATTTGCCAAGCTTGTGTTTATGCCCGATGTTGATATAAGCCAGATTCAGGCAAATTCCCAGAGTGTCATGAGTCCGGCAGGTTCCGTGTCTAATACACAAACTGCAACACCCTCAATGAATATCTCTGAAACGCAAAAGGCATTTCAAAAAATTGATGCCATTCCATTTGTAAAAATCATTGGCTGGTTTATTTTCTTTTTTATTGGCGGATATCTGCTCTATGGTTCATTTTTCGCGGCAATTGGTTCGGTAGTGGATACCGAAACCGATACCCAGCAATTTATGCTCCCCATCACCATTCCTTTGATATTAGGCTTATTTGTAATGTTCTATACGCTTAACAACCACGACAGCAGCATTGCATTCTGGTTTTCCATGATTCCGCTAACGTCGCCAATTGTAATGATGGCTCGAATTCCTTTTGGTGCCCCCAATAGTGAAATAATATTATCGGCAATTATATTAATTGTTACATTTATAGGTGCCATTTGGGTTGCAGGTAAGATTTACCGTACGGGGATTTTAATTTATGGTAAAAAAATTGGATATAAAGAGATCTATAAGTGGATAAAATACAAACATTAATATTACATTCGCTAACTAAACTGCCATAAATGACACTCAACCTTTCGGATAATGAGATTCTTACCCGAATAAAAAAAGGAGATGAAAAAGCTTTTGAAACCCTTTATAAAAGTTTTTTTTCCACACTTTGCATGTTTTCTTATCGATATGTAAAAAAAACTGAGATTGCTGAGGAAATTGTTCAGGATGTTTTTTTTCATATCTGGGAAAAAAGAAACCAATTTGAACTTACAACCTCCTTTAAATCATATTTATACAAATCGGTCCATAACAATTCCCTTAAACATCTCAGGCACCAAAAAATTGTACTGGCATACGAAAACAGCACTGCTTTCTCAGGATCGGAAAGGGTAACGGGACAACATTATCTGGAAGAAACCGAAGTATACCAGATTTTGCACGAAGTAATCCATAATCTTCCTGAGCGCACCCAGGATATTTTTCAACTCAACCGATTCAAAGGATTAAAATATCAGGAAATAGCCGATCAACTGCAAATCTCTGTTAAAACAGTTGAAGCCCATATGAGCAGTGTGTTAAAAATACTTCGCAACAAGCTAAAAGATTATGGAACATTTATTTTAGCTTGTATATTGTTGAATTTATTATAGGGTTCTTCTTATGATGAGGTTCCTTAAAAAGGAGAATGATAAAAGAAAATTATGATGGACGAAATAAAACTGGTTAAATATTTGTCGGCTGAATTAAGCGATAATGAAATAAAAGAAGTTGAGCTTTGGCTTGAAATTCCTAAAAATAAAATTGAGTTTGAGAGAATTAACCAATTATGGGAAAATTCTTCAAATTTTCAAAATGTTGAGTTATTTCAGGCTGATAAGAACTGGAATAATATGAAACAAAGAATGGATTCGCTTCAACAAAAATCACATAAAGAAAGAAATATTCAAATTTTCCGTTATGCTATAGCTGCATCTTTAATTGTAATATTTGGAATATCAGCTTTCTTCTTTATACAAAGCACTAAATCTAAAAATAATATACAATTTGTGGCTGGCAATGAGAAACAGGAAAAACCAGTTATACTGCCTGACGGAACGTCTGTTTATCTTAACCGGAACACCCATTTATCGTACGATGAAAGCTTTAACAAAAAGTCGAGAGTGGTAACCCTTACTGGTGAAGCTTACTTTGATGTTGCCAAAAATCCCAAAAAACCATTTATTATCCGTACCGCTTCTACCGAGATCAAAGTGGTAGGCACCTCATTTAATGTAATGGCTTATGCTAATAGTGACAGCGTGCAGGTTTTGGTTCAATCGGGTATTGTAGAGATGTACTCCAAATCGGATAAAAAATCGACATTACGTTTAACAGTTGGAAACGAAGGAACATATGTTAAATCAGATGAAAAACTGAAAAGTCAAAATGGGTATGATACCAATATGTTAGCCTGGAAAACACACCAGCTTAATTTTGATAATGCCGATATGACTTATGTAGTTTCAGCACTGGAACATGCTTTTGGAAAGAAAATCCTGTTTGACCCGATTAAATTAAAAAATTGCAGATTAAGAACTGACTTTGATAATAAATCGTTGGACACCATTCTTAGTGTCATAAAAGAATCTCTGGGAATTAAAGTAAGTATTGATGGAGATGTTTTTACATTAAGCGGACCAGGATGCAAATAAAATTATGCGCAGGACCAGGTTTTATATAATCATTTTACTTCTTTTTTCGGGAATTACCAATTCCTTAGCCCAGCAATACATTTTATCACAGAAATATTCGTTAAGTTTTAACAGTTATCATATCGAAACTGCGCTAGATAGTATAACTGAAATAACAGGAATCAGTTTCTCCTACAATCCTTCAATAATAGATAAAGAAAAAATTGTAACTGCAAATTTTTCAGATCAGCCTTTAATTCAAATACTTCAGCATATATTTCAGGATCCCGATTTTTCTTTTAAAGAAGTGTGCAGTTATATTGCTATCACCCGGAAAATTCCAGGAGAAGAGACTTCTGATTTCTTAAATTCTTATATCGATTCGTCTGAATATTTTTACCTGAAAGGAAAAGTTTTGGACAAGAGTGATAAGAAACCCATTCCTTTTGCAAATATCCTGATCAAAGGAAAAAATGTTGGGACAATATCTAATCTTGATGGAAATTTTACACTTAAAATACCATCGGGTTGCATTCGCGACAGCCTTGTTGTCTCTTTTATCGGTTACAAAACCGAAACTTTGAATGTGTCAACCTTAAATACAGATCAGATAATTGCCATTGAACCAGTGTCAACCCAGCTTAATGAAGTCATTGTAAAACATTTCGATCCGAAATTGTTGATTAAAATGGCTTTAAATAAAATTGGAGAGAATTATAGCAAAAATCCTGAATTGCAATTGGGTTTCTATCGGGAAACTTCAAGACAAAATAAAGATTATATTGTAATTTCAGAAGCAGTGCTAAAAATTCTAAAAGCATCGTACGATCACTCCTATAAAACAGACCAGGTAATAGTTTATAAAAACAGAAAAAGTCCATTCGTAAAATCAATGGATACAGTTCAATATAAACTTCAGGGTGGTATTTATAACAGCTTGATGATAGATCTTGCAAAACATCCGGCAAGCTTTATTTCTGAAGATTACTTTGATATGTATAATTATAAATTTGAAGGGGTTACTCAATACGACAATAATTTGGTTTATGTTGTTTCGTTCGATCAGAAACCTGAAGTTACATATCCATTATATAAAGGAAAATTATATATCGATAAAGAATCACTTGCTTTTGTAAAGGCTGATTTTGGAATTAGTCCCCTGGGATTAAATTATGCTACTAGTTTATTGGTAAAAAAAAGTTCGAAGAAAATTAAAGCGAAAGTTTTGGATGCAAATTACCTGGTGAGCTATTCATATCAGGAAGACAAGTGGCGGCTTCATCATGTGCGCGAAGAAATACGGATCAGGGTAAGAAAAAAATACAGTTTCTTTAATTCAACCTATCAATCAGTTTCAGAACTAGTTATTACTGATTCCGATTCCACAACCACGTCAAGGTTTAATAATTCAGACCTGATAAAGTCAAATCATATTTTTTCGGATGTAAGAGGTTCCTATGATGAGACTTATTGGGGAAAATTTAATTTTATCCAGCCTGAAATTTCAATTGAAGAAGCCTATGTTAAAATAAAAGATGCGTTAAAGGAAAACGAAAAGACTAATTAAATTCTAACTAAACTATACCTATTAGCTTTCAGCTACTTTTGTTTTTAAAATCAAATAAATCATTAAACAATCCTGTTGAATTTGTGTTATACAATCTAAAGTTGTATAAACCAATAATTATAAAATATGAAAAAAGTAGTTTTCCTTTTTGTATTAGCTCTTTCTCAAGTGGCTCTCTTTGGACAGGTTAAATGGAACATCGACAATGCCCATTCATCTGTACGATTCACTGTTGAACATCTTGTAATTTCTGAAGTGGATGGCACTTTTAAGACCTTTAGCGGTGATATTACTTCCTCAAAACCGGATTTTACCGATGCAAATATCAATTTTACTATCGATGTAAACAGCATTAATACTGACAACGAACGAAGAGATGGACATTTAAAAGGACCGGATTTTTTTGATGCTGCCAAATTTCCGAATATGACTTTTAAAAGCACTTCGTTTAAAAAAGTTTCTGAAAAAAAGTATGAGCTTAAAGGAAACCTCACAATTAGGGATGTTACAAAACCAGTAACTTTTGATGTGGTTTATGGTGGAACTGTAAAAGATCCTTATGGAAATAACAAGGCCGGTTTTAAAGCCACTTCGGTAATCAGCCGCTCTGCTTTTGGATTAAAATGGAATAATATGACTGAAGCGGGTGGAGCTGTTGTGGGAGATGATGTTACCATCACTATTAAACTTGAAGTATCTCAGGCTAAATAAAAATAATAAGGCTGTCTCAAAGTTTAAAAAGGCTTCGACTGCGTTTCAGCCTGACGCCTGAAAGTCTTTTCCAGGTCATCCTGAGCGGAGTCGAAGGACGGCCTGGAAATCAGCTTATTAAAAATACATCAATGGGAGATTCATACTGAGCGAAGTCAAAGTTTTAAAGATTTACAGGTATTTTATTATTTGTTATTTGGGAAGTTTTATAAAGCCAAAAACCGAAATTTTACTTCACTAACCTTAAAAAGCTTTTAGGTATCGGGCTTTCGAAACGAAGCACATCTTTAGAAATTGGATGTCGGAATACCAGCAGGCTTGCATGTAAACCCAACCTTACAATCGGATTTGTTTTGGCACCATACTTTTTATCTCCTATAATGGGATTACCCATATCTTGCATGTGCACACGAATCTGGTTTTTACGACCAGTTTCCAAAACTACATTTACCAGAGCAAATTCCTTTAATTGACTAATTACTTTATAATGAGTTACGGCTAACTGGCCTTCTTCAGTATTTTTGGTTTTATGTATTTTCATGGCCTTACTTTCGATAAGGTGTGAAGTGATCGTGTTTTCAGGATTCAATACCTTTCCTTCAACAATAGCAGTGTAAGATCTCTCAAGAACCATTTCGCGCCAGTTATTCTGCATAGTCGACTGAACTTCTTTATTTTTGGCAAACATCATTACCCCCGAAGTTTCCTTGTCAAGACGGTGCAAAACAAAAACATGGCCAGGTTTGTCTGCATTTTTAACATGCCGGCTTAACAAACTATATGCAGTTCGTTCTTTTTCTTCCGAGGTAGATATTGAAAGCAATCCTGCTGCCTTCTCGATAACTATCAGATAATCGTCTTCAAAAAGAATTTTTATGCCGGTTAAATCCTCTCCTGCCTGACTTTTTCCTTTAAGAAGAACTACCTGATCGCCTGGATTTAAATTATAATTATAAAGCGAGATGTCTTTTTGATTCACTAAAACCAATTTATGAGAAAGTAACGACTTAATTGCCGAACGGCTTTTTTCAGGAAAACATTTAGTCAGAAATGCCATTAATCCAATATTTTCCTTTATTTCAGGCAGGTTTTGAAACCTGTTTCCTGTTTTATCCTTACCACTGCTACCCTTACGATTCATCTATAATTATTTAAGAACTGAATGGTAAAAGTATTCAAATATAAATGACTCCGGAAATATATTATTTTATAAAAAAGATGAAAATCAAATTCTGGATAGAGTTATAAACTAAAAAACTCGATGGACAGCCCGCAGAGAAAAATGGTAAATCCTGCAATAGCATGGGTATATTTATGTATTTTATGCATGGGCAGAAATTCAAATCCTTTTAACATGGCGAAAACCATTAATAACATAGTAGCAATGGTAGTAATGCCAAAAATTAAAGTGATGTATAATGCGCCACCTATACTGTGAGCTGCAGCCGGATAAATTAACAGAGGAATCAAAGGCTCACAGGGTCCCAACACAAAAATGACAAAAAGAATCCAGGGAGTAATACTTCCTTTTTTTAAATCATCACGCCCCGGAAGATGATGATGGTCGCTATCCGCATTATGTGTGTGATTGTGATCCTGATTTTGATGGTGATGCTTATGAATGGCGCGCCGTAATCCCCAAATACCATACAGTAACCCAAAAATAATCAGAAGCCAAGCTGCTACACTTCCACGGTATCCTTCAATAATCTCAAGCTTCTGCAAACCTATTCCTGTTGCTATTCCTACCATACCCAAAACAATTGAACTTCCAACATGACCAATTCCACATGATATTACCAGCATCATAGTGCGGAAAGTACCCCAGTTTTTAGCTTTCGCAATCATAGCAAATGGAATGTAATGATCCGGTCCGGTAATGGTATGGACAAAACCTATGGCGGCGGCGGTTAATGCTAAAAGCTGAATACTGTTGCTCATCTTAAATGTAAAACTGTAGGAAAATTCAAAAGTAATACTATTTACTAATTTCGTGTTACGATTAGTAAAAGTAAAATATTTTCGATTACCTGCCTATACCTTCGATGAAAGAAATGAGACTTTCTTAAAAGTCAATTTTTGCAATATTTTGTACTTCGACTTCGCTCAGTATGATGCTCAATATGACAAACAATTGATTTTCAAGCGTCAGACTGAGCGTAGCCGAAGCCTTTTTAACTTTTGAGACAGCTTCTTTTTTTTATACTAATATTTACTTATTTTTTTGACACAAGCTTTACTGCTTTATCAACAGCTTCGAGTATAGGTTTGTTTGAAAGGCTTTGACCTGTTGCATTCTTCATCCATGCATCGGGAGTAATTCGGCCTGCCGCATAAATTCTTATCACTTCTGCCCCAAAATCTTTCCCTTCCAGTTGTTTTTCCAATTGATATTGTATCAGATGACCAATAGGATAAGCAGATAAATAAAGCGGATTGTCAATCATGTGTGAGTAAATAGCAAGAATTGTCTGGTCTTTTATTCCGAATATATCAGCATAATACTTGTTCCATACTTCTTTGGAAATACGGATCACAGCACCCTTCAACTCTTTTTTATCGGCATCAGGATGGGCATACAACCATTTCCAAACGTTCATATCCACCAGCGATACTCCCATAATTTCGTAACAACTCCAGAAAATATCCAATGCCATCATTTCCTGATGCAACGGGTCAGGATTTTTAATTCCAAGCACCTGTAAATCCCTTTCCTGGAAAACAAAAGCCAATGCTTCGGTAAATGCGGTGTTTGGAACTCCATTTAACATGTATTGATCAATATCATAAAGCGTAAGGGTTTGCTCCACACAATGGCCAAATTCGTGCATAGCGATATTGAATCCTTTGTAATCCATTCCACCTTCCGAAACACGGGTTCGCAGCCTTGCTTTATCACCTTTCATTTGCGCTCCCCAAGCGTGACCTGATCCAACTGCAGCATCAACCTGTATTTTTGACCCAATATATTTTGCTTTGTCTGCTTTAAAGCCAAGCTTCGTTAGTATTTTCGGAAGATTTTTTTCGAAGGCAACCGCGCTCGAATATTCTCTTCTCACTTTTTTACTCAAATCATCTTCCTTTATATTACTGCGACTTTTAAAACCATCGTACCAAATATCAAAGGGTTGGAGTTTACGACCTAACCTTCTTTCGATTAATTCGGCTACCTTTTTAACTTCCGATGATTTTAACAATTCCTTGAACAGCTTTTCAACTTCAGGCTGAGGAATCTCCATTTCAGAATTAAATTTGGCCTGAATAAATGTCGGAAAAAACGGATTATAAGGATCCATCTCTTTTAATGCCCGAAAATTGGTAAGAAGTGTTTGGTATCTGACATTATCTTCAGGTTTAAATTTGACTTCTTTGTTGTCTAAAAGAAGTTTATTATCGTAGGGATTCCACAGATATTCATTTGAATTTATAACCTCTGAAGGAATTTCCTGCATGATAATTCGCTTCATAACCTGATAAATCAGCATTTGTTTTTCAAAACCGTCTTTATCGGTATAGTTGGCTTTTAATTCATCTCTTAAACCCCAATGGCTAATCAGTTTCATATTTTTTGAAAACAGGGCAGTATCCTTTTTGCCATTCCGTAAGTTGCCCATGTAAATATTATAATCTGAAATATAAGCATCAGCTTTGGTAACAATTTCACCATATTTCAATATTAGCTCCGATGGGGCCCTTGACGTAATCAAATCGCCCATTCGTGCATATCCCCATTCCTTTCTGCTCCAGTTTTCCTGTAGTTTTAACTTTTCCATTAAATTGAAATACTTAAAATTCAATAGGATATAAAAAGCGAGTTTGTTTTGAAAAAAATCTTCTTTCATGTGGCTCGAAGGTTCGTATCCTCCAAACATCATATCAACTGGCGTATTTTCGCCCATATTCATATGCAACGGCTCTTTTAATTGTACCGACATTTTATTGAAATTTCCATACAATATTTCGAGATTGCGGGAAATACGCAAATATACACTATCTAATTCGGCTGAATCAGCTGTAAAATTTGAAAGACAAAAGTTTTTAAAAGCTTCCGGATTACCATCTTCGTTTCTCCAAAAATAAGCAGTTTGCTTCACGCCAGTTTCAATACGAAACGCATCGGCTTCAGGATATTTCTTATGAAGCGAATCAACAATCATTTGTTGAATGGTTGCATCAATATTCGTCATGGCTGTTGTCGATTTGGGTTGATTTGGAACATCACATGCAATTATCAAAAAAATGGAAAGTATAAAAATGCCAGCTTCTTTTTTCATGGTGCGGTTTTTGATTTTCTATACAAAGAAGAAAGAATTAATAGCTTATTACAAATTTTAAAGTGTGTTTCGCATCATCTTTCTATATTTGTCAACTTTTAATGAACTCTATTTAATCTTCATGTTACAGAAATCATAATCATATAGTATCGATAATTTTTACTACCATTTAGAGTTTTAATATTAAAATATTGACTTATGAAAAATATAAAATACATATTTCTGCTTTCCCTACTTACCATATTTCTATCGTCATGTTCGCTACAATCTTTAGAAATCAGTGAATTTAAAAACTTTCAAATTGTAGAATTTAAGGACAATCTATTAACCTTAAAAGCAGATATTGTGGTTAATAATCCCAATTCGGTGAGAATGAAAATTTCGGATGCCGACTTCGATTTAAAAATTAACGAATCAGTAGTTGGTCACTTAACTCAAATGGATAAACTTGTGTTACATGCAAAATCTCAAAAAGAATATCCGGTGCTGGTTAAATTTGAGATGAAAAATCTGAAAAACGGACTTATGTCTCTTATTCAAATTGTTAACCGTCGCGATTCTAAAATATCGGTAACAGGAAGCGTAGTGGGAAAAACTTTCTTATACCGTAAAACTTTCGATTTTAAGGATATTAAAATTTATGAATAGCAACTATAGCCATCAAAATAAAAAAATGCTTAAATTTGTGCCTGTTTTTCAAGCATATATCACTGAAATGAAGTATATTATAAGTTTTATCCTGTTTTTTGTTGCATTCCCAATCCTTTCGATGGGACAATCGACTACTGCGTTTCCCAAACCTGCGATATTAAATGATCTGCAAGCAACGGTTCCGGAGCAGGGAACAGTTCAGGTAATCCAGGAATCACGTATTGAAGATTTGCTTGCCCGGCACCTGGAACTTAACAGAAGAAGTGAAGGAATTACTGGTTACAGAATTTTGATTTTTAAAGCAAGTTATCAGAATTCCCGAGAAAAAGCATTTGAGGAAAAAAGCAGGTTTGTCACAAATTTCCCGGATTTAGAAGTCTATTATATTTACGAACAACCCGAATCGAGATTATTCGTCGGAGATTTTCGTACAAAATCGGAAGCTACCCGGATGAAACTGGAGATTGAAAAATATTTCAAAAATGCTATTGTAATAGAGACAAAAATAAACTTTCCTAAACTAGATAAATTAGAGGACAAACAATGACGGATCAGTTGCAGCACGATTGTGGGATTGCCCTTGTACGCTTATTAAAACCGCTCGAATTTTACCAACTCAAATACGGAACCTGGCAATATGGCCTTCAAAAGCTGTATCTTATCATGGAGAAAGAACGCAACCGTGGCCAGGACGGAACTGGTGTAATGTGCGTAAAACTTGACATGGAGCCTGGAAATGAATTTATTTTCCGTGAACGTTCTGTTGAAGAAAATTCTATAGGTGTTGTCTTCAAAAAAATTTCAAACTATCTCGAAGAATACGAAAAAAACAATAAGGAACTGGTTGAAAATGCCCATTGGGCCAAGCAGGAACTGGATTACGCAGGTGAATTATATTTGGGTCATCTTCGTTACGGCACTTTTGGAAATAATACTGTAGATAAAGTACATCCGGTTTTGAGAAGAAACAACTGGCGTACCCGAAATCTTGCCCTTGCCGGAAATTTCAATCTTACAAATACCGACGAACTTTTTAATATACTGGTACAATTAGGTCAGTTCCCAAGAGGGTATTCAGATACTGTTACCGTTCTCGAAAATGTTGGGCATTTTCTCGACAGGGAAAATCAGAGACTTTTTGATCTCCATAAAACAGATAATCACGATAATGTAATATTATCAAGAATTATCGGCGAAAAAATGAATATTGGCTCTATTCTCCGCGAAGCCAGCAAACGTTGGGATGGTGGTTATGCCATTGCAGGAATAATTGGCCACGGCGATTCTTTTGTAATGCGCGACCCATGGGGTATCCGTCCTGCTTTTTATTATCACGACGATGAAGTGGCCGTGGTTGCTTCGGAAAGGCCGGTAATTCAAACTGCTTTTAATTTAAAAACCCATCAGGTTAAAGAAATTAAACCCGGATCGGTAATGATTATTAAAAAAAGCGGTGAGATATTAGAAGAAATGGTTCGGGAACCTATGGAGAGAAAATCGTGTTCCTTCGAACGAATCTATTTCTCAAGAGGAAGCGATCACGACATCAACAAAGAACGTCGTAAGCTTGGCGAATTGCTCACTCACGATATTCTGAAAGCTGTTAACTACGATTTCGAAAATACGGTTTTCTCGTATATTCCCAATACTGCCGAAACAGCTTTTTACGGTATGCTCGAGGGTATTGAACAATACCTCACCGAAAAAAAGAAAAATGCAATACTCGATGCCGGAGCTAATATCACTCCTGAGCTACTCGACAAAATAATGAATGAAAAGCTGCGGGTGGAGAAAGTAGCGATCAAAGATGTAAAACTGCGCACTTTCATTACACAGGATAAAGGCCGGTCGAGCCTTGTTGGTCACGTTTACGATGTTGCTTATGGTACCATTCGTCCGAATGTTGATAGCTTGGTGATTATTGACGATTCTATTGTTCGTGGTACAACCTTAAAAAAGAGTATCATAAAAATTCTTGACAGACTTGAACCAAAGAAAATTGTTGTGGTTTCATCGTCTCCACAAATTTGTTATCCCGATTGTTACGGCATCGATATGGCAAAATTAGGTGATTTTGTTGCTTTTCAGGCTGCCATTGCTTTATTGAAGGAAAAAGGAAAATCTTCGGTAATAAATGCCGTATACAAAAAATGTAAAGAACAGCAGAAAAATCCCAAAGAAGAAGTTGAAAATCATGTAAAAGCTATATACCAGCCATTTACTCCTCAGGAAATATCAAAGAAAATTGGCCAGATGTTACGCACATCCGAAACAAAAGCTGAGCTGGAAATAATTTATCAATCGGTTGAAAATTTGCATATTGCATGTCCTAACGATAAAGGCGACTGGTATTTTACCGGTGATTATCCTACTCAGGGCGGCAACAAAGTGGCAAACAATGCTTTTATCAATTATGTTGAAGGGAACGATAAACGAGCTTATTAATTTTTTATAAAATCAGGATTAAAAGGAGTAAGAATCAAAACCTGCTCCTTTTGCTTTATCAATTTTACCGGGATCAGTTTAAAACATATCTTAACGGTTCATTGTTTTGCTTAAAAAACATCTTATATGAGATTCATATTTTCAATTTTATTTATACTGATATCACTGAACTTCAATGTTTCAGCACAGCAGGAGAAGCAAGTCAAAAATATCATCATGCTTATTCCTGATGGAACAAGCATGGATATTTTATCGTTAAGTCGCTGGTATAAATTCGGAATTTGTCAGGGAGATTCGTGCTGGCTTAATATCGATCCTTATATAAGCGGGCTCGTTAAAACTCATTCGTCCGATGCTCCAATCGGAGATTCAGCGCCAACAGGCAGCACTTATGCTACGGGACATCTTTCAAAAAGCGGGTTTGTAGCCACTTATCCCCCTTCATCAGGAAAAGATCGCGACCTCGTACCCATCGATCCTGCCCGGGCATATCAACCTATGTATACAATTCTGGAGGCTGCAAAGCTGAACAATAAATCGACAGGACTTGTAATTACCTGCCAGTTCCCGCATGCAACTCCGGCAGATTTTTCTGCACATACACCCAAACGCGATCGTTATTTTGACATTGCCAAACAAATGGTATATAACAGGTTAAATGTAGTTTTTGGGGGAGGTACAAATTATCTCTCTCCTGCCCTTCGCGACGATAAAGAAGATTTAGTAAAAGTGCTTAAACAAAAAAACTATAAATACATTACCACCAGGCAGGATTTTACAAATATAAACTCCTCCGACAGCCTTGTGTGGGGACTTTTTGCACCTGATGCCCTTCCAAACGATTTGGACAGGGACAAAGAAAAAATACCTTCAATTGCAGAGATGACTCAAAAAGCCATTGAAGTACTTTCGAAAAATAAAAATGGCTTCTTTTTGATGGTAGAAGGAAGTAAGGTTGATTGGTCGGCGCATAATAACGATCCTGTTGGAATGGTTACAGAATTTCTGGCTTTTGATGACGCTGTAAAACAAGCATTGGATTTTGCAAAAAATGATGGAAACACTGCAGTGATTGTATGCCCTGATCATGGTACAGGTGGAATAAGAATTGGTGGTCCCCGCACCAAATCAGGTTACGACACTTTGAGCATTACAAGTCTGATTCAGCCTTTAAAAAATTGTAAATTAACATCTGAAGGAATGGCAGGCAAAATTTCTCCTTTAACAAACGATCAGGAAATTATTTCAGTTTTTAAAGAATATACCCGTATTGATCTTAAATCAGATGAATTAGATGCGATTAAAACCGGAAAAAAAACGTTCAGTCTTAGCAGGGCTATAGCTAAAATTTATACTGATCATTCGTATATCGGATTCACCACCACCGGACACACTGGCGAAGATGTTATGCTTGCTGTTTATCATCCAGATAATTACCGGTTGCAGGGAGTAGTACAAAATTCACAGGTAAATTTGTATATGAGAGAAATTTCAGGAAATGTGAATCTCGATTCACTCACAGCAAATTACTATACCCGCGATTCAATTGCTCTCAAAGGCTTTTCGTGGAATATCATTTCAAAGAAAGACACTGCAGGTATTTCGGAATATGCAAAGTTGATTATCCGTAAAAATCCAAAATCGAAAATTTATGCGGAGATAAAAGCCTATACCGATTTTATTACCATTTACAACAACAATAAAATTGTAAAATCCATTCCTTTAAATAGTTTGGTTATCTATAATTACCTAGAAGATAAGACAGACAAAAAATTGACGATGCAACAGTTTTATTGTCCAAAAAATATTGGAGAAATACTAAATACAGAACTCAAATAGAATAGAACTACCCATGTTAATTGGTTTTCTACTCTGTACTTCTTACTCTGTACTTCTTTCTTCTTTATTTTTCTTACGACTTACGACTTAACTTACCTTCTCCTTTTCGGGAATAATCTGATATGACTTATCTGACTATTTCTTAACCTTCGTAGCCAATATTTCGGATCGAAAGTAGAAATATGACGTTCCACTTTTTCTTTGTAAATATCATTAATAGTAACCATAATGGCTGTTTCCTCCACTCCCCCAAAAAAGGGGTTCAGGGCAGTGCCAAAAACCTTCATGGTTGGTGATAAATCCATATAAGAGTTAATGAGCGGAGGAATAATTTCGCCCAGGTTACGAATTGATTTCCTTAGAATTTTATAATCTTCTTCATAATCTTTCCCTGAAAAAATATGGCCTAGTACTTCCCTATTCATATGTGTTTCCATAGGAAATATTGGAGTTATTAAATCTTCAGTATCGGCAAAATAACGTTCGAGGAAAAATAACAAATGGTTACGTGCATCCATATTATATGAGTTATACATGGTAACCTTCCCGAAAAAATATTTCTTTTCAGGGTTTTTTACAATGATGGCCCCTAATCCATCCCATAAGTTGTCGAGAGCATAAATGCCTTTTCTAATTTTACCCGTCGACTGGTACAAAGGTTGAACAAACGACCGACCCAGTTCTATCAAATGCGGGAGAAATTCCTTGTTAAAATGTGGAGAGAATCTGAAAAGCTCAGCAGTGGAAAGATGTACCTCACCTTGTTCATCTACTGTTTTTTCGTGGCATATTTTATAGCGGTATCCTCCCAGAATCTGAGATGCATCCGGATCCCAAACAATGAGTTGCTGGTAACAATCCTCACCGCTGTCGAAATGATCAATATCGGTTTCCTCGCCTGTACCACCACCTGCATGCCTGAAAGCTTCTTCACGAAGTCTTCCTACTTCAAGCATCATGTTTGGACAATCATTAGCAGTAAATATATAGAGTTCATTGCCCCCATTATTGGTTTTGCGCACAAATTTGTCAGGCGTCATTTCTTTAAATAATTTTTCTCTATCAACAGGGGGTATAATCTTCTTCATGCACTAAAATATAAAAAGATACCAAATTTAATAAAAAAATCAAAAGGAGCTAAAAAGAAGAAAAATAGGAATTTTATAATCCGGTCTTTCTAAAACATATATTTAACTCTTGATTTTCAGGCTGTAAACAATTTCTCTGATGTAATTAGTCCATCCCTTTTTATTTCGGGAATTATCAAATAACCGGTATGAAACAGGCTTCCCAAAAATAAGATGGATTCTTTTATTCCGCTGCTTATACAGCTCATCCACAAGATAAACCATTTCTACATTCGCCTTAATTCCTAATTTTCTGCGAATATTTGCCAAGTTATAAAAGAAGTTGGTGTTTCGTGCTTCAAAATAAAATGGAATTATGTCGCGTTGATAATCAATTGCCTTTGCAATAAAATTACGCTGCCATTCCAAATCTATTACCTCACCTTTTATCTTTCGGGAACATAATCCCGCAGGAAAATATAAGATCTGTGCGTCCGAACGATATGTATCTTCAATTCTCCTTGCATAATCAGGTGATTGGCGCCCATGCTTGTTTACAGGGACAAAAACTCCATCCATGTTTTTGAGATTCATAAGCAAATCGTTAACAACAAATTTCACATTGGTAAATTTTCGGCCAACAGCACTTATCAGCACCAAGCCATCCAAACCTCCCAAAGGATGATTTCCTGCAAATATAAACCTCCCCGAATCGGGAATGTTTTCGAGACCTTCAACTGTGTATTCAGTTCCCAGATTTTTCAGGCTCTGATTTACATAATCGAGGTTATATAAATCCTTGAGACTATAAATTAATTCGTTTAATTCGTCCTGGTGAATTACCCGTTTCACATACCTCAACAAAAATTTTGGCAAAAACTTCAGAAGTTTGGGATTTTTGCTTCGGATTACTTCTTCTAGGTCAACTTTTAATTGCTTTTCTTCTACTTTTTCCATAAAAATGGTTTGTGCGAAAATACGAAAAATAAGAAATTTCCAGCAGTGCGCTAAAAAGTTATCAACAAAGTGGGAAATAATGGAGAAAAGTGGTATAAAGTGGTGAATTTTTCATAATTTTACATTCGCTTTAACTAGTTAAGAATGACAACGTTTATAGGGGATTATTCATGCAAGGTCGATCCAAAAGGCCGAATCATGCTTCCACAGGCTTTCAAAAAGAATATGCCTGAGGTTGCCCGGGATAAATTTGTCATAAAAAAAGACATCTATGAGAAGTGCCTCGTTTTATACCCTATAGACGAATGGCAGCGCCGCATTCAGACTATTTTAGATAATACAAATCAATTCAATCGCGAACATAGAATGCTGATTCGCGAGTTTTCAAAGGACACTGCTGAAGTCGAGCTTGATTCAAACAACAGAATTCTTATCCCTTCACGATTGCTAAAAATGGCCGACATTGACAAAGATGTTGTTTTAGCCGGTCAGCTTGGACAAATCGAAATATGGTCGAAAGAACTTTACGATCAAACAGGGATCGATAGTGAGGATTTTGGTGAGTTAGCAAATAAAATTTTAGGTGGCAACTTAAATAAACCTTCTGCGACATGAGCTATCACACGCCTGTATTACTGAACGAAAGCATAAATGGCTTAAACATAGACCCTTCCGGAATCTATGTCGATGTTACCTTTGGCGGCGGCGGGCATTCGCGTGAGATATTATCCAGGATCACAACCGGAAAACTACTGGCATTCGACCAGGATAGTGATGCAGAAGCCAATATCATTCAAAATGAGAATCTGATCTTTTGCAACAGCAACTTTCGATTTCTCAGAAATTTTTTAAAATATCATAAAATTTCACAAATAGATGGACTTTTGGCCGATCTTGGCGTCTCGTCCCATCATTTTGATGAAGTATCAAGAGGATTTACCTTTCAGCACGACGCACCTCTGGATATGCGTATGAACCCTGATTCACCAGTGACTGCAGCCGATATTATCATGAAAGCACCTGAAAATGAGCTGAAATATATTTTCAGGGAATATGGGGAAGTCGAAAATACAGGAAAGCTGGTTTACTTGATTGCAAATGCCCGCATAACCACACAGCTCGATTCCAGCAATAAGTTTATTGAAGCTATTAAGCCTGCCATTCCAAGAAACCAGGAAAATAAATACCTGGCTAAGGTATATCAGGCTTTGAGAATAAGAGTTAATAATGAACTGGAAAGCTTAAAAGCCTTGTTAATGCAATGCATAGGCGTAATTAAGCCGGGAGGACGACTTGTTGTGATTACATATCATTCGCTGGAAGACAGAATAGTTAAGAATTTCATTAAAAATGGCCAGTTCGAAGGTGAAGTGGAAAGCGATTTGTTTGGAAATAGAAAAGTACCCTTTAAAACTATTATCAGCAAAATAATTACACCATCGAAAGAAGAATTAGAAATTAACAGTCGCGCACGAAGTGCAAAACTTAGAATTGCAGAAAGAATATAATGAATTGAATTGTTAATAATGATGCTACACTTCAAATAGGGACTATGAAAGAGGAGAATGTAGAGTTTATTGACCAGAAAGAAGAAAGTAAAGAATTAAAGGGAATCTCATATCGGGATTTTTTAGATGGGACTGTAATCACACGGACAAATGTGGTAAAGCAGTTACCATTTTTAATTTTTTTGTGCATCATAGGTGTAATTTATATTGGCAACAGGTATCATGCCGAAAAAGTAGTTCGTGACATCACCAGAATGCAGGAAGAAGTTAAAAACCTGAGAGCAGAAGAAATTACAACAGCTTCTGAACTGATGCGGCTCAGCCGCCAGTCGGAAGTAATTAAACTTATAAAAGAAAAAAATTTAGGGCTCGAAGAATCAACTGATCCTCCGGCCAAAATAAAATCGAGATTTTAAAAATGTCAATTAAAAAAGACATATTACTCCGCGTAGGTATTATCTATGTAAGCCTTATTATACTGGCCATTGCAATTATTTTTCAATTGTTTACGGTTCAGTTTGTACAGGGTAACAAATGGCGGAGCTTAGCGAAAGAATTAAGTTTAAAGGATATCACCATTAGCCCGAACAGAGGCGATATTTTGGCATCCGATGGACGTTTGCTTGCCAGTTCAGTTCCCTATTATGAAATTCGCATTGATACAAAAGCAAAAGGTCTCACACCAGAAATATTCAGTAATAACATTGATTCATTAAGCCTGTGTCTTTCCAAACT
>JBBQEI010000028.1:0-62606 GCA_038320545.1 Bacteroidales bacterium
GCCAAAATAGTGTTTAACCCTTAATTCGCATTATTCAAAATCCGATAAAATTATGCACACAAAATAAAAATTAGCGGCTGGACTAGGCGATATTTGTCCCAAATAAATTAGAAATTGGGTTTATGAATTATTCAGGTTAGAATATTCATCGGTTTTAAGAGGTTGTCTAAAAAGTCGCAAAATGCAATTAAACTTTTTACACAGCCTCTTAATTTTTTATACAAAGGACTAAACGGGGCAGTAAATATCATGAAATCGGTAAAATAAGCTTTTAATAAATTACGAATAACAGATATAAGAAAGAGGTTCCGATGTTGCAGAATTATCTCTTTTAATACACATCAGAAACTTACAATTGATGAATATTTCATATAAATTAGCGGCTTGCTAAAAAGAAAAACATGAACAAAGGTATCTGGTACGCCATTGCCGCTTATGGATTGTGGGGATTATTCCCGCTCTACTGGAAGTTGCTTCACCATATACCGGCAATTCAGCTTATTGGTCACCGCATAGTATGGTCGTTTTTAAGTTTGTTTGCCGTTCTTTTATTGCTGCGACAAATCCGAAAGTTTCACGAAAGTGTTTTTTCGTTTACTACCATTCGTATTTATTTTCTTGCTGCTATTCTGGTAGGTATTAACTGGCTTGTTTATGTATGGGCAGTAAATTCAGGTCATATTGTAGAAACCAGTTTGGGGTATTTTATAAATCCGCTGCTAAGTGTTTTAATTGGGGTACTATTTTTTCGTGAGCGATTGCGTTTATGGCAATGGATACCCATAGGAATTGCTGCTATCGGAGTAATTTACCTTACCATTGCACAGGGCTCGCTGCCCTGGATTGCATTAACGCTTGCCTTCTCATTTGCAGTTTATGGTGCCGTTAAGAAAATTGCACCCCTTGGATCTCTTCATGGTTTAACACTCGAAACTGTAATCTTATTAATTCCAGCCGTTGCCTATCTTTTATTTTCAGAACATGCAGGAAATGGAGCATTTCTTCACCAAAGTTTGGGGATTAATCTATTATTATTAGGAACAGGACTGGTAACAACGATTCCCCTATTGATGTTTGCATCGGCAGCCAAACGAATCCCGCTTTCCTTTATCGGAATACTTCAATATATAGCCCCTACCATTCAGTTCTTAATTGGGATCCTGGTATACCATGAAATTTTTACAATTAAACAGTTTATCGGGTTCTGCTGTGTATGGATTGCGCTGGCCATTTTTGGGCTCAATAGTTTTTCGGCTTACCGGGCACGATCAGTAGCGGCTGCCGAAATTGAATAAATATGAAAGGCAAATATGAGTGGCCTGAGGCCGGTAAAGGTACTACGCAGCGAGGACGTTACGCCGAGCTGGGGGATTTCGACTCCGCTCAATGTGACAATTCATTAACTTTCAACAGTCAGTCTGAGTGGAGTCGAAGACCAGATTACGATGACCTAACACTAGGTATCAAAGTACTTTTTTCCTTAAAATTCTATAAACGGCGCCCCGGGATTTCCATTCACCCCGTGCTTGTAATTGATTACCTCCATTTTCACCGGTTCTATTTTTATGAGTACAAAAATATTTTCCCAGTTCGGAATATTTTCCCAATATTCCCTTTTCATCTTCTTTAATAACTCTTTATCATCAATAACTGTTGCTTTTCCAATCAGGTTCACATAACCCTGTGGTGCTTTGTGATCGGCATAGTATACACATACACGGGGTTCTTTTTTCATCTCGGCAACCTTGCTGCTTACCCGTGAGGTGGCAAACCAAACTACAAAATCATTTCCCTGAGGGAATGGGTTCATGGTACGGATTTGAGGCTGGCCGGTTTCATCAACAGTAACGAGGGCACAATAAGGTGCAGAAGTCATTATTTCGCGGGCTGCCACAAACATTGTATCGCGCGGAATAGCTGTTTGCTGGGCTTGAAGGCTCAATGCCATCACAAAAAATGCAAAACAGGCAAGAAGAGTTTTAAGAGATAGTTTTTTCATACGATTATTTTTTTGATTTCAAGGTTTGCATATGATGTTTGAAAAGGAGTTAACCCTATTTCGATGATGCAAATTTTTTATATTAAATATGGAACTTTTTTGGCTAAACAGCCATGGCTGCGTGTATAATAATCATGTCGAGTTAATAGGTTTGTAATCAATTACAAGAAATGTAACCTTTGGTAAAATATTTAATAATGCCAAAAATTTATGAATAATTAGGAATTCTCATATTTTTTTATTCTAACGAGCACGAACCAATCCCTGTTCATGCTAAATATGATGGATTTGAAAGTAAAGCAGAGTTTTATTATAGTTAATGGGAAGATTATTGAAATTAAAATAAAGCAAATAAGAGGATTAAATCCTTTGACAGGGTCTAAGCTAAATTATTTTGACAATTACTGAATTTCACAAATATGAAGGGTGAAATAAGATATAATCTAAACAATGCCCGACAGCTTTCACCATATGGCATTGTTTTTTGAAATATTAAATTTAACCTCGAGGCTTCAATTGCTTGAAAAAGTCGTTTCCCTTATCATCTACCAAAATAAATGCCGGAAAATCAACCACTTCAATTTTCCAGATGGCTTCCATGCCCAGTTCTGGATATTCCAAAACCTCAACTTTTTTAATGTTATTTTGTGCCAAAATAGCTGCAGGACCACCAATGCTTCCCAGATAAAATCCTCCATTTTTTTTGCAGGCGTCGGTTACTGCCTGGTTACGGTTTCCTTTGGCCAGCATGATCATACTGCCGCCGTTAGCCTGAAATTCATCTACGTATGAGTCCATACGGCCAGCAGTGGTTGGCCCGAAAGAACCTGAAGGCATTCCTGCCGGAGTTTTGGCCGGTCCGGCATAATAGATCGGATGATCTTTCAAATATTGCGGCATACCTTCACCATTGTCTAATCTTTCTTTCAGCTTGGCATGAGCAATATCGCGACCCACAACAATGGTCCCGCTTAACGATAAACGGGTAGCCACAGGATATTTGGACAATTCAGCCAAAATCTCCTTCATCGGACGGTTCAGATCGATTTTAACGGCATCGCCTTCTCCGGCTCCACGAAGATGCTCCGGAATTAAACGACCCGGATTTTGCTCCAGTTTTTCAATCCAAATCCCATCTTTGTTGATTTTAGCCTTGATGTTTCTGTCGGCAGAGCACGAAACGCCCATTCCCACTGGGCACGAAGCACCATGTCGTGGTAAACGAACAATGCGGACATCGTAAGCAAAATATTTACCTCCGAATTGTGCGCCTAAGCCAATTTCCTGGGCGGCTTTCAATATTTTCTTTTCAAGCTCAATATCCCGAAATGCACGACCATGCTCATTTCCTGTTGTTGGCAGACTATCGAGGTATTTTGTAGATGCAAGTTTAACAGTTTTAAGACAAGCTTCGGCAGAAGTTCCTCCAATTACAAATGCAATATGATAAGGCGGACAAGCAGCAGTTCCCAGAGATTTCATTTTCTCAATGAGGAATATTTCGAGGCTTTTGGGATTGAGTAAAGCTTTGGTTTCCTGAAATAAATATGTCTTGTTTCCCGATCCACCCCCTTTGGTGACACATAAAAATTTATATTCAGCGCCTTTGGTTGCATATAAATCGATTTGAGCTGGAAGGTTCGTACCGGTATTCTTTTCAGTATACATATCGAGGGCAACCGTTTGGGAATAGCGGAGATTTTCTTCCGTATAGGTTTTATAAACCCCCATCGAAAGTGCTTCTTCATCGTTTCCACTAGTCCAGACCTGCTGTCCTTTTTTCCCGACAATTGTTGCAGTGCCAGTATCCTGGCAGAATGGTAATTGACCTTTTGCTGATACTTCAGCATTACGGAGCATAGTAAGTGCAACATATTTATCGTTTTCACTTGCTTCGGGATCGCTCAACACGGCTGCAACCTGTTCCTGATGAGCAGGACGGAGTAAAAAGGAAACGTCGCGAAAAGCAGTATTAGCGAGCTTTGTTAATCCTTCGTTCTCAACTTTTAAAATTTCCTTGCCTTCGAAATGAGCAACAGAAACATGGTCTTTTGTTAATAGATAATATTCGGTAGTATCTTCTCCCAGTGGAAAAGGTTCCTGATAAGTAAATGATGGTGTTGGCATAAAGCTTTAAATTTTAAGCGGCAAAGATAGTGTTTTTGATTAAGTTGAAAATGTGATTTCAGGTAGATTAATTTAAAATATGTACATAAACACAATTCAAAGATTATTTACAATAAATATTCTGAAGGCTCAGTTTATAATTTTGTCATTCCTATATTTGTAATATTCGAACCTGAAAATACATAATTATGAGAAACCTGATTTTACTGCTTGTATGCCTAAGTTTTGTGAATGCATGCGTTCCAATCACTAAATTTCGTGATACCAAAAAACAAAACCAGACTTTAGAAGAACAAAAAGCACGGCTAAAGACTGATCTTGAAAAACTTCAGGTAGATAACAGGGAACTTGTTTCAAACCTTGAAAGATGCGAACAGGACAGAAAGAAAATGATTTCAGATTCTCTAAGACGGTATGAAACTTTACGGCAATCGGAAAAAGATCTCAGAAAACTGCAAAGCCAGTACGATGAATTACAAAGCGCCCAGGACAATATAGTTAAAGGAAGTGCCCGTGAGAATTCAAAACTTTTGTCGCAACTTCAGTCTACTCAAACCGATTTACAAAAACGAGAAGACCAGCTTAAAATTGCTGAACAATTGTTGAATGAGAAAAAGCGGAACCTGGAAACCATGCAATTTGAATTAGAGAAACGCAACGAAAAGCTGAAAGAGTTACAATCGGTTTTAAATCGCAAAGATTCGGCCGTTGCTGCCTTAAAAAGTAAAGTTTCTTCCGCTTTGTTAGGATTTGAAAATAATGGGTTATCGGTAAACATCAAGAATGGCAAAGTTTATGTTTCGCTCGACGAAAAGCTATTGTTTAAATCAGGAAGCTTTGTGGTAGAACCTAATGGAATAACTGCCCTTAAAAAATTAGCCAAAGTATTGGAGCAAAACACTGATATTAATGTTCTTATCGAAGGCCACACTGACGATGTTCCTTATAAAGCCGATGCTTCAGTAAAAGATAACTGGGATTTAAGCGCGAAACGGGCGACAGCAGTAGTGCGTATTTTACTCGAAAATGGAAAAATCGATCCGGTAAGGTTTACAGCCGCCGGAAGAGGTGAATATTTACCAGTTGATAAGTTAAAGACTACACAAGCACGACAAAAGAACCGTCGTACCGAAATAATCCTTACTCCCAAATTAGATGAACTGTTAAAGATTTTAGAAAATAATTAGAGATCACAATTTGCATCTTTATATACAAAAGAGATTGTCAAAAAACTCTGTGAAACTCTGTGAAACTTTTTATTACACAGAGTTTCACAGAGGAATACACAGAGAACCACAGAGTCAAAAACGCCGTTTAACCAGTTATAGTGAAGTAGTCTGTGAGGAGTTATTTGCACCATCAAGGCTAACCCAGCCATAGTTATCATTGCGGAGTAACCATCCTTCAGTTCCGGTAACATTGGCGGGTAAAGTACCAAAAGATGGGTTCTGACCGGTAGCATCCAGAAAATAAACTTTATTGTCAATCACCAATTGAACTACTACATGGTTAAATTGATCTTTTTCAGGATAAATATTTTCCAAGCGACCTTTGTCCTTTGTTTTCACTAAAACCAGATCAGTTGAAAAACCTGCACGTTTAAGAAGGAATGCCATGATCATGTTCATATCCGGCCCGGTACCTTCCTGTTTTTTAATTACCTTATCAAAATCTTTATTGGCATAGATCCCATATTCGCCGTTCCATTTTATATTCTGAACTACAACTTCATAAATATTGCGAGCCAACTGTTCACCAGCAGCATTATTTTGAAGCGCTTTGTCCAGCATGGGTTTATAATCAAAAGCTTTAATAAGCCGAAGTCCCAGATCGTTACTTTTTAGCCATTTTTTGTTCATTTCTTCCCAGGTAGGCAACCAATATACAATATACCCTCTTCTGTTGCGGTTCATCTTCATATCCGATAAATCCCAATTATCAAATTCCTCATTGGCAGTTTCGAGAATATAATCGTAATAATATGGGAAGAGACCTTCGGCTCTGTAAAGATGAACTTTAACCTGCTGACTTGCATCTGCCATTGGGGTTCCTTCTTTTATTTTTAGTGCAGGCATGTTTCTCATCACATAGCGCATTGTTTTATCGCGGACAAAATTTACAGAAACAGCACCCGATGGAGAATCATATAACAAACCATCCTGATCAGACAATCCAAAATGTATCTGTTTTAATTTATTGTTGTAAAGCCATTGTATTTTATCAGAAATACCTTTTTGATCCTCATAGCTCAAAGGTTTCCCTTTCTCATAAGTAACCAGATAATTCAATTTAAAAGGTACACTCAGCCTGTATTCACTCCAGATGGTGGGAATAGTCGATTGAAAATACCAATTGCGAAGTTTAACCAAATCAAGTGAAACAATGGTGTACTTATATTCGATAACCGAGCCAACTTTTACATTTGGCAGTGTAAAAACCATTTTACGATTTTTGCTATCAATGCTAACTTCCTTAAAATCGGAACCAGAAATTTTTGTTTTTACAAGCCTGCCTTTTTCATCATAATTAAAAGTCTGACCTTTTAGTCCTTGAATATCATCGTAGTGATTATACGATCTGAAAGGTATTTCGACCCGGGCATATTTTAATCCTGCTTCACTCAGAATTTTTATACGAACATGCCGGGTGTATTCAGTCCTTGGGCCTACCCGAACAGTTCCGTAATCGCACAAAACTACTGCCGGGGCAGAAGGATCAGGTTTATATGAGCTCATTTGCATGTCCTCAGCCAAAATTTTTCCATATTTGATTGGCAGCCGGCTATTAAATGCAAAAGTATTTACAGCACAAAAAGCCATTATTGTGATCAATAATATTTTTGTTTTCATAAATCGATGATTATTAGTTAGGGAACCTAGAGATTATTCAAAAACAATGCCAAATAGCAAGTAAGAATAAAATCAAAAAATACGACTTGTTGGTAAAACCAGTTAAGTTAACGTCAGTTTGATGTAAGTAGTTCAAATTTGTCCACGTTAGGTTAGCTTATCTAATATTTGTGACATCTTCCGTGTAAGCTCGAATCGGGAATAAGCATTGATATTATCAGTATTAACATTCAAAGTGGAATTCCTGTAATGCTGAAAATAATTGTGAATGATATTCTTTAGCTTTGATACCTCATCAAAACCAGCGATATCACCAGCATTTGTTTCTTTCAGAATGTCTGCCACTTCACCTTTTGGAGGACCTATGGCAACAATAGGGCGGTTGGCAGCCAGATATTCAAAAATCTTTCCTGTTAGTATCCCTTCGGCATTGGGTGAATTGTTAATCAGGAGAAGCAGAAGTTGAGACTGACGTTCTTTGATAACTACTTGGTTATGTGGTATAAATTCGGCTTTGTCAAGATAGGATAACAATCCGAATTCCTTTAATGAGCTTAAAACGGAAGTATCCACTCTCCCGATAAATTTCAATTTTAGAAATTTACCGAGTTCAGGGTTTTCATTTATGAGCTGCTTAAGCGCTTCCCAAAGCACAATGGGATTGCGGGCCTTATTGATTGTTCCAAAATGCGCTAGTGTAAATTCTTTGTCCAAATCTACGCTTTTATTATCATAATCTGAAGTGTCAAAACCATTGGTAATTGTTTCAACCCACTTGCCTCCAAGCAGTTTATATTCTTCAGTCATTTTGCTACCAACTGTAACAACACAATCGGCTGTGGTGACTACCGATTTTTCAAGCCTATGGTGATTTCGATCAGCCATTGAGGTGAGTAAAAGCTCCGGATAAAAATCGATATTTGTCCATGGATCGCGAAAATCAGCTATCCAGGGAATTTCCAGATCTTTTTTTAATCGAAGTGCAATCAAGTGCATGCTATGAGGTGGCCCGGACGAGATAATAGCATCAACAGGGTTTTCCTTCAAATATTTTTTGAGGAATTTTACCGAAGGTTTAATCCAGAATTTCCTGGCATCAGGAATAAAAAAGTTACCCCGGATCCAAACCGCAACTTTTTCGGCCAGTTTGGGTTTTTTTCTTTCAGTTAGAAAACCAACACTTACTTTTTCTGATTTTTTTTGTCCGATAAATTTCTTATAGAACATATACGGTTCCCAGATAGGCTGTCTTAAGATGCTAATATCTTTTAGAATATCCTTTTCATTCGAAAGATCCAATTCGGAATATTCACCATTTTCAGCGGTATAGATAATTGGTTCCCAACCAAAATCCCGTAAATACTTTGAAAATTTAAGCCAGCGGAAAACAGCCGAACCACCCGCTGGAGGCCAGTAATAAGTGATAATGAGAACCTTTTTCATTACACCAGTTTCTGAAGCAGCGTCCTGATATTCACCTTTTCACCGATAATTTCACGGAGATTGGTAACAGGAACGCGTTCCTGCAGCATAGTGTCACGGAAACGCAGGGTTACTGTGTTGTCTTCTAAAGTTTGGTGGTCAACAGTTATACAATATGGAGTACCAATAGCATCCTGGCGACGATATCTGCGCCCAATGGTGTCTTTTTCTTCGTACTGGCAGTTAAAATCGAACTTCAAAGTATTGTGTATTTCACGAGCTTTCTCCGATAATCCATCTTTTTTAACAAGCGGGAAAATAGCCAGTTTAACAGGAGCAAGAGCAGCAGGAATTTTTAATACCACCCGTTCGTCTTCTGTGCCATCTTCCTTTTTAATTTTTTCTTCGGTAAAAGCATTGGCAAGGATACACAGAAACATTCTATCTACACCAATTGATGTTTCAATGACATATGGAATATAACTTTCGTTTCTTTCAGGATCAAAATAACTTAGCTTTTTGCCCGAAAATTTTTGATGGCTGCTCAAGTCAAAATCGGTGCGGGAATGGATTCCTTCCACTTCTTTAAAACCAAATGGGAATTCGAACTCTATATCAGTAGCGGCATTTGCATAATGGGCCAGTTTATCATGATCGTGGTAACGATGTTTGTTGTCGCCTAAACCTAAGCTCTTGTGCCATTTCATGCGAAGATCTTTCCAGAATTTAAACCAGTTCATCTCTGTGCCTGGCTGTATAAAAAACTGCATTTCCATCTGCTCAAATTCACGCATACGGAAGATAAACTGACGGGCAACAATTTCGTTTCGGAAAGCCTTACCTATCTGAGCTATTCCAAATGGAATTTTCATACGGCCCGATTTCTGAACATTCAGGAAATTTACAAAAATCCCCTGGGCTGTTTCTGGTCGAAGATAGATAGTGTTGGCTTCATCGGTAACAGAGCCAAGCTTTGTATCGAACATCAGGTTAAACTGACGAACATCTGTCCAGTTTCTGGTGCCGGAAACAGGGCAAACAATTTCGCAATCGACAATTATCTGTTTCACCTCTTGCAGATCGCTATCATTGAGAGCTTTAACCATTCTCTGTCGTACAGTATCAATTTCATTGGCAATTTCCAGAATTTTGGGATTCGTGGTACGATATAAAGTTACATCGAATTTGTCGCCAAACCTTTTAGCAGCTTTTTCTACATCCTTTTCAATCTTTTCTTCCAGTTTCTGAATATAATCTTCAATCAGATTATCAGCACGGTATCTTTTTTTAGAATCTTTGTTATCGATTAAAGGATCATTAAAGGCATCGACATGGCCCGATGCTTTCCAAATAGTAGGATGCATAAAGATTGCGGAATCGATACCCACGATATTTTCATGAAGAAGAACCATGGAATCCCACCAATATTTTTTGATATTATTTTTAAGCTCAACACCATATTGCCCATAATCGTAAACAGCGCTTAATCCATCATAAATTTCGCTGGAAGGAAAAATAAACCCATATTCTTTGGCATGTGAAATAAGTTTCTTGAAAAGATCGTCGTTTGCCATTCCTGAATGTATTAAATAATTTTAAAAATTGAATTGCTTGCAAATGTATAAGAAACGCACCTGTTTTGCAAACAGAAACATAGTTGTTCCGAAAACCAAACCATCAAAGTAAATAAAACATGAAACATCTGAAATTACCCTAAAACACAAATAAAAAGCCTGACAGGAAACCCGTCAGGCTTTTTATTCAATTGAATAAGAGATTATTTATATGTAATTGCAATTGTATAGTCGCCTGATAATTCCTTTGGAACATTAATTTCCTGGCTTTCTATAGCTTTTTTAACCTGCTGGGCTAATTTGGCATCGGAACATTCAGCTTTCAGAACCTTAACAGTAGAAGGATTAATTACGCGGAATTTAATCTTTACGGTTTCTTCAGAAAGTGGTTTCAATTGATCGACTGCAGAATATACCTGATCGCGGACTGCATTATATGAAAAGAATTCAGCATTTTCATTCACAAAAACTTTAATCTTATAAGTTCCTGTACTACCTTTTGGAAAAACGATCTTAGCTCCTGCAAGAGCTTCTTTAACAGCTTTGGATAACATTTTATCATTGCCCTCGATGTTTAAAATCTGTAGATTATTTTTTTCATCTACTCCAAATTTTAAAACTATCTGTCCATGGCCTTTAATATCGGCTGTGCCAATGGCTGTCGCAATTTTTTCTCTCACGGTACTATTAACATCGCTTGAACCTGGACCCTTTCCTGTTGCAAATGTATATCCTGACACCAATAACATGGCTGATATAACAAAAATTGATTTTAATGTTTTCATTGTTTAATTTTTTTATGGTTGATATTTGAAATGATTACCCTAACCATTTATCAAGCTAAATGCCACGTTTCTTATAAAATTAATTATCTGATAGTTATAACTCTGTTCCAACTGAATGAATATTAAAAAATTATAACGAAAAGGGACACAGGTGTATCATTTGTATACAATTTTAACATTCGTTAACTAATTGAAGAACAATAAGAATATTAAGCAGAACAATAGTTGGGTTTGCGATTATCCCAAATTTCACGTAGGTTTGGAGTATAATTGTAGCTAATATTCATGCAACGAAAAGTAGATTTTCTGGTAATTGGTTCGGGACTGGCAGGATTAAGTTTTGCATTAAAAGTTGCCGATCATGGTAAAGTAATCATAGTTTCCAAAACAAGTGTCGATGAAACGAACACGCGTTATGCTCAAGGGGGGATTGCTTCTGTAACTTACGCCCCCGATAATTTCGAAAAACACGTGGAAGATACACTGATTGCGGGTGACGGAATATGCGATTTAAGTGTTGTAAAAATGGTAGTTGAAGAAGCCCCACAGCAGATAGATCAGTTGATTAAATGGGGTGCCGAATTTGATAAAAAATCTGATGGAACTTTCGATCTTGCCAGGGAAGGCGGACATAGTGAACATAGAATTCTTCACCATAAAGACATTTCGGGCTACGAGATCCAACGTGCATTAACAGTTAAGGCCAGAAATCATCCAAATATTCAAATTCTTGAAAACCATTTTGCTGTTGAAATAATAACCCAACATCATCTGGGACATTTGGTAAAACGTTATAATACTGATATTGAATGCTACGGTGCATACATTTTCGATCCGGAAGGCAGAAAAACAATGTCGATTTTAGCCAAAGTAACAGTAATGGCAACCGGTGGTGCGGGAAATCTTTACACCACAACCACTAATCCGATCATTGCCACTGGCGATGGTGTAGCCATGGTTTATCGGGCTAAAGGGATTATTGATAATATGGAATTTATTCAGTTTCATCCAACTTCATTATTTTTGCCTTCGGAAAGACCTTCATTTCTCATTACAGAAGCCATGCGGGGTTTTGGAGCAATACTCCGAACACTCGACGGCAAAGAATTAATGAATAAATATGATCCAAGAGGCTCACTTGCACCCCGCGATATAGTGGCACGTGCAATGGACAACGAAATGAAAGTGAGAGGCGATGATCATGTCTATCTTGACGCTTCACATTTAGATCCTGAAGCTTTAAAGAATCATTTTCCCAATATTTATGAAAAATGCAAAAGCATAGGAATTGATATCACCAAAGATATGATTCCTGTTGTTCCTGCGGCACATTTTCAATGTGGGGGCATACGTGTAAACAAAAACGGAGAAAGCACAATCAACCGGCTATACGCTTTGGGTGAATGTTCCGGCACCGGACTTCATGGGGCAAACAGGCTTGCATCTAATTCTTTGCTTGAAGCCATAGTATTTGCTGAAAAGGCTTCAAAGCATGCGCTTAAATTTATCAAAAACTACTCAACACCAACAAGTATTCCCCATTGGAACGATGAAGGAACTACCCACCCGGAAGAAATGGTTCTCATAACCCAAAGTTATAAGGAAATGCAGCAAATAATGACCAATTATGTGGGGATAGTGCGTTCCAACCTTCGTTTAAAAAGGGCAATGGACCGGTTGGAAATTATTTATGAAGAGACAGAAAACTTATATGTTCGCTCAACTTTGTCAATTAAGCTGCTTGAATTAAGAAACATGATCAATACCGGCTACCTCGTAATAAAAGGCGCCCAGGCACGAAAAGAAAGTGTGGGATTGCACTATACGCTCGATTATCCTCATGTTAAAAAGAAACAATAAACTTATTTTTCAACACCAGCCCCAACAAAATATTGTTCTTTATTCTTGAAAAGAATGTTAAAGGTAGTCAGACTTCCATAAACCCTGGTAATATACTGCTGAAGGTCTACTTTTTCTTCGTCCGAAAGTTTCGGATGACTGTTGATATTTTGTTCCAGCACCCGAAGCCTGTCCCGCAACATCACAATTTTATGGAAGAATGCTTCAATAGGAATTTCCTTCGGAGCAAGCGATGGATTTGCAGGTTGTATGAGCAATTTTCCGCCGATATATTTTTCGCCCAAAGGTACCACTTCCTGAAGCATTCCGAATTTATCAAGTGTTTGAACCAGCAAAGCCTGAATGGACTCAACATCGATATTTACCACGGGAGCATCGCTATCAGGTTGTTCAAGCACTTTAAAATCTTTATTTGATTTCAGGATTTCCACTTTCCCGCCACGGGCAAAATAAATATCGTAACTCACCATGTTTACTTTGCCAATTACACCTTCACCATAGCGGTCGTGATCAATGCGGGTACCTACTGATAAGTTGGAAGTCATATGATTGCAGTTGTTTGCTCAAAAATAGTAATTTTTGTAAACAACACAATAGAAGAATTCTTGCTTAATGCCAAACCCCTGCGATTTTGCTTCCGCAGAAATTACAATTACCGCCCTTCACTCTTAATATTTGAATTTTAAAATCTTTTCTTTCAACTATGACTCCTTTACAGTTGGAACAAATTGTATTTCGCTGATTTTCTGAATATACAAATGGTAATTTTACCGATGCTGCAACATCAGAAGCAAGTTTTAATAAAGCATCCGGAGTAACTTCAGCTTGGCTCATTCTGTATTTGGGCTCCATTTTCATAAGGTGGAAGGGGACATTTTCGAAGTTGTTTTCTTTCATCCAGATAAACATTTTTTCGAGAAGCTCAAAATTGTCGGTTTTCCCTGCAACCAACACATGAGTTAGCTCCGTCCAGATATTCAGTTCTTTTAAAATCTTTATAGTATTGAAAACCGGAAAAATTGAACCAGTGGTAAGTTTCTGATAGGTAGCATCGCTGAAAGCTTTAACGCTTATAACTGCTGCGTCAAGATACCGGGCAATTTCGCGAAGAGGTGCTTCATTGACATATCCATTCGAAACCATTATGTTTTTCAGGCCCTTATTACGCGCCAACTTTGCTGTTGCAAGCATATATTCGAAAAAGGCGACTGGTTCAGTGTAAGTGTATGCAATTCCCTTATATCCTTTTGCAAGGCACATTTCAATAACCTGTTGGGGAAACAATGGAGAGGATGAAATTTCTTCCGGATTTTTTTGCGAAATATTATAAACATTGCAATAATCGCAGGAGAGATTGCAACCGGCAGTGCCAATTGCCAGAATTTTTTCTCCAGGTAGAAAATGATATAAATTTTCGGTTTCGGGAGTTTCTTGCTTCACATAATAAGGGTTTCCAAATGCTGACGAAATCAATTTGCCATTCTTCACCGTTTTTGTTCGGCAATTACCCGGCCTGATTTCGTTAACGTTGCAGTTGTGTGGGCACAAATTGCACTTAATTCCATGCGGAGTAACTTTATAGTATAAGGCTTCGCAGGTGAATTTACCCGGCTCTGTAAACATTAAGTTTGAAGAATTTCCAAAAGCATAGCCTGTGCTTATCCAACCCAGACCTGCCAAACTGCTTTTTAAAAAATTTCTCCTTTTCATTTTGCCAGGCTAAAGTTAAGGGCGCTAATAATCAGCAGCGTTCCAATAATTAAGCATACAATGTGTGGGCCGATTAATGGTAAAAGAAAAGATGAAACCAGCAATGCTCCCACAGAGGCTCCCAGCATATCAGCTCCATAGGTTGAAGATACTATTTTCCCGATACTTCCTTCCTCCAGTTGAACGCCTATGGTAATAAGTAAACCTGTGAAATAGGAAAAGCAAAATCCTGAAATTATCAAACCTAAAATAAACCAGAGTGATAATGCGAGGCTGTGATTATAAATGCTCAACTCAATGAAAATTGCAGAACTTAAAAAAGCCAGTAGCAATAGTATTTTCCTGAAACTTTGTTTTCGGTTCCATTTTTCAGATAATTTGGACCTATATCCCAGAACCATTCCGGCCATGAATATGCTAAAGATGATACCTGAGGATTTATAAGTTCCTCCATAAGAGCTTTTAAAAAGCGTTATTACGATCAACTCCATTGCCATGCATGAAAACCCGGCAATAAAGATAGAGCGGCCTGTAGTTTTGAGCTTTCTGAAGTAAACAATAAAAAGCCCTATAAGAAGAAAAGGTAAAATTAAGCCTGAGAACATCTTAAAAAAATCTCCTTTCAATGTCACAGTAATATTTGAAAACCCAAATTTTTGTGCCCTGAATACCGGTTTATGGAAGCTTTCTTCTGTTGAAATTGTAGTTGAATAATTTGCTGATAATGTGTTTGTTGGAAATGAAACAGATTGTTCATTTTTATCCGGACTGTAATGAGAAGGATTGACATTATTTTCATAAGACAAAACCCACAATGAAGAAAGTAATGCTATTGCTACAATACCAGGAATAACGGACTTTATAAAGCCCATTGAAGAAAATGCAATAAGTAAGGCAGTTCCAACTGATAATAACCCTGACAACAGCAAAGCATTCAATGTAAAATCCTTCACATTAAATAATAAAATTGCCAACAGACCAGCTAAAATAGTACCAATTGATTCAATAGCATAATTTCCTGAAATAGCCAATTTAACAGTAAAGGCTTGTGAAACAATCGAAAACAATATTCCATTTAAAAGACAGACAGGCGAAAATATCAGCAATGAAAGAAATAGGGAAGTATAGTTGATTGTATGCGAATTCAAAGCGAATACTGATTCCAAATGATGAATCATTAGCCAGGATATGAATGGTGCGCATGAAAGAAGCAGAAATCCATAAAACATAAACTGCAATGGCCTTTTAAATTTTTCAAAATACACTGCAAAGTAGCTTCCTGTTCCCGAAAGAAATATCCACGAAAACAACACAACGCCAACAACCCATTCTTTATCGCCCCATACTTTCAGGAATTCGCCCAATAATAAATACTGGACAAATGCTGAGAAAAAGCCAAGAAACAATGCTGCAAGTCTTACCCGGAATATCAACCAATTTTTCACTTCGGCTTAGTAAATGGTTCTGCTTAAAATTTCAAGTTGAACATCTATGGGTAATTCTACAAAGCGAGCACTAAATCCCCCGACCCTCACGATGAGGTTGGCATACTTTTCAGGATTTTTCATCGCATTTTCGAGGTCGTCCCTGCCGATACAGTTGATCATAAACTGAGGGCCACCTTTTTCGAAATAGGTCTTGAGCAAAGCTTCCGTTTTATCTCTGTATGTGGTGAACATCTCTTTCGAAAATTTCATGTTCTGAACCGATCCCGCATGAATATGAGTATCAGGTTTAACAATAGAATTCAGAAATGCAGTTACTCCGTTTTTATCGGCACCACCTGTTGGTGCATTGGCATTGGCCATGTAAGTAAAAGCTTTACGACCATCAGGTGTAGCGGCAGTTTTTAATCCCATGGTAGTATTGGCGCTGTTGTTTATAATTACAATGAGATATGAGTGTAATCCTGCTTTTTGGTTCATATTTCTCGTAACAGTACAAATATGCCGATCGACTTCTACTTTAATGGAATCGGCATAATCGTCATCGTTGCCATATTTTGGAGCGTTCAGAAGCATTTTATGTTCCCGATCATATCCTTCAAAATTGGTATCCAGCATTTTAACCAGTTCGTCAAGAGTAAATTTCTTTTCCTCGTATACAAGTTTTTTAATAGCTGTAAGACTATCTGCAGTGTTGGTGTTTCCATAACTTTCCAATGTGCCGCCTAAATAACGGATTCCGCCTCCAAAAATGCCTTTACCATTTTTTATGCAGTCGTCGAAAACCATACTAAGAAATAGAAACGGTGCAACTTGTCCGGCAATATCATATTCCAGTTTTTCCTGATGAGCAAGGTGTTCCACATAATATTCGACGTTCTTTTTATATGCATCCAGCAAATTATCGAATGTTTCGAAATTGCCAAGTTGAGAGGCATCGACGCCAATAGGCCTTTGGTTAACGGGACAAATTCCCTTATGCAAAGTAACAGATAGTGCTTGTAATAGATTAATTACACCGCTAGGTGTTCCCACGCTCCGGTGATATAATATGTATTCCCCGCATCCATATGGAAGGTAATGAACAGCTTCTTCGTAAGGAACCTGAAAAGCATTCATAACCGATGGGATATTTACTTCATCGTTATAAATCATAGGATACGGATTCCCTGTGCCGATTACATCCAGCGCGGTTTTATATAAAATGGGATTCTGTTCCTTATAAAAACGAAGTGTAAACTGAGGAACGATACCTTTGACTCTTTTTGTCGTTTCCATCGCTATAAGTGCGAATCTGTCAGCATTTTCTTCATTTCTGCGTCCTTTCCCTCCTACTATCACACGGGAGTCCCAGATATTGCCTTTAGCATCGATAAGTACCCAGAGATTGCTTAATAAACGAATAGCTTCTTCTTCATCAATATTGCCTTTATTGATGTCGTTTACATAAAAATCGCCTAGGTATTCGTCCATTCTGCCGTAGTTAATGGTTCCGCAAATGTCGGCATACAAGAACATCAACTGAACAGCTTCTCTGAAAGTTTCCGGTTTATGAATGGCAATTTTCCGCAGCACCTTTTCCATTGTAAGTAGCTCTTTTTTACGATTTGTTGTAGCTGTTTTTGCCTGTGCAGAGGCCTGATCAGCATAAAACAGAGCTACTTCCTCAAATAAATCAAGTGCTTTTTCCATTCCGGTATAGAGTTGAAATGCGTCGCTGTGTTTATCACAATTCTTTTTGTAAGTCACAATTTCCGCTCTCAAACCTTCCATGCCTAAACGACAAAGTTTGTCGAAATCGCACTGTGTACCCGACATGCGATAAAGTGGTGCACCTATAATGGGAGCATCCATCCACTCTTCCGACCAAAATGCTTTTTTCATGCTGTCGGTATAGGCAGCTTGCGTTTTAGCCTGACTCGTTTCTGTTGTCCAAAACTGTAAAAGCTCAGCCGCTGTTCTTTTATTTTTTTCCGTGAGCTCACCATTTTCTATGAGATTTTTGATTTTTATATCGTTCATATAATAACCAAATCCATCGGCCTGAGGAGCAAATCCAATAGCAGGTTTAAGTTCTCTTCCTACAAAAAGATCAACATCCTGAATATCGCAGAAGAAATGAGGATATTGTACTTTCAGACATTCTACTTCCTTAATCGCAATGTGCGAAGAAACATGTTTTTTATAAGTATCGGTAAAATGTTTAAGCCTGTCGATCAATAGATTAGAATCAAGTAAAAATTTGTTTACATTTTTCTGAGGAAAGATTGATCCGGAACCCAATTGTGCGGCTTTTGCCAAAACGGAAGGCAACACTGCAGAAATGATAATTCCTTTGGCCGTAAGAGATATGAAATTTCTCCTGGTAATTTCCTTAGGTTGGGAGTTAGTAATTTTCATAGTTTTATGTTTTATATAGTTTTTACTGGATGATCATTATTTAACCTCTTCTCACATTTTTACAACCCAACTCAATCATTCTGTTGATCCATTGCATTGCTAGTTTCGGGGTAACTGCTTTTGAATCGATTGGGTAAAGAGTTTTTCCTATCTGCTTGTATTTTCCGGAACCGTAGTCGTGATAAGGCATTACTTCTACCGCTTTTATGGAAGGATACTTATTACTGATATCTGCAATTGCTCTGAAATGCTCGTCGTTGTCGTTAATGCCGGGAATGAGCACACATCGGAGCGTAATATCAGCATTATTGGAAACAAGAAAATTCAGATTCTCCAGAACTACGCTGTTGGAAACACCTGTATATTTTTTATGCAAAGCATCATTTGTAATTTTATAATCGAAAAAGAAGTGGTTGACTAACGGAAGCAATTTCCTGAACTGATCAATAGTCCCGAATCCTTCGCTTTCCACACAGGTGTTTAGACCCAAAGCTCTGGCTTCCGATAATATGCTAAAAGCAAAATCGAACTGAAACAAAGGATCTCCACCCGATAATGTTAATCCACCACCTGAATTCCGGTAATAATCAGCGTCTTTCATCACTTCTTTTAAAACAGAAGCTGTATCGGTCTCATATCCATAAACTTTGAGTGCATTTTTTGAACAGTGATCAATGCAATTGCCGCATGCTGTGCACGACTCGAAATTTACAATGATCTTTTCGCATGTTTTATTTAATGCTTTCGTTGGGCATTCTGCAATACACAAACTGCAACCGATGCATTTATTTTCATCGAAACCTAATTGAGGTTCGGGATTTATCGACTCGGGGTTACAGCACCAAACACAATTAAAAGGGCAGCCTTTCAAAAAAACTACCGTTCGAATACCGGGACCGTCGTGTAAAGCAAATTTTTGAATATCGAAAATTATACCATTCATAAAGAAATATTTTGAAAGAATGAAGTATTCACTTGAAACTTCTTTCAATCAAAATTATCTTTAACAAGGTAGAATCAGGTAGAATATTGTCTCATTCTGGGGGTAATAATTGTTCATGATCGGTTATGTATCGTGCCGGAGACATGCCAAATTTCTGTTTAAAGCACTTACTGAAATATTTAGGATCGTTAAACCCAACATTGTAAGCAATTTCCGAAATATTATCCGGCTTTTGTTTCAAAAACTGGGCTGCCCGCTTTAATCTTACTTCTTTTATAAATTCAGTAACTGATAAACCTGTGATAGCATGTATTTTCCTGTATAACTGCGACCTGCTAATACATATCTTGTAGCATAATTCGTCTACGCCAAATTCGGAGTCCGATAAATTCTCTTCTACGGCTTTTAGTAGTTTTTGCAAGAAAGCTTGTTCGGGTGAGTCGGTAATTATTTCGCTCGGATTTACTTCGAGATAGGTTGGAGGAGAGAGCTTTTTAATACCGGGTTCTGTTTCTTCAATAATTAGAAGCTTTTTCTTCCTGTATTTTCTTAAAATCAGTAAAATAACTACCACTATAATAGGAAGTAAGATAATTGCAGCAATCAGTTTTTTTGAAGAGAGACCTGTAATAATCACGCTTATAGATTTTTCTTTGGACGACCATATTCCATCGTTGTTGGCAGCAATAACCGAAAATATGTATTTTCCCGGAGGCACGTTTGAGTATTCAGCTTTCCGGTTTGTGCCGGCGAGATGCCATTGTTTATCGTACCCTTTGAGGATGTATTTGTATTTGTTCTTTTTTGCATTAAAATAATTCAATGCCACAAACTGGAATGAAAAAGAAGATTGCTCTTTGTTTAAGGTGATGGAATTGCATAATTCAATATTTGTCGCAAGCGGTGAGAGATTACCAGGCTGAATCGATTGATTGTTTATACTGAAATCTGTTATTACAATTTCCGGCAAGAAAGGATTTACCTGAATGCTATCCGGATGGAATAACACAAGACCTCTGTTGGAACCAAACCACAATTGTCCGTTTCTTAATTTTGATGAAGCCCGGGGTAAAAAATAATTCGAAGGAAGGCCATCGTCGGTATCATAATTAAAAGTTGTTCCGTTCTTTTTTATACAGGAAATACCGTCGTGGGTACTAACCCAGATATTTCCGTGAAGATCTTCCTCAATTGATGCAATCCAGTTATTCTGTAAACCCGCGGAAAGATTATAATGTTTAATAGTGTTGGCTGTTGCATTGTAACAGTCCAGACCATTATGTGTTCCTATCCAGATGTTGCCTTTGCTATCTTCCAGAAGACATTCCACAAAATTGTCGGAAATTGACGATGTATTGTTTTCATGATGCTCAAAGTAAACGAACTTCTGATCTTTACTTAACATGTTTAGGCCACCACCAAAAGTTCCAATCCATAAATTGCCGTTTTTATCTTTTAAAAAGCATGCAGGGTAATGACTATGTGTAAGACCATTTTTTTGGCCTGTGGGAAGTATTCGAGCTATTTTCAAGCCGATACCCTGTTTTACTAAATAATAAGCCACTCCCAATGCTCCCACCCAAAACGAAGAATCACTGTCGGGATATATGGTCCAGATCTGGCGACCACTTAGGCTAGAATCCAAATTTATTTTGGTGAATTTCTTTTTTTTAGAATTTAATAGGGCTAATCCGTCGGAGGAAGCTGTTAATATTTGATCGCCTAAGAAGATAGCTGATACCAAATCCGTGTAAGGACCAGTTAATATCTCAGAGTTTAAGGTAGTTGAATTAATAACCGCTAATTTATTTTTAAAACCTGCAAGCAATTCCTCAGTTTTATAGTCGGTTGCAATAGAAGTGATCACATTGCCGCTTAATTCCGTTTCCGGAAAGGAGTTAAATTTCTTTTTAAAAGAATTGATCTTTCCTACTGAGCCATCTTCACTTCCTAACCATAATGTTGAAGTACGATCGAAAAGCAGGGCGGAAGCGTTGTCAAATAAACCGGAATTATCCGTTACGGGAGAATAATGATCTGACTTAAAAGGGAGAAAAAATAAACCAGACGATGAAGCAACCCAGGCATTGTTACTTTCATCAATTTTTACATCTCTGAAATTGGCTATTGATTTTGAAATTCTCTCTTTAAAAGTTTCATTAATAGTGTTATAAGAAACCAAACCCTGACCCCATGTGGCCAATAAAAGTGTTCCCGGTTTCTGCTCTGCAATTTTAAAAATGTTAATAGTTCCTGCTTTTCTGTTGCCAAATACTTCCTTGTTATTTCTGCCGATATGGATTATTTTCTTTGTTTTTATATCCATAAAATGCAAACCGCCATCCCAGGTGCCAAGCCATAAGTTACCCTTTTTGTCAGGCAGAATTGCCAGAATTTTGTTGCTGATCAAACCGCTGTCATCCTGTTTGAAATGGATGAACCTGCCTTTGTTAATGTCAAAGTAATCCAGACCTCCGCCATCGGTTCCTATCCATAAATTTCCTATGGAATCGGGAAGCAAAGTAAAAACTTCATTGTATGCTATCGATGCTGGGTTACTTTCGTTGTGATTATAACGTGTGAAGTTGCTGAATTTTCTGTTGTAACGATTTAGTCCGCCACCTTTTGTGCCAATCCACAAAGTTCCTTTTGCATCTTCTGCGATGCACTGAATATTATCATTTCCAATGCTTGAGGTATCAGAATTATTATAGTGAAAAGTTTTTAACTGATAGCCATCGTACCTGAACAATCCGGTTTCTTTGCCAATCCAGATAAATCCTGTCTTGTCCTGAAATAAACAATTTACCCGACCTCCAAAATCACTGGGATCGGAAGTTAACACAGGTGTAATTGCCCTACTTATCTGATTTTTTGCAGGTAAAGCAAAAAAACAAACAATTATAGTTAGCAGAATCTTTAATAAGCGGGTAATTATCACAACAGTTTCATAATATAGCTTCTTCGACCTCGGATCCGGAAGATTCAAATCCGTCGTATCGTAAAGCAATTTGTTCCAAAATTTCGAAAAGTTCGTTCATATCCATTAAAGTTACAAGTTTCATCCGTGTTTCTTTAAAATTTGGCAATCCTTTGAAATAATTCGTAAGATGACGGCGCATTTCAAAAATACCTACCGGAGTTCCCTTAATTTCAAAAGATTTTTGAAGATGTGCTTTTGCCAGATCAACTTTTTCGCGGATGGTTAAAGGAACCATTTTTTCACCCGTATTCAAATAATATTTGATTTCTTTGAATATCCATGGACGACCGTAAGTAGACCTTCCTATCATAATTCCATCGACACCATATCGGTCGAACATTTCTTTGGCAATCTCCGGACTGGTAATATCGCCGTTACCTATTACCGGAATTTTCATCCTGGTATTATTTTTGACTTCGCCAATTAGAGTCCAGTCGGCCTTTCCTGTATAAAGCTGAGCCCTTGTTCGGCCATGTATGGTAAGTGCTTTTATCCCGGTATCCTGCAGACGCTCGGCAATGTCGACGATATACTTTGAATTATCGTCCCATCCAAGGCGGGTTTTAACAGTAACAGGCAATTTAACAGCATCCACAATGGCTTTGGTCATTTCTACCATAAATGGGATATTGTTCATCATTCCGGAACCAGCCCCACGATTGGCGATCTTTTTTACCGGACAACCAAAATTAATATCTATAACACAAGGATTGGCAGCTTCGGCTATTCTGGCAGCTTCAACCATCGGCTCTAGTAAATGACCATAGAGCTGAATACCGATGGGACGCTCATAATCGTATATTTCCAGTTTCTGAAGGCTTTTTCGAGCATCGCGAATTAAGCCATCGCTCGAAATAAATTCAGTATACATCATGTCGGCCCCAAATTGCTTACAGATATATCTAAACGACGGATCGGTAACATCTTCCATAGGCGCCAGAAACAGCGGCCGCTCTCCTAAATCAATCTCTCCAATCTTCATTTCTTAATTATATCTTTAATAGTCTTACTTTTTACTTCTTACTTTTTACTTCTTACTTCTTTTTTATCTTACGACTTACGACTTACGACTTACGACTATTTTATCTATTTTTGACAAATTTAAAGCTTTTCGCGTATGATAAAGGGAATGTTTCAAGAAAGTAATTATTTCACGCAGTTGGTGATGACCCTGGTAATAACATTTACGATAATGTTTGTATCATCAATTATTTCGTTGGGAATCGCAGTTCAGCTTTATCATCTTGATTTATCCGATTTAAGTAATTTAATGACCAACCTCGATGATCCAAGAAATATTGCTGCACTCAAATTTTCTCAGATTATTGTTTCCTTGTGCTCTTTCGTATTTTCATCGCTTCTTCTGGGATATATGTTTTCGACAAATAAAAATCAATATCTGGGACTGGAACGCAATCCAACAATTAAATTTTCAATAGCAGCAGGTTTACTTGTTCTTGTAGTTTTCCCTTTTATTAATCTGATTGGTACGCTCAATAGTGAAATTCATTTTCCTGAATTTCTTCGAGGATTTGAAAACTATTTAAATAAACAAGACCTAATGAATGAACAATTAATGGATAAATTTTTATCTGACTCCAATTTGGGTGGATTGTTTGTAAATATTGTAATGGTTGCTATAATACCTGCCATTGGCGAAGAATTATTTTTTCGGGGTGTAGTGCAAAATATCTTCAGCAAAATGACTAAAAACCATCATTGGGGAATATGGATAGCAGCAGCTATTTTTAGTTTGATACATATGCAATTCTCAGGTTTTTTCCCAAGAATGCTGCTTGGAGCAATGTTTGGCTATATGTTGGTTTGGAGTGGGAGTATCTGGGTGCCGATTTTAGCCCATTTTGTGAATAATGCAGCAGCAGTTATCATGTATTACTTCGTAAACACAGGCAATTTAAACAAGAACTCACTTGAATATGGTTCAACAAGCGATGTTTGGCCTGTTGCTCTTTTATCTGCTATTTTGAGTGGTATGCTCTTATGGTATTTTTACAAAAACGCTCCTAAGCCTGCAGAAACAGTAGATTCTTATAAATATTAGCTACACAACTTCGCTCGAAATGGATTCATCTTTGAGAACATGTATACCACGGATTTCATTTTTCCTGTAAACATAAATCAATCCGTATTCTTTCGATTTATCCCTTTTAACATCATCAGGAAAACCGCTGAAAGAGCTTTCAACTTCATTCCATATTTTGGTAATGAGCTCATCAGCATCTTTACGCAATTTCGATAAATCGCCTAATGTCCTGTTATTTGTTTTCTGAAGTGTTTTTTGATAATTATATGCTTCCAGGAAATTTTCATACCTAACCCTCACAATAGCAATAGTAGGGTTTGTAATTGGAGCCATTCCTTTACAAATTCTATCTGCTTCACCTTTAATAAGGATTTCTCCCCATTTAATTACTTCCTGTTCGGTATTTAATGTGGGAACCCGCGAATCATCTTCATCCATTCCATAAAATTTTTTTACATTCACAGGTAACTCTCCTCTCAAAATGGACATATTCAAAACCTGAATGAAATGGGAAATATACAGTTTTGCTTTTTTAAGGGAATTGGCATATTCTCGGCTTTTATTTACCTGGATGGCAAATGCATTTTTATGTAAAAGCAAAGCATGCTCGAACAATGGCATAAAAGCCTGAGCCCTGGTAAACGAATTTTGTGAAAAAGGCAGTTTAAACGGAGGAAGTTCCTTTCCCTTTAAATAGGCTATTTTTAAAGCCCTAAGCCTGGCAACATCGGTGTTAGGTAGTCGGCGGTATGGCATTGTTGATAACTGTTTTTATAATTGTTAATAACTCAATGCAATGCGAATATAATAATAATTTTAAAAAACCCTGTGCTATTCGTATCTTTTCTTTATACTTTACTAAGAGTAGGATAGGTTTGATTGTTAGATACAATTTAATTATAACCATAAACAATATTGACAAATACAAGTCTTGTAATGACTTCAAAATCGTATATTTACAATTTAAAAAAATAAATATGTTCAGCAAAGAAATTTACCAAAGCAGGCGTGAAGCACTCCGCTCACAATTTAAAAATGGAATTATTTTACTTCCCGGAAATACTGAAGTTCCATTAAATTATAAAGCGAATACTTATCGTTTCAGGCCAGATAGCAATTTTTTATATTTCTTTGGATTGGAGCAACCCGATTTATTTGGGATTGTCGACATTGATAATAATGAAGATTATCTTTTCGGAAACGACATTGATATTGAAGATATAATCTGGATGGGAAATCTGCCAACCATTTCAGAAAGGGCTACTTCTGCCGGAATCCGAAAAAGTTTGGCTTTAAATCAAGTTAAAGAATATACACAGAATGCTCAAGCTCAAGGGCGCCCTATCCATTATCTTTTTCCTTACAGGGGAGAAACAATTATACAATTTCAAGGATTGTTAACCCAAAACATTGAAACTCTTAAGAAAAATAGTTCGGAAGCTTTAGCACTTGCAATTTGTGGTTTAAGGTCAATAAAGAGCCCGGAAGAAATAATAGAAATAGAAAAAATAGTGGATGTTGCCGGCCTGATGCATGAAACTGCGATGAAAATGGCTAAGGCTGGTACAATAGAAAGGGAAATTGCCGGAGTTGTCGAAGGAATTGCACTTTCATACGGTGCTGGAACTTCTTTTCCCGTCATCTTATCGAAACATGGGGAAACATTGCATAACCATCATCATGGAAATATTTTGCAAAACGGCGATTTACTTTTGGTAGATGCAGGTGCCGAATCGGAAAGTTTCTATGCCAGCGACATTACCCGTACATCACCTGTTGGAGGAAAATTTACCCAAAAACAAAAAGAAATTTATGAAATTGTACTGGCTGCAAACATGACTGCCATTGAAATGAGTAAACCAGGTGTATATTATAAAGATGTTCACTTAAACGCTGCCAGGGTAATTACTGAAGGATTAAAGGCGCTGGGACTAATGAAAGGCGATGTTTCGGAAGCGGTCAGCAAAGGAGCTCATGCTCTGTTTTTTCCACATGGCTTGGGTCATATGATGGGATTAGATGTACACGATATGGAAAATATAGGCGAGAAACATGTTGGCTATGACAATACTGTAAGCCGAAGTGATCAGTTTGGCCTTGCTTACCTGAGAATGGCCAAACAACTGCAGACTGGAAATGTAGTGACCGATGAACCAGGAATTTACTTTATTCCTGCATTGATTGATTTGTGGAAATCGGAGTCGAAGTTTACCGAATTTATAAACTACGATAAAGTTGAGACTTACAAGGATTTTGGTGGAATCCGTATTGAAGATGATATCCTGATTACTGAAGATGGCTGCAGGGTTCTGGGAAAACCAATTCCCAAAACTGTTGCTGAAGTGGAGGCTATTGCAGGGAAATAATAGGATAAGCTATCTTCAAACTTATTTGCAGAAGTAACTTATTTTAATAACCCTTCCCTCATTTCCAAGGGCTTGTTGGTCGTAATTCCAACCACACCCATTCCAATAAGTTTTTTTGCAACTTCTGCATCATCAATTGTCCATGAATAAAGCGGAATGTGATTTTGTTTGCAAAAAGCAGCAAGCTCCTGAGAAATAATGGAAAAATGCAAATTCAGTCCGTCAATATTATGTTTCTGCAATTTTTTCCAAAGCTCCATTAAATCTGCTGATGTAAGTTTACTTAATAAAAAAAATGCAGGGGTTCCGGGCAATGCCTTTTTGGCTTCAGCCAAAACTCCAAAATCGAAGGAGATAATTTCACACTGGCTTGCTTTACCAGCTTTTTCTACTTCCTCCTTTAAATAAGGTACAATTTCTTTACTGCTTTTTATTTCAATTATCAATTTTTTACCGGTCGGAATGGTTTCCAAAACTTCCTTAAGCAATGGGATTTTTTCACCTTTAAAGGCTTCTCCTTTCCAGCTTCCGGCATCCAACAACCTTAGTTTATCAGAAAATGAGGAAGCAATTTTATAATCCACACCAGTGGTTCGTTTTGTGCTTTTATCATGTATGACCATGATTTTTTTATCAGCAGAAAGGTGAATATCAACTTCAACAGCATAGGCATTTTGTAGCCAAGCTATTTTTACCGAAGCCAAAGTATTTTCCGGTGCATAAAATGAAGCGCCCCGGTGAGCAATGATTTTTAAATCCTTCAAAGAATCGGTTTAGAATAAAATATATTTCGGGAGGTCTGTTTAGATTTGATCCCGTATTTTTGTATCTCTCCAAAAAAATCAGCGTCATCAAAATCTCTTTCAATTAAGATTTCAATTTTTTTACAAAATAAAATAAAGCTTTGATATTAGCAGTCTGACATTTACAATTGCCCATAGCATAACAAATGGTCAATATTGTGTTCACTTCTTATATTCCACTTTTACCATTACCGGAAAATGATCAGATGGATATCTTCCATTATAGGTATTGGTTAAAATACCATATCGGGAAACTTCAAAGTTTTTGGAAAGAAAAATATGGTCAATTCGTCCCACCGGCTTACTGTTCACATTAAAACTATTGAATGTTCCATTTGGAACAAGCTTAACAGCCGCCACATCAAATGCATCCTGAAGTATTTCCGAATTTTTTAAAATATAATAGCTTTCATTGGTCTCATCTACATTGAAATCGCCGGTTAAAATGACAGGAACCTTTCCGGCAATCTCTTTTATTTTAGCCAGGATTAGCTTTGAACTTTCCAACCGGGCAACCACACCAATATGATCAAAATGAACATTGAAAAAATAAAATGTAAATTTTTTAGATTTATCGGTAAATTTACCCCAACTGCAAATTCTCGGTAAAGCAGCATCCCAGCCTTTGTTTGGAGTATCCGTTATTGTCGATAACCAAAAATTGCCCTTCTTCTCCAGTTTATATTTTGAACTTTTATAAAATATAGCAGCATATTCACCTGCTTCCTTTCCATCGTCGCGACCAACTCCAATATAATCGTACTTTCCGAGTTTCAACTTTAGATCCTCGAGCTGATGTTTTAAGCCTTCCTGAGTTCCAAAAATGTCGAAATTGTAAAAACGAATCATGTCGGCAATAGTATTGAAGCGGTTTTCCCACAAATCAAGTGAATCATTCCGGTTGTCAAACCTAATATTATAGGTGGCTACATCCAGTGATTGAGCATGGATGCTGCTGAAAAAACAAAATAATAAGAAACTAAAAAACAGCTTATTCATATTAAAGTTTTACAAGTTTAGAAACTCATTTTGCTCTTCAGGTTTTTATATCCCGAGTCACTTACCTTCACTTTAGCGCCTGTACTCAACACAGCCAGGTATGAACCTTTTTCGTACAGTTCAAGTTGAACAATAGCGTCCAGCCTCACAATATAAGAACGGTGTACACGGATAAAATTGCCAGAATCGAGGTGTTCTTCAAAATGTTTCATGGTTTCCTGTTTCAGGAATTTTCCCGATGAAGTATAAATCATTACATAATCATCCTGCGATTCCAGGCAAACAATATCTTCAACAGGAATCACTTTAATTTTCGATCCGGTTTTCACCACCACCCTTTCGAGCTTATCGAGATGGTTCTGTACATGCTTTTTTAATTCTTTAATATTTTCGTGCGACATCTGTTTTTTCGAGAAACGGTCAAGAGCCTTTTCAATAGCTTGTCCAAACCTTTCCTTTGAAAAAGGTTTTAAAAGGTAATCCACCGCATTCATTTCAAAAGCTTTGATAGCAAATTGATCGTATGCAGTAGTAAAAATAATTTCAGGGGTTTGATCCAGAATTTCGAGCATTTCAAAGCCTGTTAATTTGGGCATTTGAATATCCAGAAACACCAAATCGGGATGCAATTCATTAATTGCTTTGATCCCCGAGAAACCATCAGAAAATTCTCCCAGCAAATTGACTGAAGAAAAGGCTTTAAGATAATTTTTAACTAGCTCACGTGCAGGTTGTTCATCTTCAATAATAATTGCAGTCATCATATTTCATTATTTTGAGGAAAAGAAACTGAAACACAAAACATGGAATCGTCCCGATGCACCTTTAACAGGTAATCGGCTTGATAAATGATTTTTAAACGATTTTGAATATTTTTTAGTCCTGTACCGGTACCTTTTTTGCTTCTGAATTCCGGATCAAAATTATTTTTTATAGTGATCTTCATGCTGTTACCCTCTTCTTTACAGGTTACCCAAATGGTAATAGGCTCAGTAGATTCGTAAACACCATGTTTAATGGAATTTTCGATTAAAGGCTGTAAAATCATATTTGGCAACAGTTTCGACCTGCATCCTTCCGGTACATCAATAATAAAATTAAGTTTTTCGCCAAACCTGGTTTTTTCGATATCCAAATATAAACTGATGTTGTGAAGTTCATCCTGAAGACTAACCATCTGTTTTTCCTTCTGACCAATTGAATACCTCAAAAAGTCGGAAAGTTTAATAATCATTTCCTGAGCTTTTTCAGGATTGGTAATGGTTAAAGAACTGATGGAGTTTAAACTGTTGAACAGAAAATGAGGATTAATCTGCGACTTCAACAGGTTCAGTTCCGTTTCCCTGATTAATCCTTTTAATTCAGCTTCCTGTGCAATTTTTTCTTCCATATTCCTGAAAGAAATATACAGGTAATAAATAAATATGGTGATGATATAATAAAACAATCCCATGGCAAACCGCCATGGTGCCGAAGAGCCTAAGAATAAGAGATAATCCCTGGCATCACTGAGCAAATAAGATAAAGCACCATAAGAGGCAACATACCAAATTACAATACTGATTGCGGCAGTACCCAGATGGTTCAGGAAGATATCAGCAGAAGAGGTGTTCTTTAGATTTATGAACCGCACCGGATACCATATTCCCAGTGAAAGTATTCCGAAGAAAACATTAAAGATAAGACTATCGGCCAGGGAATGATAAAAACTCTGGTTATAAAAAAAAGTAAGAATTAATGTATGGGAAGCAATTAACACTCCCCATATCACAAGGGTGTAAATGATGTTTTTGCGGTTAAATAAAACGGGATGGTTCATTCTTTAAGTATAATTAAGAACCAAAATGACTAAAAGCTTTTTATTTCGCCGCCTCCAAAAATCGCCACTCCTTTAATAAACAGCTCTTTAGTAACGGTTTCGGGTATTGCAAATCCCGACTTGCGTTTATCGGCAAAACCGCCAAATATAGATACTACTTCAACATGCACATTCCAATGCGATGGGATAATAAATTTTGAGCCACCAAATATATTCACCACTTCCAGCACATTCTTTCCTTCAGCAAGTTCACAATCGGTAAAATCGTAAACAGATCCGCCAAATATGGCTACAGTTTCGCCACCTCTGAAATTCCGAGTGGTCATACGACGTTCGGTCCCTCCAAAAATATTGACTTCATCAATTATATCGGAAGAATTCACGCCATTCTTTTTCCATGATCTATTACCGCCACTACCTTTAAATAAAATTAGCAACCCTATACCCAGAAAAATGGCAGGCCAAAAAAGTTGTCCAAAATTGAGATTAACAGGGAATATTCTCGGTATTAGAAAAAATGCACCTACAGCTAACAAAACCAAACCAAAACCTTTATTAGGGTGTTTAGCCAGTTGAATTACACCTAAAACAATCAATAACATAGGCCAGGAAAAAATTGCATGATGCAAATTTCCCGGTAACAAATTAAAATTGTGAGCTAACAATATAATTCCTGCTCCAATCAATAAGACCGCAAGTATTAATTTACTTTTCGGATTCCAGTCTTCTCTATTTTCCATTGTTAAAAAATTTATTACGATATAAAAGTACTTTTCCGTACCAAATTCAGAAATAAAATATCGGTAAAACAAATCAATATACCGGTAAAATACATAAAACTATTTATAAAGAAAGTAGGAGGCTTGTCTTTTTTAAAGATAAGCTAACTGTTTCATGACATGCTGATGGTCGGACCTGATAATTTCGACCAGTTCCGCAGTCAGTTCTTCTTTCCAGAAACCAATTTTGCCTTTTCTAAAGAAAGTAACCGAATCGGGACTTTTTTCACGAAAACCATTTTCTTTCTCCTGTTTTTGCAATTCAGAGAAACTACTTTTTCGAATGGCTTCCTGAATTTCATCATCATTATTATTAAGACCGCAAAACTTTACGGCTTTCGAGAAAGTTATGAAAGGTTCTAACATCATATCCTCGTATCTGATAACCATCACTGGAAAATTCGTTTGCGCGGTCCAACTCCAAACATGATTACTCCAGCTTAAAAGTTTTTGCTGAAGCTGCATATGTAAGCGGGAATTCTTACTGCAAAAAGTATAATTGTTGTTATTCATAGCTGCAACACTGGCATTCAGACTTATGTTTGCATGATGTGCAAATGAAACAGCAATATCCAACGGGTTTCGGACAAAATACAGGGCACATATGGTAGCTTGAGCAGGGATCAGGGGTAATCCTTCAGATGTAGTGATAAATGCATCGTGTATTTTATGAAAAATAATTTCAGTAGAATTCTGAGCAATAAAATCATAAACATGCGGACGAAGATTCTCTATTTCTTCGGAGGTAAGATCGGATGAAGATAAACCGGTAGCTTCATCGAATAACTGGCGGCTACTGGCAATGGGGGCACCTTCGAGCTCGTTAATATCAGCAGGTTGGTCACTCTGACGCATTAAATTGGCCAGGAATGCCCTAAACCAGGTATTTCCTGATTTTGGATACGATGCCAGCCAGATTATTTTTTTATTATCCGGAAATTTCATAATTACTGTTTATATCTTTTTCAATTATATCAAGTAATTCATCGATAGAAAATGATTTTGAGGTTCTTGTTATTCTTTTTACAATGCAATGAGCAGCTAATGCCGAAAGATGCCTGAAATGAGCTTCAGAGTTCCCTAAACCCCTGATAAAATTTAATCTGTATGTATTATTTTTAAGGATGTTGAATTTTTCAATTCCTTTTAGATTTTCGATCTGATGACCTTCCGTATTCCTCGTCTGTAATACATAAACACCTCCAAGGTTTAGCTCATGTGGATGAAAATTTTCCTGAACCTGAATATGATGTTTGTTAAGATTGGCTCTAACACGGGAAAATTTTTCCGGATCCATTCCAAGTTTCAGAATCGAATCCGACCAGAGTTTAATTCCCGGAAATCCGGCAAATACAACCGGTAATCCCTTTTCGGATATAGAAACCACTGTTATATCGTCGCTGAGTAATTTATAACCCCGGTTCATTAAACCGGCGGCAAGTGTGGATTTGCCAACTCCTGAGATTCCTGAAAATATGAAAGCTTTATTTGAAATTGAAAGAGAACTTCCATGCATTGGCAACATTCCCCTTTGATGGATTAATGCACCAAAAGCAGAACCAAGCAGAAACAGCCGGATATCGGCTTCTGCAACTCCCGGATTTGGCTGAATAGTAATGGTATGGCCATCTTCAGCGTAATAATTGGCAATATGATCAACTTTAAGCAAAAAATGACCCGGAGAAGCCTGAAATCGGACTCCGGTAAAATGAGGATTGAATATCTGTTCCGGAACTTCACCTATACCAATAAATATGTCAGGTTCACCTGAAAAAGGAATAAATTCAGGAATTGCTATTTCCGATTCAATAATAAGTCCAAAAGCTTTGTAATGAAATAAACTCATCAATTTCTTTGAATTGTGAGCTAAAGATAAGAAACATGAATGGAATAGAATTCTCCTGCTTCTGATTTTTATCTTTCACCGGATTAAAAGTTAATTGTAACGACAAACCTTAATCAATTAATTCAAAATTGATCCTAATGATAAAAGAAAATGGCTGTCTAACCAAATCATCATAAAATTGAATACAGCGCAAAAGTTATTGCCATTCTCTAAAATTTAGTTATCCAGGTACAGAGAATCATTTTATTATCAATGACTTAATATTAATTTAAATTGTTCTTTTCCATCAAAAAAAGGAAAAACCGCAAAATTTTAGCCTTTGTGAAATCTTAGTGTCTTAGTGTCTTAGTGGCAAAATAACATGCCACAAATACTCAAAGGCACAAAGAATCATTAAGTAATACAACTATCAGTTAATAATGTGGACACAGTTATTTAAATTAATGAATTGATAATGTTGATTTTGAGAATGATATGCAAGTTACTATTTAGAAGACCATACTTTTGTTTAGTATTTTATAGTATTATTTAAACATTATTGATTTTGTTTAGTTTTTATAGCATAACTTAAAACAATAAATTATATGAAAACTATTAAATTAAATCTCTTGCTGGCAATTCTGACAGTAACAACCATATTTTCATCGTGTAAAAAGGATGAAGATGCACCCTCTGATATGTCTAAAACAATAACTGACATTGTTGTAGCCGACAATCGTTTTAGTATACTGGAAAAAGCTTTGGTAAAAGCTGATCTGGTAAATACATTATCATCCAAATCGGGATCCTTTACTGTTTTTGCACCAACTGATGAGGCATTCACTGCTTTTTTAAGTTCCGCAGGAATAGCAAAAATTGAAGATGTTCCTGTTGAAGTTTTGAAACCTATACTTCTCTATCATGTTTTGGGATCCAAAGTTACATCACAGCAGGTTTCAACAGGTTATGCACCTACCCTGAGTTCTGTTAACACGGATAAATTCCTTTCAATATTCATAGAAAAAGCATCCGGTGTTAAAATAAACAATTCGGCAATGGTAACTTCAGCCGATATTCAGGCTGAAAATGGTGTTATTCATATTATTGATAAAGTAATTACACCATTAACGGTAGGGGAACTTGTGGCTGTTAATCCTCAGCTCAGTTCACTTGCCAGTGCAGTTGTAAGTCAAAATCTGCTAAACACTTTAAAAGAAATAACCGGTACATTTACTGTGTTTGCTCCAAATAATGCTGCATTTTCAAAACACACCACTTTACCTGCCGATGTAACCTCTTTACTTTTATATCATGTACTGGGCAGTAAAGTTTACAGCAATAATCTGGAAGAAGGATATATAAATACCCTGAGTACATTTGGTGAATATCCGGTTTCTTTAAAAGTTGAAACTACACCTGAAGTAAAACTGAACAGTTCGGCAAAAGTAATTGAAGCCAACATTACAGGAGTGAATGGAGTAGTTCATATTATTGATGATGTGATTTTTCAACCTTCAGTGGTTGTAATAGCTCAGCAGAATCCTGAATTTAGCACACTGGTAGAAGCAGTTATAAAAGCAGATCTTGTTGAAACATTATCAGGTCCCGGACCTTTTACCATTTTTGCACCAACCAATGAGGCATTTTCGGCACTGTTTTCATCTATGGGTATTTCAGGAGTAAATGCATTAACAAAGGAACAGCTTACTCCCATCCTTCTCTATCATGTTGTAAATTCAAATGTTCGATCCGCAGATTTAACCAGTGGAAAGGTAAATACCCTTAACGGACAAATTGACGTAATGGTAGGCTCATCAGTATCGATAAATGAAACAACCTCAGTAGTGGAAGCAGATATTCAGGGAAGCAATGGTATTGTGCATGCACTCGACCAGGTTTTGATCCCGAAGTAATTTGAAAGGCTGATTTTATTTGAAAATAAATGCATAAAAAAAGGGCATTACAATTGAGTGATGCCCTTTTTTATTATCAAATTATAGCTTAGCTAAGCGACGAAACATAGTATTGACGAAACAAACGTGCAATGTTCGATAGTTTAATTTCTTTCGGACACTCAGCTTCGCAAGCACCAGTATTTGTACAGTTTCCAAAATTAAGTTCATCCATTTTAGCAACCATCTTTTGAACCCGTTCTTTTGCTTCAATTTTGCCTTGAGGTAATAACGCAAGGTGCGAAACATTTGCAGATACAAAAAGCATTGCCGATGCATTTTTACAAGCAGCAATGCAGGCACCGCAACCAATACATGCAGCAGCATCCATCGAAAGGTCCGATTCAATTTTAGGTACAGGAATAGCATTACCATCAGGTACTCCACCTGTATTTACCGAAACATAACCTCCAGCCTGAACTATTTTATCGAGGGCAGACCGGTCAACAACCAAATCCTTAATGATTGGCAAAGCTTTGGCACGCCATGGTTCAATTACAATGGTATCACCATCCTTAAATTTGCGCATGTGTAACTGGCAGGTGGTAATACCATGGTCGTTACCATGCGGTCGGCCATTGATGTATAAACTGCACATTCCGCAGATACCTTCCCGGCAATCGTGGTCAAAGCAAACCGGATGATCGAATTTATCCACCAACTGTTCGTTCAACTGGTCGAGCATTTCAAGAAAGGAACACTCATCCGAAATATTGGAGATTTTATAGGTCTCGAAACGACCCTTTGCGTTTGCGCTCTCCTGACGCCATATTTTAAGTGTAAAATTCATGTCTTTAAATATTTTTTACGGCTCCCAACCTGCTTTTTCCGACTTTTCTCCTGAAGAATCAAAATACAGTCTTGCAAATTAATTACCGATAATTGTTATTATTTATAATTTCGTTGAGCAACCTTAATATTTTCGTATTCAAGAACTTCTTTATTCAATACTGGTTCCTGATTCTCGCCCTTATATTCCCATGCAGCCACATACATAAAGTCTCCATCGTTTCTCAATGCTTCTCCTTCTTCTGTCTGGAACTCTTCACGGAAGTGACCCCCACACGATTCTTCTCTGTGTAATGCATCACGTGCCATCAACTCCCCTAACTCAATAAAATCGGCAACACGCAAAGCTTTTTCGAGTTCTGGATTTAATTCATCAGGAGTACCTGTTACACGAACATCTTTCCAAAATTCTTCACGGAGTACTTTAATTTCAGCAACAGCTTCTGTACAACTTTGTTTGGTACGGGCCATACCTACTTTATCCCACATAATTTTGCCCAAACGTTTGTGGAAACTGTCGACCGAATGTTTACCACGAATGCTCATTAATTTCTGAATTCTATCCTTGGCTGATTTTTCTGCTTCCGAAAAAGCTGGTGAATCAGTACTTATGCGTGGAGTGCGGATATCAGCCGATAAATAGTTTTGAATGGTATATGGCAATACGAAATAACCATCGCCCAAACCTTGCATCAGGGCAGAAGCTCCAAGGCGGTTTGCGCCGTGGTCGGAGAAGTTAGCCTCACCAATGGCGAATAAACCTGGAATGGATGTTTGCAGTTCGTAATCAACCCAAATTCCACCCATGGTATAGTGAACAGCCGGATAAATCATCATCGGGGTTTCGTAAGGATTTTCGTCAACAATTTTCTCATACATCTGGAACAGGTTACCATAACGCTCTTCGATAACCTTTTTTCCTAAACGGTTAATTGAGGTTGCGAAATCGAGATAAACAGCTAAACCGGTCGATCCAACACCAAATCCGGCATCGCAACGTTCTTTGGCAGCACGCGATGCAACGTCTCTTGGAACCAGGTTACCAAAAGCAGGATAGCGGCGTTCCAGGTAATAATCACGATCTTCTTCTTTAATGGCTGTAGGTTTCAGCAAGCCTTTGCGAATTGCTTCTGCATCTTCTTTCTTTTTTGGCACCCAGATACGACCATCGTTACGAAGCGATTCGGACATCAAAGTCAGCTTCGATTGGTAATCGCCATGAACAGGAATACAGGTAGGATGAATTTGTGTAAAACAAGGATTGCCAAAGTATGCCCCTTTTTTATACACCTGCCAGGCTGCGCTGGTGTTCGATCCCATCGCATTGGTCGAAAGATAAAAAACGTTTCCGTAACCACCTGAAGCTAATACAACAGCATGTCCAAAATGCTTTTCGATTTCACCGGTAATGAGATTACGGGAAATTATTCCGCGAGCTTTGCCATCGACAATTACAAGTTCGAGCATTTCATCACGGTTGTGCATTTCAACAGTTCCGGCATTAATTTGACGGTTTAAAGCCCTGTAAGCGCCTAATAATAATTGTTGTCCGGTTTGTCCACGGGCATAAAATGTACGTGATACCTGAGCGCCGCCAAATGAACGGTTATCAAGCAATCCGCCATATTCTCTGGCAAAAGGTACACCTTGTGCAACACATTGATCTATGATGGCATTGCTAACTTCAGCCAAACGGTGTACATTTGCTTCACGGGCGCGGTAATCGCCACCTTTTATTGTATCGTAAAATAAACGGTAAACAGAGTCGCCGTCGTTCTGATAATTTTTTGCTGCATTTATACCACCCTGAGCAGCAATACTATGTGCGCGTCGAGGGCTATCCTGGTAACAGAATATTTTTACGTTGAAACCAAGTTCTCCGAGACTTGCTGCTGCGGAGGCGCCTGCTAATCCTGTTCCAATTACAATAATATCAAGTTTTCGTTTATTTGCAGGGTTTACAAGGTTTTGGGTAGACTTATATGTTGTCCACTTATCTGCCAAAGCTCCCTGAGGTATTTTTGATTTAATTTCTGACATATATTTAAATTCAAAGATTCTTAATAAAGATTAATTCACAATTTCTATTAATAGAAAAATAAGAAATATAAGGGAATCATAGCAAAACCAGCAGGTATTGCTATGGCATAAATAATTCCTAACCAATTAATAATAGGAGAATATTTTTTGTGGTTAATTCCAATTGTTTGAAATGCACTTTGAAAAGCATGTAATAAATGAAATGAAAGAAAAATCATGCAAATAATGTAAAATATGGAATAACCCGGAGTACTGAACAAGTTAATGGCCATATTATAAAAATCGTGAGAATCTTCGACAGGCTGAGATCCTCCCTGAAGTGGTGTTGTCCAGCCTAGTTTCACAAAATAGAAGTTGGCCATGTGAATAACAAGAAAAATAAATATGATCACCCCGGTATGGATCATATATTTTGAAAAAAATGAAGTTTGTGAGTGATTTGTGACAGCATATCCGGTTGGGCGAGCCATCCAGTTATTTATCTGAAGTATTATTCCATAAATAATATGAATCAGAAAACCTCCAAACAGGAAAATTTCCATGATTCTAATTAAAATATTGGTGGTCATAAATTCAACGCCAATACGGAATGCTTCTCCTTTATCGGTGCTCAGTAACAATAAATTAATGCCTAAATGCACTACCAGAAAGACACATAAAAATAATCCCGCTAGCGACATTATTAGCTTCTTCCCTATAGATGAAGTAAAAAAATTGCTCATATCAATTGTTTTTGTGTAAGTTAATTTAAATTTAAATGAAATTTGCTTCAGAAAATATTTTTTGCAAATGTATCTGCTTCCTGTACTTTTTGCAATGAATAATGTTTATTTGTCCTTAATTTAAAACCATTCTAATCTATGATCTACCCGCATATTCCAAAACACTTATTCGAAAAAAACAGGATGAAACTAAATAACAAGTTACAAGAGCATTCAGTTGCTATAATAACTTCAAATGATGCGATGCCAAAGAATGGGGATCAGTTTTATCCATTTAGACAAAATTCCGATTTATTCTATTTGTGTGGAATTTATCAGGAAAAAACAACTTTAGTTTTATGCCCCAAGCACCCAAACGCAGCTTATCGTGAAATTCTTTTCATTCTAAAACCAAATAAAGAATTAGAAACATGGCAGGGAAAAAAGTTAACTAAAAACGAAGCCACAGCAATTTCAGGAATACAAACAATTATGTGGGAAGAAGACTTCGAAAAACTATTAAACGAAATTGTGTATTCAAATAGTACCATTTTTATAAATATTACAGAAAGTTCAAAAGTATTATCTGAAATTAAAACAGCTGAGCTACGATTGGCTGAAAAAATTATCAATCGTTTTCCTCTTCATAAAAAAGAGCGGTTAGCTCCAATACTTACAAACCTCCGACTGATCAAAGAACCTGAAGAAGTCAACATTATTCGCTATGCCAGCCAAATTACAGAAAAAGCTTTTAAAAGAGTACTTTCTTTTGTAAAACCCGGCGTACACGAGTATGAGGTTGAAGCTGAAATCACTTACGAATTTTTAAAGCAGGGTGCCATGGGACACGCTTATTCACCCATTGTTGCAGCCGGTGAAAATGCCTGTTTCCTGCACTATATAATCAATAAAAATGTATGTAACAATGGCGAAATGCTCCTGCTCGACTTTGGCGCCGAATATGCCAATTATGCGGCTGATTGCAGTCGTACAATACCTGTCAACGGAAAGTTTTCATCCCGTCAACTTCAGGTTTATGAGGCAACTTACAGGGTTTTCCAAAAAGCCCGGCAACTGATGGTAAAAGGAACTTCTATTACACTTATCCAGAAACAGGTTTGCAATCTTTGGGAAGAAGAACACATAAAGCTTGGATTATATTCGATCGAAGATGTCCGCCGCCAGGATCCGCAGGAACCACTTTATCAGCGATACTATATGCATGGTGTTTCTCATTTTTTGGGATTAGATGTTCACGATGTTGGTAATAAAAATGCCATACTTGAGCCTGGTATGGTATTAACCTGCGAACCAGGTATATATATCCGTGAAGAAGGTTTGGGAATACGCCTGGAAAATGATATTTTAATTACGCACGACGAGCCAATTGACCTGATGCAGCATATTCCAATACAGGCCGGAGAAATTGAGGAACTGATGAATAGAAATAAGGCGTAAGAAAACACCGTAATTAAAAATATTTTAAAACTGCTGAAAGGAAAAAAGCTGTTTCAAAACAATAGTAAAACGTTCCTGTTATAGTTGCCGGATATATTTAAAAAGTTATTTTCGCAGCAAAATTCAAGAATATGTTAAATTCAATTCCTTTTTATTCGTCAACCGTTCATTTTGAAGACCTTGGCTCCGGAAAAGTGATAGTGCTGCTTCATGGTTACCTTGAAACTATGGACATATGGGCTGATTTTGCGAAAAATCTTGCCAAAAATAATCGTGTTATCACAATAGATATTCCTGGTCATGGTAAATCAGGAAAGGTGAACAATATTCATGATATGGATTTAATGGCCGATGCCGTAAATACAGTTCTTACTTTTTTACGCATCGAAAAATGTTTTATGGTGGGTCATTCAATGGGTGGTTATGTTACCTTATCGTTTATGGCAAAATATCGTTATAAATTATATGGGATATCTCTCTTTCATTCGACCCCTTTTGCCGATTCAGATGAGAAGAAAGCAAACCGTAACCGGGAAATAACACTTGTAAAAGAAGGTAAAAAGGATATTTTGTTTACTACCAATATTCCTAAAGGCTTTGCAACTGATAACCTTGAAAAATTATCGGAAGAGGTAGCATGTGCAAAAGCTATCGGGGCTCAGAATAATGAAGAAGGAATTATTGCAATTCTTGAAGGGATGAAAATCAGGGCCGACCGGCAGGATTTGATAAAGGAAACCGGATTGCCCATATTGTTTATTCTCGGCAAAAAAGATAATTATATTCCATTCGATTTAATGTATAATGTTGCCCGGCGGACTTCGACCGGAGAAATACTGACATTGGAAAATTCAGGACACATGGGTTTTATCGAAGAACCTGAAGTTTGTCTTCAAAAGTTAAATTCTTTTGTGTATCAATTATAACTGATATGAATGCAAGATTTCACCTTTTGTTGAATTTCCATCAATATCTAATAGTTGGATACTGGAGATTGTACGAAAATTTATAAAATCCGAAAATGTCCATACCTTTTTTATCGCGGATAATTTCAATGCTACCATTTAACAGAATCCAGATATCATTGCATCTTTTGCAGGATATTCCCAGGTAATTTTGCCGTTTACATCCACCATAAATACTTTTCCCTGTGTATAATCATTACAAACAAAAGGATGTCCGTTGCCTTCCTGAATTTTATTCTGCGAAATTATTGATTGAACCAAAAAAAGATAAAGTAGAGTAACGAGAATATTTTTCATATTATAGAATTCTCAGTTTTTTCCCAACTTTAAGAACACCCGACTTTTTAATACCGTTCAACTTGCATATTTTATCAACAGTTGTTCCATACTTATTCGACAATGAAAATAAAGTATCGCCTTTTTTAATGGTATAATACTTCTTTTTTGCAATTTTCAGGGAAGCTAAATCGTTTTTTTTGACAGGTAAATTTTCCGGATCCTTTACAACAGCAATCTCATCTTCCCGATCGTCCTTTTCCGATTTTTTATCTTTTAATAAAACCAGTGTTTTGATAAAACTCTCATTAAAATCGAAAAAGTGTTCTGAGTTCAAAGGTTTTCCGTTCTTTCTGATCTCGAAATGCAAATGATCGGTTGTAGCACGTCCTGTCCTTCCGCCCAAACCTAATGGTGTTCCAAACTGAATAATATCTCCAACTTTTACCAACGATTTATATAAATGGGCATAATAAGTTTCGAGCTTTCCGGGATGTTGCAGCACAACGAGGTTGCCATATCCAAAATAATTGTTCGATCGGATTACAACTCCCGAAAAGGCAGCTCTTACAGTATCTCCATGAGCCAGTTTTATATCGGTTCCGGTATGCATTCTGCCGCTGCGTTTTCCATAATGGCTTATTACTTTTCCTTTGACTGGAAAAAAGAAGGATCCCAGAATGGTTGTATCAAGTAAAACAAAGATTTTTGAAGAATCGTCTGAAGGAAAATTTTCAGAATCTAAGCCTAAAGGACGAATGTTGTTAAGATTTGGTATGTTCCCTGAAAAAAAACTAATCAACAGAATAGCTAACAATATTTTCAAAAATTTAGATTTTTGGTATTGATCCATAAGCAAAAATTTAAAGTTTAACAGGATACTATTATCCTTTTAACACTTCAATTGCCTTTTTGATGCTTTTATCTCTTTCAAGAATTATAGGAAAAAAGCCTTCATCATCAAAGAAGTTTCTACCTATATAAGCAATAATTTGATTTTCAATTAATTTTCCGGATATTCTCAATTCATTGTTTTCGGGAGATATGCCATTTATTTTGGCAAAATCAACAAATTCTCTGAGTATATTTTTATTCTGAAGAACCAATTTTAGTTCATTAATATTTTTGCAATCTTTTAAACTTTTTCGCTGTTGATCGCTGTATTGAAAGGCAAACCTATACACAAGACCTTTTGAAAATACATTCTCATAATATTTAGTAATCCCGGCTGTATCGTAAGGAATGAAAATATCAGGCATGATTCCGCCTCCTCCATAAACAAACTTTCCCTTTGGTGTTATAAACTTTAGTGAATCGTTGAAATGAATGCTGTCCTGCTGCTCTAATTCACCATGGACCACTCTTTCTCCTAATTCTTCATAATATTTTTCGACACCATTATTATATGGTTTTTGTATGCTTCTTCCGGTAGGAGTATAATATCTTGCAATTGTAAGTCTAATGGCAGAACCATCGGGAAGCAAAACTTGTTCCTGAACAAGGCCTTTGCCAAAACTCCGGCGACCAATAACTGTTGCCCTGTCGTTATCCTGCAGGGCACCGGCAAGAACTTCGCTGGCCGAAGCACTGTATTCATCAATTAAAATTACAACAGCACAATCTACGCATAAACCGGAGGGTTTTGAATGGAATTCATTTTTCTGCATCGTTTTCCCTTTCGTAAAAACGATAAGTTCTTTATCATTGAGAAATTGATCGGCAATATCTGTTGCAGAATTTAGCAACCCGCCTCCATTTCCACGAAGGTCGACAATTAGCTTCTTTTTCATTCCTTGTTTGTTCAGGCTTTCGATTGCTTTTTTAAACTCATCAAAAGTAGTTTTAGCGAATTTGGAAATTTTAACATACCCTATTTCCGGTGCTGGAAGATAAGCAACATCAATACTTTTAAGAGGGATTTTTGCTCTGGTAACATTAAAATCAAAAAGTTTTTTTTCACCAAATCGCGACACACTAACTTTTACACTTGTGCCTTCATTTCCTTTTAACCTCTTAATTATTTGTTCACTGCTTAATTTCACACCAGCTACAATAGTATCATTTACTTTAATAATACGGTCTCCGGGAAGAATGCCTACTTGATCTGACGGACCATTAGGAATAGTGTTAACAATAATTATAGTATCGTTTTGAAAATTGAATTGTACGCCTATTCCGCTGAAATTACCTTCAAGTGGCTCATTAACTCCCTGAAGCTCCGAAGCCGGAATATATATGGAATGAGGATCGAGTTTTTTCAGAATGGAGTTGATAGCTGCTTCCTCCAGATTATCACGCGATATAGAATCTACATATGTATCTTCAATCATATCGAGTACACTGTTTACTTTATCAGCTTTGGGATAAATCAGTAATCGATCGTTGGATCCATTTCTGGAAAGTTTAATTCCAATAATAATACCTGTTACTAGTAAAAGAGCAAAAATCACTGGTAAAAACGCTACCGATCTCTTATTCTGAATATTCATTCTCTTCTTCCAAATTTATGTAAACCACTTCAATCTCTGCTCTTTCTAAAAGCGTTAATCCGTCGGTATTGTGATAACGATCGCAAAAAACCACCCTTTTAATTCCCGACTGAATAATGAGCTTAGAACATTCCATACATGGAGAAGTTGTTACATATAACGTGGCATCTTCACTGCTATTGTTCGATTTAGCTACCTTTGTAATAGCATTGGCTTCGGCATGCAGCACATAGGGTTTAGTTTTAGATTCGTCATCTTCACAGATGTTTTCAAAACCTGCTGGCGTACCGTTATATCCATCGGATATAATCATTTTCCCTTTAACAATCAGAGCTCCAACTTTACGGCGTTTGCAATAAGAATTATCTGCCCATATTTTCGCCATTTCCAGATAACGGCGGTCGAATTGCATCTGCTTTTCCCGGTATGGCTTAATCATGTCGGAATTGCTTATCATAATAAAAGCCGAATTAAATATTTGAAAGGAATTGTTAAAAAGATGTACCCGGAGCCGGGATCGAACCGGCACAGCATTACTACTACTGGTTTTTGAGACCAGCGCGTCTACCAATTCCGCCATCCGGGCAACTTTTCAACGAACTTAGGGATGCGAATATAGAGATTTGTTCGGTATACACAAAATATTTTTTTTAAACTCCTGATTTTATTTACCTGTAGATACAGGTCTCACACCACATTTTAAATCATTTCAAAAATAACAATTTCGTTATGAACGTTTTGGTTCCATCGTCGTTGGTACAAAAAATTATATATATTCCTGTGGCAACCCTGCGACCACTAAAATTTTTTCCATCCCAAACAACCTGCCCTCCCAATGTAGAAGTTTCATAAACAATATTTCCGGCAATGTCTGTTATTTTAACGCTGGCATCTTTAATTAAACCAGTAATAGTAATATTCCCATGATAGTCATGACGAACAGGATTTGGAAATGCATAAACATCGCCAAAGTCTTCACCGGCTAAAGTGGCATCTGAGCGATAGGAAATTATTCCGCGATCGGTTCCAAAGAAAACTTCCCCGGTTTTATCCTGAATTCCTATCCCAACAATCGAATTGGAAAAAATAGGACTGTTTTCGGTATTAAACTGATGAATAGTTGAATCGCCGTCGGAAGAAACAAGAAAAGCTCCACCCCTTTCGGTACCTATCCATTTTCGGTTAGCCCCATCCACAGCAATTGTGCGTACTATTTCACTGCCTAAAAGCGGATCATTCTGATCGGTTCCGTAACGTCGCAATGTTGGCTGTTCCCCGTCTGTATTTCCTTCGAAAACTTCATTCGGATCAGTATATTTTACAATTCCAAAATCAGTTCCCACCCAAATATTTCCATCTAAATCTTTAGCGAGGGAATAAACATTAACAGTTTGTTTAAATGCATTTTTGGGCTTGAACTTAACTAATTGATCATCATCAGGATTTTCAGGAGTTCCATTGGTATTTAAAACCATAATGCCATTTCCCTTTAACAATACAAGCCAAACATTGTCGTAATCATCAATCACCAAATCACCTAAAAAGTCAGCTCCTATTGCATTTCTTAAAGGATATCCTGTCCATTGTCCGTCTCTTTTTAGAACCGATAAAGTATTGTTAACATTCGTATTTGCTGCCCAAAGATTTCCTTTACTGTCAAAAGACATACTTCCAACCCTGATATATGGAGAACCCTGAATGGCACTTTGAAGGGTACTGGTGGTTTCATCGAAATGATTAACGATTTCACCATTTCTATACGTATAAATACCAGCTCCCCAGGAACCTACATAAATTAAGCTTTTGTCCACAGGATCTGACCTTACTACCATAAAATCGAAAGCATCAGGGTTTTGATAGCTTTTCCATTCATTTTCGTAAAAAACAGAAAACTCCGCCCTGTTATAAAGGTTATCATACGAAGAACCTGTTCCTCCGGCAGCTGCATACAAATGATTATCGGAAAAATAAAACGATTTTAACCTGCTTGAAATCGGGCCATTTGGCATAATCTGTTTGTAAGTTCCATCCTTTTGCTGAACAATCAATCCATTTCCAAAATCGGCAATCCATAGATTTCCTAGATTATCCTTAAAAGTTTCGCGTGGATTGGCAGATACGTCCAAATATTGCCATATAGTTTGATCGAGTTTCAAATCCTTACTATAAAACCTGATATTTATCGAAGTTGAAATAATTATATGCTGATCAGAAAAGCCAATATGGAAAATGTCTGAATTATCTTCTAAATTTAAAGTATTCCATCCATTGTCCTTATAGTAATATATTTTGTCGCCAGCAACAGGATTCGAATAAATGGCAAAAAGTATATTATTATCGGAGGTAACCTGAGTAAAAGCATCATTGGCATTGGGTACATCCAAAACCTTTGACCATCTGGAAAAGTCGATCAGATATGGATCGTTTTTATCAGCCTTATAAATCCCAATAGTAGTAGCTGCATACAATATATTATTTTGAATGATGCATGAATTCACATCGATGAAAGTTCCTCCAGGTCCAAAAATATAAGTGTCTTTTATCTCTTTTTTATCTAGGTCCAGTAACAGAATCCCAAATCCACAACTCAAATATGCATTGTTCCCATCGATAAAAATATGCTTTATTGCCTTATTGGCTGGAATTGATTTTCTCTTTAAATCGGAAATATTATATACACTTTTTCCTTTCAAAATATCAATATTCCCATTTTCATATCCTATAACAAGAATATTACGATCTGGTGAATAGGCAATTGAGCTGCTGCCAAAATCGGATAGACCTGATATTTTCGATAATTTCTCGACATTGTTGTCTTTTAAATTATATGAAAAAATACTTTCTCCAGTGGTGCAAAATACTTTACCCGGGGAATACGCTACATGAATTACATTTCGGCTTGGCAAATGCAACCTCCAGTTACCAACAGGTATCTGGGCCAATGTTAGGGCCTGTAATACAAAAGAAAAAATTAAAGCTGACCAAAGCTTCATTCGGATAATTTATGAAATCAATTAAAAACGAATCAAAATATTAAATAGTATGGGTTTGAGCCAGAAATTCCCTGAACTTGTTAAAAGCTCTGGCTCTATGACTAATTTTATTTTTTTCGGATAGCGGCATTTCGGCAAAAGTCTGAGAATAACCTTCCGGAACAAAAACCGGATCGTAACCGAAGCCTTCTTTCCCTTTCAATTCTTTGATAATTTTGCCATTAACAATCCCTTCAAACAAAAATTCTTTTCCAGTGGGTGCGATAAAAGCAATTACAGTTCTGAAGCGGGCACTATAATCATGAGTATTTTCCAGTGCAGAATGCAATTTATATATATTTGCCACTGCCCTTTTTTGTTCTGTCCCATATTCAGCCAAAGTTCCGGAATATCTGGCAGAATACACCCCAGGTACGCCATTCAAAGCTTTCACTTCAAGTCCGGTATCGTCGGCAAAACATCCTTTTTGAAATTTCTTAAATATATATCTTGCCTTTTCAAGTGCATTTCCTTCAAGGGTATCCTGGTTTTCTGGTATTTCTTCCTCAAAACTAAGATCCTTAAGACTTGTAAGATGAAATGAATTTCCTAAAAGATTTTGAATCTCCAGAAGTTTATGAGGGTTATTTGTTGCAAAAATAAGATCCATAAATTATTTTATATAAAAAACAAAGAGGGTGCCCGTGTAACCATGAACATCCTCTTTTCAAAAATAATAATTTTTATTACATCAACCACCAGTTGTGCTAAAAGTGCCACCAATCTTTGAAGGACGTGGATTTACACACATTACCGGTATTTGGGCTGTATTTGCAATAATAAACTGTTCGGAAGCACCAATGATATAATCGGTAAAATTGATTGATTTAGTGGTCATAATAAGCATCAGGTCAGCGTCGATTTTTTGAGAATATTCGATTGTTTCTGTAGGAAAAGATTTTTTACCTTCAGCTATCATTATTTCATATTCTATTCCTTTTGCATTAAAAAACTTCTCAGTAAACATCAAATTCTTGTATGTTTCTTTTACAAACCCTTTATCCTGGTAGTTCGATTTGAAAATATAAATTTTGGAATTAAATAACCGGGCAATATAATAAGCCCAGCCTATTTTCTCTTTATTTTCGCGCTTGAAATCTACCGGAAAAACAATTTTCGAAATTTTAGATTCTTTAGGCGGCTCCTGAACAACAATAAAAGGAACTTTTGAAGTGGCTATTACTTTTAAAGCCCAGCTTCCTGTAAGATGCTGCAAACCACGAATACCATGGGTACCCATAACTACAAGTTCGGCCGACAATTCAGATGCTACCTCTCCAATAGTAGAGAAAATACTACCTTCCCGGATGAGGAACATTGGTTTTGTACCATATTTATTGAAATATTCATACACCTGAACTTCCATAATTTTTTCTGCATCTGTTCTCTCTGCTTCCTTTTTGATAATATGAAGAAGAGTTACAGTGACATTTAAAATTTTGGCGAATTTTTGCGCATGATCGGCTGCATATCCAGCTACCGGAGTAAAGTCAGTTGCAACGAGAATTGTTCTTTTAGTCTGGTCCATAAAAGTATTTCTTACGATGTTAATGGTTTATTAAGAAATATTATATCTTTGAATTAGGCGAAAATACGAATCATGAATACTTGATGAACAAGATGAAATTTGGCTTAAATATAAGCAAAATTTACATATTTTTAATATTGACCGCTTTTGCGGTGTTAGACAATTTAAATGCCCAACAATATTCAATCCTTAAGGATAATCATTTTTATTCATTAAATCGTTATACGTTCCCAGATTTTCTTCAGATATCAAAAACTTACTCAATTTCTCAAAATAACTTAGGAGTACTGTTTTTTACTACCGATAAAGGTATCATTACCTTCAATGGTCAGGACTGGGGAATAATTTATTTCAATGAAGAAGCCTATTTAACCAAAAGCAGCGACAAACTTTATCTTTTTTCGAACAATTATACAGGCGAAATTTATAGAGAACAAGACGGAACCTACGCTTTAAAAGAAATTAAAATTAATTACCCTGAAAAATCCTGGAAAATTACCGACGCTGAATCTGCGGGAGATATGATATGTTTAATTGCGAATCAGAAAATCTGGTCCTTTAAAAATAATTCCTTTCAATCCTTAAAAGAGAATGTGTCGGAAGGTTATTTATTTTCTAATGGGAAAACCATTTTTCTGGATAATGGTGCCAATGTATCCGATATACTGCAAGGAAAATATTCTCCTGTACTTTCCCCATTAAACAAATTTAAAAAAGCCAGATATTTAAATGGAGGAGCTTTTTTCCCAATTTATTCAAAAAATAAACAACTATTTCTAAGCCATCAGGTTGATAAACTATATCTTGAAGTTTCAATACCTGTTAACGATGAAATTGTATGCACTTTCCCTGACGTAAATAATAAAATTTGGGCACTCTCTTCATCAGCTTTATATTCGGTCAAAAGCTTGTATTACTTTGATTATCTTTCCAATATCCCATCATTATTAAATCCTCAAACCAGTGTTGCAGAAGACAGTACTGGAATATACCTGGCTGATAACCAGAATATTTATCATGTCAATTTTTCAAAACTCAAATTAGAATCAGAAACTATAAAACAAATACAATCACTGGAAAATAAAATATTGGTTTCCACGAGTTTGGGAATATATCAAATAAAGAATAACCAACTTGACAATATTGTATTACGACCAATTAGCTATGCAGGCAAATTTCAGGATAAACTGCTGTTTATATCAAAAAATATCCTATTTAGCCTTCGTTTTAATTATAATTCGTTATCTGTTAAAGAGTTATTTAATTTAAAAACGGGTCCGGTTAAAAAAATTATAGGAAAAGACAATGGTGATTTAGTTTTGCTAGACAATTATAATGACATTTATTTACTCAAAATCCAAAACAATGGATTTATTTGCGAAACACTATTAAAATCGAGCCGAAGTAAGCGTTCCCCTAAATTGGAAAATATTTTTCTCATCAATGAAAATATTTATGTTAACAATACATTTGAAATATTCAAACTCGAAGGAAACAAACTTAAAACAAATGCGATTCCATATATAGATTTTCCTTCACAAGGGCAATTTATTGATTTTTTGGAAGAAGACTCTTCAGGAGGTATATTATTATCGGCAAGCCGTCCACGCGAAAATAAACGTATTTTTTATGGGAAAAAGAACAGCAATTTAAGTTTCACCTGGTATGAAATCCCTATTTGGGAAGCTAATCTTAAAAATCCTTTTATACTGTCGAATAATGGTAAAGATGTTTTATTATTTGAAAATGAGAATTTAGTAAATTTTAATTTGACCCGATTTTTTAACCAGACAGAAAAGGTAATCATATCGAATCAAACTATCATAGTCGACAAAAATATTTTATATTCCGAATACAGAAAAAAAGGAAATGAAAGTGTTCCTTACTTTGAAACAAGATACCCTGTGAGCTTGATTTCTTTAAAATTTCAGGCCATCGATCTTACCAGTCCCGAACATATTCAATATTCGTATCTTCTTGAAAAGAATGAGGTTGAGTGGAGTCCATGGGCCTATTCTCCCGAAAAGAATTTCTCAAATTTACCACCAGGAGAATACAAGCTTCTTGTGAAGGCAAAAACAATAAACGGCTGCATTTCCGATCCATACTCAATTCGATTCAGAATATTACCACCATTTTACCTTCAGTGGTATGCCTGGATGATTTACATATTTTTATTTGTTGGGGTAATTGGCTTGCTCGGCTTTAGGAGGAAGAAGCAATTTGAACAGGAGAAAATCACCCTTGAACGTATTATACAGGAAAGAACTGCAGAATTAACAAGAGAAAAAGAAAAAACGGATGAGCTCCTGGCCAATATGCTCCCGAAAGATACAGCAGAAGAATTAAAAAATACCGGTAAAGCCACATCGCAAAAGTTTGATATGGTTACTGTGCTATTTTCCGATATCCAGGGATTTACGAAAATAGCGGAACAAATGAACCCCGAAAAACTAATTGATGAACTCGATAATTTTTTCTTTCAGTTTGATTCGGTAGTTGAAAAATATAACATCGAAAAAATTAAAACCATTGGTGATGCTTATATGGCCGCAGGTGGAATTCCTTATAAAAACCGCACTAACCCTGTAGAAGTAGTATTGGCTGCAATTGAAATGCAGGAATATATGAAAACATTAAAAATTAAAAATTCCGATATTTGGGATTTACGGATTGGGGTGCATACAGGAGCTGTTATTGCAGGAGTTGTGGGGCATAAGAGAATTTCGTACGATATCTGGGGAGACACAGTTAATACTGCCAGTAGAATGGAGTCGTCGGGTGAAGCCAGTAAAGTCAATATTTCGGGACATACATATGAACTAATAAAAGAATTCTTTATATGTGAATACAGGGGGAAAATGCCTGTTAAATATAAAGGGGATATTGACATGTATTTTGTGAAAGGCATTCGACCCGAACTCTCGGTAAATCTGCGCTCAATTCCCAATAAAAAGTTTTTTATCCAGCTCCAGTTACTTAGAATTCTCGATCTTGAGGAATTTATTTTTAACAAGCTCGAAGCTGAATTGCCCACTCAGTATGTATATCATAACCTGAAACACACTAAAGATGTTTATACCCAGGTTGAACTTATCGGAAGAGCAGAGAATATCACAATGGAAGAAATGCTATTGCTCAGAACAGCAGCTTTACTTCACGATTTGGGATTTATTGCTACATATCAAAATCCTGAATTAAAATCGATTGAAGCCTGCCGTGAAATTCTTCCACGCTTCAAATATTCGGGTGAACAAATTATTGCAATTTGTAATTTAATTCTTTGCACAAGAAAGAATACTCTGGCAAACAACAAATTGGAAGAAATACTGATAGATGCAAATAATGACTATCTTGGAAGAATCGATTACATGAGCGTAATTTTAAATTTATACCACGAAACTAAAATTTATAACAATAATAAAACTGAAGAAGATTGGCTTTTAGAGCAAATAAAGATTTTGGAAACTCATGAATTTTACAGTGATATTGCAAGAAAATTGCGTGAAGTACCTAAAAAAGAACAAATCGATAAAATAAAAGAACATTTAAAACAATATGTTTAATTTGAAGTTAAAGTTATAAAGTAGAAAAATAAAAGAAGGAATGACTTTTATTATTTTTCAATAAGATTAAAATCTTTTTTAAAAGAGTAGCAAATAATTAAATTTGCTCACTTATAAATAAAAATGCATTATGAATAATATAGACTGGAAAAATTTGCCATTCGGATATTTGAAAACTAATAGTAATATCCGCTGTTACTGGAAAGATGGAAAATGGGGAGATCTTGAGGTTTCTGACTCAGAATATATTAATCTGCATATGGCAGCTACTTCCCTGCATTATGGTCAGGAGGCATTTGAAGGAACAAAAGCCTTCCGTGGGAAAGATAATAAAATAAGATTGTTCCGCTGTGCTGATAATTCCCGTAGAATGCAAAGTTCGGCAGATTACGTAAAAATGGTAGCACCTGGTACAGAATTGTTTGTTGAAGCAATTAAAAAAGCTGTTAGCTTAAATACTGAATTTGTACCTCCTTATGAATCAGGTGCCTCATTATATATTCGTCCCTTACTTATTGGGTCCGGTCCACAGGTGGGTGTAAAACCTGCCACTGAATTTTTATTTTTAGTTTTTGTTACCCCTGTAGGTCCTTATTTTAAAGAAGGATTCAAACCGGTGGACATCGTTATTGAACGGGATACCGACAGAGCGGCTCCACTTGGTACCGGCCATGTTAAAGTGGGTGGCAATTATGCTGCAAGCCTTTCAGGACAAGAAAAAGCCCATAAATCGGGTTTTTCAACAGTATTATATCTGGATTCAAGAGAAAAAAAATACATTGACGAATGTGGTCCGGCAAATTTCTTTGCCATTAAAAACAATACTTACGTAACACCCGAATCAAAGAGCATCCTCCCATCCATTACCAATATGAGCCTGATGACTTTAGCTGCCGAAATGGGAATGAAAGTGGAACGTCGCCGTATTCCGGTTGACGAACTTGAATCGTTTGAGGAAGTTGGAGCTTGCGGAACAGCAGCAGTAATCAGCCCTATCAATAAAATTGTTGATTTGGAAAACAACCGGATTTTTCAATATTGTAAAAATAGCGAACCCGGGCCCGTTTCAACAAAGCTTTACCAGATGCTTCGTGCTATACAGTATGGGGATGTACAGGATAAATATAACTGGGTTACTGTTCTTGATTAATTTATCTGGATATTTGCAAAATATAATCTTTTTACCGGCTCGAAATTTTATTTCGTTATTGAATGATTTATTTCATACTTTTGCACGAATATTCAATTTCCAGTGAAATCAGGAGATAACAAAGTAATAAAGCGGCGTTTACGGAGTTCTTACATCACTTCTTTGATAAGTATCACCTTGGTTTTATTTATGCTTGGACTTGTTGGCTTATTGGTGTTAAACGCCCATAGGATCTCAGTTTATGTAAAAGAAAACATCAATGTTTCCGTTTATTTAAAAGATCATATTAAAGAAGCTGAAATCTACAGAATCCGAAAAGTTATCGATGCTGAGCCTTTTACAAAATCAACAATTTATACCACAAAAGAACAGGCCGCTGCGAATTTTCAACAAGAACTTGGAGAAGATTTTGTGAGCTTTTTAGGAATCAATCCATTAATGGCCTCTATCGATGTTTACCTTCGGGCAGATTATGCGAACGCTGATAGTATTACCAGAATAATTAAAAAACTTGCTTCATACAGCCAGGTAAGTGAAGTTGATTACCAACCATCGTTGGTACAGGTAATTAATAAGAAAACTGGCGTAATTAGTTTTTATATACTTGTATTCTGTGGTCTATTTTTTGTTGTAGCTATTTCTCTCATTAATAATACAGTACGCTTATCAATATATTCCCGACGCTTTTTGATAAATACAATGCAACTTGTTGGAGCCACAAACTCCTTCATTCGAAAACCATTTATTTTAAGAAGCATACTTCATGGCTTTTATGGCGCAATTTTTGCCAATGCAATGATTCTCTTGTTTCTATATTGGATAAATAATCAATTGGAGGAAGTTGCAAACGTACTCGATTATAAACTGATGATTGTATTGTTTTTAATTATAATGGCAATTGGGGTGTTGATAAATATTATCTCAACATTCTTTTCGCTGAATAAATTTTTAAAACTTCGTACGGACGAATTATACTATTAGAATAAATTTTAAGTATATGCTAAAAAAAGAAGATAAAAGTTTTGCAGAATTTGCCATTGCAAAGGATAGCTATAAATATCTGGCAATTGGATTTGGCATTATAGTACTTGGTTTTCTGCTGATGATAGGAGGAAAATCAGAAGATCCTAATGTTTTCAATTATGAAATGTTTAGCTTTAGAAGGATAACCCTGGCTCCAATTATAGTAATGGCCGGATTTATCTTTGAGATTTGGGCTATAATGCGTAAACCAAAAGAAACGCAAAACTAACCCAGTAGTATTTATGGATTATTTTCAGGCAATTATCATTGCCATCGTTGAAGGACTTACGGAGTTTCTTCCTATTTCTTCAACCGGGCATATGATTATTACAGAAAAGATTTTAGGTCTTCAAAATACGCCTTTTTTGAATGTTTTTAAAGTTACAATTCAATTTGGAGCAATCCTTTCGGTTATTGTTTTATATTGGAAAAGATTTTTTCAAACATTCGATTTTTATTTGAAGCTATTTGTCGCTTTTATTCCAGCAGCTATCATGGGAATTCTGTTTAGCGATCAAATTGACATGATGCTGGGAAACGTTTGGGTGGTTGCGGTATCACTAATTTTAGGAGGTTTTGTATTGCTTTTTGTAGATAATTGGTTTAAAAACACAAAGATTAATGGTGAAATTTCTTATCCTAAAGCATTTAAGATAGGATTGTTCCAGGTTATATCAATGATTCCGGGAGTTTCGCGTTCGGCTGCCACAATTATTGGTGGGATGACCCAAAAACTTTCGAGAAAAGATGCAGCAGAATTTTCTTTTTTTCTGGCTGTGCCTACAATGTTTGCAGCATCAGCCTGGCAGTTGCTAAAATTATATAAGGAAATTAAGCCTCAGGAAATTAGCTTTTTAGTTGTTGGAAACATTGTAGCATTTATTGTAGCAATGGTCGCCATCAAAGTATTTATTGCATTCCTCACCAAGTATGGTTTTAGGGTTTTCGGTATATACCGGATCATAGTGGGAGGTATCATTTTAGCCTTATTGTTAGCTGGTATCGATTTAAAACTTGTTGGATGAACTTTGAAGAAGGAGAAATTTTACTTTTTGACAAACCATATGGCTGGACGTCTTTTGATTTGGTGAATAAAGTGAAATTTATGATTAAAAGAAAAACCGGGCTTAAGAAAATTAAAGTGGGCCATGCAGGAACACTGGATCCTTTAGCTTCTGGTTTGCTTATTATATGTACCGGAAGAAAAACGAAACAGATAACATCCATACAGGATCAGCCTAAAGAGTATATTGCCAATATCGAACTCGGAAGGACAACACCGTCGTTTGATCAGGAAACTGAAACCGATGGCGTATTTCCGCTTAGTCATATTACAGATTCTTTATTGAATGAAAAAATTGCTCATCTGATTGGCGATATCGATCAGATACCTCCTGTTTATTCTGCTAAATATATAAACGGAAAAAGAGCATACGAATATGCACGCGAAGGAAAAGAAGTTGAGATGAAATCCAGTCGTGTACGTATAAATTTTAGTGAACTTCTGGATAATTCCCTTCCGCACATCATAGTGAAAATTGGATGTAGCAAAGGAACATATATTCGGTCATATGCAAGGGATCTGGGCCTTGCCCTGGAGAGTGGAGGTTGTCTTACTGGGCTTCGCCGAACAGCAATCGGTGAATTTTCTGTTGACAAAGCATTGACAATCGCTGATTTTAATAATATATTAGATGATTGTAACTTTAACATAAGTATTTCGTAATAAGTAACCCGTTTTAATGAATTTCAATTTTATATGAAGCTATCGCAATATAAGTTTAACTTGCCTGCGGAATTAATTGCAAAATTTCCTGCTGACCGAAGGGATGAGTCGAGATTAATGGTTGTCAACAGGAAAACCGGAAAAATAGAACATCGCGTATTTAAAGAAATTATTGAGTATTATACCGAAGGGGATGTGATGGTATTAAACAATACCAAAGTATTTCCTGCCCGTTTATATGGGAATAAAGAAAAAACAGGTGCAGAAATCGAAGTATTCCTGCTGCGGGAATTAAACCGTGAACAAAGACTATGGGATGTTCTTGTAGATCCTGCTCGTAAAATCCGTATTGGTAATAAATTATATTTTGGCGAAAATGACATCCTGGTTGCCGAAGTAATTGATAATACAACTTCAAGGGGACGAACACTGCGTTTCCTTTTTGATGGCGATTACGACGAATTCAAGTCAACATTATACCGCTTAGGCGAAACACCACTTCCAAAATTTATTAAAAGAAGCGTAGTTCCCGAAGACAGAGATCGTTACCAAACAGTGTTTGCCAAACACGAAGGTGCCGTCGCGGCTCCGACTGCCGGGCTCCATTTTAGCCGGGAACTTTTAAAACGTCTCGAAATTAAAGGTGTACATTTTTCAGAAATCACGTTGCATGTAGGTTTGGGTAACTTTCGCACCGTTGATGTGGAAGATCTTACCAAACATAAAATGGATTCGGAGAGAATTCTTATCACCGATGCTGCAGCTGACACTGTAAACGAAGGAATAAACAGAAGGGCAAATATTTGTGCGGTCGGAACAACAGTACTTCGTACTCTCGAAAGTTCCGTGTCTACAACAAAAACCCTAAAGCCATACGATGGCTGGACAAACAAATTTATTTTTCCTCCATATGAATTTAGCATTCCATCGAGCATGATTTCAAATTTTCATCTCCCGCTATCGACATTACTCATGATGGTATCAGCCTTTGCTGGTTACGATCTTTTATTTGAAGCATACCGGATAGCTATTAAGGAAAAATATCACTTTGGGACCTATGGCGATGCTATGTTAATTCTATAAAAGATATAATTTAAAAAAAAGCAGCCGGCATTGTTGTCAGGCTGCTTTTTTTAGTTTTACAAAAACAGCACATAATTAAAAAAACTAAACTATTAAAACAATTCGGCACTGGTAAGAGTTTTACCTGATGATAACTGCAATAGTTTATGTGATGTTTCAAGATTACCCTCAATTTAAAAAATCTCAAGGTGAAGCCTTAAATAAAAACTATCACAATATTTTTTATTTTGATTTATTCTAAACTTTTTATTTAGTTCTTGGTATTGTATCTTTGAAATACCTTTAGCTCAACTCTATCCATTGTTCTTATGTTTGAATTGAAGAAAAATTTCCCGGGCTTATCATATATCACTGCAAATAGTAAAGAAACTCAAGATTCTTCAGTAATTGACCTTACTGGTGAATTCTCCTCATCAAATCCTCCTGTTGAGCTTGTTAATCTTGTAACCGATGCAATTAATTATGGTGACAAGCATTACGATCTGGACGGTTACTATCCATTAAGGGAGATAATCTCCGAACAATTTTTTACCGAATACTCCTACCGGTATAATCCTAATACTGAAATCACCATTAACAGTGGTTATCACCAGGCATATTCATCCATAATTTCTGCTTTAATAAAAGAAGGCGATGAAATTATACTTTTTGAGCCATCGTATTATACTTATCTACCTACCATTGAAGCAAACGGCGGACGACCGGTATATGTTCAATTAAAACAACCTGATTTTCATATTAACTGGGACGATGTTCAGAAATTAATCAGCGTACGGACTAAGCTTATTATCCTTAATAGCCCCAATCATGTAACCGGAAGCATATTAACAGCTTCCGATATGGAACGGTTGAGTAAAATTGTAAATGGTACAAACATCTTTATTTTAAGCGACGAAACCTATGGGTCGATAATTTTTGAAGGATATGAGCATCAAAGTATTGCCCGTTATCCGCGGCTTGCCGATCGGTCATTTATCATTTCAGGATTTTCAAAACTATTGAACATCGATACATGGCAAATTAGTTTTTGCCTGGCACCAGAAAAATTAATGGCAGGATTAAGAAAAATGCAACATTTTCAAATATTTTCAGCAAACCTGCCTTTTCAAATTGCTCTTACTAATTATTTAAGGCAAGGTTATAACAAAAGTGAGGCTGGTGAGAAAATACAAAAAAAACGCGATATACTATTAAAAAATCTTAGAAGTTCAAAATTGACATTTCTTCCTTCAACCGGAAGTTTTTTTCAACTTTTTAATTATTCAAAATATTCGAGTGCCAAGGATTTAGTTTTATGCCAGGAATTATTGGCAAACCAAACCCTAAAAGTAACCCCAATTTCTTATTTTTATCACGATGCTATTGACTTACGGTATTTCAGGGTAAGTTTTGCAAAACCCGAAGAACTACTTATACGTGCAAATGAAGCATTACTTAATTTAAGCTGATATGCCTATTCTTAATTCAATAGTTTCCTGGTTAAATGTTTCACGACTGCACCAAATAGAACTTTTTAAATCTTATCCGTTTAACGTTCAACAGGATATTTTATTCAAACTAATTCAAAAAGCTATTGATACTGAATGGGGAAAAGAATATAGGTTTTCTGAAATAAAGAATATTCCTGACTTTCAAAGTGCTGTCCCCTTGCAGTCGTACGATGATATCAGACCATATATTGATCGGCTTCGCGAGGGGGAAGCAAATTTGTTATGGCCGGGTGAAATCAAATGGTTTGCCAAGTCGTCGGGTACCACAAACGATAAAAGCAAATTTATTCCTGTTAGCAAAGAAGCACTTGAAGACTGCCATTTCAGGGCCGGGAAAGATGTGCTGGCATTATATACCAATCAATATCCCGAAACTAAAATATATTCAGGAAAAGGGCTTACCCTCGGTGGAAGTCACAGCATCAATAATTTCAGCAATCAATCGTTCTATGGAGATTTATCTGCTATTCTGATAGAAAACCTCCCTTTTTGGGCTGATTTTATCCGTACACCAAAAACTGATATCGCCCTCATGGATAAATGGGAACAGAAAATAGAAAAAATAGCAGAATCTACAGTTAAGGAAAATGTTACCAATATTGCGGGGGTACCTTCATGGAACCTGGTTTTGATGAAATATATCCTTGATTACACCGGAAAAAATAATCTGCTTGAAATTTGGCCGAATCTGGAACTCTTCACACATGGAGGAGTAAGTTTTGGCCCATATCGTGAGCAGTTTAAAAGGCTTATTCCTTCGCCCGAAATGCATTACATGGAGACATACAATGCTTCTGAAGGTTTCTTTGCAATACAGGATGATCCACACCGGGACGACATGCTGCTGATGCTTGATTATGGTATTTTTTACGAATTCATACCGTTCGATCAACTCTCAAATCCAAATCCGCAAGCTCTTACCATCGATAAAGTGGAAATGAATAAAAATTACGCCCTGATTATTACTACAAATTCAGGCTTGTGGAGATATATCATTGGCGACACTGTGATTTTCACTTCACTTTCGCCACACCGCATAAAAATTTCGGGCCGTACCAAACACTACATCAATGCATTTGGCGAAGAGTTAATTATTGATAATGCTGAAAAAGCGCTGTTGATAGCTTGCGAAAAAACTGGTGCTCAAATTAAAGAATATACAGCTGGCCCGGTTTATATGGAAAGTAATACTAACGGGACTCATGAATGGCTCATCGAATTTGAAAAAGAACCCGATAGCCTGGATTATTTTTCCACTTTGTTAGACAATGCCTTATGTTCCGTAAATTCTGACTATGAAGCCAAGAGATATAAAAACATTACTCTTCGATTACCTATCATTCATAAAGTTAAACCCGGATTATTTTTTGAATGGATGAAAGAAAAAGGAAAACTGGGAGGTCAGAATAAAGTTCCACGTTTATCAAATAACAGGGAATATATCGAAGAACTTTTAAAAATCGAGAACCGATTGTAATTCTTAACCTATTCTGAGAATCATAAAAACTATCATAACTTATAGTTGATCAAAAAATAAATGATTAATTTAGTTAAAACCTAATCCTTCTCAGTTATTATTTATATTTGAGACTAAAATCATTACAATGCATATTGCTATAGCAGGAAATATTGGAAGTGGAAAAACAACACTGACAAGCTCACTTTCAAAACACTATAATTGGGAACCACATTTTGAAGATGTTGATGATAACCCATATATCAACGATTTTTACGATGACATGCAACGTTGGTCGTTTAACCTTCAGGTGTATTTTTTGAATACCCGGTTCAACCAGATATTAAAGATCAGAAAATCGGGTAAAAATGTAATCCAGGACAGAACAATATATGAAGATGCATATATTTTTGCCCCCAATTTACATGCGATGGGACTAATGTCGACCCGTGATTTCGATAATTATCTTTCACTTTTTGAATTGCTTTCTTCGCTCATCCAACCACCCGATCTGGTAATTTATCTAAGGGCATCTGTACCAACATTGGTAAACCAAATCCAAAAACGTGGACGTAAATACGAAAACAGCATTCGTATCGATTACCTGAAACGATTAAATGAACGTTATGAAGCCTGGGTAAATACTTATAAATTAGGAAAATTGCTAATTGTAGATGTAGACAATTCTAATTTCTCTGAAAACCCTGAAGACCTTCGGAATGTAATCAATAAAATCGACGCAGAACTTTTTGGATTATTCTAATTCTATTTTAGAGACATTTTCCAAGATACCTGGCCAAATAGTTGCCGGAATTTTAGCGCCAATCTGTTCGATTACTTTACCGGCAAGTAAGGCTCCTATTTTTCCACATTTATCAAGAGAAAAACCTTTAGATAAAGCATACAGGAAACCACCTGCATATAAATCGCCAGCTCCGGTTGTATCGATAACATTCGCCGGCGTTGCACCGATTATATATTTTTGTTGACCCGATTTAACCATTGAACCATTTTTTCCAACCTTTACAACCGCTATTTCAGCCATTTTGGCTATTTCATCGAGGGCTTCCTCAGGTTGCTTTCCAGTTAAAGCTTTGGCTTCATCTTCGTTGGCAAAAACAATATCGATATAGTTTTTAATCATATTTTTTAAAAAATCCACATTAGCTTCTACCACATTATAACTAGCCAGATCGAGCGAAACTTTTAACCCGCATTCTTTGGCTAATTTTGCTGTGAATTCAATTAATTCCCGGTTAAAAACCAGATAACCTTCGACATGGATTAGCTGATATTGTTTTAACAAGGTAGAATTAATCTGCGAAGTGGAGATATTGCCAGCTGCACCCAAAAATGTAGTCATGGTACGTTCCGAATCGGGAGTAATTAACGACCCAACGACACCTGTTTCGGCATCACTTATAAAAAGATAGGGAATAATATTACTTTCCTTTAAGTTCTCAGTAAAAACGCTTCCGAAATTATCATTACCAATGGTTCCAATGAATCCAGCAGAACCTCCTAAAGAAGCGACACCATAAATAGTATTGGCGGCTGATCCACCCGATACCTGCTTTTTTTCCAAATGATAGGTTTTGTTGATGACATCGCCAATAAACTCCTTATTGATCAGCTCCATAGAACCTTTTTTTAACTTTAGCTCAGAAAGTAATTCTTCATTTGGCAACCGTACCAATAAATCAACCAAGGCATTTCCAATTCCTAAAATCTTCATAACTATATTATATGTAAGCTGTAAAAATATGAAAATTTTGAGTTTGTTTATAATAGCACTGAATAACAATATGAACAATAATCCCTAATTTTGCATTTAAGTTATTAAAGCAAATGAATATGCACCGGAGAAGTTTTTTAACAGGAATTGCATCCTTAGGATTCGTCACAATAGTGCCTTCCTTTGGAAAACCTGATAATTCAGGTTATTTGCAAACAGTTACAGGAAGATTAGATTTAGATAAAGCAGGACTTATCCTGGAACACGAACATGTTCTCGTTGATTTTATTGGTGCAGCAAAGGTCAGCCCTTCACGTTATAACTCCGAAGAAGCATTTGAAAAGATACTTCCTTATCTTAATGAACTAAAGCAACTTGGATTTACCACATTTGTGGAATGCACTCCTCAATTTTTAGGAAGAGATGTTAAACTTCTAAAGAGGCTGTCAATAGCATCAGGATTGAAAATAATCACAAATACAGGGTTATACGGAACCCAAAATGGCAAGTATCTGCCTGAATATGCTTTTAAAGAATCTCCTGAACAGTTGGCGCAACGGTGGATTGCTGAGTGGAAAAATGGAATAGAAAGAACTGGAATTAAACCTGGCTTTATAAAAATTTCGGTAGATAAGTCTCCCATTAAAGACTTTCAGAAAAATTTAGTGAAAGCGGCTGCAATTACACATTTGGAAACCGGATTGACCATAGCGTCCCATACTGGTGAATCGGAAGCGGCACTGGAACAAATAAATATTTTGAAAGAAAGTAATGTACACCCTTCTGCCTTTATATGGGTTCATGCACAATCAGAAAAAAACCCTGAAAAACATTTGCAAGTTGTAGAACAGGGTGCATGGGCAAGTTACGATGGTGCTGCATGGGAGAAGCCACAGAGATACCTTGAACTTATTAATAATTTACGAAAACATGGGTTTATGGACCAGGCGCTTATTTCTCATGATGCAGGCTGGTACCATGTTGGAGAAAATGACGGAGGTGATTTTAAGGGTTTCACGGAAATTTCAAAACAATTACTACCACTCCTGAAATCAGAAGGTTATAAAGATGCTGAAATTGAAAAACTTCTAGAAGTGAACCCTGCCAAAGCTTTAGAGATTAAGGTACGGAAAATTAATTTATAAGAATATTTTTAAAATGTTTGGAAAATATAGATAAAGCAGTTATTTTCGCATCGCTTTTGTAAATAACAAGAGAAACACTCTTCCTTAGCTCAGTTGGTTAGAGCATCTGACTGTTAATCAGAGGGTCCCAGGTTCAAGTCCTGGAGGGAGAGCAAGAAAAAGGCCGGCAATTGTCGGCCTTTTTTGTCTATGGAGTTTTCAGTTTACATCTTATTTTCTAAAAGTTCTGATAAATTTTACATTGGTCAGACATCTAATCTGGATTTAAGG
>JBBQEI010000029.1:0-62048 GCA_038320545.1 Bacteroidales bacterium
AGGTTGCATATTTGTAGATAAATGTATTTATTTTTCTACAAAAATGTAACCTCTACGAAGTATAAAGAGCTTGACAACCTTGTAGAGGTTGCATATTTGTAGATAATGTATTTATTTTTCTACAAAACTGAACCTCTACGAAGTATAAAGTTCGACAACCTTGTAGAGGTTGCATATTTGTAGATAATGTAATTTTTCTACAAAACTGTAACCTCTACGAGGTATAAAGAGCTTGACAACCTTGGTATCTAAAAAAGCTAAGTTATTCTTATTAATGAGCTAATTGTGTTAATTTGACGGCTATATCTGGCAGGGTTGAATAAATTACGATCATAAAAAAAGCCGCAAATGCGGCTTTTTTTGTTTTGTTATTAAATTATATTATTTTTTGGGAGCCGTTTGTGGTGCAGGTGCAGTGCCCGCTTTAACACCAAGTTTAGTTTTCACTAATGGCATAACATCCTGAACATCGGCAGCCATAAACTGCAATGCACTGGATTCGAAAATCATTGTAAAACCACTTTCTTTTCCGGTATCGTCAATAGCTTTTTTAGCTTTTGCAACAATTGGTTGCATTAATTCATTCTGTTTCTTTTCTATTTCCTGACGAGCCGATTCCTGGTATGCTTGAATTCTCTGTTGCATATCCTGCAGTTCAGTTTCGCGGGTTTGACGAACAAGTTCAGCTAAGTTTTTTTGGTCTTTCAGATATGTTTCGTATTTTTTATTTAGTTCTACCTGCATCGATTCCATATTGGCATCCAATTCTTTGGCAAAAACTTCAAGTTTTTTCTGGGCGCTATCCCTTTCAGGCATTACTGCAATTACTTCTTGTAAACTTATGTGACCGAACTTGGGAGCTTTTTGAGCAAAAACTGAACCTGAAACCGACACAAAAATCAATAGTAATAAGTACTTAAAAAGATTCTTCATAATATGCTTTAAAATTTAGTTTGTGCAAATGTAAAAATTTCAATTAAATATAAAATTATGCTCTATAGCTTTTCGGCCACTTATTCGTTAATTATTGTTAATAATGTGAATTAAGGGTTGAAAAATAAATTTGATGCAGCAACTTCTTAGATACCACTAAATCCCCTTGTACGGCATAGCCGGCAAGTTAAGGTCGGTGTATCTAAATATCCATGGCATTTATGCCATAGAAAAAGTGAATGGGAAAGATATTTCCGACGCGAGATAATGTTAAAATGAGCTGTAATGTCATAATCGTCGGAATATTTGAGATGTTAAATGCGGCGCAATGAACGATACTGAATTTATAAATGGTATCGTGCGCCTATCTGTAATCCATGTTTTTCTCCCCAGGCCTAAAGGCCTGGGCTATGGATTCGAAGGGCGGTTCCTGAGCGAAGTCGAAGGGCTAATTCTTATATCCCAATCTTTGTAAAACTTCGTCGCTTTTATCGTTCTTTGGATTGGTATACAACATTCCCATTCCGGCAGCAGTGTCAAAAATAACGGCATAACCCTGTTCTACCGAAAGTTCTTTAACTGCATTATAAATTTCATCCTGAATAGGTTTAACTAATTCCTGACGTTTTTTGAATAAAGACCCGTCCGTACCGAAATATTTTTTTTGAAGATCTTTTGCTTCCTGTTCTTTTTTAACTATTTCTTCTTCTCTTTTATTTTTCATATCTTCCGATAACAAAACTTTTTCGCTCTGATACGATTTATATATCTTATCAATTTCAGCGTATTTTGCTTCTACTTCTTTCTGCCAGTCGGCCGATAATTTATCAATTTGCTCCTGTGCAGCTTTGTACGAAGGAATGTTATTGAGGATATAGTCGGTATCGACAAAGGCAAACTTCTGGGCTAAGCCCGGCAGGCTGCATGCCACAGTAAATAAGACAATAGACAGTATTTTTTTCATGATTCGTAAATTTTGGTTTCCGTGTATGTTTTACAAATATTATGCTATACTTATATTAAAGTTAAAATTGTTGTCCAATTGTAAATTGAAACCCTTGTTTTAATGATCTTCCACCTCCTGGTGCTGTTAATTCATCCAATCCATACCCGTAATCAATACCCAGCAGCCCGAACATTGGCAAAAAGGCCCTGATACCTACACCCACAGAACGATATACATTGAAAGGGTTAAATTTTGTGTAATCGTACCATGCGTTTCCTGCTTCCATAAATGCCAACCCGTAAATAGAAGCTGATTGTTGCAATGTAAATGGAAAGCGTAATTCCATGGTATATTTTACATACATGTTCATGTTGCCTTCAGTGCCGGCAGCAGTATTAAAAGCCCTATCCTCATAACCTCTCATGGCAACTATTTCCTGGCCATACATCTGGTAGCCCGACATGCCACTCCCCCCAACCACGAAACCTTCAAAAGGAGTATTTCCAACTTTTTTATTATACAATCCAAGATAACCAACCTGTGCCCCTAAACTCAAAACCAGATCCTTAGCTATCATATTATAAGTATTGGCTTTAAATTTAAATTTATAGTATTCTATGAAATTATATTTCTGTTTCGTAGTTAAATGATCATTATTTTCACGGAAAAGTGAATATGGAGGGGTAACCTGCAAACTTAAAGTAAAATTGGATCCACCTCTTGGATATATAGGACCATCCTGCGAGTTTCTCGATAAAGTAGTGGTAAAGCTTATGTTATTGGATTTCCCGGTTCCATTTTCAAATGGAAACCCAGACATATTATTTCCGCTATCATCAGTATAGTTATTTAAAGAATATTGCTGATAGGAGATATCATTAGAAATTGAGAACCAATCGTCGGGCCATTTTAACCGTTTTCCCAAACCTACTGATAATCCTGAAACTTTAAACCATTTGTCGGAAAGAGCAGTGTTATATGAAGTTAAATATCTATAGTCCTGTCTGTACATTTTGGAAACATAAGCACTGATTTGGAAAGAATTAGGTTTTTTGCCTCCAAACCATGGATCCATAAAAGATACATTGTAAGAACGATAATAACGTCCGTTCGATTGCGCCCTGATGCTCAGACTTTGTCCATCGCCCGATGGAACTGGTCTCCATTCGTTTAGTTTAAAGAAATTGCGCATCGAAAAGTTACTGAACCTGATCCCGATTGTTCCGACCAACATGCCAGCACCCCAACCACCTGATACTTCCAATTGGTCGTTGGCTTTTTCCTCTAGTTTATAATGTATGTCAACATTTCCTTCTGAAGGGTTTGGCAAGATATCGGGAGTAATTTTTTCAGGATCGAAATGTCCTAACTGAGCCAATTCACGAACACTTCTGATAATATTCGATTTACTGAAAAGTTCACCGGGACGAGTGCGTAATTCGCGGCGGATCACATGCTCATTTGTTTTGGTATTGCCCGAAATAATTATTTTATTGATGGTTGCCTGACGTCCTTCGTTGATACGCATTTCAAGGTCAATTGAATCGCCCTCAATTTTGGTTTCAACAGGTGTTAATCTGAAGAATAAATATCCATTATCCAAATACAGCGAATTCACTGCATCTTCATCACTTAACAACCTTTTGTCCATTGATACCTGATCGTACACATCACCTTTCTTCATTTTGAAAACCCTGTTCAGGATTTCGGATGGATAAATAGTGTTTCCAACCCAGGTAATATTTCTAAAATAGTATTTACTGCCTTCATTAATTCGTATGTAAAGGGCAATGCGATCCGGCCCTACAAATGCAAAAGAATCGTTTAAAACTTTAAAGTCCCGATAGCCATTTTTACTATAAAATTCTTCGAGTTTTTTCTTATCTTCTTTAAACTTTGATTCGATATATTTAGCGCCGGTGAAAATATTAAAATCTTTTTGTTTGGTTTTTTTCAGAGTTCTTCTCAACCGCTTATTAGTAAAATCCTCGTTTCCGATAAACCTGACTTCTTTAATTTTTACTTTATTATGCTTATCAATGTTAGCTGTGAGTAAAACTCTGTTGCGGGCTACTGTATCGTCCAACTGCACAATATTTACTTCAGTGCTTAGAAAGCCTTTTTCAGCGTAATGCTTTTTTACAACAATTGAAATATTGTTCAGTAAATTATCGGTAACCTGAACGCCGGGTTTTACTTTCAATTTTTCTGTAATATCCTCGGCATCGCTTTTACTGATACCCTTCATGGTAAATTTACTAAGGCGTGGACGTTCTTTCAGATAAATATCAAGATATACCTTATTATTTTCGAACTTGGTAATAGAAATTTTAACATCCGAAAAGAGTCCCTGATTCCAGAATTTATCTACTATTTTTGTAATATCGTCACTGGGAATAAGTATTTTTCGACCAACAACAAAGCCCGACATGCTAATAAGTACATTAGGGTCGATAAACTGGACACCGGAAACTGTTATTCCTCCAACTTCATATTCAACAGGATTGGCATAATCAACAACAATTGATTGAATGGAATCCGGTGTTTGTGAAAAGGATAAAACAGTGGAAAAAAGTATTACGGAGGTAATGATAAGTTTTTGAAACATTAGTAAAGCCTTCATTAATTATTGGTTACAACTTGTTCGCTAATTTTCCCGAACCTTCTTTCGCGGGATTGAAAATCCAGAATTGCCTTATAAAAATCGTCTCTGCGGAAATCGGGCCATAATGTTGGTGTGAAATGCAGTTCGGCATAGGCTATTTGCCATAGAAGGAAATTACTGATCCTATATTCGCCACTGGTACGTATTAGGAGTTCGGGATCAGGCATTTTGGCAGTGGTCAGATGATTAGATATTAATTCACAATTAATGTCTTTAGATGATAATTCGCCATTTTCAATTTTCAGGGCTATTTTTTTAACAGCTTCAACAACTTCCCAACGCGAGCTGTAGCTAAGTGCTAAGGTTAATAACAAACCGGTATTTTGAGAAGTCGCATTTAATACTGTATTCAACTGTTTAGCGACATCTTTGGGTAAAGCTTCGATATCGCCAATTACATTAAGTTTCACATTATTTTTTAATAATGTAGAAGTTTCAGAGCTAAGTGTATGAACTAATAATCCCATTAATGCATCTATCTCCAATTTTGGCCTGTTCCAGTTTTCGGTCGAAAATGCATAAAGGGTAAGATATTTAATTCCGATTTCAGCCGCGGCTTCAACGGTGTCGCGAACCGCTGCAACACCATTTTTGTGGCCAAAAATCCGCTGGTTTCCTCTTTTCTTAGCCCAGCGTCCATTCCCATCCATAATTATAGCAACGTGTTCAGGCAAATTGTCTAATTTTATTTCGTCTTTGTACGCCATTATAAATATATTTACCTATAAGCAGGGCAATCCCCGCTGTTATCATTAAGGCGGAAAGATATAAAAAATCCTGCAAATGAATACCAATCATTATTATTTAACGTTTGTTTCATTCCTTCACCTCCTGGATTTATAACTCCATCCATATTATCAGTAAAAGTTTTTCTTAGTCCCCACTCCATGCCAACACCGAATTTTTTGGATAACGAATATTTTATGCCGCCACCAAAAGGAACGGAAAATTTACTTGCATTATTGCCCGGAGCATCAACCATGAACATATAGCCAATTCCTCCAAACAGATAAGGAGAAAACCCATTTTCTCTTTTATCAATTATATATGGTAAAAAATGAAATTCAAACGTTGTTGATAATTCTAAAAAAGAAGCTTTGAAAGAAGCGTTGCGCAATTGTTGATATACATTATCAAAATCAGCATCCGTTCCTTGCAGTGAAATATAATTTAAAGATAACCGCAATGCTTCCCTGTTATTCAGATTGTATCTTCCAAAAATACCCCCTGAAGGTGAAGGTCGATAAAACTGACGCGAAGGGTTAATGTCGCCTAAATAATATGAAGTGCCTAAGGAAAAACCCAAATCGAAATATTTTTGAGCGGATATTGCTGTAATGCTAAACAGCAATATTATCAGGCTTAAATATTTTTTTATCATTATTATCTAATTGATCGTCTTCTGACCATAAATTCAGGAGTCCCTCTTCTGTTGGTGTTGAGCTTATATACTGCCTGCAAAACACCAAAATAATACGTGTCGTTATGATTCGACCAATCAGTTGAAATCCCATCAATATAATCTGAGAAAACAATTCTTCTTCCAAATTCAAAACCTATCGACCAATTTTTATCAATAGCATATTTTACTCCCAGGCCAACTGGAATTACTATGGAAAATTTATTATAACCATCAATTATTTCCTTGTCAGGAATTGGAGTATTTCCATTTAAGTTGAGTGTTGGAGAAAATATCACTCCTCCTAAGCCCGCAAATCCATATGCACTAAATACAGTAAAGCTATTAATCATTCCACGTCGGTTATACAATTTGGACACATCGATTTTTCTTTCTTCGCTTAAAAATGAATATTCTAATTGAACAGATGGTTCAAATATGCTTGTTTTAAAAGAATAATCCCTGTTTTCATTTTTCGATTTAACATCATTGCTTACTCCCCGACCGTAAATTAAATTTACCTTAACAGCCAAATCTTTCCGGATTTTATATCGGGCTCCTCCATACAGTGAGTAACGGGTTTCGTTAATTCGGATATCTTTCAATCCGAATAAATTGTTAGCATCGGCAGTTCCGCCGATATCACCATAAATATTGGTAGAGCCAATGCCAAAAAGCACTTCATATCTTTTCAACTTCCATCGTTGCGAAAAGACTGTAAGAGTGATCATCATGAAAGAAATAACGAATATCCCTTTTAGCTTCATATTTTTCGGTAATAAATTATATACAAAAAAATGCATTTTTTTTCAATTATGTATGTTAATATTAGTTAATTCCTTTTATCAGCTCCCCACATCAGCTTATTTCTTAATGTCGAAAAATAATCGATCGTATTTAATTTAATCAGATTAATTGTAAAAGGAGATTTTTTAACTATTATTTCCATGCCAATTTCGATTACAGCAGAGCGGGAATCTAATGTTAAATTATAATCTGAAGTGCGTCCTTCAACTTTTAATTTAAGAACACTACTGTCGGGAATAATGATAGGTCGAACATTTAGATTATGAGGAGCTATTGGTGAAATAATGAAATTTTGAGAATCGGGGGTTACAATTGGGCCTCCAACACTTAAAGAATAAGCAGTAGATCCGGTAGGTGTTGCGATAATCAATCCGTCAGTCCAATAAGAATTTAAAAAAACATCGTTAATATATGTATGAATTGTAATGAGCGAGGAAGTAGTTTTCTGAATGGTAACTTCATTCAGGGCAAATGCAAAATCTCCAAATAAACATTCCTGACAATATAACCCTACTAAAGAACGCTCTTCCAAAATAAATCTTTTATTAAGAAGATCTTGTAAAGCTTTATCGATATCGTTGGATGAAATATTGGCCAGAAAACCCAATCTTCCTGAATTAAATCCAACAATTGGTATTCCTGAATCACGAACCAATGTTACTGATTCCAGAAATGTCCCGTCACCCCCGATGCTAATTAAAAAATCGAGGTCTTTGGGTATATCGATATGATTGGTAAAATAATTTTTAAACTGAAAAGCATATTTTTTCTCGTTAACCAGGAAATCAGAAAAGTTACGATGTATTGAAATTACAACATCATCTCTCGAAGACAATTTCTTCAAAAGATGATAAATAACCCCATCAAAGCTTTCGGTAAATTTATTACCAAAAAGGCCAATTTTCATAACTTTAAAATTAAGACTACCTCTTTATTCGCAATGTCTCAAATATTGAGAAAATGCATAAACTGCTCAAAACGGTTGGAATAGACTGATTCCATTTCATTATCTTCCAAATACGATGCTTTTATGGTATAATCGTAACGATTAAACGTTTGAAGTACTGAAGTAACATCAATCCTGTTGAGTTTCAGTGTTAATTCCAATTTTGTAGATTCGGGCGGGGAAGTTATGTACATGCTCAATATCTTACAATCATTTCCCTCCACTATTTGCGAAATTTGGGTTAATGAATAATCGTTAAGATTTAATTCCAATACGATTATACCACCAGGTTGCTTAACAGCGGTAAGTTCCCCAAAATAATTAAGCAACCGCTGGGAAGTAATTAACCCAACATAATTTTTTTTATGATCCAGAACTGGCACCACAGTTAACTGCAGTTTTGATGTAATTTCGATAATTTCATATATATGCTGGTCCTCGTAAACAAAAGGACTAAAGAGTGATAGATTGTGATTACCAATTGCTTCGTCAGCAGTGTTTAAATTGTAAATGTCTTTATCGGCAATCAAGCCCAGAAACTCTTCATTATTAACAATAGGTAAATGCGAAATACGGAAAATATCCATCCAGTATAACGCTTTAACTCCGGAATCAGAAGTTCTTAAAGCCGGAATAACATCGGAGATTAAATCTTTTGCCAGCATATTTCGCGAATAATTGTTAAAAACTGTAGTTTTGTCATTTAAAACTTTAAACGACATCCTTTATTGTATACACCTGAAAGCATGACCAGATTAAGCGTAAATATAAACAAAATTGCAACAATAAGGAACTCGCGCGGAGGGAATGTTCCTAATGTACTGGATGCGGCAATCAATTGTCAGGCATTCGGAGCCCAGGGAATTACAGTACATCCGCGGCCTGACGAACGTCATATAAAATATTTGGATGTAAAAGAAATTCGTCCGCATGTTTATACTGAATTCAATATTGAAGGTAATCCGAATCAAAAATTTATCGATTTGGTTTTGGAGGTAAAACCCGAACAAGTAACACTCGTACCCGATTCACACAATGCAATTACTTCAAGCCAGGGATGGGATACAATTAAATACCGGAAGCATCTGACAGATCTGGTAAAAGAATTTCAGAAGCATGGTATCCGAACATCCATATTTGTTGATCCGGTGATGGAAATGGTTGAAGGAGCTGCAAAAACAGGAACTGATCGTATAGAGCTTTATACCGAACCATATGCAACTTTATTTCCAACCGATAAAATAAAAGCTGTTCGCCCCTACATTGACACTGCCAATTTCGCTAAAAAACTAGGCATGGAAGTTAATGCTGGTCACGATTTAAGCCTTCTGAACCTGAAATACCTGATTACAGAAATCCCCTTTATTGCGGAAGTATCCATTGGTCATGCTCTAATTTCGGAAGCTCTTTATATGGGTCTGGAAACTGTAGTCAAAAGGTATTTGAAGGAATTGGAAGAGTAATCGTAAGTCTTTAGTTGTAAGTCTTAAGATAAAAATAATACAGAATAATTGTGAAGCTTATTACCAGAATTGTTGGTGAAGGAAAAGACCTGATCATTTTACATGGGCTTTATGGTTCTGGCGATAACTGGCTTACTTTTGCACGTCAATTGGCCGAAAATTATAAAGTACACCTCCCCGACCAGCGAAATCATGGGAATTCACCACATCATCCGGATAACAGCTATAAAGCTATGGTATCGGATTTAATGGAATATATTGATGATCACAATATTTCTTCTCCAATTGTTCTAGGCCATTCAATGGGCGGCAAAACTGCCATGTGGCTTTCCATTTTACACCCTGAAATAATTTCCAGGTTAATTGTGGCAGATATTTCCCCAGTTGATTATGCACAGGTAACTAATCCCTCAGCGCTCATTGGGCAACATTTGAATATAGTGAATGCCATGAAGATGATTGACTTATCGGTTCTTAAAAAAAGAGAGGAAATTGATAAGGAGTTGTTAGCTTTTATACCATCAGACAGAGTAAGGCAGTTTTTAATAAAAAGCATCGAAAGAAAAAAGGATGGCAGTTACCATTGGAAACTAAATATTGATGCCATTAGAAATTCTTTACCGGAAATAATGCAGGGCATCGATATTGCAAAATATGCACTATCAATTAACCCAAACCTGCCGGTTTTATTTGTGAGAGGTGAATTATCGGATTATATCCCCGAAAAAGATTTTGAAGCAATAAAATTGTTATATCCCAACGCAATAATAGATACTATTTTTGAATCGGGTCATTGGATTCATGCCGAAAAACCGGAAGCATTTTTAGCTGTCCTCAACGATTTTTTAAACAAATAACGTGGCACTGAAAACCCCGTCTTCTGTAATGCCTGGTTCGCTTTTGTATCGTAATAACAATTGAGCCACAGCCAAAACATCCTTTTCACAATATTTTACTATTCTTTTCAAATTGCCTTCTTTGTAATAAACATCTGCCACCATGCTACCATCAATATCGTCCTTGGGAGTTGGTATCCCAAATACTGAAGTTAACAAGCTTAATGAGGTATAATGCTTATAATCGCCAAAACGCCAAAGCTCAAGGGTGTCGAGATGGTAAACTTCCCATGGTTTTTTACCAGCCATATCCAAGGTTTTTGGAAGCTTTAACCCATTGATAAGAACACGACGAGCCATATAAGGATAATCGAACTCTTTACCATTGTGTGCACAAAATATTATTTCCTTCTTAAGAGCAATAGTTTGCAAGAGCTCCACAAATTCTTTCAGTAAGATACTTTCGTCATCATGATAAAAAGATTTCAACCGGATATTCCAGTTCGAATTGTTTTTATCAGGGAACAACATTCCAACTGATATACAAACTATTTTGCCAAATTCAGCATAAATTCCGGCTCTTTGATAAACATCAGCCGGAGTTTCGTCGGTTTTGCAAAAAAAAGCAGATTTTTTATTCCATAACAACTGGATATCAGCACTTAACATCTCATAATCCTGGGATTGTGGAACCGTTTCGATATCTAAAAACAAGATATCTTCAGTTTTTACATTTTCAAGCATACATAAATGTTTGAGATAAAAATAATACTTTTGTAACATAAACAGAATTTCTTATGAATGAATTATATCCAATAAAATTTAAATCCGTTCTAAAAGATCGAATTTGGGGCGGAAATAAATTAAAAAGTTTATTTGGGAAAGAAGGAAAATGTACTACTTGTGGCGAAAGTTGGGAATTATCAGCCGTACAGGGTGATATTTCGGTTGTAAGCAACGGATTTCTCAAAGGAAATAACCTGGAAGAAGTTATTGAGGTTTATATGGGCGATATAGTGGGCGATTCGGTATACGAAAGATTTGGTATTGAATTTCCACTTCTGATAAAGTTTATAGATGCAGCCGACGATCTGTCAATCCAGGTACATCCGGATGATGAACTTGCAAAGAAACGTCATAATTCGTTTGGCAAAACTGAAATGTGGGTGGTAATTCAGGCAGAAAAAGGTGCGAAATTAATTTCCGGATTCTCAAAAAAAGTTTCAAAAGAAGAATACCTGAAAAATCTGGAAGAGAAAACATTAAAAAATATTCTCAACAGTGAAGAAGTGAAAAGCGGCGATGTATTTTTTATTCCAGCCGGAAGGGTTCACGCTATCGGTTCAGGAATTTTACTTGCCGAAATTCAGCAAACTTCCGATATAACATACCGTATTTACGATTGGGATCGTACTGATGCATCCGGAAAAGGACGTGAATTGCACACCGAACTTGCCCTCGATTCAATTGATTATAATTATTATCCCCAATATAAAACTGTATATCAGGAAAAACTGAATCAAACAGTAAATGTTGCCGACTGTCCTTATTTTTCCACCAATTTTATAAAATTCGATACTACCGTCATAAAGAATTATACCTTAATCGATTCCTTTATAATTTATATCTGTTTGAAAGGAAATGTTATCATACATTCAGAAAATGGTGATGAAAAATTAAAAAAGGGCGAAACGATATTAATACCCGCTATATTGAAAGAAGTGGAGATAATTCCATTAGAAGAGTCGGAAGTTCTTGAAGTTTATATAAAAAATTAATTTATTCAATAATATATAGCCAATGTTAATTAAATCGGCAGTTTTTAAAATTAGTGCCCCGGATCTTAAACACTGTCCAAAATCTACTTTACCGGAATTTGCTTTTATTGGTCGCTCAAATGTTGGAAAATCGTCGCTTATTAACATGCTCACCAATAAAAAGGGGTTGGCAAAAACATCGTCGACTCCCGGAAAAACGAAGTTAATCAACTTCTTTACTATGGACGACTCATGGAACCTTGTCGATCTTCCGGGTTATGGTTATGCCAAAGTTGCTAAAATTGATAAAAAGGAATTTAATAAAGCTGTAATTGATTACCTGCAAAAAAGGGACAATTTAACCTGTGTGTTTGTGTTGATTGATTGCAGGCGCGAACCTCAACCTATGGATATTGAATTCGTTAACTGGATAGGAAATAGTGGAATTCCTTTTGTTCTGGTATTTACCAAAACCGACAAGATATCACCAAATCAATTAAAAAATAATATTGAAGTGTTTATGGATAAGTTGAAAGAATCGTGGGAAGAACTTCCAAAATATTTTTCAACTTCTGTTTCAACCAAAGCTGGAAAAGAAGACCTTCTCAATTTTATTGAAAAATTAATCGTAAAATAAATCAAGATAGATAAAATTGCTGAATCACTCTTGTGGATTATTTTTTACATTTGCACGCGAAAAGTTATTAATATAAACATTAAATGGCAGCCAATACACCGATCAAATTTTTCTCAGGTACAGCATCAAACTATCTTGCAGAGAAAATTGCCAAGAGCTTCGGTACTCAACTGGGAAGAACTTCCATAACCAGATTTAGTGATGGAGAATTTCAACCAGCTTACGATGAATCAGTGAGAGGATCAACAGTATTTATTATACAGTCGACATTCCCTCCAGCCGAAAATCTGTTTGAATTATTAATGTTGATTGATGCAGCAAAAAGGGCATCGGCATACAAAGTAGTTGCAGTTATGCCATATTTCGGTTTTGCCCGCCAAGATCGTAAAGACAGGCCCCGCTGCTCAATAGGTGCCAAGTTGGTTGCCAATTTGCTTACAGCATCCGGCGTTGACAGGATTATGACCATGGACTTACATGCTGATCAGTTACAAGGATTTTTTGATGTACCTGTCGATCATCTGTATGCATCACCAATCTTTGTTCCTTATATCCGCAACCTCAACCTCGAGAATTTAGTTATTGCTGCCCCTGACATGGGCGGAACAAAAAGAGCAAATGCATATTCGCGTTTTTTAAATGCCGAAATGGTAATTTGTTATAAGCTCCGTAAAAAGCCAAATGTAGTTGCCGAAATAAAAGTAATTGGAGAAGTTGCCGGTAAAGATGTGGTTATTGTAGACGACATGATTGATACAGCTGGTACCATCACGATGGCATCGGACCTGATGATGAATATGGGTGCCAATTCAGTAAGAGCGGTTACTACACATCCTGTATTATCCGATCCGGCATACGAAAGACTTGAAAATAGCCAGCTCACAGAGCTTTTAGTGAGCGATACCATTCCACTTCGGAAAGAATGTTCGAAGATTAAAGTCCTTACTGTTGCTGATGTTTTCGCAGATGTGATAGAAAAAGTTTACAATTATCAGTCAATTAGTTCCAATTTTATAGTTTAACTACTATATTTGCACCCTCAAAAATTCATCATACAAAATATTGATTTGAAATGAAATCGGTTGAATTACAAGGCACATTAAGAGACCTGAAAGGGAAAAAAGCTTCAAAAAGCTTGCGTGCACAGGAAAATGTCCCATGCGTTATTTACGGAAATGGGGAGAACAAATTTTTTTACGCTTCAGAAAGTCAATTCCGTGAAATAATATATACTCCAAATGTATATCTTATCAACCTGGATTTAAATGGTAAAAAGCATCAGGCAATCATTCAGGATATTCAATTTCATCCTGTAACTGATAAACTTGTTCATATCGACTTTTTAGAAGTTTCCAACGACAAAAAGGTAGTGGTAAACTTACCGGTACAAACAGTTGGTAATTCACCCGGTGTTAAAGAAGGTGGAAAACTGACTATCGACAAAAAAAGGCTGAAAGTTAAAGCTTTTGTAAAAGATATGCCCGAAGCAGTTAATGTTGATATTACACCACTTGGAATGGGAAAAACCATTAGAATTGGTGATCTTAACTTTGCCAATGTTGAATTTGTAGAAGCATCCGCTATGCCTGTAGTATCAGTTAAGACTACACGTGCAGCCAAGGAAGCTACAGAAACAGCAGTTAAAGGAAAATAATATTTTCTTTGAAGGTTCATGATCCGAAATGATCGTTAAAAAGGATTATATACATCATGGTACCGATAAACACTAATAAACATCGGGATTCCATCAGACTTTTTAAAATGAACACCTAAAGATGAAATATCTTATAGCAGGCCTGGGAAATATTGGTTCAGAATATGCTAATACCCGCCACAATATAGGATTTGAAATATTGGATGCACTCGCGGGTGCATCCAATATTTGTTTTCAGGATAACCGATATGGAAGTATTACTGAATACAGATTTAAAGGCCGTACCTTTATCCTATTAAAGCCATCCACTTTTATGAATCTCAGTGGAAAAGCCGTGAACTACTGGCTTCAGAAAGAAAAAATACTTCAGGAAAACCTATTGGTAATTGTTGATGACCTGGCATTGCCACTGGGGAAAATACGCCTAAGGGCGAAAGGAAGCGATGGTGGTCACAACGGACTTAAAAATATTACCGAAATTTTAGGAAACTCCGATTATGCAAGGCTTCGCTTTGGTATAGGTGATAATTTTTCGAAAGGTCGGCAGGTTGATTTTGTATTAAGCCGCTGGAGCAAAGAAGAAGAAACATTTCTTAAAGAAAGAATTCCAATAGTTTTGGATATTATTCGTAGCTTTGGTACTATGGGTGTACACGAAACTATGAATTTCTATAATAATAAATAATGTTATCGACATGGAAACTGGTAACATACGTATTGATAAATACTTGTGGTGCATAAGGGTATTTAAAACACGAACCCTCGCAACAGAAGCCTGCGACAAAGGAAGGGTTTTGGTTGGAGAAAATAATGTTAAACCATCACGCAATGTGAAAACAGGAGATATTATAACTGTTAGAAAACCTCCTGTTTTACATACATATAAAGTTTTAGGCCTGCTTCATAACCGGCTCTCTGCAGATAAAGTTAAGGAATACGTTCAGGAGCTAACCACAGATGAAGAACTTCAGAAATACCAGATTATGAGAACCGAAGCCTTTGTGCTGAGAGACAAGGGAGCCGGACGGCCAACCAAAAGAGAACGCCGGCAAATTGATAAACTAACTGATCAGGAGGAGGACGAACTATGATTGTTGCAAAAGAATTAAAAAAGAAAAATATTATTGAATACTTATTATACATGTGGCACATTGAAGAGATTATCCGCGCCCACAATTTTAGTTTTTTTGAAATCGACAAAAATATTGTTTCTAGGTATAATCAACCACCCGAAACTCTGACTGAAATACGAAACTGGTATCGTCAACTGGTAAATCAGATGATTGATGAAGATCTGCAGGAATCAGGCCATTTAAAATATCTTAACGAGCTAATGATTGAGTTGAACGACCTTCATATCGATTCGATCAACTCTCTTCAGGAAGAAAAATATGCTGAGTTTTATAAATTTTCTCAACCTATACTGAACGAGCTCAGAAAGAAAACAAGTAAAGAAAATATTACAGAACTTGAGGTTTGTTTAAATGGCTTATATGGTGTTATGCTCCTAAGAATGCAGGGAAGACCGGTAGCCCAGGAAACCCAGGAAGCCATTAATGTGATTAGCAGAATGATGAGTTACCTTGGAACAAAATACCATCAACGACATAAAACATATAAGCTGGATTAAAACCTGTAGGAAAAGCCTATTCCAATAAATTCCCTGAATTGAATACGTGACCCTTTATTGGGAGAAGTAATAACATCGTCATCATACAGCAGGTTGGCTTTAAGATTAGCCGATATAAACTTATTTATTTTTGCCCATATCATAATTTCGCAATCCCAATCAATATTCTCAGGTTTTACCATATAATTTGAAAAAGCATCAATTTTAAACTGATAATTGACTAATTTATAGATGGTACCTTTTTTTATGAGTCGCATATACCCTCCGAATTCATGACGGAAATATTTTCCCGAATCCACTCCAAAAGCGTTTTTAGATGATAAATACCGGCTTCTGACAATTGTAGTTTTGCCTGTCACTGTTGATATCAATAAGGTAAAATTATCGGAAGGTTTATAATCCATTCCTATTGATAAAAAAACTACACCCGGAGATAGGAAATCAGATATTTTTAGAGAATCTTTTTCGGGGTATTTATAACCCGGAAAAGCCTGGGATTTGAAGTTTAATAAAGCACTATAAAACCATTTGTTTGCAATTTTCCGGCCATATTTTGTTGAAAAATCAATACGATCGTCTGTTTTAATTGCCCTAATGTCCTCTCTTTTTAAACGTCCAAAGCCAAAATCCAGAGTATTGTCCCATGCACTTTGCTTTCTTGCATAATTAGCAGTTAAATTAAGTATTGCATTAGCTGCAATAGAATTTTGACCTCCGGCCGACCAATTCGAAAGAGATATTTGAGAAAGATTGAGTGTTAAACAACCTCCCGTTTTCCAATATTTTACAGTATCAACAGATATTGTATCCAATTGGGTGGAATCTTTTAATACACTTCCAAATAAATCAACAACCAAAAAGATAAAAGTAATACACAACCCCACACGAAAAATCAAACCCATAACTAAGCCGAAACTTAAATTGTAAAATCAAAGGTTAGCTGGCCTGGAATTAATTGGCCATGTTTAATGATAAGTTATTCAACAAAAATGATGATGACAACGTCAATACTTCATTATTAACGGGAAAGAGGGGAAATATTGTGAGAAAAATTAAAAAGCTTTAAAACAATTTACAATCTCACCAACATACATTTGATGGAAATCACTATTTTGATAGGTGGTTTTTATAACATTCTGATCTAAAATACTTTCAGGCTTAATTAAATCGCTATAGATTTTTTTACATTCAAAGGCAATTCTTGACTGTTCAAAAATAATGTTACCTAAATCAGTAGTATGGGGCACTAATCCTGTAGCCTTTACCTTGTCAAAATCTCGTCCCGAATGTGCCCCTAAGTAATCCAGGTCTTTTTTATATTCATGATCAAAAAACGACAGGGTAAAGTAGTGGTTCTTATTAATGAATTCAAAGGTATATCGTTGTGGACGAACAAACATAAATATTACCGGACGGTTCCACAGTATACCAAAAGATCCCCAACTGATTGTCATGGTATTAAAATTATCAGGTTTACCAGCTGTTAACAATCCCCAATCATCATTCAAAAGAGTAAAATAATTTTCTGATAGAGAATTTACATTGACTTTCTTAAATAAACCATCCATACTTATTGTTTTAACTTCAATTACAGAATAAAATTACAGTATTACAGGCCAAAAACAAAATTTAACCAAAAAACCATTTATAAAAAGGATAAAACACCGACAAAACCGGCATATCATATCCAAACTGATACTTCTTTTCCAAGTGTAGTGTAATTAATGGGTGTTGTTTCATTAAAGGCTTTTGGAATTTTCTGCCGGAGATAAAATTCAGGAATTGATCTAAGAAAGAATCAAAGAGTACTATAATTACAGTAATTGCCTGAATAGCGTCAGAAGTATAAATATTAAATGGTTTAAACTGAATAAACGACACTATATAAACTACAGTTAACCAAATACACATTCGAATAATTAAACCTGCTGTAAGCAGGAAAGAGTTAGAAGTTCGGGTTTTGGTGACCATAGAAACGATGCTTGAAACAATCCAGGACAAAAATATGGCAATAATAATCCGCCATAAAAAGCTGTTTATGTTAAGGAAGAAAATACATGCAAATAGAATAAATATCCTTATCGCAATTAAAACGAAATGTACCACAAAAGCATAATGGGATCTTGGAATTTTTAAAGTTATATTCTTTTGATCAAAAGCTACTCCATGTTGACCAGGCCCATAATTATGCAATTTTATATCTTTTATTTTAAACAGGTTAATTTTATATGGATGCGAGTTGGCTTTATACTGAGAATTGTAAAAACAACATTCCTGAGCTTCAATATTTTTGAAATTAAAAACATTTTTAATCTGCTTGAAGTTGTAATAAAAGGATCCTGGTACAAAGAATTTCTTACCAGCTATTGAAATAAAATAGATTCCAATTCCTCCAACAATAAACACAATTAACCTGACGATAAAAGGAATTTCGACATAATCCAGACTTATTATAATAGGCCAGGCCAATAAAAAAACACAAAACAGCAATAACGAATAACGAATAATATATGAGGCGAGTAAAACCAAATCGTATAGGCCACTTTCCTGAAAATCTTCCTGTTCTTTTTTAAGCTTCTCTACGCGGATTCGAGCCTTTTCCTGAGCCCTTTCCTTTGCTTTCCGCCGCATTTCTTCAAAATATTCGCGCGTACCGGAATCATCAGGATCATAATAAACAGTTCTCCCATCGTGTACTTTCATGTGATCAAGAAGAAATTCGTATGCTTCCGAAATTTCCAGGAACTTATCATGAGCTTCGGGAGAATGGTTAATGTCAGGATGGTATTTTTTGGCAAGATTTCTATATGCCTGTTTAACTTCCTCTTCGTTGGAAGTCGGTTTTAATTCCAATATGCTAAAATAGTCCTTTTCCATCCTAATTTTTGCTGAGCCAGCATTTCCTAAAAGCCATAGTCGACCACTGCCCTCTCTTTTGTAGCTGTTTTAACAAAAGAACTAACTGCTAAGTGCGCTGGATGCTCCTGGTAAAATTGCAGGTCACTCAGAGTTGAATGCTCTGTAATTAATACCAGATCGAATGCAGCTACATTGGAGTTAACATTTATGCCAACTTCAAGCGATCTGAGACCATCAATTTTACCAATCATTGATTCTAATTCCTCTTTGAGTAATAAAGCTGTTGCTCTTTTATCCCTTCCTTCGCAATCGTCCTTTAAACGCCACATTACGATATGTTTAACCATGATATCTTAGTTTAATAATTAAGCGAATTTAGGAATTTACTATTGTTTATAAAAACTTCATATTACTTTGATTTGATATTTAAGAATTTTAACCATTTTTACAAAGTGCGATTTAAGGAAATTGGACATCATAACAGAATAAGGATGAAATTTTTAAAATCAAGATGGGAGAATGTTAAATTAACAGGTAAAAACTATTTACAAAGTGGACTTTCTGCGCATAAAGTATCTTTTAGCATATCAGCCGGTTTAGTACTTGGCATTATTCCTGTTCCAGGCACAACCATAGCACTTTGTATTCTGGCAGCAATTATTTTCAAGCTTAACCATGTTTTAATACAAACGATAAACATGATTGTTTATCCTCTTCAGCTTCTATTGATTTTGCCTTTTTACAGGATGGGAAATGTATTTTTTATGAAAAATACTATATCGGATAAGCCATTTCATTTTAATGATTTTTCATTAGCTAATCTGTGGCAATTTCTTGGAAAATCAACCGGAAGCGCATTAATACTTTGGACAATAATTTCCATCCCAATTGGATTATTGATCTATTCTATACTTTTAAAAGCACTTACTTTAAACAAAACTAAAGAGCTCTCTTAATTTTTGAGATTCCTTCTCCCAACATAATTCTTCTGCAGCTATTGTAAGATTAGCTTTCCAGGTTTCCCTCAGAACCACATCCGTTATCATCATTTGTAAAATCCGGGCAAGATTTACAGGATTTCGCTCTTTAAGAATCATCCCAATTCCATATTGCGCAACTATGCCACCCATTTCTGGAAAATCGGAAACAAGCGCAGGAATTCCTGCCTGAATATAATCGAACAGTTTGTTTGGCAATGCAGATATGTAACTTATTCCAAGCGGCTCCTCTATTGATATTCCTAAAGATGCACCTGATGTCCATTCCTTTAATTCTTTAGGTAACAACCTCCCTAAAAATTTTACCTGTTTTTTTATATTTAATATTTCAGCCTTTCCCTTCAGGTTTATTAATTCGGGACCATCTCCGGCAATTACTAAATGTAAACATGGATCTATTTTAAGTGCGTTAAACATCAGTTCAAGACCCCTGCCTATATTTACGCTTCCCTGATAAATTATATATGGATTTACTTTGGTCAGTTCCCATTGATTATTAAGACGGAATGGCACATTTCGGATGACTTTAAATATCAAATTATATTTATTCTCAAATATATCAGCAATTGACTGCGATACAGTATAACTAACATCGCACCTGTGAACACATAATTGTTCAATACCCTGCCAAACTGATTTTACAAAATGTCGCTTATAAATTTCGGGTGTTTCCGGAAAATATTCATGACTATCGAATACTAATTTTATTCGTTTAATTTTAGCAGCCAACCAATTAGCCGGAAGAGTGTCTAAATCGTTTGCGAGCAATATATCGGCTTTATAAAAAAGCAGAAGAAGAAAAAGCCTTAAATTATATTCTGCATAAAATAATAAACTTTTTTTGAAAATAAGTCGCATCCGTTTATACCTGTAAGCTTGTTCAAAAGATGGACTTACTGGTAACCTTCTCCCCACTAATAATACTTCATAGCCCCAACTGTGCAAAGATTGACAAACCCGTTGAACCCTTTGATCGGTTGCCAGATCGTTGGTAACTGAAACTATAACTTTTTTCATACGGCTAAAATAGGAAATAAGTATGAATTGATGAATGTGGTTGAGTAAAAAGCAGGAAGAGCCTTCGACTTCTCTACCATTCCTGATTTACAGCCATCCTTCTACTCCGCTCAGGATGACCCCGAAATGAATGTCATTCTATATTGCATTTTTAATAAAATTGAGACACAACATACTGCAAAAAGTTAATTAATTGTTACGATGAGAGCCATACTGAGAGCCAACCCCAGGAAAATGGGGCATAATGCAAAGATGACAGAACAAATTATCCTCAATTATACCTTAGCAGTAACTTTAATTTTTTGTCTTTGTTACTTTGTCTACCACACAAAAAGATAAAGTTGAGCAAAGTGATTCAATAATCATCGCTGCAATAGCAATTCAATTAAATAGAAGCTTTTTATCAAAATCTATCATTGGTAACGGAGTCGAAGTACGAAATGCAATAATTGATTGATTTTTCACACAGCCTCAACCCTTTTATCCCTCAAAAATTAAATATTTAAACGATTAAATAAAATTGGTTACTTTGCAAATTCTAATCAATTTTTCATTTATATCATGCAGTTTTTAACAGATACATCTCTCAAACGATTTCACACTTTTGGAATTGAATGTAATGCAAAATATATTGTCAATATTGATTCGTATAGCGAATTAATCAATTTCCTAAAAACGGAATGGGAAAAGTATCCTGTAAAAATGATTTTAGGTGGCGGAAGCAATGTTCTTTTTACTGAAGATTATCCTGGGTTGATTTTACGCCTGCAAATTAAAGGTTTTGAAATGCTGGAAGAAAACCAGGAAGAGGTAATCATTAAAGCCATGTGTGGCGAATCGTGGGATGAATTTGTAAATTATTGTGTGGAAAATGGATTTGGAGGCCTTGAAAACCTATCGCAAATACCAGGAAATATAGGATCTTGTCCAATCCAGAATATTGGCGCCTATGGTGTTGAAGTGAAAGAAACAATTCAATGGGTAGAATGTATTGAGATTGACACATTAAAACAAGTGATATTTAAAAATGTAGATTGCAGATTTGAATATAGAAACAGCATATTCAAATCGAAAGAAAAAGGAAGATATCTAATTACTTCCGTGGTTTTTAAACTTCAAAAACATCCGGTGTTAAAAACTAAATACTCGGATGTAGAGCATGAACTCGAAAAATATGATGTAATTGATATAAAATCTATTAGGGCAGCAATTTCGGCTATACGCTGGCGAAAATTGCCTGATCCTTTTTGCATTGGTAATGCAGGAAGCTTTTTTAAAAATCCGGTGATAACTCTTTCGCTTTATAAAGAAATACAGGAAGATTATCCAAATATTCCGGGGTTTCCCCAATCGGAAACTGAAATAAAAATACCTGCCGCCTGGCTGATTGAACAGTCTGGTTATAAAGGTGTTCGCGAAGGAGATGTTGGGACATCCCCCACACAGCCATTAGTGATTGTGAATTACGGGGATGCAACCGGACAGGAAATTATAAGTTTTGCCACTCGAATCCAACATAAAATTAAAGCCATGTTCGAGATTGAACTTGAAATGGAAGTGAATGTGATTTAGAAGAAGTTGGAAAGGTGGGAAGAAATGAAGTTGCGAAGTTGCGAAGTTGCGAAGTTGTGAAGTTGTGAAGTTGTGAAATACAAATAAGAGCCGTTAAGAACAAATCTTAGCGGCTCTTATCATTTAAACCAGATCGCATGACTCTGCAGGCATCCAGTGTTTATCTTTTCCTTCCCATTTAATATTACACCCAATTGGATTCGTGACAGGAACACTGATTTTTTTGCCAGTTGTTATTTCACTCAGTGCCCTGTCGAGATCATTGGACGTCATCCGGTCGGTATCTCTCGGACTGTCAACTCCTCTGCCCGTATAAACAAGCTCCCTTTTTTCGTTAAAAACAAAAAAATGTGGAGTTCGTAAAGCACCGTAAACTTCAGCAAATTTCTGGGTAGAATCGTGCAGATAAATCCATGGAAACTTATATGAATTCATACGATGCACCATATTTTCATAGCTATCCTCATCATAGGTATGCGGACTATTTGAATTTATACCTACGAATTTTACTCCGTTAACTTCATATTTTAATGCAGTTTGCCTGGTAATTTCATCTGAACCGATAACATACGGACAATGATTACAAGTGAAAAAAACGACTAAAAATCTGTAATTGTCAAAATCGTTCAAACTGTATTTTCTCCCTTCGGTTGCCATTAAATCAAAGGAAGGAGCTTTTTTGCCAATTTCTAATGTGTACGACATAGATTTGAATTTTATGATTTAATTTAAACAGTATAATATCAAAATTGTTCGTTCTAACTCATTAATATTTAGCTTGTACGAAAAAAAACAGTTGCACATTTTCGAACAAAAAAGTATTAATATGATTAAAAAATTACCCAACAAATAATTAATGAAAATTTTAATCATCTAACTATATGTAATTTGACTACCATGGCACAGGTATTGTTTATCCATTAACAAATAAATATTTACAATATGGAAACAGGAATATTAAGGGAACTTTTTGATGAATTACTCATTAAGTCTCCACTTGGCGTTTATAGCTTATGCAAAGGTTCGGAAGATGCAATAAGAACAAAAAAAGAAAACTATATAGGCAAACAGGTTCAGTTTTATTTATTACCATCAAATAAAGCAGTTTGTGTAATTAGATAATAAAAGAGGCTGTATCCTAAAGATGGTTTTATTAAATTTTACAGTAAGAGAGGTCACTTGACATTTGTGTATATTTTATTATATTTGCAGAACATATAACTACTGCTGATTCTTAAATATAGTTGCCTCATTGAGATAATCCCTGTAACTTTTATGTTTAATACTACCTCTAGAAGAAATGTCGACAAACGAAATTTTAAAAGATAGTATCCATAAGCAATTTGAAGCAAATAAAAGGATAAATCTATTTTATGAAAACCTTGATTTCCGTACTCATTTTTTACAGGAAACCAAAGAAATAATTGAAAAGCACAAATGGGATATTCTTCGTATTAACGAAGAAAACGAATCAGAGAAATGGGTTGGAATGATGACCGAACGGGCATTGCAAACCTTTTGCAATAACAATCAATATATTGACTTAAGAAAAGATCACGTTTCCGATTTGCAGTTGATATATCAAGTACTTTGGAACGATATTGTTGAGGAGCTTAAAACTGAGAATATCGATTTTGAATTATTGCAAAAATCGCATCTGACACGATTATCTTCCTGGCTGTTGCAAACAAATGGATTTGTTAAAGAAATTAACGACCCACAGTCCCCAAACACGATTGATGTTACCTGCTCTGAATATACAGCAGAATTTCAAATCAAATTACTGAATATAAATATTGAACACATTATCGAACCTGTTCTGGACATAGGGTGCGGATCCAATGCACTACTTGTTAATCATTTAAGAGAGTTAGGAATTCAGGCTTATGGGATGGACAGGATCATCACCAATTCGGACGAATATACATTTCGGACTAACTGGCTTGATTTTGAGTTTAAACCCTATTATTGGGGAACAATAATTTCTAACTTATCATTTGCCCTACATTTTACAAATCATCATAACCGGAAAGACGGCGATTACATCTTTTATGCCCGTAAATACATGGAAATTTTGAACTCCTTAAAAAAATACGGAACATTTTATTATGCTCCCGGTCTTCCTTTTATCGAAGCTCATCTCCCGAAAGAAAAATTTAAAACCTTGACACATCGGATAAGTCCGGAATTTTCGTATACACAGATAAACTGCCTTTAAAATATCAGGTAAGGTCTTAGTTCACACAATTTAACACGCGCTTCCCTGGCCACAGATTTCATTTTCCATAATAATTCTATGAAACGCTATATTTCTTCTACATAATCCAGGTCTTTTCCATATGTTTCTTCAGTGAAAAACACTGAAACCAATGCAATGCCGATAAAAACCACTCCCACCATTACTCCTGCATTCCAGATCCCATACTTAGGTGTAAAAGCGCCAAGCATTGTAGTCATCAGGATAGTTCCTCCTCTTACAAAATTTGGAATAGTAGTGGTTACTGTTGCTCTCATGTTGGTGCCAAATTGCTCGGAAGCGGCTGTAACAAAAATCGCCCATAATCCACCCATTGGAATTCCCATCAGTAACATTACCATGTAAAAAATGGCAGGTGTGGCTCCAAACAGCGAATAATAAACAATTGTAAAAACTGCTATTCCTGATGTCGCTATTAATATTGCTTTTTTGCGAGATTTTAATTTTAAAGAGATAAAACCAAATAGAAAGCTCCCGATTGAAGCTCCGATATAATGTAGCATCACTGTAGTGGAACCTTTTACATCGCCCAAAATGTGTAATGCGTCCTTTGCCATAGAGGGTGCGTTGATAGCCAGAATACTAACAGTATACCAGGTTGGCAATGCCACGAGGATTCCAAATAAAAATTTTTTAAATCTTTTTCCATTGGTGAACAGACTGAAAAAACTACCCCTGCTAACTGTCAATGATTTTGTTTTTTCGAACATACCCGACTCAAAAACAGCTAAACGAAGAAACAATAAAAGCATTCCCAAACCTCCACCGGTCCAATAAGCAACACGCCAGTTAAACTTTTCGGCTACCAAAAATCCAAATACAGCGCCAATGATACCAATCCCCGAAACGATACTGGCTCCAAGTCCACGCTTTTCTTTGGTCATTACTTCGGAAACAAGAGTTATTCCAATTCCCAGTTCACCAGATAAACCAAAGCCTGCAATAAAACGTAACCAGGCATATTGTTCGGTGGTTTGCACAAATCCATTGGCTATATTGGCAAGTGAGTATAACAGTATTGTAAAGAACAGGGTTGACAACCGTCCCCTTTTATCACCCATAATTCCCCACACAATTCCACCTAAAAGCATTCCGGCCATTTGCATATTTAGCAGGAAATTACCCTTATTAAACAGTTCCTGAGGATCGGTAATTCCCAAATCTGTCAAGCTTGGATTTTTGACAATTCCAAATAGGATAAGATCGTAAATATCTACAAAATAGCCCAGGGCCGCTACTATTACAATTATATTAAATAAACCTTCTGGCTTGGAATTTTTCATACACACGATTAGCGTTTACAGATAACAATAATAAAACATTCATTCCAAATGACAAAAATTCGATAACTTGCATTTCCATTTGCTTTACTAACGTTTTAAACTTTTGCTTAACCATGAAAACAATTAAGGGTTTATCCATACTGCTAATAATCACTGTCATGATTTTAACTTCGTTTTCGGTTCTTCAAAAAAAATCTGTCAAACTGGCATCTAAACCTGTTTGGATTTATATAGGCACCTATACCCAAAAAGAGTCGCATGTTGACGGCAATGCCGAAGGAATCTATATTTATGAAATGAACCCTACAACAGGAGTTTTGACCCATGTGGCTACTTCACCTAAAACAGTTAATCCATCATACTTAACAATTCATCCCGATGGAAAATGGCTATATGCTGCAAATGAAACAAGTGATGGGAAAGTAAGTGCATTCAGAATCAACCGGGAAAAAAAGCAATTGGAATTTATAAACTCAGTTTCCTCGCAGGGCAATTCCCCCTGTTATGTGAGCACTGATAAATCGGGTAAATTTGTAATGACTGCAAATTACGGAAGTGGCACAATAGCATTGCTAGCTATAAATGAAGATGGGTCACTTAAAGAATCAACTTCTATTGAAAAACATAAAGGAAAAGGACCGGATCCAAGACAGGAAAGTCCGCATGCACATATGATCAGGACTGGAAATGATAATCAATTTGTATATGCAGTCGATTTGGGAATAGACAAAATAATTACTTATAAACTCAATACAGAAAAAGCTTCACTTACCAAAACTCTAGAATATAGCACCCAACCAGGTGCAGGGCCAAGGCATCTTGCTTTTCATAAAAATAACAAATGGGCCTATGTTGTAAACGAACTTAATGGAACAATAGAAAGCTGTAATGTAGATCAAAAAACAGGAGCGTTAACCCGTATTCAGGAAATATCGACATTGCCTGCCGGAGAAACACGAAAAGCCGGATGTGCGGATATACATATTACGCCATCAGGAAAATACTTATATGCAACAAATCGCGGCGATATTAATAATATTGCCATGTACTCGGTTGAGGCGTCTGGTAAGTTAAAATTAATAGGTCATCAACCAGTAAAAGGACGGACACCAAGAAGCTTTGCCATTGACCCTACCGGTACATTTCTGTTGGTAGCCAATCAGGATTCTGACAACATTGTAACTTTTAAAATAGATTCGTTGAATGGAAAACTGATTGATACCGGAATTGAAACCAAGGTTCCCACTCCGGTATGTGTCAGGTTTGAATGATAAGAGATGGACGAGTGATTAAAAGTGATATTCTTATCTCGTCATCTTCTTCAATAAATTTACTCAGTTTTGCAGGTTCTGATACCAAAAGGAGCATAAAGAGGGCACCAGCTTATGGCGGCAGTTAAAATAGGTATAACTCCAATAACTCCCCACCAGCTTTTAAAATAAATACCGGCAATAATGATAACTGCACCAAGAATGTAGCGGATAATTTTGTCTGATTTTCCAACATTGCATTTCATAATAAAAAGTTTTTAGTTTAACATTTGATTGTAAAATTACAACAAGGCTGATCGATAACTCTGTGACATAAGTTACACAAGCAGAAATATTTTTAAAAATGCAGGATTTCTATTTTACCCCGATGATTGATCAGAAATCCCTGTTTTTCGAGTTGTTTTAACAGCCTCGATACCACTTCTCTGGCGGTACCTAATTCATTTGCCAACTGTTGGTGTGTAAGCTGAATTATTCCGTGTTTCTGATCTTCAAGTTTTAATTTTAATTTTTCAAGAATCCTGAAATCAATATTTTTGAAGGCCAGAGCATCGAATAGATCAATTAATTCGTTGAAACGTTGCTGATATAAGCCCAGAACAAATTTATTCCAGCTTTTAAATGAATACATCCATTCTCTCACTTTGTCAGAAGGAACTATTAAAACTGTTGTTTTTTCTTCGGTTACTGCAAAGGCCCGGGATTTATCGAAATTAAGAACTGCTGAAATAGTTAGGGCACAACTTTCGCCTGATGTAATATGATACAATAAAATTTCCTTTCCATTTTCATCCACCCTGATCACTTTAACATTTCCCTCGAGGATTAGTGGAATTACCTTGACATATTCGCCTTCTTTTAAAAATTGCTGATTTGCCGGAATTTCAATTATCTGGCACTCCAATAATTGATCAGCCAAATCTTTATCATAAAAATTAGAATGTATAAGTAATTGTAACTTTTCGCGAAGTTCTTTCATAAATATCCGAGATGTTGAAAGAGAATTCTTACACCGATAAAAATAAGAATTAATCCACCAACAATCTCCATTTTATACCCAAACTTATTCCCAATTTTTTTACCGAAAAGGATTCCTAACATGGAGATGATAAAAGTAGTTGTCCCGATAATCAAACCCGACCAAAACCATCTGTATTCAATAAAAGCAAAACTAATACCTACCACCAGGGCATCGATGCTTGTGGCGAGCGACATCATCAAAAGAACTTTAGGATTTAACGGGTTGAATTCCTTATCATTATCATCTGTCTTAATGCTTTCGAGAATCATTTTCATCCCTATGATAAACAATAATCCGAAAGCAATCCAATGGTCGAAACTCTCGATATATTTCTGTATTTTGGTTCCAATTAACCAACCTATTGTAGGTAAAATAGCCTGAAAAAACGCAAGTGAAAAAGCAATTTTGGCGGCATTTTTAAATTTTATTTTATTAAGAACAAGCCCACTGGTGATAGATACTGCAAATGAATCCATCGAAAGTCCAATTGCAATAAGGAAAATAGTAAAAAACTCCATATTTTTAAAATGAGCTGCAAAATTAACATTTTCAATAATTATCGAAACTTTTAATTTAGTTTTGATAAAACCTTTTTTACTTTGCCGGATAGATCCTTTATTTTTTAATCAATTTGGTATTTGTAATATTGTTGCATTAATCAACCCGCTGATGTTATCTTTAAAAGAAGAAAGAGACAAATTATACAGGGCAGCTTATTTTCCGGCAATGTTTATCATATTAATCTGGACACTGCAGCTCTTAAAAGTATTATCTATTTTAGATATAGATAATTATGGTGTATTTCCGAGAACACTTTACGGTTTACGCGGAATCTTTTTTACTCCTTTGATCCACGACGATTTCAATCATCTTTTTAACAATACTATTCCCTTATTTATATTAGGTTCAGGCTTGTTTTATTTCTACTCCGACTTAGCTCCCCGAATTATCTTATGGATTTGGATCGCGAGTGGCTTTGGAATTTGGCTAGTAGGACGTGAAGCATATCATATTGGTGCGAGTGGTATTGTTTATGGATTAGCCACTTTCCTGTTCTTTAGCGGTATTTTCAGGAATATCATAAGGTTAATTGCAATGGCACTATTGGTAATTTTTCTGTATGGAAGTATGATTTGGGGTATTTTCCCAATCAGGGTTGATGTTTCCTGGGAAGGACATTTATTTGGAGCTATAACCGGGATGTTTTTATCGTACTATTATTTAAAAGAAGGCCCACAGCCCGAAAAACCTAAATGGCTGGATGAACCTGACGATGATATTAATGATGATTATTTAGTGGATCCGGATACAAATGAGGCTAATTTGGATGACTTGCTCAAAAAGCCTGATTAATAAAAGTCTTAACTAATGTGAGTATTTATTACCTTTGTTCCTGATAATTTTGGGTATGGCTTTATTTGTTAAACTATACGACGATAACAACAGTCAACGCCAGTTGGATAAGGTAATCGAAACCTTAAGAAATGGAGGAGTTATCATTTATCCTACCGATTCGGTGTATGGTATTGGGTGCGATATGTATAATCATAAAGCTGTTGAACGTATTGCCCGGATAAAAAATGTTAAACCTGAAAAAGCATTATTCTCCTTAATTTTTTATGATTTAAGCCAATTATCCGATTACACAACACCCATCAGTAATAATATTTTCAAGTTGATGAAAAAACTGCTTCCGGGGCCTTTTACTTTTATTTTAACTGCAAATAACAAGATACCCAAGTTGTTTCAGAGCAATAAAAAAACTGTTGGAATCAGAATCCCTGATAATAAAATAATATTAACCATTGCCCGTGAATTTGGAACTCCTATTTTGACAACTTCTGTTCGCGATGATGATGAAATATTGGAATATACCACTGATCCGGAACTTATTTTAGAAAATTACCGCGACCTTGTTGATCTGGTAATCGATGGAGGGTATGGTAAAAATCAACCATCGACAGTTGTAGACTGCACCGGAAGCGAACCTGAAATTATTCGCCAGGGAATTGGAGAACTTGAATTTTAGGTATTATTTAAAAATATATTTCGCTCACTATATCGCCAAAAGCAACTCCTTTTTCGATCAGGATGTCTCGCACATTCACTACCATTTCAGCACTTCCGCACAAATAATATTTTACACCTGTTTGTATTTTATCCATTTGACGTAAATATTCTGTTACCCGGCCAAAATATACCCCTTCAATTTTTTTCCCTGAACAACAAGGGATGTAATGATCGTTCATCAAAGAGTGAAACTCATCTTTGAACAATAAAGTCTCAGGATTTCTTACCCCGTGCAATAGCATTATGCCTAATTTTCTTTCCGACTTTATCATTGAATAAAAAGGAGCAATTCCTGTTCCTGTTGCTATCCACCAGGCCACTTTTTCATTACAGGTAAACTGGCCAAAAGGTGGAGAAATAAATACTTCGTCATGAACTTTTAAACTCTTTAAAACATTGGTTAACTCACCTTCAGGTTTGATGTCGTAAATGATCTGAATTTCCGGTTCGTTATTTCCACTTGCAATGCTGTACATTCGTGGAGCAATGGCAGTATGAGTTGTAATTTTCACTACCTGTCCCGGAATAAAATCAAACAACTTCCTGAACGTTAGGGAATAAATATCAGGTGCGATTTCCAGATTGCTTAAGATCTTAACTTTATCCATAATTAAATGCCTGAACAACTATATTGAAGAGATGTTTGAGAATCCACAGAAAAAAATTAATTTTACCATTCTTTAATTAAAACATACTAACTATGAGAAAGATCTCCGCTTTGATAATCATATTAATAATTTGCTGTGCTGGATTGTTGCCGGCCCAAAGTTATGAATTACTTTCACCAGATAAGAAATTAAAAATTACAGTAGCTGTTAAAGATAAAATTGATTATTCTGTATCGTTTGATGGCAAAGTGATTTTGACGCCCTCTGCACTTTCCATGACAGTGAACAATAATTTTACTATAGGTTCAAAACCTAAAGTCCAAAAAAAAGAAACCAAAACTGTAGATGAAATACTCAAACCGGTTGTTCAAACTAAATGTAAAGAAATACGCAACAATTATAATGAGCTAACCATTTATTTTAATGGCAATTACGCGATTATTTTCAGAGCTTTTAACGATGGTGCAGCATATAGGTTTGCAACCACCTTTAAAGACAGCATTAAGGTAAATAGTGAAGAAGTTAATTTTAATTTTGGAGGAGACTATGCGGTCTTTTTTCCCGAAGAAGAAGGATTTCAGAGCCATAACGAAAGGGTTTATAAATATCTGAATTTAAAAGAAATCAGCAATAATGGTTTATGCAGCACCCCTGCTTTGGTCGACACTAAAACCGGAGTGAAAATTGCAATTTCAGAATCGGATCTGGAAGATTATGCCGGACTTTGGCTTAAAGGTACAGCAAATAATTCCCTAGTTGGAACATTTGCAGGTTATCCTCTGGAAGTTGAACAACCTAATGACAGGGATGTAGTGGTAAAAAAATATGCTGATTATATTGGATTTACTACCGGCAAACGAAGTTTTCCATGGCGGTTGATGGCTATCACCAGAGATGATAAAGAACTAATCACCAATCAATTGGTTTATCTGCTATCCAAGCCTTCCCAATTCCAGGATGTATCGTGGATTAAACCGGGCAAAGTAGCCTGGGACTGGTGGAATTTTAATAACATTTATAATGTTGATTTCAGGGCCGGGGTAAACACTGAGACCTATAAATATTTTATCGACTTTGCTTCCAAAAACGGATTGGAATATATCATCCTGGACGAAGGTTGGTATAAGCTTGGAAACCTGCTCGAGATAGTTCCTGAAATAAATATGGAAGAAATCGTAGCTTATGCAAAACAAAAAAATGTAGGGGTGATATTATGGGTAGTCTGGAAAACACTTGACGACCAGCTTCAACAAGCTATGGATCAATTTCAGAAATGGGGTGTAAAGGGAATTAAAGTCGATTTTATGGCACGCGACGATCAATGGATGGTCAATTACTATTATCGTATTGCACGCGAAGGGGCTAAACGTAAAATGCTCGTTGATTTTCACGGTGCGTATAAACCATCCGGCCTTAACAGGGAATATCCTAATGTGATTACAAGTGAAGGTGTTAAAGGAATGGAAAATAACAAATGGAGTATGGACATCACTCCGGAACACGATGTTACACTTCCGTTTATCAGAATGTGGGCCGGACCTATGGATTTTACGCCGGGAGCTATGATCAATGCAACTCAAAGTGATTTCCGTACCATTTTCAACACACCTATGAGCCAGGGAACACGTTGTCACCAACTGGCCATGTATACTGTTTTTGAAAGCCCTATACAGATGCTGTCCGACAATCCAACTCATTATTATCGCGAACCGGAATGTCTGCAATTTTTGTCAAAAGTGCCTTCAGTGTGGGACATCACTGTTCCACTCACTGCCAAAGTTGGCGATTATATTGCTGTTGCCAGGAAAAAAGGAGCTGATTGGTATGTTGGCGCTATGACAGATTGGGATGCACGAGAATTAACCCTTGATTTCTCTTTTTTAGATGAAAATAAAACTTATACTGCTGAGATTTTTCAGGATGGTATTAATGCTGATCGCAATGCTAACGATTATAAAAAAATAACGAGGCAAATAACCAAAAACGATAAGATTACAATAAAACTCGCATCCGGAGGTGGTTGGGCTGCGAGAATTTATTAATATGAAGAGAGGCTGTTGTAAAAAGTCAATTAATATTATCGCATTTCGACTCCGCTCAATGTGACAATTAAATTGGCTTTCAAAGGTCAGACTGAGTGAAGTCACTTTATGCTTTTTACACAGCCTCCTTAATTTTTGATACCAATAAACCTTATACAATGAAAAAAGACTCTGTTCAACTTCCATCGAAATGGAATAACATTAAAAGAAAAACTAAAAAAATATTTTACACTGTCCTTTTGGGATTATTTATAATTGGAGGAATTTTTTCTTATTGGAAATATTATTTTACATACAGTGAGGGTTACCGAGCAGGGTTGCTGCAAAAGTTTTCAAATAAAGGCAACATCTTTAAAACATATGAAGGTGAAATGATATTGAGCAGTATTTCAAGCAACAGAAATGTACCCCTAGCTTCAGAAAAATTTCTTTTTTCGGTTACCAGCGATAAACTTGCAAATTTAATGGATACAATACAGGGGCAAATGGTAATTGTTCATTATCATCAAAAAAATGGAACACTCATGTGGAGAGGAGAATCAACGTATATTGTTGATAATGTTAAAATAAAATAGAATTTAACATTCGTCAATAGTTTCTGCAATACGTTTAATTTCGGGCAAAGTAGCTTCCCAACCCTGCTCCGAATCTTTAAATCTTTCTTCACCTTCGGCTACCTGAGAAAAGTCGCCCTGGGAAATGGTTAATAAAACCTGATCACCTTTGGGTTTCAGATCATAAGATACCTGTAAATAATTTTCAGGAATATCAGGTAATCCTCCCTGAGGATCGAACGTGGTATAGCTCAGATATTTCTCCGGATTTATTTTGATAATTTTGCCTTTAACAAACACTGTTTCTTTTAAATCCTGAAATCCTTTCCATTCTATTTTGCTTCCTTCTTCCCAATCGGAATACACTTCACTACCAAACATATATTCTTTAGTGTATTCCGGTTTTGTCAGAACTTTCCATAAATGAGATACCGGAGAATTAACAATAATGCTTTTTTCAATTACCAAAGGCGCCATAGTCAAACAATTTAAAATGTCTCTAAACTGAAACAAATGGTATCCCTAAATGTTTGAACAAGATTAAAACTTAAAAATGGAAAGAAAATAAGTCTGTAGTTTAAAACACCTTGGACGAATGAATGTAGACGCTAAATGTGATTGCATATTTTTTCCATCACAAGATTAGTTCTGGCACCAATTTTTCCATCACACGGACAAATGGCATTCCCTAAAAGATCGCCGACTACTGTCCGGATCATAGGTTCTTCAATATGTTGCGGACTTTGAAAGTTATATTCTGCTTTTCCATGAATTTCAGAATCGACAATTATTGGAGAATCTCCAAATGTGCTGAATTCTATTTTGCCCTTACTTCCGATGATTGTTGTCAATTCCTTTTCGTTAGCTCTGGCAGATGTAAAACACCAGCTTCCAACTCCCAGTATATTATGATTCATTGAAAAAGTGCCGGTAACAATATCCTCGGCCTGATATAACTTTCCCTGATTAGTACAAATACCGGAAACATTATGAAGTGGGCCAAAAATAAAATCGAGTAAATCCAATTGATGACATGCAACATCGTAAAAATAACCTCCACCCGATATTTGAGGATCAATTCTCCAATTATTCTCCAATTTTGCTATAAGGCCAGGAACAAGAGGTTTTATCATTTCCACCTGAACCAGCCTGACATCGCCAATAATTTTAGAATCAATTAATTCTTTCAATTTAATAAATTTGGGAAGCGCCCTTCTGTAATAAGCAACAAAAAGTTGGACACCAACATTTTTGCAAGCATAAATCATAGCATTGCATTCCTCAAAAGTTCTGGCCATTGGCTTTTCAACATATACAGCCTTTCGGGCATGGGCAGCTTTTATGGTTAACTCAGCATGAGAATCGGGTGGTGTAGCAATGTAAATGGCATTAATTTCAGGATCATTAAAAATATGATCTGCATTGGTATACCAATATGGAATATGATGACGGCGGGCAAAGTCTTCTGCCTTATCAGCACTTCTCCTCATAATAGCTTTAACAGAAGAATTCGGAACCTTATACATGGCAGGTGCGCTTTTTTTCTCGCACACATCTCCGGCACCTATAATGCCCCAAATAACAGAATTTTCCTGAATTTTCTTTTCCATGTTTGCTCTTGATTGTTTCATAAAAATAGACAAAATAATAGTTCTCTAATTCCAAAAAAAAGTTACTGAAAGAATGGTTCAGTTTTTGATTAACTTTAATTAACAAAAAAATTTAGGTTCTGAGTCATTCAACACTTCAAAAACTTTGATATGAAAACAAATGCTTACTTATTGATTGTAATTACGGGTTTATTTTTTGCAGGCTGTGTTCCGGATACCATTGAAGGTCCTCCGGGTCGTGATGGACAGAATGGACAGAATGGCCGGGATGGAGTAAATGGAAATGCCAATGTTTATTATTCCGACTGGATTTCTCCCACTCAATGGGCTGGAAAAACAGGTGATTGGTATTTCGATGTTAACGACCCTGCCATTACGGAAAACATTGTGGAACAGGGAGCAATCCTGGCATATGTTAGTGTTCCCGGGGATTTATACGATCTTGCAGTACGACCTATGCCAGCTTATGCGATTGGGGCAAATTGGGAATATATAATTCCAGGGCCGGGAACGATTGAATTTTTATCGGATGCTATTGATCTTCCCGGTACCGTAGATTATTCTTTCAGGTATGTTTTAATTCCATCGAACATTCGGTTAAAATCTGCTTCAATAGATAATGTAAGCATTGAAACACTTAAATCTATGACCTATAAAGAGGTTTGTGCAAAGTTCGATATACCGGAATAAACAAAAGATGAAATATAGGTGTGAATAATATAAAAAATTCTATGAATTTTATAATAAATAGCAAAAAAATACGTCTTATATTTGTATCAGAAAATGATGATTAAGATAATGTTTATACTATATTTTCATTTTTGATAAAAGTTAGGTTTTGTTGGTTAGTTAGAAAAGCCAAGTCGTGATGACATGGCTTTTCTTGTTTTTATATAAATCCTTTTTTAAGAAATAGTATTAAGAACCAAGTACAAAGAATCAAGATTACATCCGTTTTAAGAAATAGTAGCAAGAACCAAGTAGCAAGAATCAAGATAACAGCCGTTTAAACAGTAGTTAAATCTGCCCCATTCCTCTACCTGGAACAAGTTATTATCGATCATCAAAACTCAATCAAAAGTATAGAATTAATTCATTATGTTCCAAATAAGGCTGGCAAAAAAAATGCCTTGTCCGGACAGACAAAGCATTACTGTTTTTTGAAAAAATAAAGTATGATAAATGTTAAGCAGTTATCAGCTTTTCAATTTCGAATTTCGAATTTCGAATTTTCATAAAAGCATCGACAAAATTTAATTTTCTGTTTTCATTGAATGCCGGGAAGGATAAATACGTTGAATATGTTCAATAGAACTTGAAACCAATTGGATTAAAACATCGGTATCGATATCATCAAGCTTTTGGATATAAATACATCCTTTGCCTGTTTTGTGTTTTCCGAACTTAAGAAGCAAATCTTCTTTCTTTTCGAATTCCGGGACAAGGTACAAAGTAATGGCATTTGCCCTTGCAGCGAGTCCTACAAGAGGAGCATTACCTTCGTGCCCGCTTTGATATTTATAATGGTAACTTCCAAAACCAATTATACTTGTTCCCCACAGCTTAGGTTCAAAACCTGTTTGCTTATTCAACAACTCAACAATTGCCATGCAATCGGTCCGCTTATTTTCGTCGTCAATAGCCGAAATATAATCTGCGACGCTGTTTCCAGTTTCTATTGTTTTGGGGGTTGCCATGATCTGTTCATTTAAGATAAATGCAAATACCTGTAATGATTGTTTGTAACAAAAAATATTGGAAATGGTTTGAAAAGAAATCACTATTGTCATTTCGAACGAAGTGAGAAAGCTCAAACATAATAAGTTTTATCGGACAACAGTAATAAATTTTCAATTTAACAAAGCCTGCTCCTCCGAACCGGAGCAGCCACCGCCGAACAGCTCATTCTTTATTGAGAGTCGATTAACGATGAAAAAAAGTATTCTATTGTTTCTGAAATATTTTTCATTTCCCCAAACATCCTTTAAGTTTATACACGCTTTTAATTAGCGATTTATAATGAAACCCAAACTCCTGATTGTTGACGATAACGAAGAATTGCTAACCGGTCTGAAATTATTTTTAAAGCCTTATTATAGCAGCATTTCAGTTATCAAAACCCCTAACCGAATTGCAGATTATGTCGAAGGAAATTTTTGATGTCATTTTGCTCGACATGAATTTCTCAGCAGGGTTGTCCATTGGGAACGAAGGTTTATTCTGGCTCAAACGCATTTTGGAATCTGATCCGCAGTATCCTTTTTAAAAGAAAATGATGGAGTAACTGTCACTCTTGACAAAGGTTTAATGAAAATAAAAATTTGTCTTAACAATGTGATTCAGGTAAAATATACCACTTTGCCATTATTTCTCGACAAACAATCGCTTGTTGTTATTAATGAATGGAAATCAACACCTGAATTTTCTGTTTCTGAAACAAATAATAAGGTAATATTGACTACTGCCAGATTAAAGATTGTTGTAAGTTTGCTGCTTCGATACCAAAAAACTTTGAGGCTGAATAATTAAATATACATCACTTGTTACCATGAATAAAATAAAGATATCAATTTTTGTTTTCCTTTTATACTTATCAGGAAAACATGCTTTTTCGCAGTCGACAAATACTTTATGGTATAAGCAGTCTGCAAATTATTTTGAAGAAAGTCTGGTATTGGGAAATGGCAAAATGGGTGCATCGGTATTTGGTGGTGTAAAATCGGATATGATTTATTTAAACGATTTAACACTATGGTCGGGCGAACCTGTAAATGCATATATGAACCCGGAAGCGTATAAAAATATACCAGCCATTCGCGAAGCCTTACAAAATGAAAATTACAAGTTAGCCGATGAATTAAATAAGAAGGTACAGGGTAAAATTTCCGAATCGTATTCTCCCCTTGGAACACTTTTTATTGATTTTAACAAGGTTACAACAGCTCAGAATTATTACAGGGAACTGAATATCAGCAATGCCATTTCCAAAGTTATCTATGAGCAAAATGGGGTAAAATACTCACGCGAATATTTTATTTCAAATCCTGATAAAGTTATGGTTATTAAACTCACAGCCAATAAAAAAGGAGCCTTGAATTTTGATATCCGGTTCAACAGTTTATTAAAATACCAGGTTACCATTCAAAACAATATATTAAAAGCTAAGGGAAATGCGCCGGTGCGTGCCGAACCTAATTACGTTAATAAGGCTGATGCTGTCGGATTCGATCAAACAAAAGGTACACGTTTTACTACCCTGATCCGCATAAAAAAAACCGACGGTACAATAACAGTTTCCGACAGCATGCTAAGCATTAAAGGAGGAACCGAAGCAGAGATTATTGTTTCCATTGCCACAAGCTTTAACGGTTTTGACAAGAATCCCGCTACAGAAGGCCTGAATGATGAAGCTATTGCAGGCGAACAATTAACAAAAGCCTCTGCTAAAAGCTATGATCAATTAAAAAACGGGCATATTGCCGATTATCAGAAATATTTTTCGCGTGTGAATTTAACGCTTGGGATAACTGATGCACCGAATTTACCAACCAATGAGAGGCTTAAAAGATATGCTGAAGGGAAAGAGGATAAAAACCTGGAGATACTTTATTTTCAGTTTGGACGCTATTTGTTGATCAGCAGTTCGCGTACTATGGGCGTTCCGGCCAATTTACAAGGCATCTGGAATCATCATTTACGCCCTCCCTGGAGAAGTAATTACACCATTAATATCAATGCAGAGGAAAATTACTGGCTGGCTGAGAATACCAATCTTTCGGAGATGCACCAACCTTTACTAAGTTTTATAAACCATATTTCTAAAACCGGAACAATTACTGCTAAAACCTTTTATGGCTGCAACGGATGGGTAGCTTGTCATAATTCTGATATCTGGGCCATGAGCAATCCGGTAGGAAATTTTGGTGAAGGAGATCCCGTATGGGCGAACTGGAATATGGGAGGCACATGGTTAAGCACTCATCTTTGGGAACATTATGTTTTTACAAAAAATAGTGAATTTCTTAAAAATGATGCTTATCCACTGATGAAGGGTGCTGCTCTGTTTTGTCTGGAATGGATGGTAGAAGATAATAATGGAAAGCTAATTACCTCTCCTTCCACTTCGCCTGAAAATAAATTTCGCACACCTGAAGGATATACCGGGGCTACTTTTTATGGTGGAACGGCTGATTTAGCAATGATCAGGGAGTTATTCACACAAACCATACAAGCATCCAGGATTTTGGATAATGATACGGAATTAAGATTGCAACTAGAGAATGCCTTGAGCAGGCTTCATCCATATCAGATTGGAAAAAAAGGCAATTTGCAGGAATGGTATTACGATTGGGACGATGCCGAACCCCAGCACCGACACCAGTCGCATTTATTCGGGTTATATCCTGGACACCACATCACACCTGATAAAACTCCGGATCTCGCAAATGCCTGCCGGCGTACATTGGAAATTAAAGGCGATGAAACTACAGGCTGGTCGAAAGGCTGGAGGATAAACCTCTGGGCAAGATTATGGGATGGAAATCATGCGTATAAAATGTACCGCGAGTTATTAAAATATGTGGATCCGGATGGCATAAAAACCAACTATTCAGGAGGTGGAGGAACTTATCCCAATTTGTTCGATGCACATCCTCCCTTTCAGATTGATGGCAATTTTGGAGGTTCTGCAGCAGTAATAGAAATGTTAATGCAGTCGAACGAAAATGAAATCAGGTTATTGCCGGCGCTACCTGATGCATGGGCAAGTGGATCAGTAAGTGGGATTTGCGCCCGTGGTGGATTTGAAATATCCATGGAATGGAATGATAAAACGCTTCAGAAAGTAACCATCTTGTCAAAAACAGGAGGTAAAACAAAACTTATCAGCGGCAATAAGCAAAAGGAAATTAGTTTGAAAAAGGGAAAAAAGAGGGTAATTAGCTGGTAGAACAATTTAGGTTGAAACAACTGAGGCTGGAGTCTCAGCCGAACCATGGTTGTTGCATAAATAATAAAAAATCACGAAGCTTTGTGTCTTGTGTCTTTGTGTTCAATTTAATTTTTTATACCTCAAATGCCTGGTCGTTTTCAAATGATGGCCTAAAATGGCTGTTACTTTCAGGTTCCTGAAGCCAGCCTCTGTAAAAACCAAATTGATGAAAGGCATTCACAACCTGTTCATATTCCTCGTGAGTGATTACCCTGTTTAGCTGAGGAATGTGCCTCACCTGCGGGATTGGAAAATATTGCGACATCAATGAAATGTGGATGCGTTCGGAAAGTTCATCAGCAATATATTTAAGAACCCTTACAGAATTATCCACTGCATTGGGCAATACCAGATGCCTGATGATCAATCCTGATTCAGCCATTCCTTCATCACTCATTCTTAATGTGGAACCTTTCTGACGGAACATTTCTTTCAATGCAGCACCGGCGATTTCAGGATAATTTCGTGCCTGGGAGAAGGCAAGAGAAAGGTCGGGATCAAGATATTTGAAATCGGGAAGATAAACATCAATATACCCTTCCAATGTTTTTAATGTTTCAGCCTTATCGTAACCATTGGTATTGTATACGAATGTAGGGTTCAGACCTTCAGTCCGCAATGTTTCAATGATAATTTTAACATGTGGTGCAAAGTGCGAAGGAGAAACAAATCCAATAATATTTTCAGTGAATAATAATGTTTCTTTAATTTTTTGGATCACATCATCCAAAGTCATCATTTTATTGAGGACAGTTCCCTTAGTGCGACTAATTTCATGATTTTGACAAAATAAGCACTGAAGGTTGCAGCGGGAAAAGAATATGTTACAAATTCCCTTTTTCCCTGATATCACAGGCTCTTCCCCTTTATGGATACAGATGGATGAAATATGAAAACCGGCATCGCTGTTGCAGTATCCCAACTCTCCGGCTATCCTGTTTACTCCGCAATTTCGGGGACAGAGTTTACAGTTGGATAATAGTTCAATATCAGAACGACTGAAAGGATACATTGATCGATATTTATTTTCAGGTTAAACCTGATTCAATATATACGACTGAGGCTGGAGCCTAAGCCGAACCTTTTCCATTCATAAAAGCTTTAATCGAGTTTTAAAACTGCTAAAAATGCCGATTGAGGTACTTCCACGTTTCCAATCTGGCGCATACGTTTTTTACCTTTCTTTTGCTTTTCGAGCAGTTTACGTTTACGGGAAATATCGCCACCATAACATTTGGCTGTCACATCTTTACGAACAGCTTTGATTGTTTCGCGTGCAATAATTTTTGCACCAATTGCTGCCTGAATGGCTATGTCGAATTGCTGACGTGGAATCAGTTCTTTTAGTTTTTCACAAATGCGGCGGCCAAAATCATAGGCATTGTCCTGATGAATAAGAGCTGAGAGCGCATCCACATTTTCGCCATTTAAAAGGATATCGAGTTTTACAAGCTTTGCCTGCCTGTAATCATTTACATGATAATCAAATGATGCATAACCTTTGGAAATACTTTTTAATTTATCATAAAAATCGAACACGATTTCGGCCAGTGGCATATCAAAAGTAAGCTCAACGCGGTCGGTTGTGAGGTAAACCTGATTTTTCAATATTCCACGTTTATCAATACAAAGTTTCATGATGGCGCCCACATAATCAACCTGCGATATTACCTGTGCAATCATATAAGGCTCTTCGATATGATCTATCAAAGTGATAGCCGGTAAACCAGAAGGGTTATGAACTTCTATTATTTCACCTTTGGTGGTGAGCACTTTATACGAAACGTTGGGAACCGTGGTAATTACATCCATGTCGAATTCCCTGTCCAACCTTTCCTGGATAATTTCCATATGTAACAATCCAAGGAAACCACAACGGAATCCAAAACCTAAAGCAGCTGACGATTCCGGGATAAACGTCAATGAGGCGTCGTTAAGCTGCAGTTTTTCTATAGAATAACGTAATTCTTCATAATCGTCGGCATCGGTAGGATAAATACCGGCAAATACCATTGGCTTCACTTCGACAAAACCTTCAATTGTTTTTTTACATGGATTGTCAACATGAGTAATTGTATCGCCCACTTTAACCTCGCGGGCAGTTTTTATACCTGAAATAATATAACCTACATCGCCATAGCCAAGGTAATCCCTTGGCTCATATTTTATTTTAAGTACTCCAATTTCATCGGCATGATATTCTTTTCCGGCATTAAAAAATTTCACATGATCGCCTGTTCGGATGGAACCATTCATAATTTTAAAATAAGCAACTACGCCTCTGAACTGATTAAAAACAGAATCGAAGATAAGTGCCTGAAGTGGAGCTTCTAAGTCACCTTTAGGAGCCGGAATCAATTCAATAATATGTTCAAGGATCTGATCTACACCCATACCGGTGCGACCGCTGGCTTCAATGATAGAATCGCGTTCACAGCCAATCAAATCAACAATCTGATCTTTTACAGCTTCGGGCATGGCGCTGGCCATATCCATCTTATTGAGGATTGGAATAATTTCCAGATTATGATCAATTGCCTGGTAAAGATTTGAAATGGTTTGGGCTTGAATGCCCTGAGTTGCGTCGACAATCAACAAAGCTCCTTCACATGCAGCAATGGATCGGGAAACTTCGTACGAAAAATCAACGTGTCCCGGAGTATCAATTAAATTCAGAATATAATCTTTTCCTTTATAATTATACGACATCTGAATGGCGTGACTCTTAATGGTAATACCACGTTCACGTTCAAGGTCCATACTGTCGAGCACCTGATCCTGAAAATCTCTTTCGTTTAACGTATGGGTAGCCTGAATCAAGCGATCGGCCAGAGTACTTTTACCATGATCGATGTGGGCAATGATGCAAAAATTCCTTATATGCTCCATGTAACTTTTCTTCCTTCAAAATTTTAGGCTACAAAGATATTCAAATTGATAATAATGCATTACGAATTTATGGTTGGTGGCTGTTTTTTTATATTTAGTTGAAGGAAGGTCAGCATATTTTAAGTTCAATGCATAATAATTTGAAAAATTACGCAATAAAGGAATTTGACCGTTGAGGTTCACAAAGAAATTATGACCTTTGCTAATATTAAAGCTTGCTATAAGCGCTTTCCATCATCAGAAAGAAAGACTGAGCTTCGGTGGAAGTACCTGATTTGTCAAAGTTTGGAGATCCACATGCGCCTTGAACTATGCCATATTTATCAATTTTTGACCGGGCTCCCTGACGCATTTTATCCGCCTTTGCCTTATAATCAGCCCCGAGCCATCCTGCTTTAATTCCGGTAAATATAGAAAATGCCAGCATTTGCGATAAGTTTGTCTCCACAAAAGAATTGCTGTCGTCGACAATATCGTGAAATAAACCATCGGAACGCATATAAGCTGTGCACCCGTCAATTACTTCTTTTCCGTACTCTATCAGTTTTGTTTTATGATCGTTGTTTTCTTTAGGAAGAAGGTTAATAATTTTAGCAATGGCAGCGGCAGTCCATCCGTTGCCCCCGCCCCACAATAATTTGCGCATAAACTCATTTTTCGATTCGTCCCAGATATGGTAATACATTTTCTTCTCAGGGTTTAATAAATATTTTCTGAAGCCTTCAATTTGCTTGACCGCTTCGTCAAAATCGCCCATCAAAGCCAGGAATGGCGGAGCCATAAATGAGGCATCGCTCCAAACCTGCTTAGCATAAGTTACATGATGAAGTATCCCGTCGCTGGTTTTTGGAGCTACTTCTTTCAGATATTTGTATTGTGCCTCAGCAGCTTTTTCAAATTTCTCTTCTCCGGTTTCCTTGTAAGCAAGTAAAACCGCCTCACCGTTTGATGCCGGATCGGTTACACCCGGATCGGAACCTAAAAGGGCTAATCTTCCTTCTGAAGTTTGCCGCACCAAAGCATCTTTTGCAAATAAAACAGCCAAATCCTTTCTCCCTATTGCAATAAGCGCCTGCGATGCGGTACCATGCTCCCAGGCAGCCCTTTGCATGCATAACATCGACTGAACTGCTTTTTCAATCAAAGGATCGGAAGCTAACACAGAGGAGCTGTTTAAAACCTGACTTTCATTTCTGAAAAAGTTGACACTTAAAAGGGGAAATCCTAAAGAAAGTGCACCAATAAATTTTTTACGTTCCATAAACCTGGTTTATATAATTTTAAACTCCATTATGCCAATTAACTTTGGTCTTAATACTTCTTACTCCCGATAACTATCGGGATTACTCCTTACTTCTTACTCCCAATAGCTATCGGGATTACTTTTTAACAGATCAAGGCTTTCAGAAATAAAGTTCGCAAAAAAATCAAAAACACCAAATTTATATTTCAGTTAATGATTCAAAATGCTATTTTTAGAGAACTAAATTCTAACTACTCATGACAGAACATAAACTAATTAGCAGAAGTGTATTATTACCATTTATTTTGGTTACATCACTTTTCTTTTTTTGGGGTATTCCTGGCAATTTAAACGATATTCTTATAAAACAATTTATGAAATCGTTCGAACTTTCAAGGTTTGAAGCAGGATTGGTGCAATCGGCATTTTATATGGGATATTTTCTGTTATCAATGCCTGCTGCTTTGATGATGCGTCGTTACAGCTATAAAACAGGATTGGTTACCGGATTGTTTTTGTTTAGTGTTGGCACTTTTCTATTTTATCCGGCGGCGATAAGTGGTCAATTTGGATATTTTCTTTTTGCACTTTTTGTAATTGCCAGTGGACTTGCTTTTCTGGAAACAGGTGCCAATCCTTTTATTGCCATGATGGGTGATCAACACTCTGCTGCACGCCGATTGAATTTTTCACAGGCATTTAATCCATTGGGAGCTATTACCGGTGTTAGCATTGGTACGTTTTTTATTTTATCGGGAATTGAACTTAATGATTCCGAAATTGAAACGATGAAGCTGGCAGGAACCTATCAGCAATACATGGAAACAGAAACCATGAGGGTAGTTATTCCTTACATGGTATTAAGTGCTATAACATTTTTGTGGGCAATCCTGATGTTAAGAACAAGATTCCCTCCATTAAAGGATGAAGAAATGGCAGGAGCTTCAAATAAAGGAGTATTTAAAAGACTATTCAAACAACCTCATTTTTTAAAAGGAGTATTGGCCCAGTTTTTTTATGTGGGTGCACAGGTAGGAACCTGGAGTTTCTTTATTCAGTATGTGCAGGATTACACCAGTCAGCCTGAAAAGGTAGCAGGTTACTTTCTAATAGGGACTCTTTTTGCTTTTGGTATTGGACGCTTTTCATCAGCTTATTTAATGCGGTTTTTAAAACCTGAAAGATTGATGGGTATCTATTCCATTATAAATATCGTTCTGGTGCTGATAGGCATTACTCTTCCAGGATGGTTAGGGATGTGGGCTGTTTTTTTCACTAGCTTTTTTATGTCACTAATGTTCCCAACCATTTTCACATTAAGCATTAGAGGTTTAGGTACCGACACCAAAATGGGATCGTCGATGGTGGTTATGGCAATTATAGGAGGTGCTGTGTTTACCCCAATTATGGGCTACATTGCTATGGAAAGTATGGCCATTGCAATGTTTGTACCTTTGATCTGTTATTTTTATATCATGTATTACGCATATTATGGCTCAAAGCCAAAAGAAAATATCCAATAATTAAACGATATGGAACGTCAGGCAAATTCACAAATTTTTAAGAGATATTGCAAAACGCTTGAATTAAGAAATGATGAGCAATTAATTGTTGCTTATAAGAAAGTCCATGAAAATGTTTGGCCCGAAATTACAAAGGGCATGCACGAAGTTGGCATTTTGGATATGGAAATTTATATTTCAGGTACCCAATTGTTTATGATCATGGACACCATTCCCGATTTTGATCACGATACTGCTATGGCAGCATTGGCCAAAAACCCCAGGCAGAGCGAATGGGAAGCCTATGTTTCAAAATTCCAGCAAACAAGCGCCGAAGCAACTGCTGATGAGAAATGGAAATTGATGGAACGGATTTTTAAGATGTAGCAATAAATCGATTAAGAATTTATTTTTTATGTAAAATCATATAATTCGGACACGATAAACAAACCATTGGGCTGCAATATACTTTGAACATTCTTGAACAAGTAAGTCAATTGTTTAATGGGTTTAGTTCAACACATTGTAACAGACGACACAACTAAAACTAAGGTACTATTTTGAAATGTTTTATTATATGACGAAATATTTTGAATATAAATAAATATTTGTTGTTTATCAATAAATATATATTATCTTTGTGATATAATTTTAATTTTTAATAATTATGTCGAAAAGAAACACCTTCGTATTTAAAGGCTTACATATTGTTGCTTGGGTCATCTTCGTTGGCTTATGCATTGAAGCTGGAGGCTTGATAGTCAATTTTTTTTTCAGTCTGTACAAACCTGAATTTGTCCAAAACTTATATCAAAAGTTAGACATAAGTGAAATGTATGAGCGTAGTAAATGGGCTTTTTTCAGTATGTATAGCTTTATCCTGGTCATCTCGATTTTGAAAGCTGTCCTGTTTTATTTAGTTATCAGACTAGTGAGCAAAATTAATTTATCAAAACCCTTCAACAGCTTTGTTTCGAGACAGATTTCACAAATTAGTTACTACACTCTTTCAATTGGACTTTTAGGTTACTTAGCACAACAGACAGCCAAAAATTTGCAACATCGTGGCTATATTATCGACACCTTAAACCAGTTTTGGGCGGACAGTCAAGCATTTATTTTAATGGCAGCTGTAATCTATGTTATTGCGACTATTTTTTCAAAAGGAGTTGAAATCCAAAACGAAAACGATTTAACTGTTTAAGCTATGCCAATCATTGTAAACTTAGATGTGATGATGGCAAAACGGAAAATTTCTCTGAATGAACTTTCTGAAAGAGTTGATTTGACATTATCTAATCTTTCTATCTTAAAGACTGGAAAGGCAAAAGCAATTCGTTTCAGCACCTTAGACGCAATTTGTAAAGCACTAGATTGTCAACCAGGTGACATTTTAGAATACGTTAATGACAACAAAAAAACAACGAACCACTAACATCATATAAATTTTTTGGGGCTGAAGTGCAGATTTTAAAGAGCTTGCTTCTAATTTAGTTCTTAGCGCCTCGACAGGAAAGTGTTGCAAAGATCCCCAACAAAACTTATGTGTAAAGTTGTGGGTAATGCCAGAATAAAGAAAATCTCAACTAAATCAAATAAGCTATCTTTGAGAAAAAGGATTGTATGGAATTTAAAATATTGACATGTGAATTGCTTGATCAATACACCTCTGTTGTGAATGAATCTCCTTTGGAAAAGTTGGCTAATATCAAGAAGATAGAGATGCCTGTTGATTATTTTCAGTTTTATAAATCCGTATCATCAGTTTATTCTTTGAAAATTGAAAGTGAAGACATTGTTGTTCAGAGTTAGTTTTTATGTGACTCCAACAATAAATTATGGATTACAGATTGATTAAGTATATACTGGATGTGCACAATTAACTGCTCATGTTGATTACAAAAGATTTTTTAGGAGACAGAGATGAAAAAATTAAAATTTTACTGAATCCTTCTTTGATTCTGGTTAAAAAACCTTTGGTTCTTCGATAAGGCAATTCGATTTTGGAACATCAAAACCCAGTTTGAAAAGTGAAATTGCCTGAATTCCATTTCCGACACCTAAATCCAGTGCCAGTTTATTGGATTTGGGAAAAATACAATTCCGGCTAAAATAATCTTCCTGCTCTTTCTGATGTTCGTCAAAGTCGCCCAGCATCCAGGAATAGAAGTTCCCCAAGTGGTTTTCATAGTGATCTTTTACATTTATACCAAAGGTTTTTCAATCAATATAATTCGAAAATTTCCGCCAAAATCGGCAGGATTATCTTTTAAAATTTTCAAACTTGTTGTGGCAATAATTGTTTCAATGCTCCTTGTAATATCACTGAACAGAAAAGTAGTAAACGGATTAAATAATTTTCTCAAAAAAGAAACCGAATGACCTTGAGGAACAAATTTATCAAATACAGAAACCTTACCTCCTGGTTTCAAAACTCTTTCGGCTTCTTTAATGCAAGCAATTGGATCGGGAATAACCGCAAGGATCAGATGGAGAATGATTTTATCAAAAGATGCATCCGGAAAATCCAGCTTATGCCCATCCATTACCATTGATTTTAACCGGAGATTTATTTTCTGATTTCTTATATTGATTTGCTCTACCATCGATGGCGTAATGTCAGTTGCCACAATCTCACAATCCGAAGGCATAAATTCAAGATCCAGTCCGGTGCCTGCCCCTACTAAAAGCACCTTATCACCTGGGAGGATATTAAGTTTAGAAATTGCTTTCTTTCGTGATGCATTGAATATTTTACCAATGACATCATAAACAGGAGTATAAAGCGTATAACGAATTCTATTCCAGCGATTGTTATTTATTTTCATTTGAATTAATTTTTATTATTCTAAACTTTCCCCTTTTCTAGAGTAAATGTTGTGGCTGCCATGCAATGTCCTGTCCTGTATTCATTCTTTTGCCCAATGAATCTTACATGTTAAAATCAAAATTATAAAGATCTTTTAACCTGAATTATTCATGAATTTTGACAACCTCACCCTAAAAACCCTACAATCTTGCTCCCCTCTCTTTCAGGAGAACTTAGCGAAGCGATCTCACGACTGAAGGGAGTAGCGGCTGGGGCATAGCCATTAAGCTAACGTGTGTAACTACTTGATAAATACAATCATTTTTTACTTTTGTCTGCCACACAAAAGTAAACAAAAAGTCACCACAAAAATCGACCTGAAACTTCGACGCCAGTAAGGCTGACCGGTAAATATTGAAGTTACGGTATATGGAAAGAAGATTTCTGATTGTGGGCTAACCTAAATCAGAAATCCTTTCTAATTTGGTTATATCCAGAATTTTTATTTTTCGGCCATCTATCGAAATAACATCTTCACTGCTGAATGCTGATAAAGTACGAATTGCATTCGATGTAGTCATATTCGAAAGATTTGCAATATCTTCCCTTGAGAGGTAAACTTTTATTGTTTTCTCATCTTTTTCGAGACCATAAGTATCTTTTAAAAAGAGTAACGATTCGGCCAAACGTCCGCGTATATGTTTTTGAGTAAGCGTTACCGTACGGAAATATGAAAAACCTAATTCAGTTGCAAACGATTTAATGATGTTCAGAGATAAATCAGGGCTTTTTCTTAATAACTTATAAAGAGTATCCTTATCGACACTGCAAACGGTAGAATCTTCAATAGCAACAGCCGAAGCATGGTGATTTTCTTCAGCAAAAAGCGCCCTATAGCCTATAAATCCAATAGGCTTAGCCATTCGAACAATTTGTTCCCTTCCACCAACACCTTCCTTAAAAACCTTAACCTTACCTTCCGAAAGACAAATAAGACTTACAGGTTTATCGCCTTCTTTAAAAATGTAATCACCTTTTTTGTAATAAGCCGCTGACAACCCGGCCCTAAGCATGTCCTTTTCTTCGGGCAATAAAAGACTGAAAATAGATTTTTTATCTTCAAGGAATTCTCTGCAAACTTCTTCAGTATTTAGCATTCGGCTTTTAGTTATGTTGAAAAACATACAAAAATATAAAATTTATTTCTGAATGCAGTTAAATGTTTGGTAAAAAACTCTGCTATATAGATGATTAAAATCAATATTTTGCAACAATGGGCATTCTTCGGCCAATACCAAAGGCTTTCGATGAAATTCTAAGGATAGGCGGAGTTTGGAAACGTTTATATTCGTTTCGGTTTACAAGTTTAATTATCCTGTCAACGAGTTCCTTTTCAAAACCTTTTTTTATTATTTCACTTCCCGACAATTGTTCCTCAATATAAAAATGGAGTACCTGGTCGAGCAGATCGTACTCGGGTAAAGAATCGGAGTCTTTTTGTCCGGGCCTGAGTTCGGCCGACGGTGGCTTGGTAATCGAATTCAAAGGAATAATTTCTTTTTCACGGTTAATAAACCGCGCCAATTCGTACACCCGGGTTTTATATACATCGCCCAAAACAGATAAACCTCCATTCATGTCGCCATAAAGTGTACCATAACCAACAGCTGCTTCACTCTTGTTGGAAGTATTTAATAATATTTGCCCGAATTTATTCGAAACAGCCATAAGCAACACACCACGGATGCGGGCCTGGATATTCTCTTCAGTTACATCTGGTTTTTGACCCTTAAGTACCGGTGAAAGCACAGTTTCAAAAGATGCAAAAACATCTTTAATAGGCAAAATATCATATTGAATATTTAAATTTTCTGCCAGAGCAATAGCATCGGAGATGGAATGGTCGGAAGAATATTGAGAAGGCAATAAAAGTACCCTGACATTCAGGTTGCCCAATGCTTCCACAGCCAAAACGAGAGTTACCGCCGAGTCAATTCCTCCTGATAATCCAAGAGTAGCTTTATTAAATCCCGATTTGCGAAAATAATCCTGAATACCCATTACCAAAGCATCGTGTATTTTTTCGATATCAGAATGATGTACCGGAGATTTTTTGATGTCCTTTCCGTGGATAATTTCTTCCACCTCGTAGAATTTTAAATCTTCTTTAAAAATATCCAATTCGTCACGAATGTTACCATCAGAATCAATCACCATCGATCCACCGTCAAAAATCAGCTCAGTATGGGCGCCCACCTGGTTCACATAGAAAAGCGGTAATTTATAGGTTGCAGCTTTTTCAACAAAAATTTTCTTTTTAATAAATTCCTTATTGTACGAAAAAGGAGAAGCAGCTATATTGATGATAAAATGAGGGTTTTGCTTTGCCAGTTCGGCCATGGGACTTACTGTATAGATATTTTCTTTCCCGAAAGGATTATCAGTAGGCTGATCGTCCCATAAGTCTTCACAAATGGTTAAAGCAATGCGATAGCCTTTAAAATCAATAACTTTGAACTGATTGTTTGGTTCAAAATAACGGTATTCATCAAAAATATCGTAAGTTGGAAGAAGTGTTTTATTTACAATATGTTGAATTTTTCCTTCATTCAGAAAAAAAGCAGAGTTATAAAGTTTTTTCCCCATGGAATTGGGATTAATACTGGGAGCTCCCACAACAGCGGCTATACAGGTACAATGTTGGGCAATGGTTTGAACAGTTTCGAGGCACTTATCATAAAAATCCTTGAGTTCTAATAAATCCAGTGGTGGATAACCACACACTGAAAGTTCGGAGAAAACAATTAAATCGGCACCATTCTTTTTAGCCCGTTCAATATCTCTGATGATAGAATTACTGTTTCCTTCAAAATTGGCTATTTGAAAGTTAATTTGCGAAAGCCCGATTTTCATTTATAAAAAAGGTTAAAAGGGGTTAGTGGTTAGGTTTAGATTTTAGGTTTTAGGTTTTAGGTTTTAAGCTTTCGATCTAACAACTAAATATCTAATAACTTATATCTAACATCCAATATCTAACTTACTAAAAAATAACCCCGAGTTTAATCAATATATTTTGCAGTACAACCTTGTCAGAGCCCAGGGTTGTAATATCTGTAAATCCGTTCATAAACATAAGGCCTGCTGTAAGCCTTGTGTTGCCACCCAAACCATATTCAACACCAGCCCCGATATGATAACCCAAATTAATGAAGTTCACTTCTTTGCTTATATTTTCATTATCAATCTTCCCATCACTTGAAATACCAGTGGCTTTTACATTGAACATGGTATTAAAACCCAACTGACCATAAAAAGTGCTGTAACCAATTTCGTTGGTAAAAAGTTTCATTCCCACAGGAATGTGAAGATATTGCAATTTATAAGTTACTTTGGCATTCGGACTCACATCAACTGATCCATTATTCTTATCAAAATCAGTAAATCCATTTTTGTACGAAAGACTTCCACCTCCGTTAAATATTGATATTCCCGTAGCCAATGCATAATTATTGGCAAAAAATTTATCGACAGTTAAGCCAATATTAAAACCTAAACGGTTACCTTTAGAATCTACCGAACTTACATCAGGGTTTAACCATGAAATCACCGGATCGGCAGTAATTCCAAAACGAACACCTGTTTCCTGCGAATAAGCAGAAAAAGTAATTGTGATCAGAAAAAAGTATATTGCAATTTGCTTTTTCATATTAAGTACGTTTTTTAGATTTGCAGTTCACAAAAATAAACATTAATAGCATTAGATAATACCTAAAAAATAGCCATGTTAAAAAGAATTTGCCTGCCTCTATTCGTCGGAATCATTATATTACTCTTTTCGTGCCAAACTGAAAAAAAACCGGATAACCAAAACTCTTCGTCAAATAAGGAGCAAACCTTTCAATTAAAGGTTAACAGGTTCGAAAAGGAATTGTTTTCTGTTCCGGTAGATTCTATCAATTCTGAAATTCCAAATCTTGAAAAAAAGTATGGAGTTTTCTGGGATATTTTTACCAATAAAATAATTAATATCGGAAGCAGTAAGAAACCTGATTTCCCAAAATATTTGAAGAACTTTCTTACCGACAGGTATATGTTTATGACCTATCAGAAAGTAATGAAGGTATATCCTGATTTAACTGTTCCCACCCATGAAATGGAAGATGCATTTGTTGAGTATCGCAGTTTTTTTCCAGAAAAGCCCATTCCTCATGTCTACACTTTAATTTCAGGATATAACCAATCGGTGATCACAGCCGACACTATTTTGGGGATAAGCATCGAAAAGTATTTAGGGAAAGATTTTGAATATTACCAGAACATGGGTTTACCCTTATACCAGCGTCGTTTGATGAGTAAAGAATATATTGCTACAGATGCTTTACGTGGATGGTGCTATAGTGAATTCTTATATGACGATTCGGCTGAAAATGTGCTTACTAACATCTTGTATGAAGGTAAAATCATATACCTGATGAAAAATTTGTTTCCTGAAAAACACGATACTGTTATCATGGGTTATTCAGCTAAACAATTAAAATGGACCAAAGAAAACCTTAAACCCATGTGGACATATCTGATAGAAAACAAACTTGTATTTTCGACCGATTATATGACCATTAATAAATTGATCAACCCTGCCCCTTTTACAGCAATGTTTAATACCGAATCCCCGGGAAGAGCTGTAGTTTGGCTGGGATATCAAATTATCGATTCCTATATGAAAAATAATAAAATAACTATACCAGCATTGCTTGCTGATAAAAATTACCAGGGGATTCTGGAGAAATCGAAATTTAACCCTTAACCTTTTTACTCTGGTTTAGGTCGGGGCCTTGGTCGTGGGTTTATATTAGGATTCTGGTTCGTGTTAGGATTCTGTTTTTGATTCGGATTTTTATTAAGATTAGGATTAGGTTTTTGATTGAGATTTGGATTGGGATTGGTTTTTTGATTTGGATTTTGATTTGGGTTGTTGGGTCGCGGACGTGGACGAGAATTGGATCGCATGTTTGGATCAGAAGCAGAACGGGTATTTGAGCTATTATCAGTGTTTCGCTCCCGCCTTGGGAAGTTTTTTTGTTTTCCGCTTGGTTTATTTTCCTCTACTTTTTTATTCAACTTATCATCTACCAATTCTGCATATTTATACGGAATAATTTTTTTGCCGTTTTCTGTCATGTGCACCCGTGTATACTCAGCTCCCAGATACAGGATAATGGCTGAATAATATACCCATAGTATTATCAGGATCACTGATCCAGCAGGACCGTAAACTTTTATATTACCGAAATTATTCAGATAATAAGCTATCCCGAACTTACCAATAAAAAACAGGATAGTTGAAAATATTGCACCTGGCAAAACATCCCTGAATTTGAGCCTGGCATCAGGTAATAACTTAAACAATAGTGAAAATAATGAAACAATAACAACTAACAATACTACATAATTCAAGATTAAAAACAGATTAACAATATTATCGGGGAATAAATTTTTTAATGTATCTAAAAAAGCAGCAAGTAACGAAGTTAGAACCAGAGAAACCATCAGAATAAAACCTAAAACAAGTATCATCGAGAAGGACAACAAACGATGAAAAACTATTGAAACCAGTCCCTTTTTTGCTTTTGGTTTTAATCCCCAGATAAAATTAATCGAATCCTGGATTTCGGCAAAAACCCCTGCGGCAGTAAACCACAATATTAAGCCGCCAATAATTGTAGCCAGGATATTAGTTTCGTTCAGCGTAGTATTCTTTAGCATTTCCTGAATATCTTTGGCCGCTGACGGGCCCACAAAACTGGAAATATGGCCAAAAATCTCTCCCTGAATGGCATCTTTTCCAAAAAACAGTCCTCCTAAACCAATTAACATAAACAAAAGTGATGGCAAGGAAAACACGGTATAATATGAAAGTGCGGCACTTAATTTCAGGCCGCGATCATCCAAAAACCGGGAAAAAGTTTTGGGTATAAGCTTTAAGTTGCTTGTTACTTTTTTGAAATCCATAAAATCAATTGATCAGGCGTTTTGATATATAAACCTGTTTGGATAAAAAAAGTTTATGTTGTTGATTATCTTCCTGGTCAACTTATTATTAAATTTGATTCAAATATTTTCAGATTTTTATTTAAAATCAGAAATAGACATTAAACTATTGACGTTACTTATAGTCAAAGATTTTGATTTTGAAAAAATATAAAGCCTACCATAGGATATCAAATAAACCAGACTATGCTCAAATTAAACAAGAATGTAGCCATCAGCGATTCAGGATATGTTTTCGATCCATCTATGGGCGAATCCTATACTTTGAATCCTATTGGACTTGAAATAGTAGAATTGCTCAGGCAAAATATCCCTGAAAATGATATTAAAATTAGAATTTTAGAAAGGTACGATGTAGACGAAGCTACTTTTGAAAGATACTATTTTGATTTTATTGCCATGTTAAAAAATTTTCAATTGGCCAAGGATGAGTAAAAGACCAATTACCATAGCTGTTACAGGACTTAATAACATCGATAGCCCGGGCCCCGGAATACCTGTTATCAGAGGATTAAAGGAATCGGATTTTTTTGAACCACGAATTATTGGTTTGGCTTATGAGAAATTAGAACCAGGCATTTATATGCACGACCTGGTTGACAAAGCATACATGGTTCCATATCCTTCCGAAGGTTCAAATGCACTGATTGATCGTGTTATGGAAATACACCGCAAAGAAAAAATTGATGTTCTGATCCCAAATTTCGATGCCGAATTGTATGCCTTTATGAAATCGTCGGAATATCTTCGTAATGAAGGAATTTCAACTTTTTTACCCACGATGGCGCAGTTCGAAGAAAGACATAAATCGAACCTGACAGCTTATGGCGAAAAGTATGGGGTAAATATCCCCAGGAGCCAGGCCATCGGCACCCTGGAGGAGCTTGAAAGCACAATTAAGGATTATGATTTCCCGGTAATGATAAAGGGCAAATATTACGATGCATATATTGCCCACAATTTATCGCAGGCACAAACATTTTTTTTCAAAGTGAGTGCAAAATGGGGAACTCCGGTAATTGTGCAGGAATACATTGATGGCACAGAACTTAACGTAGTTGCTTTAGGCGATGGCGAAGGAAATACAACCGGAGCTGTTGCGATGCGCAAAACTTATATTACCGATAAAGGCAAAGCCTGGGGAGGCATTACCATTGAGGATCCGCGATTAATTGAAATAACAAACCGCATCATGGCCCAAAGCAAATGGCGGGGTGGCATGGAGCTGGAAATGATCAAGCGGAACGACAATAAAATATATATTATTGAAATCAACCCTCGTATTCCTGCATGGGTTTATTTGGCTGTGGGAGCCGGACAAAATCAACCCGAAGCATTGGTAAAACTTGCATTGGGCATGAAAGTGGAGCCTTTTAAAAATTACGATATCGGTAAAATGTTTATCCGCTACTCTTTCGACATGATTGTTGGCATTAAAGAATTAGAAAATTTAACCATTACAGGAGAATTATAACCTATGGAAAAGCTGAAGTTTGAACGTCCGTTTATTAAAAAAGTGGCTACTGGCTTACCGGCTAAATTTGGAATGAAAAACCGGATTGAAGCTATCAATCAAATAGATGGAATACCGGTTGAACAGTTAATGGCTGACTATGGGTCTCCCTTATTCGTCATGTCTGAAAAGACCATCCGAAATACCATTGGTGAAGCCAAACTGGCATTTACCACCCGCTACCCACTGGTTCAATTTGCATGGTCGTACAAAACAAATTACCTCGATGCCGTTTGTAAAATATTTCATCAGGAAGGATCATGGGCTGAAGTAGTTTCAGGTTTCGAATATAAAAAAGCATTAGAAAACGGTGTTCCCGGAAGTCAGATAATTTTCAACGGCCCCGATAAAAGTCAAAGCGATCTTGAAACAGCCATCCTGAACAACTCTCTGATACACATCGATCATTTCGATGAATTATATATGATTGTTGAGCTGGCAAAAAGGATGGATAAAAAACCCAAAGTAGCCATCAGGATTAACATGGATACCGGCATTTATCCTCAATGGGACCGGTTTGGCTTTAATTATGAAAATGGAGAAGCCTGGGAAGCATTAAACCGGATTCTGTTAAACAAATCGCTGGATCTTGTCGGATTACACACCCATATTGGCACTTATATCACCGCACCTTCTGCATATCGCACGGCCACTTCCAAATTGGCCAACCTGGTTGTGGAAATTCAAAAAAAACATAATCATACCATTAAATATATCGATGTTGGAGGAGGTTTTGCATCTCAGAATACACTTCGCGGATCGTACCTTCAGGGATACGATGCAGCACCTTCGTTCGACGAATATGCTGACGCTATCAGCTCGGCAATTATAAATTCAGCTATTCAACCGGATGCTCTCCCTTTGTTGATCCTCGAAACCGGCAGGGCATTGATTGACAATGCAGGATACCTTCTAACTTCAGTAATCGCCAATAAACGTCTAGCCGATGGACGCAGGGCAACCATTATCGACGCCGGAGTAAATATCCTCTTCACTTCATTCTGGTACGACCATACCATTTCGCCGGTTCATATAAACAATGAGCACACAGAAGAAACCACCATTTATGGACCGTTATGTATGAATATCGATGTCATCCGGCCTGCAATTGTGCTGCCTCTGGTTAAAAAAGGCGATAAACTTGTGATTCAAAGAGTGGGAGCATACAACATGACCCAATGGCTTCAGTTTATTAGCATGCGACCCAATGTTGTATTAATTGACACAAAACAAAAAACCCATATCATCAGAAAAAATGAAACTTTAGAAACGATTAAACAACAGGAACAACTTCCTAAACATTTGGAATAATGATGCTGCCATCGATGAAATTTGAAAATACTGTTTATCTGTGGAAAGGTATTCCAAATAGCTATTCTCAAATATTTTTTTCGGATAATAAGTGGTTTGGCTGGTTATTGGCGGCAGTCACTTTTATTAATCCTTATGCGGGAATTTCAGGCATTCTGGCTGTCATTCTTTCAAACGCACTTGCATTATGGCTGGGTTACGACAAAACTGCTATCTCGAAAGGAATTTACGGCTTTAACAGCTTATTAACTGCATTGGGGCTGGGAGTAACTTTTGAGCATTCCTGGCAGTTTATAATTGTTATTATTTTGGCTACTTTCCTGAATTTATTCATCAGTGTATCGTTGCAGGGAATACTAAGCAAATATTATTTGCCATTTCTGAGCATCCCCTTTTTGATAACCATCTGGATTATCGTTTTAGCAACCCGCAGTTTTGAATCTTTGGCTCTGAACGACAAAGGCATTTTTGCGTTGAATGAGCTATACAATGCAGGCGGAGAATACCTTGTCAGGATTTATGAAGGAAGCTTAGCGTTATCACTCCCGATATCACTTAAAGCATATTTCTCTTCGCTTGGCGCTATATTTTTTCAATTTAATGTGATTGCAGGAATTGCCATTGCCATCGGGCTGTTTTTATTTTCCCGCATAGCATTTTCATTATCTCTCCTTGGCTTTTATTCGGCATGGTGGTTTTACCAGGTGCTGGGTGTAGATATGTCTATATTTATTTACAATTATGTAGGGTTCAATTTTATTCTAACAGCTATTGCAATTGGAGGTTATTTTTTTGTACCGTCCAGGGCTTCGTATTTCTGGACAGTTGTACTCACTCCACTTGTAGCATTAATCACGATAAGTTTTTATAATCTCTTTCTGAATTTTCAATTGCCTGTTTTTTCATTATCGTTTAATTTGGTTGTGCTGATGTTCATTTATGCCCTGAAAATGAGAATTTACCCGTCAGGTTCTCTATCGGAGGTATATATACAACGACACTCTGCCGAAGAAAACTTATATACCCATCTCATTTCAAAAAAAAGGTTCCGTTTTGTATACCACATTCCTGTAAAACTCCCATTTTGGGGCGAATGGACCATATCGCAGGGACATAACGGAGAATACACCCACAAGGAAGAATACCGTCAGGCCTGGGATTTTGTGATTACCGATAATCAAGGAAAGCAATATAAAAACAGCGGCCATGTCTTGTCCGATTATTACTGTTTCGAAAAAGCAGTTATTGCACCTGCCGATGGCATTGTCTCGGACATTCAGGATGGAATTGCCGACAACTCAGTAGGAAAAGAAAACCTAGTAAATAACTGGGGAAATACCGTGGTGATAAAGCATAGCGAAACTTTGTTCAGCAATATCAGTCATTTAAAGGAGCAGAGTATTAAAGTTAAAAAGGGCGATCATGTGAAAGCGGGCGATATCATGGGGGCTTGCGGAAATTCAGGCCGGTCTCCCTATCCGCATCTTCATTTTCAAATGCAGGCAACGCCATACATTGGTTCGAAAACCATTGAATATCCTGTGAGTCATTATATTAAAAACGACAATGGCACTTTTACCCTGCATAGTTTCGACAGTCCCATAGAAAACGATACTGTTTCAAATATTCAAAATAATAAGCTTCTTCAAAAAGCCTTTGAGTTTAAAGCCGGGCAGGTTGTGGAAATGGACATTCATATTCATAACACAATTAAAAGAGCAAAGTGGGAAGTCGTTACAGATATTTACAATAAAAGCTATCTGTGGGAAAAAGAATCCAAATCGTCGGCCTACTTTATGAACGATAGTACATTATTCCGTTTTACCCATTTCGAAGGAAGTAAAAAATCGCTTTTATATATCGTTTATTTAGCTCTGTATGAAGTATTGCAGGCAAGCTATAAAAATGTAACTGTGGAATCTGAATTTCCAATCTATCAGATTTTCAATCCTGTCTCGTTATATGCACACGATTTAATCGCTCCATTTCATTGTTTTGCCTTTGCAAAATACACTTTAAAATATAAGCTCGACGAAACAGCTCTCACTCCTGACAAAATAACACTTTTATCGGAAGTGACTACCGAGTTTATAAAGAAGAGAATTACAAAATTCAGCTTCGAAGTAATTATTTCAGATAAAGGAGTTGAAGAAATTAAGGTTAAAACGCATAAATATTCAACTTTAACACACTAAATTACAGGCAATTAAATAATTTTTATGAAGTTTATTAAAATTAAATACATAGTACTTGCCTTCATGCTGCTTGTCACCGAATGCATTTTCACAACTTTAAAAGCTCAGGAAAACAACGACTGGGTAAATTCAGATATTATTACTTACCGTCAATTCCTTCATATGGAATGGGATTCGCTGATAGATTGCGGCAATCGGTACCTCGACAACGGTATTGATTATTACTATTTGCAAATTCGCCTCGGAATAGCATATCACAACAAACAAAGATATGTTAAAGCGATCTCGCATCTGAACAAAGCATTGGAATTTGCTCCCGGCGATCCGGTGACCATTGAATATCTCTATTTTGCAAACTTGTTTAAAGGAAACGATTTTGAGGCTAAACTTTGGTTAAAGCAAATCACCCCTGTGCGAAGACAGGAATTGGGCATTAAAACCAGGTTTATCGATGGTTATTCGGCGGATCTTACTTATAGTTTCACTCCTGAAAAACAAATCGCTAAAATACCTGGTTCCACAATTACAGGGACTCAACAATTGCCGAAATCATTTACCAATGCTAATGTCACGCTTAGCCAATCGCCCGGTTCGCGATTTAAATTAGTGGAAGGTTATACTTTCCTTTATAAAAATTCCATGTATTACAATAAAGAGGCCGCAACTGACGAGATAAACACCAACTACATATTACAAAATCAATTGTATATTTCAGGCATTCTCTATCCAGTTAAAGGATTACATCTGGAAGCGTCGTATCACGCTCTCTTTATTTCGGTTCCTACAACGGCCACTTCAAACAATGGCCAGGGACAACAAAATAAATTAACATCCTTTTCCACTTTTTCCGATTATTCATATTCATTGTTTGCGCTGCAATCGTTTGGATACTTCGATATCGGATATACTTATTCCGGTTCAAAACTTAACGATTATACCCAGCAACAACACACAACGAACCTCGGGATTTATCCTTTGGGAAACATGAATTTATATCTGCTCAGCAGGTTTATTTTCCTCAACGATAAAACTTTTCCTGAAGTCAGGTCTTTCATTCTGGGGGAAACATTTGGAGTAAAGCTTTCGAAACATTTTTGGGCGGAAGCCGCTATTTTAGCCGGAAATATCCAAAATATGAGCGATTATGGAAGTTATATCATATATAACGATGTTAACCCTTTGAAATTAAAAACCGGATTAAACTTATTGTTCCCATTAAGTTCAGGAAAAATAATAAGCATTCGTTCAAATTATTATAATTCGGAAAGTAGTTTTTACGATGCAGGCACAAAAATAAATACCATTAATTATTCATCATTTTCATTAGTAGGAGGCATATCATGGAACTTTTAAAATTAACAAGAAGAATATTTCTGACATTTTTTGTGGCAATCATAACTATCAACAGTTATTCACAAAACATCGAGGCAACAAACAAAGCATTTAAAACAAGCTACATTTTTGAAGCCAAAAAAGAATACTCAAAAGCGGCAGAAACATTAAAAGAGGTATACGATGAAAAATCGTATGAAATAAATTTACGGATGGGATGGCTACTCTATGAAGCTGGTTCGCATAACGAAGCAGTGAACTATTATAGAAAAGCTATCAATTTGAAACCCTATGCCATTGAACCATGTATAGGATATGCCTTACCAGCTTCCATGCTTGGAAAGTGGAAAGAAATTGAAGAAATTTACGATAAAGCTTTGACCATTGACCCAAACAATACATTAATAAATTACCGGAAAGGCTTAATTCTTTATAACCGGGGCGATTTTCAAAAAGCCGAAAAATACCTGGAAAAAGTGGTTAACCTCTACCCATTCGATTACGATGGCCTTCACATGCTAGCCTGGACCAAATTTAAACTGAATAAACACGGAGAAGCAAAAATTCTCTTCCAAAAGGCACTTTTAAGTCAACCCGACACTAAATCGGATTTAGAAGGATTGACATTGATAAAATGAAAAAGAATTAAAATCAGGGGACAAGCGGAAAACGTAAGATCGAACTATTGTGAGGCTTAGGAAGCGCATAAATTACGTTCGGCTTAGGAAGCGCATATTAAGTTCGGCTTAGGCTGTACCTAAGCCGGATATATTTTGGCAGGCTCTTGCCTGCTTGTTTCATAAATAATTATTTGTTGATAATCTGTTATGTAATTGCAGGCGCAGCCTGCATGTATAGATTTGACTGAGGCACAACCTCAGCCGAACAAACGTGGAAACTTATAAATTTAAAAATAATTTTTGTATCCCACAAAACAAAAAACCCCTCCAATATTGCTATTGAGAGGGGTTTTAAGTACCCGGGGCGGGAATTGAACCCGCACGACCATCACTGGCCACAGGATTTTAAGTCCTGCGTGTCTACCAATTCCACCACCCGGGCAGAAGGTTTTCAATACTTTATTTTCATTTCTGAAAAAAAAGGGCCACTAAAAATTAGTTGCCCTTTTTTTGGAGCGGAAGACGGGACTCGGACCCGCGACCCCGACCTTGGCAAGGTCGTGCTCTACCAACTGAGCTACTTCCGCGTTTTTTGGTTTTGCTCTACCTCCCGATACTCCCGATAGCTATCGGGACGGGATGAGCTACTTCCGCGTTTTTTTACTGACTTCCCGATCTTAATTGCTTTCACAATTATAAATCGTAACTGTCAATAATTTTTTGGTGGTGCAAATATATCTAAAAAATCTTTCCTGCAAACA
>JBBQEI010000030.1:0-61678 GCA_038320545.1 Bacteroidales bacterium
CGTTAAATTTCTGAATACAATATCTTTTGCCTGTATGCTAGGGGTTGCCGGTTGAGGCATATTTGCGGGGTTGTTGGTCGATCCGGCTAAAACATACTTTATCTGTCCGCCGGAATTTACAAATTCACATACCATTACACGATACGGAAGTGTGGTGTTGAGGTTTGCAACATTAATATTGTTTCCTTTTCCCTTGTAAATACTAAACCAGCCTGAGGTTCCAATCTGGCTTCCTATTCCAAATGAGGCGTTTGCTAAATAGTTTACTCCATCTTCAGGATATGCATTGCCTGTATTTGTTTGTTTGGCAAATACAATGCAACTGTCGCCCGTACCTCTGCTCCATGAAATATCCATTGATGCAGGTAAAATATTGCTGAAATTTATATAACTCGCCTGAAGGATAACCTGCAATGTTAAAGGATTTGTTGCTACCGATGTACTGTTATATTGTTCCATACCCGCAACACCATTGAACTCGCAAACTATAACACGGTAGCTGCTGCCTGGGGTTAATCCAAAAATGTTAACACTTGTTCCTGTTCCGTTATATATGCAATACCATCCGGTTGCATCAATCTGGCTTCCATTTCCAAATGTCGTATTTGCTGAATAGGTGGTATTAGCAAGCGGAGAGGCAGTTTCGATACCTGAGGTTTGTTTTATAAAAACGGCTCTTTTTTCTCCATCTCCTTTACTCCAGCCTATGGTTGCCGATGATGATAAAAGATTTGAAAAAACAAGATTGAAAGCCTGAGTTATTGGTGCAACAGGTGCTAATGGCTTGTTAACAGGATTCCCCGCGGTTACAGCTGTGTTGTATAAACGTATTCCCCCGATATTTGTAAATTCACAAACCATAATCTGATAGGCCAGGCTTGAGTTGAGCATTGTAACGGTTGTACCTGTTCCTTTTCCCTTATAAACACAATACCAACCGGTTGTTCCAATCTGATCGCCCGAGCCAAAGGTCGCCTGATCCTTGTAAATTGTTCCGTTTGTTGGTGCAGCATTTCCACTTGTGGTTTGTTTCATAAAAACAGCACAGCTGTCTTCCGATCCCCTGTACCATGACAAATCTATTGAAGTTGGCTGAATGTTGCTATAAACTATATTACTGGCTTGCATACTGGTTCTACAGGAAAGAGGATTACCGGCAGCTTCAAAAGTGTTGTAAACCTCTGTGCCCGTTGCTCCGGTATATTCACAAGCCATCACACGGTACGATTTTCCCGGAGATAGTCCAAAAACATTCACCGATGTTGCTGTACCCCTCGAAATACAATACCACCCGGTGCTGCCAATCCCAGCTCCTTGTCCATAATTAGTGCTTGGACTATATGTAGTACTATCAATCGGCAAAGGAGTTTCAGTGGTATTGGTTTCTTTAATGAATACTGTCCGGCCGTTACCCGAAGGATTTACTGTTGTCCAGGAAATAGTCATGGATGTGGGAAGTACATTCGAGAAAGTAACACTTGTGCACTGGTTTGGTCGGGTTGTGAAATTTACCGGATTTGTACCAGAGGTAACAATTGAATATTGCTCGAATTGTGAATCGCCGTTGTATTCCACCACCTTAACCCGGTAAGTAACTTTTGAACCGAAGTTGGTAACCATTACGGATGTTCCTGTTCCTTTATACACGCAGTACCAACCGCCAATTTGGGAACCACTTCCGTATATGCTGTTCGAGATATAGCTGGTATTTCGCACAGGTACCGGATCACCACTGTTTGTTTGCCGGATAAATACAGCACAACTGCTTCCAGTCCCTCTGCTCCACGAAATTTGTGCCTGAGAGTTTTGGATATTGCTAACTGAAATATTCGAGGCTTGGACAATAGGTGCAGTTGTAACCGGGTTTCCGGTTTCCAGAGTTGTATTATATTGTTCATTACCCGGAGTACCATCATATTCAAAAACAACAACTCTATAATTATTTGTAATTGTATTCAGTCCCGAAACAGTAACATTATCTGAGTTATTATTATACACACAATACCACCCGGTTGGCAACTGGCTGCTCAAAGGGTCTCCAAAAGTGGTTTTAGCTGTGTAAGTTGTGTTATTAAATGGAGTTGGGACCTCCGTAATACTGTTTGTTTGTTTAACGAAAACCACTCTTTTAGTGCCATCTCCTTTAGTCCATCTGATTCTGAATGAATTTGCGGTTATATTATCAAAATAAATATCCTTTGTAGGTTTTGTAAGGAGAAACGAAGAATGAGAAGCGCTATTTCCGGGAATGTTGGCTTTTACCGGAATACCAAAAGATAGGGTGAAGAAAAAAGATAGACTGTATAATACGGTTATAAATCTAAGCATAAAATAAAATTTTGGATACCTGCCTTTTTTTACGTGTTAGGCATCCAAAAGTTTTATCACAATCCAAAATGAAGTCCGGCTAATAATTTTAGCAGCATACTCCACCACCCCTCATTCATATATCGCACCGGGAATCAAATTCTCGGAAAAGGTAAATCAAATTACCTCCAGGGTGAACCAGTTTATAAAATGGGTAACCCGGTTTACCTCCAACATAAACCAATTCACCCCGGAGGTAAACCAATTCAGCCTGCAGGTAAACCGGTTCACCCTGGAGGAGAACCGGTTTATCATAAAGACAAAATGGTTTAAAAAAAAAGAGAACCGATCCACCAAAAAGGTAACCCGGCTCTCTAAAAAGGTAAATTCATTTAAATAGCAGGATATGGAAAACGAACTGTTCAGGAATTAATCCGCTCCGTTCCTACCCTAGTTAGGGCTTGGGTTTCTTTTTACCCTGGTGCTCGAACAAAGGTTTAAGGTCGTCGACAATGGTTTTTGCACCGGCATGCCCATGTTTTGCTGCCCTTTGAGCAGTATTATAGATATCAAGGGCAGTACTGTAAGCATCGCATCCTGCAGCAATCCGGGCTATGGTAATCATTTCGGCCAGCCGAAGTATCTCACTTTCTACTGGTCCAAGCATCGAAAATAGCCCCAGATCCTTTTCCAATTCGGACAGATCGTTAAGGGGAGCAACAATCATTGGCTCCTGTTTACCATGATTTAGACCTTTCTGCACAAACGGCAACCGGCCATCACTTAGTTTGGGAATGTCGTCCAACTGGTCCTTTGTAAGGTTAACATTGAAAGAAATTTTTGACTTTACCTGTCCTAGCAGATTTAAAATGTCATCAGACTCTTGATTAGTCAGCGAAGCAGAAATGTAATTTGACATAAATTGATAATTTAGGTTAGTGATAATTGCAGATAAAAATAAAAATTAATTTTCTAAGTTAATGGGATTCAAATCGGATTTTCCACAAAAATGGTCAATTTGGAAATGAAGAGTTTAAATTTGTAAATGAATAGATAAATATAGTTAATAATGCGAATTAAGGGTTAAACACTTTTATTTTGTTGCGATGTCTCAGGCTTTCAGCCTGAAGATACGAGCTAGGTTCTTGGATTCGGTTAAATGAAGATAATAAAAATTTATCTTTCTCTGCAAATTTTTAAACCTTAATGACATATTCACGTAAAAATAAAAGCATTTTAGCCTGAAATAAAATTTAAAACAGTGGTAAGCATTCGTAATAGCTTTAAAAATCTGACTTTTAAATTCCAATTTTGGATTTTATTATTCTTTTTACTTTGCATTAATTTAAGAACTGTAGTTGCACAAATCGACAGGCAATTTTGGTTTGCAATACCTAAAGAAACTGACAGGCACTCGGATATAACTGCGGCCAATAACGTGAGTTTTAAAATTGCGGCTATGGACCTTGATGCAAAGGTGACTATCTCGATGCCCAATAATCCTTCTTTTACCCCACGAGTTTTTACAGTTCCCGCAGGGAAGTCACATATCGAAGTTTTGGCAACTAATTATTCTCAGTTTGAAAGCTTATATGCAAACCCTTCATTAGTTGATGACGATCCGGTAGAAGGGATTACTAACCGTGGAATTCTAATAGAATCGGATAATGACATTACAATTTACTATGATTACGACAATGTAAATAACAGACAACTATTCTCGTTAAAGGGGAAAAATGCTTTAGGTACAGATTTTTATACTCCTTTTCAGAATATTTGGCAAAACGATGGCAGAATTCAGAACGGAAAACAATGGAATGCATACTCAACCATTGATATTGTTGCCACGGAAGATGATACCTGGGTTTGGGTAATTCCAAAGGGGGAATTAAAAGGCCGTGCCACTCTTGATTCTTTCGAAATTTATCTTCCAAAAAGGGGAGACACCTATTCGTTGGTGGCAGCCTACCGAACGCCTGCTGCCCATATGTCAGGAACACATATTTATGTGAATCAGACAAAAGGCAGTAAAAAACCAATAGCTGTTACAGTTAATGACGACTCAGTGAATGTACAGGGGAAAGGCTGTGCTGATATTATTGGCGATCAGATTGTTCCTACCTCAATACTTGGAATGAAGTATTTGGTAATGTGTGGTTTTGAAGCTGTTGATTTTAATAGTGCAGCGATTCAGGAGCCTCGGCGTGGTGAACAAATTTTTGTAATTGCTACCCAGCCGGGAACAATTGTAACCTATCAGGATACTACCGGAGCTATTTTGCGAACGTCCCCAACGCTTGCAGCAGGAGGGGTTGATTATATATCCCCAAATCCTAAATTTGTTTCGAGCCAGAATGCTATTTTTGTAAATGCCAATAAGCCAATTTATGTGCTTCATATTACAGGTATCGATTGTGAAATGGGAGGAGCTGTATTACCGCCAATCACCGATTGTACTGGTTCTCCTGAGGTTACTTTTTACCGATCAGGAACTGTAAATAAGCTGACGCTAAACCTTATGATACCATACGACCAAACAAAACCTTTTGATGCTGCTGATCAGTCGTATAAGTTTTTTAGAATCTACTACGATAATGGAACATCAGCTCCAATTGATCCTACTTGGTTTGAGCCTATAAAATCGGCAGGTTGGGCTGCCTTAAAATATGAACGCCGCGATATTTCAACTGCACTTATTCCCGTAGACCAGGCTGTTAAAGTGGTGAATGAAAAGGACTTTTTCCATTTGGGTATTACCAATGGTACCAATGGACAAACAAATAAATACGGTTATTTTTCATCGTATAATAAACCCGATCGAAGTGCTGTTGTTGCAGGTGTTAACGTGCCCTCTATCAAAGCTTGTTTTGGCGATACTGTCATTCTAAAGGCAAATGGAGGCTTAAAGAATGGTTATACCTGGCATTATGGCACTCCTACCGGCCCACCAACTTACCTTAGCGATTACAAATCCGCTACACCACGAGTATTCTGCCCTCCGGGAACGCATAATTTCCACGTAACTATACAAATGGCTAAATGTTTTAGCGATGTTACATTGCCTGTTACAGTAATTGTGAAGCCTGAAGTAAAAGCTGCTTTTGATGTAGATAAAACAACAGGTTGTGCTCCTATGAATTTCCATATTACAAACAATTCAACAGGTGGAAATATTTTTGAATGGACGATCAAAAAAGACAACAACGCTGAAATTCCATACACTCCACCTTCTGATGTTGCCTTTACACTGCCTAATTCGGGATACTTCCAGAATAATACTTCTCCTTATGCTCCCAATCATTATACAATTAAGCTTAAGTCGAGTATCGATTATATTTGTAAAGATTCGGTAAAAAGGGTAATTGTGGTCTATCCGCAAATCAAGGCTAACTTTCTTCCCTTAGATTCTATAGGTTGCCATCCTGTATTAACACCCTTCCGGAATCTTTCGAGCGGCAATGTTACCGACAGTTCCTTTACCTGGGATTTTGGCGATGGAAACTCTTCGATAACAAAGCATCCGTTGCATAATTATGAAAATCTGTTTGGGAAAAACGATTCCACTTTTAAAGTTCAGTTAGTAGCTACATCCCCTTATTATTGTCGTGATACCGCCAGATCAACCATGACCGTGCATCCTTATATAAAGGCTGGATTTACAGTAGATACCGTAAAGGGCTGCAGTCCGCTCACAATAAAAATTCATAATACTTCGCTTAACAAAAAAGCTATTAGTCAATTTATATGGGATTTTGGCGATGGTACAACCCGCACCTCCAGTAACGATACTTTAATTCATACTTATCCGGCTAACACTTCGGCTGCTCTTGCATATTACAAGCTTTTGCTTACGGTAAAACATCCTTTTAATACAGGTTGTCCCGATACCATTTCCCGGCAAATAACGGTTTATCCGCAAACAACTATCAGTTTTATCACTAGTCCCGGAACAAATAATGTTTGCGACTCAACCCTGATCAAATTTACAAGTTTCCCAAGTGCTGCAATTACTTCATATTTATGGGATTTTGGCGATGGGAATACTTCAACGCTGCAAAATCCAAGTCATTTATTTACGAACCTTACAAATTCAGATAAAACTTATTCTGTAAAATTAACTGGAATGTCTAATGAGTATTGTAATGGCTATGCGTTCAAAGATATTACTGTTCACGCCTTTCTCGATCCTCAGTTTGCAGTTGATGTGCCATCCAATTGCTCCCCTTTCGTGGCCAACATAAAAAATGCCTCAAATGGTGGCATTGTCAAATATGATTGGATTTATGGAGATGGTAGCAGAATTATTCAAAATTTAAAGAAGGATACAACTCATTTATATAAGAATTCAACAAATGGTAAAATAGATGTTAAAATTAAACTAATTGTAACAAATAGTGGAGGTTGTAAGGATTCTATTTTTCAAATGTTAGAAGTTTACCCAGCAATCAAAGCAATTTTTTCACCCTCATCAATTATAGGATGTAACCCTCTTCCAATAACTTTTACTAACCAATCGAATAATATTGTAGCAAAATTTAATAAATGGGATTTTGGTGATAATACGTCCTCTACCCTTCCAAGTCCCGAACATATTTTTACAAATATGGCTGCTACACCTGCCACCTTTCCCGTTAAACTTACGGTAACTTCAGAATTTAATTGTACTGACGATACAACAATCAATATAAATCTATACCCTTATTTAGAAGCAAAATTTTCAGTAGATTCTGTTAAAGGTTGTTCCCCATTTCCGGTCAAAATCCATAATTCATCCATTGGTAATATAACGCAATATGAGTGGACCTATAATGATGGTTTTGTCGACAATCATTCATCTATTGCATTTACTCACCCCTATATAAATAATATCACAAATAACCCATCAAATCAACCTTTAAAGCGATATATCCGGTTAACAACAAGTAATACCAACGGTATTTGCAAAAGCAGAGATTCTATTTTAATCACCATATATCCTGAAGTAAATGCGCAATTTGTGGCAAATGTTACAGAAGGCTGTAACCCTTTAAAAGTTATTTATACGAATCAATCCGGTCCTGGTGCAGTGCCTGTAGAATATAACTGGATTTTTGGAGACGGAGGTACATCTGCATCAAAAAATCCCATTCATACTTTTGAAAATATAACTTCATCTGAAAAGATTTTCAAAAGCAAGCTGATAGCTTATTCAATGTATAAATGTTCCGATACAGTTGCACTGGATTTAAATGTTTACCCATTTATTAAAGCTGATTTTTCGTTTGACAAATCAATTGGGTGTTCTCCTCATAATATAACCATTACTAATTCTTCTTCGTCGGGTTCAAGTACTTTCCAATGGATTTTTGGAGATGGAATTACCTCAGCAGTTTCAGCACCATTATTCAATCATCTTTATAGAAATACCGGCACAAGTACGCAAACATTTAATCCCAAACTAATAGCAAGTTATAAGGGATGCCAGGATACCATTGTACAATCGTTGCAGGTTTTCCCGGAGGTTACAGCTTCATTTAAACAAGATACTTTAAAGGGTTGCCATCCCCTGGAAATAACTTTCACAAACCAGTCCAAGAATGCTACCCGATTCAATTGGGCATTCGGAGATAATGGAACTTCTATTATTTCAAACCCAAAACATACCTATACTAATTTTAGTAATGTCGATTCGGTATATAATTTATCCTTAGTGGCCACCTCTATTTTTAATTGTAAAAATACTATTAATAAAAAAGTAACCATATACGCAAAGCCTAAAGCACTTCTGGATGTTGATAATTCTGTTAATTGTCCTCCATTCTTATTACCGATAAGGAATTTATCAGAAGCAGGAGATTTCTATTATTGGAATTTTGGAGATGGTGATTCTGTTTTATCAACAAACCTTTCTACCATTTCTCATACTTATGATAATAACACAGCAAATACTGTTACTTATAATTTGAATTTATCAGTTCAATCTGTTTATAATTGTACAGATCAAATAAACCAGAATATTAATATTTATCCCAGAGTAATTGCTGACTTTGTTCCGGATACCACGGGCTGTAGTCCTCTACTCGTTCCTCTTGTTAATAATTCATTGAGAGCTATTTCGTACAAATGGAACTTTGGTGACCAGATTACTAGTGCATTAAGAAATCCAAGCCACAAGTTTTTCAATAATTCAGTAAATGATACAACTTTTAATGTCAGAATGATTGGTTTCTCTGAATTTGGTTGCTCTGATACTGCTTTCAGAAATATATTAATTCATCCTCAACCATTGGTTGAATTTTCGGCTTTACCTTCGTATTTATACTATCCTGATGCACGGGTAAATATTGATAATCAAACAAACGCTGGAACTTGGAATTATCTTTGGACATATGGTGATGGACAAAGTTCAGGTGTATTAGAACCAGGAAGTCACGAATATTTACGTTGGGGTGAATTTCAAATGAAACTGAAAGCCTGGAGTAATTTCTGTACCGATTCGACAAATCACAGAATCAGAGTTATTGCCCCTAATACTATACCTGACTTTGATGCCAGTAGCCATGGATGTGTTCCGTTAACAGTAAATTTCACAAACCACAGTACCTGGGCAACATCGTATAAATGGGATTTTCATGATGGTACCATTTCAACCGAAGCAAACCCCAGTCATACTTATCTCACAGCAGGCAAATATCAGGTAAAGTTAACAGCATATGGCGATGGCGGTGAAAATTCAACTTTTAGGGAAGTAATCGTATATCCAAAACCTATTGTCGAATTTAACATCTCCCCGGGTTATGTAATGTTACCGGATGCTCTTGTAAATTACTTTAATACCAGCAAATTAGGAACAAGGTATCTTTGGGACTTTGGCGATGGTGATACTTCCCAATTATTTGAGCCTAAACATACTTATAAAGAACTAGGAACATATGATGTTAGTCTCAGTGTTTGGACCGAAAATCAATGCTTCGATTCAAAATTAATTAAAGATACAGTAGTGGTGGAAGGTGCCGGTAAAATGATATTCCCAAATGCATTTACGCCAAACACGGAAGGCCCAAGTGGTGGAAAATATAATATCAACGACCATAGAAACGATATCTTCCATCCTTTCCATTATGGGGTTAAAGAATATAAACTGGAAATCTACGACCGTTGGGGAGAATTACTTTTTGAAACTACCGATGTAAATATCGGATGGGATGGATATTATAAAAACAAGCTTTGTAAGTCAGATGTTTATATCTGGAAATCAAAAGGTAAGTTTTATAACGGTTCAAGTTTCGATAAAGCTGGCGATTTAACATTGCTTAGGTAAATGCAATATTTCCTTAGTCCGATAATAGATTTCGCTCTGAATTTGTAACTATTTGACTTTTTATTCGAAAAAGAGAACATATTAGATTTAACATTTAATTGAATCAGTTATATTGAACCCGAAAAAATTAAATGATTCAATCAATTAAGAAAAATATCTTTTTTGATTGCACAAATAATGAGATTTAAAGATTTTAAATTGGCCAAAATTTTAAAATATAATATTGTTAAATATTTTCTTCTCACCTTTGTTTCAGTGTTTTCACTGAATTCATTTGTGAAGTCTCAGGATATTCATTTTACTCAATTTTTTGCCAACAGGCTTTATTTAGCGCCCTCATTTGCCGGTTCAACACTTCAAAATCGTTTTTATTCTAATTACCGGATTCAATGGCCCGGACTTCCCAAGAGTTATACAACCTATTGTGCTTCGTTCGATCATTATTTCAATAATTTTAACAGCGGAATCGGATTTTTAGCAATACGCGATGTTGCCGGAGCAGGAAAGTTAGGAACCTCGATCACCGGCATTCAGTATTCATACGATTTTCAGGCAAACGATATCTGGCATATACGTCCGGGTATACAATTTACCTATTTGCAGCGATCGCTCGATTATTCAAAACTGGTGCAACCCGGACAGTTAAATGACCAGGGGAGTATTGGCCCTGATGGTTCAGTTGTTTACCCAGATAAAGATAATGTTGGAGCATTTGATGTAGCATCTTCACTAATTGTTTATAGTTCAAAAATATGGATTGGAGCCTCGTTCGACCATTTAATGCGGCCAAATCTCTCATTAATGGCCAATGAAGATATTGTTCCTGTTAAAACATCTGTTTTTGGAGGGGTAACACTTATTAGAAAAGGCAGGCTATTAAAACCAATTGATGAGACAGTATCGGTGGCCTTTATGTTTAAAAATCAAGCTAAATTCAAACAATTGGATATAGGCCTGTATTGGAATAAAAGCCCATTGGTTTTTGGATTGTGGTACAGGGGAATACCCCCGTTTAACAGCGACCGGGGCGATAGTTTCGCTTTTTTAATGGGGTTTAAAACGCAACGTTTGAGTATTGGATATAGTTACGATTTCACGATATCGAATCTCATCGACAAGTCAATGGGTGCGCATGAAATTTCGCTAAGCATCGAATTTGCAAAATACAAGAAAAGAAAAATGCATTCGGTTCCTTGTCCTGAATTTTAATTCCATTTTTTCTCCCCTACTTTTGAATTATTCATACATTCTATTATATTTGCCCATCCATTAAAAAAAGGTATATAAAATGAAAAAATCTGGTATTATCATTCAAGCTATTCTTGCCATTGCTATAATAGTGTTGTACGTTCTTTATTTTACAGGTAAAGGTGGTGGAAAATCATTCAACTCCTCATCCGACTCCTCTTCATTAACATTGGCACAAGGTGCTATAGCTTATGTTAATATCGATTCAGTAGTTGCCAGATACGACATGGCAAAAGATCTCACAAAAGATCTGGAGGAAAAAGGTAAAAAATTAGATACTGAACTAAATCAAAAGTCTAAAACATGGCAGAGTAATGTTCAGGATTTTCAATATAAAGCACAACGTGGACTGGAAGTATCGTCCAAACTGGCTGAAATGGAAAAACAACTTCAGGAGGATCAACAGAAATTGCTGGGGTTAAGAGATTCTTACGGAGCTCAGCTTCAGGAAGAAAATGCTGTGATGGTGCGCAAAGTAATGGCGAGCATTATGGATTACCTGAAAGAATATAACAAAGACAAAAATTATTCTTTTGTATTTGGAAATGCTTTCGATGGTAAAATTCTTTACGCTGATAAAGGACTGGATATTTCACAGGATGTTATTAAAGGCCTGAATGATAAATATCTGGAACAGAAAAAATCAGAGAAAAAATAAGTAATTAAAAGGGTGTTTTACGACACCCTTTTTCATTTCCCAAACATTGCCACTATATTTTAATACTTACCTGGCGAAACATAATTTTAAGCCAAAAATTGAGAAGGCTCCTTCTCCCCTTTTCTCAATTGCAATTGTTATTCCCTGTTTCAACGAACCCGATATAATAAATACCCTTGAATCGCTCTGGCTTTGTTCCAGACCAGTTTCTCCTGTTGAAATAATGGTTGTAGTTAATTATCCGGAGGAAAGTAACGAAAAAATCGTTAAAAATCATTCCCAAACTATCACTAAAATTGAAGAATGGGCATCTAACCATCGCGATAAACTTTTTTGTTGCCATATTATTGATGCTCCCAATTTACCCAAAAAATTTGCCGGTGTTGGCTTGGCCCGAAAAATTGGTATGGATGAAGCAATATGTCGTTTTTCGGAAGTAAATAACGAAGAAGGCATTATTTGTGGATTTGATGCTGATGCTACCGTTGATAATAATTATTTTGTATCAATTGAAGACCATTTTAAAAGATATCCCAAATCTCCGGGAGCATCCATATATTATGAACACCCCTTGGAACCAATTGATGATAACAAATTAAAAATTGGGATCATCCAATACGAAATCCATCTCCGTTATCTTGTAAATTGCTCTCGTTATACAGGTTTTCCTTATGCTTTTCATACTGTAGGTTCGAGTTTTGCTGTGAAGGCAAAAGCTTATGTAAAACAGGGAGGTATGAATAGATTTAAAGCCGGGGAAGATTTTTATTTTATCAATAAAATCATTCCATTAGGAGGCTATACAGAAATCAATACGACCACCGTTCATCCCCAAGCCCGGGTTTCGAACAGGGTTCCATTTGGTACAGGGGCCTCTATGATGAAATGGATGGAAAGCGACAGAGATTCATTCCTCACATATCAGTTTCAATCATTCCTTCCTCTTAAAAATCTTTTCAGTGGTGTGGATAATATCTATAATAAAAAAGCTATTCACTATGAATTCGTGCAGAATGAAGTATTATGGCGATTTCTAATTGAAGGTGATTATGAAAATGCATTGTCAGAGATATTGATAAACAGTGGGTCGTTAAATGCATTTACAAAAAGGTTTTTTACCTGGTTCGATGCTTTTAAAATTGTTAAATATCTCAATTTCGCTTCCCTGAATGGTTATGATAAAAAACCAGTAATTTCAGAAGCAAACCACCTACTCTCCCATTATAAAAAACCTTCTGATTTTGATATGCATAATTTACTGGAAATATATAGACAATGGGATAGGTCAGGAGTTTAGGCTGAAGGTTTGTTTTCTAAAACCTAACCAACTAATAGCTAACAACTAATTGTCAATCTTCAACAATAATAAAAATATCTTCGTTGGGTTTTTTCATCAGGTACTTTTCCCTGGCAAATTTTTCAAGGTTGTCTGAGTTCGATTTAAGCTCTTTTAATCTTTCGGTATCTTCATTTATTTTTTCAATGTAATAAATCTGGTCCTTCTCCAGTTGATGCAACTGCTCGATATTAGAAATACGGTCTACCAGGTTGTTTTGATCGAAAAAAAATATCCAGGTGAAAAATAAGATCAAGCTTAAAGTGTACTTATTCTTGAATAAGGGCATTACCGAAAACCATATTTTTTTAAGCTTTTTCATTCTTATTTTTTCCTGTGTAAAACTATAAATTTTTAGAATTCTAATGCTCATAGTATCTATCTATTTTTATTCATTACTTTGCATAAGTTTTCAACATTTTGGACACTAAAGTTCTATTATGATTACAAAAATAACCCTCGTTATATCCATCATACTGCAGGTAGTTGCTGCAGTAGCCGCTATAAGGCTCACAAGGATAACTAAATATAATTTATCGTGGATACTTATTACTGCAGGTTTCCTGTTAATGGCTGTATTAAGAATTTTTGAACTTATGCCAGTGCTTGACGAAAAAATCCCTATTGATATGAGTATCGTTTATACCTGGCTTGGCTTATTTACATCTCTTTTGTTTTCGATCGGTGTATTGCTTATCCGACGGATTTTTAATTTTATCAAAAAAGTAGAACAATCAAGACGAGAAGCTGAAAAAAGACTCATAAATGCCATTATCCAAACGGAAGAAAAAGAACGCCGACGTTTTGCCAAAGACTTACATGACGGACTTGGGCCACTTCTCTCAACAGTTAAACTTTCGGTTTCAACATTGAAGGAAATGGAAAATGATCCGGATAAAAAACATATCATTCAAAATGCCGATTTAATTATCAACGAATCCATTAAGAGCATAAAAGAGATTTCAAATAACCTGAGCCCGCATATCCTGAATAATTTTGGTTTGGCGAGTGCACTTAAAAATTTTTCACATAAAATAGAAGAATCTAAGGCTATCAACATTAATTTTGAATCGAATGCTTTCGATCAGCGATTCGATGAAAATATTGAAGTTATTTTATACAGAATTACTTGTGAATTAATTACAAACACTCTAAAACATGCAAATGCAAAGAATATAGAAATAGTGCTTACCCTTCAGCCAAAATGTATTATTATTTCGTACACCGACGATGGGATTGGTTTTGACGTAAACGAAGCTATTTACGACAGTGCCACACCAAAAGGTATGGGATATAAGAATATTATTTCGAGGATCAACACCATCAAAGGAAAAATTGACATTGAAAGTAACAAGGACACCGGAACAAAAATATTAATAAGAGTTAAACTTTAATCAGATGAGTACTTCCCTTAACGGTAAAGTATTAAATGTTATCATTGTAGACGACCACAGCTTATTTAGGAATGGTTTAAAAATATTGCTGACAACATCAGGACATTTCAATGTTATTGCCGAAGCAGAAAATGGTAGGGAGTTTCTGGACTTGTTAGATCATATTGAGCCGGATATAGTACTTATGGATATTGACATGCCTGTTTTAGATGGTATTGAAGCCACCAAGGAAGCTTTAAAAAAATATCCTTCATTGAAAGTAATTACACTGTCCATGTTTGGTGAAGAAGAATACTATTACAAGATGATTGAAGCCGGAGTAAAAGGCTTCCTATTAAAAAACTCTGACATTAATGAAGTTAAAAATGCCCTGATTACAGTTTACCAGGGAGGCAAATATTTTTCTCAGGAATTACTTTATAATGTGGTGAAAAATATTCGATCCAGTCATAAAGAGCAGGAACTTACCGAAGCCCTTTCGGAACGTGAAATTGAAGTGCTGATTCAAATATGCAATGGCTTTTCGAATAACGAAATCGCTGAATATCTGCATATAAGCAAACGAACAGTCGATAAACACCGTGCGAATCTTTTAGACAAAACCCATTCTAAAAACACCGCCCACCTGGTGATGTATGCCATACGGAATAAGCTGATTGATATTTAGTTGGGTGTTTGAAAAAACATAAAGAAATGCTGTTTGAATAAAAGATCTATAAGAAATAAATGAAGCCGATTTTACTCATATTGGCAAGTTTTCTTCCAAACGAATTATATGCCTAAACTAAACCTTACATAATAGAGGAACATTTTACAGACTTGAAAATATTGGTAGTTTAAAGAAATATTAATGAGCAATTTATTGCGCCTCCAGCTTTAGTTTTGTGGTGGCTTTTTTTTACTTTTGTGTGGCAGACAAAAGTAAAAAATGATTGTATTTATCAAGTAGTTACACACGTTAGCTTGACTGCAATGCCCCAGCCGCTACTCCCTTCGGTCATGAGATCGCTTCGATAAGTTCTCCTGAAAGAGAGGGGAGCATGATTGTAGGGTTTTTATAGTCCCCTCTCCTTCTCACATGTGGATACAATACCTCAAAAAATGAAGAATTATTACTACACATTGTAGAATTCACATTATAACAGCTTAATAATTAACACTATTTATTCTGGCACGAAATTATACCTCTTTTTGTTGTTCTTATCTATTGAGAAATGGGAAACACTAAAAGCATTAAATATGATCCAATAAAGAACATTGGAAAGTAGGTTAATAATTTGATATGTTTTCATGGTTAAAAGAGGTTGCCTTCATATTTTTTTTTGAGACGGACTCTTTTTTTTCTTACAATAAAATTTAAAAACTAAAATTTAAACCGTTATGATGCAAATGTTTAAAAATGACCGTAAAAAGATCCTTATATTTTCTCTGGGTTTATCATTCTTTTTATTTCTATTAGGATCTTGTAATAAAGATGACGAAAATGTTGGAACAATAGTGAAAGAACGTACTGTTGAATTGGATAGTAAACAGGAAATCCCTACAGTAGCCGACCGAAATGAAAAAGGTACTGCCAATTTAAAAGTATTTGCCGACAGTACCCTTACATTTTCAATTACAGTATCCAACCTCGATGGTACCGATCAGTTAACTGTGGCACATGTCCATACTGGAAGTCCGGTAGAGTCAGGATCACCCATAGTTACACTTGTAGATAACAGTACTATTAAGTTTCAGGGAAATAAAGCGACTGGAAAAGTGAAATTAAATTCAAGTCAGTTTAATTCACTTAAAGATGATGAGGGGGATGATTTATATGTAAATATTCATTCCACCAAACTTCCATTAGGCTTGGTAAGGGGTCAGTTGGGACAAACAATAACTTTCGCCCAAAATGTTGCACTCACTCCTAACAGCAATGCATTACGTCCGGAAACGGGAATGGCAATCTTAAGAATGACAAAGGATAGTACACTATTTTATAAGGTAACAGTGAATAATCTTACGGAAGGTGACGTTTTATCAACAGCTCAGATTAATGTAGGTGCTGCCGGGGTTACAGGGCCTTCACTTCTTTCACTTTATACCATGTCAACAGATTTTGATACAGAAAAGAGTGTAAAATTAACTTCATCTCAGGCAAACTTTTTGTTGAATTCTGAAATATATGTCAGTGTGAGCAGTACGCAACTTCCTGATGAACTTCTTCGAGGACAGATAAGGTAATTAAATATTGTTAGTTTATTAGAAATGGAATCCTTTGACTGATCTAAAAGAAAAGTCAGAGGATTTTTTTATTTCTACTTTGAACAGATTTACTTTTTCTCCTTAAACATAATTAAGAGATTTTGTTTAGGGAAACTTATTTCTACCTTGGCCCCATAAAACGGTCACCATTAAAATGTATCATGTGTTCGGGAAAATCCATTAACCAAACTTCGGTTTCCCATGCTATATCTGCTGTATGCTTCTTAAACTCTTTAAAATCGGGAAAGGCTGAAACATAAACTTTACCTGCTTAGTTTTTAAGCATTGCTTCTATTTCTAAAATTCGTTTCGGTGAAACAGGACCATGAGATGTAACAGCTTCGATTAGGAATAGCCATTTGCGTTTAGTGTCATATAAAATAACGTCAGGTAATTTACAGTGCTCATTTATTTGGATACCCAAGCTTTTTAATGTTTTAGTGTCGGTATATAAATCTTTGTTTGCAGTATCTCCTATATATAGTAACTGGCTCCCAGGGGCAAATCTTGATGCAAATTCTTTTATTATGGCTATTTGAACTGTATTATGTTTCCCTGGAGAAAGTTTCAACTCTACACCATTTGAAAGCTTTACAGGTAGCATCTCCATATTCCGGTTTTTAATGTACAATTCCTTTAATGAACCTACATTTTTCTGGAAAAGCTTTAATTCATTATTCCATTTCTTGGTATCGAAAGCCCTGATGACTAATAAAGCTGCATCTGTAAGCCTGTAATGATTGTCTTTACTGTTGGTAGGTAATTGTAGATTTTCAGGATTATGTTCAACAATTCCAGCCTGGACGAACTGATGTATTGTTTGACGGCGAAATGTTTCTCTGCTGTTTTCTGCGTACTGCTTTTTATAATGTTCAGCAATAAACCGCATAATTCCTTCATACTTTGGATTGTCTTTATTTCCAACAACAGCCATACTTACTTTTTTAGCATCTTTCCATTTACCGGATTCTTTAATATTGCAAAGTGCAAGAAGTGTTAATGCTGATCGTTCATTTTGCTGTGGTTTTGGTAGTCCAAATGCTCCAAGAATTTGTTGTGCTTCGGTTAGTTTACTCATAAAACAAGTTCATTTTTATTCAGAATAGTTTGAATAACAAGGTCGTCAATCTGTTCTTGTGAAAACTCAGTATTATTTAATATTAAGCTGTCGCCAATTCGTTTGATAATTTCTAAGGAAGGTAAAGGCATTTCTCTTAGCTCTGTTGCGCTAACGTTTACATTACCATTAAAAATCCTAAAATAATTATCGAATAGGCTGCTGTTTAATATAGCAGCTAATCCAATTACTTCATTATGTTCTAATTCTCCTTTGGGTCTGTAAATGTAATTGACCTTATTTTCAACACCTACGAACTCGTATTCGTGTAGTTTTGCGAAATAAGGCGAAGCTATAAGTCTGCTTTTATCATCTTTTGCACTAAAGCGACGCAGAAGAATATAATTTTTGTTTGGCAACAACAAGGACTGGCTCCCAGAACATATTTGGATGTATTGACCTTTGTTTGGTTTATGAATGGGCCAATCAACGCGCATTTTATATACATTGTGCAACCAAAGTAAGGGAGCTAAAAATACTGTTTCATTTTCATAAACTTCCTTAATATATTCGGTTGCCCTGAAAGCTACTACTGGACCTGTTGAAATCTGTATATTATATTTATTTAATGAACCAGTCCAGCTATGGAACAAATCAATGATTTCCTCTTCTTCATCGTTTACTGGTACATGCAAAATCTTTTCCTTACTTTTTAAATTCAGGATTTGACTTTGCGGATAAGTTTTTAGCCGAGGATTGGATAAATCATTAAGCCCTTTGGAGCTGGTTACCGCAACTAAAGAATCAGATTTTAAACTGTTTTCTTTGGTTGCTTTAAGTATCAAAGTTTCCTGCAATACATTGTCACGGTTAAATGTATCTTTTCGTGAATCGAATAAATGAATTTGATTAATAGCAACATTGTTAAAGAAAAACTCCCGAAACGATTTAAAATAGCTTCCCGATGCATAGCTTCGGGGGGTTATAAAGATTAATTGTCCGTTTGACGAAAGCATTTTGGAAGAAACAGCCATGAACAAAGCATAAATATTTGGTTGTCCACTGGTGATTGACTCAGCTGCTTTAGCCCGTTTATCTTCTTTATTTAATTTGAAATAAGGCGGATTTGAAATTACAAAGTCATATTCTAAAGCCTTGGAGTCGTTAAAAAGCAAACTTTTGCTTTTTAACACGTTTGCATTCTTTAGTATAAAATCTTCCTGAATCAAATTATATTGAAAGGAAATATTTTTATTGTTTAACCATTCCTTTAAGTAATCTAAGACATTGGTCGTAAATAGTAATATTTCATTGTCAATTTCGTATGCATCAAGGCTTATGGTTTTTAAATTAGAATTTGAAATTGATAAGTTCTCAATGATAGCGCAACTCAATATAGCCGTTCCACAACCAGGGTCAAGTATTGAAATATGGCTCTTATCCGACTGAGCTAGTTTTCCCATAAATCTCGCTATAGGAGAAGGGGTAAGAAATTGACCATTATTTTTCTTATGTTTTTGGGTAACAAAAACGGAATAAGATAATCCTATCCTGTCAGCATAATCAACAGGGAGTTCGTTATTAATGTGTAATATTTTCTCAACAATTTTCATTAAAAGCAAAGATATAACAAATTTGGTAAGGGTGCGATGGCAAGATTGCAGCTCTTTTGCAAACCATTCGTTTGAGAGAGTTGGCCTGGCAACGATCAAATTGTACCTCATTATATCAGCTTTAACAGTCAAAATCAGGCTTCCTTAAAATGAAATTTTTTCCGAAAATATTCGTTAATTTAACATCTAACATTTCTTTATCCAATGAAGCAAAGGCAAGGATTGACCCTGATTCCAAATACAATAACTTTCCTGGCTACATTTCTAATTCTTTTAATTTACCCGTTTTCAGCATTTTCTCAGGTAATAAATATCAATTATGTAAATACCGACAATTATCCGGTTATGGAAGCTGGATTTACAGCTACCAATAGTTATGGGTTAAAAATCTATAATTCAACAGTTAACGATTTTGCAATTTCTGAAAACAACCGGATAAATAAAATTCTGGAGGTCACTAATCCACAGCAGGATTATCAATCGGTGTCGCTCATATTCATGGTCGATATTTCATTATCCATGGAAGGCAGAAAACTTGAACTGGTAAAAAATGGTCTGCTTAGCTTTATTGATCAAATTCCACTCGAAACATCCGAAATAGCTCTTGCCTGCTTTAGCGACGAAGCTTATGTTTATACCGATTTTACTCAAAACAGGAGCAAATTGGTTACTGCTTTAAACAAACTTCACAATGTTAATGGCACCAACTTTAACAATGCTTTTTTAGACCCGTTACAAGGAGCTTTCAATATTGGAAAAAGTGCCCGCAACAAAAAAACCATTGTTTTTGTAACCGATGGTCTCGGAACCACAAATGCAGAACAGATAAGCTCTTTAGCAATTCAGCAGGAATTTACTGTTTACACCTTAAATGTTGAGTTAGCTATTCCTGACGATTTAAAGACTATTACTCTGCAAACGGGAGGTCAATATTATGAAAAGATATTTAACCCCATCCAGTTTAAAACGGCTGCTTCTTCAATTTTACGCCAGCTAAAATGTACCGGTTATGGCACGGTTAAATGGCTTTCTACATTAAATTGCGAGCTTGTAAAGCCAGTTCTGTTAAAATATAAAAATGCCACCATTGAAATGGATTATGATGTACCTGCCAATAAAATTGGAAAAATAGAGGTGAATCCTTCCTTACTTCAGTTTGGAAACGGAAAAATTGGCCTGGAACAAAGTCAGGATTTAATTATTACATCACATAACATACCTATAGCAATTACGGGAGTTGAAATTGACGATACATCTTTTTTCACCAAATCAGATACAATTAAAATTCCCCGACAATTAAAATCGGGTGAATCTTTAAATACAAAGATTAAATTTTTAGCCCGGGATGCCGGAATTTACAACAACAACATAAAAATAACCTCCGATGTATGTCCCGACATGGAAGTGAATATAAAGGCTGGCAGCGAAGAACATATAAAACTGCTTTTCCCGAAAGGAGGCGAGATCTTTACTGTTGGAGAAGATACCAGTATTATTTGGGAAGGTGTGAAAAGAACGCAACCGGTTGAAATGAACTACAGACTAGCCGAAACAGATAGCTGGAAATATATCAGCACTTCAGCTAATTTGAATTATTTGTGGAATCTCCCTATTGATACCAGTAAAAATGTTCAGGTAAAGATTACACCTGTTACATCAATAGATGAAAACCTTGAAATATCTGCCATTATTTACAGCAACAACAATCAAATATTAAACACTTTTTACAGTAACGATGGAAGCAAAATAATTACAACTGACAAGGATGGATTTGTAAAAACCTGGGATACCCAAACCGGGAAGATTATTTCATCATTGGGAGGATATGATGCTAAAAAATCGATTTTTGCAACTGACGACGAACGGTTATTTCTTTTTTTGAAAGATGAAACCTTCGTTTGGAATGTAGCCACTGATAAACTATCAGGCCGAGTTTCCCATCTCAATAAAAAAGTAAAAACTTCTTTGATTTTGCCCGATGGATACGAAGTTTTACTTGGTGGAAATGTATCCTCCGATCCTGCAAAAAATTCAAGAATTTGGTCCGGAATAAGTTCATTTAAGTCGTTTCTATTTAATGAACCCGATTTAAAATGGACCTCATTTACTCCTGATGGACAAATAATTGTAAGTCTGGATAATAAAAATACAATAAAAATATTTGAAACAGATTCAGCCCGATTGATTAAGGCATTTAATTTCAAGGAGTTAATAACAGAAATAATCATAAGTCCTGACGGTACAAAAGCCCTGATAAGGTTACCACAAGAAATTTGCATGCTGGATTTAGAGAACTTTACAGAGCTATATAGGATTTCAAAAACTCAATATCAACAATTTACGCCAACCGGCAAATTTTTTATTGTTGAAGACATAAATAAAAGCTTAATTTTTATTGAAAGCTCAACAGGAAAATCGGCTTTATCAATGATTTTCCCAAGATTTTATGAAGTCTCGCCATCATCAAACTATGTTATTTATAATCGGCAGGATTCCCTTTATTTATTCGATTTCAAAAAGAAAAAGAATATTCTGGCACTCTCGCATAAGCCAATCAGACTGGTAAATTTTGATAATAACGATACTAAAGTGTATGCTTTGACATTGAATAATTCTATTGAAATTTATGAAACGGCTACAGGTTCACTTCTGGGTGTTATTGAAGGATTTTCGAGAAAAATTAAAGAGCTTATTTGTAATCCGGTAAAGCCACAACTTACGCTCATTATGGATGATAACCGGCTTGAAGTATGGTCGCCGTCCGAAACAAAAGTCACCAAAGAATCTGTTTCAGGAAAGTTTACCATTAGCTCACCCAGACCTTCAGTTATCGACACCATTCGATTCGATGAACAAATTGTAAATTCAGTAAAAGAATTGAATATCCAGAAATTTGTCCTGAACGATACAAAATTTCCTGTAATTATAAAAGGAATTGAAATTTCTGGAAATGATTTTTCCGATTTCGAAGTGGTTTCAAAATACTTTCCCCAAAAAATAGAAAAAAACTCTCAACTACCGCAGGAATTCAGATTTAAACCATCATTAACCGGAATCAGAAAGGCAGTTGTTTTAACATTAACAGCTACGGATACTTTTTCGACTGTAATTATTGGGAATGGTATTCAGCAACAAATCCAACTGTTTTTGCGCCATCTTAATTTTGATAAGGTTAAAGTAGGTGAATACAAAGACACTTTAGCTTCAATACTGATTAACAAGGGTAAAGATACCCTTTTAGTCAGCAGAATTAAAAACAGCGGTCCTGATGAAGAGCAATTCACAATCTTAACTAATCAGGTTTATAAAATTCTGCCAGGCGACACATTAAAGCTGATAATCCGGTTTAATCCAAAATGGCGTGGAAAAACTACCACTGCTCTGACGTTTCCAACATTAAGTCAGGAAAATCGAATCATAGTCAGAGGTGAAGGTATTGCCTCCAGGGAAATTATACTTAAGGGAACAAGCAGGGATATTGCCGATAGCAGCACAATTGAAGCCCGGGTGATGAAAATTGATCTTGGTTCGGATAAAATAATGGAAGAGCTAAAAACTGGCTCTGATGGTAAATTTCAATTCCATCTGTTAGCTGATCGAAATTTTGGAATTATTGCCGAAAAGGAAAATTTCATTTCTACAAGTTTAAATTTCGATTTAAGTGAAAGTGTATCACAAGATACCATAAACCAGGATATTTATTTAACTGAATTAAAACCAGGTGCGATCATCCGTTTTAATTGTATATTCTTCGAATTTGATAAAGCCACTTTTTTGCCAGGCTCTCAGCCCGATTTGCAACGTTTACTCGGTTTAGTAAAGAAATATAGTATTCATTCCTTTGAAATACATGGACATACCGACTCAATTGGAACTGAAACCTATAACATTAATTTATCAAAAGCCAGGGCTGAAGCAGTTTTAAATTATTTAGTAAAAAACGGTGCTTCAAAAGAGAAACTCACAATTAAGTATTTCGGTAAGAGCAAGCCTGTTTCAACTAACGAAACTGAACAAGGGCGAGCATTGAACAGAAGAGTAGAATTGAAGGTGATAAAATAATAGCAATATCGGATTATCCCTGTAACAAAAAGATAGCCGGTCTTTTATGAATTTCAGGCAACTTTTGACGCCATTCTTTTACAGTGGTAGTTTTAATGAATTCTGTTTCAAGGGTCAGATCAACAGCAATTCCAATTCTGGTGGCAGGGTTGCAGGCTTCGGTTATATCTTTTAAAAGCTGCATGTTCCTGTATGGAGCTTCAATAAAAATCTGTGTCTGATGTTCTGTTACAGAACGTTTTTCCAACTGTCGCAGCTTATTTACGCGCTCCTGCGAATTTATCGGTAAATATCCGTTAAAAGCAAAATTCTGGCCATTTAAGCCTGAAGCCATCAGTGCCATTATAATTGACGAGGGTCCGATTAATGGCACCACCTGAATCCCTTTCTGATGTGCCATCTGAACAATCAAATTTCCGGGATCGGCAATGCAAGGCACTCCCGCCTCCGACATCAGACCAATATTCTGATCAGCAATCGGATCCAGATAATGCATCATCTCCAGTGGCTTCGTATGTTCATTCATCAGGTGAAGGGTTAATTCAGGGATGTTGATACCGATTTTCAAACTGCTCAAAAAACGCCGGGCAGTTCTTTCCTCTTCCACAATAAAATGTTTGATTTGAGAAATAATCGTCAACGATTCCTGATCGAGGTAATTTTGAGTTTTACCAATTCCAAGGGGTGTAGGTATGAGATAAAGTTTTCCGGCCACGCTTTTTTTGGCAAATTTAACAAAAGCAAGTTTAGATGTAAAAATTTGGCTATAATTGTACAGGCGATTGTTATATAAGTTGAACTAAAATTTCACTCTTGAAAGTTACTTTTCTTGGTACAGGCACTTCCCAGGGCGTTCCCGTTATAGCGTGCTCATGTTCGGTTTGTCGTTCTGCTGACGAACTCGATAAACGTTTAAGAACATCAGTATTAATTGAAACGGATGATTTGACCATTGTGATCGATTCGGGACCGGACTTCCGCCAGCAAATGCTTCGTGCAGATGTGAAAAGGCTCGATGCTATTCTTTTTACACACGAACATAAGGATCATATAGCTGGAATGGACGATATCCGGGCTTATAACTATATTCAGCAACAATCGATGCCCGTTTATGCTGAAGAAAGGGTTCAGGATGCTATCCGGAAGGAATTCTCCTATGTTTTTGCAGAAGAAAAATACCCTGGCATTCCAGAAGTCAATTTTATTAATTTAAAAAATGAAGATTTTACAATTGGAAATTTATTAGTAACTCCCATCCGGGCTATGCATCTCAAACTGCCTGTGTTTGGCTTTCGTTTTGGGAAATTTGCCTATCTCACCGATGTTAATTTTATTCCGGAAGAGGAAAAAGGAAAGCTAAAGGATTTGGATTATTTAGTTATTAATGGCTTACGAAAGGAAAAGCATATATCGCATTACGCATTAAATGAGGCCATTGATTTAGTTAACGAAGTAAAAGCGAAAAAAGGTTATATCACCCATATCAGTCATCAAATGGGACTGCATAAGGAAGTGGAAAACTATCTGCCACGGCACGTACAGCTTGCTTACGACAATTTGGTTCTGGAAATCGCTTAAACTATTTTCTTGTTTGAAGGAGCTTAGCCTTTTCGAAACAAATTTTTGCTTTATTTGGTTCTTTCAGGTTGTTGTATGTTAATCCAAGATTTATCCAGTTGTTTGCATCTAAACTATCTATTTTTATAACCTGCTGAAATATTGTGGCTGACTTTTTAAAATCATTGGTCATAGCATAAGTAACCCCTAAATCCTTTAAAGCTTCCATTCCATTAGGATTTACCTCAAGAGCCTTTTCAAGGTAAACCCTGGCTTTGGATATATTGTTAAGGTCTTTTCCCCATATATTGCCCAAATTACAAAGAAGCATATAAGATTTTGGTTCATACATAAGAACCTGCTCTAAAAGTTCTGCTCTTCGTAATATATTTTTCTCCAGCATAGCAACATATTCAATATTTTGAATTGCATGAGTGTTCCCGGGGTTAAATGTCAGAACTGTTTTATAGCAATGAAGTGCTTTGTTAAGCGAATCGGGAAATAAGGTATATGCATTCCCCAATAACAACCATGCAGTTTCGTATGTTGGATGAATTTCGTTAGCTCTTTTTAGATATTGAATTGACATTGAGATTTTCTCATTTCTTAAATCCCGATTTTCATTGGTTTTATAAGTATCAAATAAAATTCCACCTGCTGCGCAATTACCTTTTGCACTATTAGCAGATACCTGAACATCAGTAGTAAATAGCGTTAAATCATTCTTCCATATTAAGTTACGACTAACTGTTTTCCATGTAAAAAATATTCCTAAACCTGCAATTAAAAAATATGTGCCGAATTTCAGAATACGGGAGTGAATGCCTTTCCACAAGAGAAAGCCAATAAACAGGCAAAAACCCAGAGAAGGAATATACAAAAACCGTTCGTTCAAAAATGTACCTATTGGAAAGAAAATATTCGAAACAGGCAATAAAGGCAATAAAAACAAAAGTATTGAAATGGTTAATAATGGAAGTCTTTTAATGAAAAACAGTCCTGAGAAAACAATTACCGAGTAAGCCAAAACTGATAAAACAGGAACCATACTTCCCCAATCATTTAAAGGAATATGATACGGGTAATAATCGTATGTTAAAGGATGCGGAAATACAAGTAAATGCAGGTATTTAAGGAATACAAAAAAGACACTTGCCACATGTTGCGATTGTGTAGCTTGTAAAAAGGAGTCATTCATAAGTTCCTGCGAACTTGTAAGCACCATCTGACCAAGAACAGCATGCCGGATTACAAGAAAAACAATAGCGGGAATGAGCAATGCAAAAAACACTTTTGGTATTTCTTTGCGAATATTTTTATTTGTCAATGCAATTGCAACAGGGATGATAATAAGAAATACCAGCGCATGTTCTTTTGAAAATAATGCCGGAACGAAAAACAAAGCAGAATAAACCAGGTTCCAATTATTATTCTTCTTAATATAAAGTAATGCTTGCCAAAAACTCAGTAAACTAAATAACAAAGCCAGTATTTCGTCTCTTCCTTTTATATTAGCTACAACTTCGGTATGAATTGGATGAGCCATAAATAAAGCCGATGCTAAAAATGCGATACCAGAATACCATTTTTGGTAATCCGTTTGAGGCCATAACATAAGCAGGATTAGAAAAATTAAATATCCTGAAAGTCCGTATAATACAACATTTATAAAATGACTAACATGTGGATTTAGCCCAAAATACTGGTTTTCGATTGCGAAGGTAGCAATAGATAATGGTCTGTATCTTCCACCAGAAACCAATTGCTTTTCTTTACCAAAAAATCCGGTAAACGATTCATAAGCGAATATCTCACCAATTCCTGATATTCCCTGATTAGTAAACGAATTATTGGTGATTACTATAGCATCATCAAGGCAATAATCATTTTTAATACTATTTCCATAAAGTAGAAAAGCCATCAATAAAAAAATGAGCAATGGCCCAAGCCTGGAAAAGTTTTTTTTTAAGGTTCTGTTTGGTAATTCATTCATGTTTGTAAATCAGAGAGTTCAAATTTACAAATAATTGTTAGATCTTTATTATTTATCTAATATTTTCTAAACTATAAAATCATAGTTTTTTCATTCTATCACTTTTGAATAAATAATTCAATTGATTTTAAAAATAATGTTGTTTCTTTGCTTAAATTCATGCAAAAAAATAGAAATTATCTTTATAAATTGAAATAAATAAAATTTTATCAAAATTGTTAAAATATGAAACTATACATCCCTAACAATTACAAACCGCTGTTGGATTTAAAGCAAACAGAAAAAGCGATCAAAGTTGTAAAAGATTTTTTTGAATTGAGCCTGGCATCTGAATTACGATTAAGAAGGGTTACCGCTCCTCTTTTTGTGTTAAAAGGAACAGGAATTAACGATGATTTAAATGGCATTGAACGTCCCGTGGCATTTCCAATTAAAGATATGAACGATTCTGTTGCAGAAGTAGTTCATTCCCTGGCCAAATGGAAAAGAATGATGCTTGCCGATTATAATATTGAAAATGGTTATGGATTATATACCGATATGAATGCTGTTCGTCCTGATGAAGAACTAGATAACATACATTCGTTGTATGTTGACCAATGGGATTGGGAGCGTGTAATTTCCAAAGAAGAACGGAATCTGGAATTTCTTAAAAGTGTTGTTCGTGGTATTTATGCCACCATGAAAAGAACCGAATATACTGTGTATGAGAATTTCAGTCACATTACTCCTTCCCTGCCTGCTGAGATTACCTTTATACATACTGAAGAATTATTGGCTCAATATCCAAATCTTACTCCCAGAGAAAGGGAAAGCAAAGCAGCCGAAAAATTTGGTGCAATATTCGTGATTGGAATTGGTGGTGACCTAGGAAATGGCACTATTCACGATGGCCGTGCACCCGATTATGACGATTGGAGTTCTCAAACCCAAAACGGCTTAAGAGGATTAAACGGCGATATCGTAGTATGGAACCCAATTCTAAATTCAGCATTTGAACTATCCTCTATGGGCATCAGAGTTGACAAGGAAGCTCTGATCCGTCAGCTTGCCATTGCCGGAGCTGAAAACAGAAAGGACTTATATTTCCATAAACGATTGTTGAATGACGAACTCCCATTATCTATTGGAGGTGGCATTGGACAATCACGTCTGTGTATGTATTATTTACGAAAAGCCCACATTGGGGAAATACAGGCAAGTATCTGGCCGGCTGAAATGATTGCTGAATGCAGAAAAAAAAGTATTTTCCTGATGTAACCGACAATCGGGAGATAAATCTGTTTGTCTAATAAATCATTTAATTCATAAAATTAAAAGAGGTGTCAACCTCTTTTTTTTATTTTTGTTAAGTCTAAATGAAAGATATGAAAAAAATAATCAGTACTAAAAATGCCCCACAGGCTATCGGGCCATACAGTCAGGCCATTGAAAAAAATGGTATGTTATTTATTTCGGGGCAGATACCTCTGGACCCGGCTACAGGAAAGTTTGTGGATGGAGGCATTAAAGAACAAACTGTTCAGGTATTAAAGAATATCGTTGAAATTCTCAAAGCAGTTGGATGTGATTATAACAATGTGGTTAAAACAACGGTATTCCTTACCGATATGGCAAATTTTAAAGAAATGAACGAGATTTACTCAAACTGTTTTAAAGAAAACCCACCGGCACGTTCGACGATAGGTGTAAAAGCTCTGCCTATGGACGCCCTGGTAGAAATTGAAACAATCGCCATGAAATAAAAAAAGGCTGCCCGAAAGAGTAGCCTTTTTTAAATAAATATCCAATTTCGTTTAGTTTAGGAATTGAATAATTAATATACACTTCAACTCCGCTCAGTGTGACACTAATACCATTTAGTCAGGCTGAGCGGAGTCGAATCCTATTTATTCTGATACGATTTCAAAATCAATTTCGAATATCACTTCCTTGTGAAGTTTAACTCTGGCTTTATAACTGCCTACTTCTTTAATTGTGTCGGCATTTACAAGACTGATGTTTTTACGATCGATATCATAACCTTTATCTTTAAGGGCTTCAGCAACCTGAATAGTATTCACCGAACCGAAGATCTTACCTGTAGTACTGGTTTTAGCACCAATCTGCAGTTTAAGGCCATTCATTTTTTCAGCTATTTTCTGAGCTTCCTCTTTAACTTTAGCTTCTTTATGAGCACGTTGCTTGGTATTTTCTGCCAATACTTTTTTGGCTGAAGCTGTTGCAGTAGTTGCCATTCCCTGTGGGATTAAGAAATTACGTGCATAACCGTCGCGTACCTTCACAATCTCGTCCTTTTGTCCGAGATTCTGCATATCTTGTTTTAAAATTACTTCCATTGTTTTCTTTCCTCCTGTGTATTATTTCAACATATCAGTTACATAAGGCAAGAATGCCAAATGACGTGCCCTTTTAATAGAAGTGGCAATCTTACGCTGAAACTTCAGCGAGGTACCAGTGAGGCGACGAGGTAATATTTTACCCTGCTCGTTTAAGAATTTCTTTAGAAATTCAGGATCTTTATAATCGATATATTTAATCCTGTTCTTTTTAAAACGGCAATATTTTTTCTTTTTTACCTCAACTGTTGGAGGTGTAAGATATCTGATTTCTGATTGGTTCTGTCCCATTTTTTATTCCTCCGATTTCTTTTCTGCTGCTTTTCTACTTCTTTTCTTTTCTGCGTATTCAACTGCATATTTATCCATTTTCATGGTTAAAAATCTGATTACGCGTTCATCACGACGGTATTCGGTTTCTAATTTGTCGATAACCTTACCTTCAGTTTCGAATTCAAGCAGGTAATAAAAACCTGTCGATTTCTTTTGAATTGGATAGGCGAGCTTCTTGAGGCCCCAATCCTCCTCATACACAATCGTACCACCTTCTTCGGTGATGATGTGCTTAAATTTAAGTACCGCTTCCTTCATCTGTGTATCAGACAAAACGGGAGTTACAATGAAAACGGTTTCATAACGGTTTAACATACTGTTTATTTTAATTATTAAAAATTAGGTCGCAAAAGTATAAACTTTTTTAACATGTACCAAACATGTTGGTTATTTTATTAATATAAGATCTGGCAGGTTTAGGTAAACCTGCCAGATCTTATATTAATAATTTACCTCTTCCCCCAATTCCGGTATTGTAATATTATTAAAGCCGGCCTTTTCAAGTTCAGTTTTAAAGAATTTCTGTGATTCGTATTCCCCATGAACCACATAAACCATTTTTACTTCGCTTTTATTCTGACAGTCTAAAAAGCTTATCAGCTCCTGGTAGTCGGCATGGCCTGAATAGGAATCCAACTTTTCCACATCAGCTTTCACAGGATATTCTGTTCCGAAAATTGAAACCTTCGGATCTCCACGCAAAATACGGGCTCCTAAAGTAGATGGTGCACAATATCCTACAGCAAGAACCGTGTTTTTAGGATCGGAAATACTGTTTGCCAAATGATGCTTTACGCGTCCGGCTTCCATCATCCCTGATGCTGAGATAATTACACAAGGTTCTTTGGAGTCATTGAGCCTCTTGGATTCTTCCACATTGGTAACAAAATACAGGCGATCGAAACCAAATGGATCCGGGTCGGTTTCCATCTTATGAAGCATAAATTCATTAAAACACTCTTTATGCAAACGGAAAATGTTGGTAGCATTTACTGAAAGGGGACTATCAACATAAATATTAATTTTGGGAAGCTTTCCTTCGTTAAAAAAATTGTTAAGAGAATAAATCACTTCCTGTGTCCTGCCAACACTGAATGATGGAATAATCACCTTTCCTTTTTTAACCACACAGGTTTGTTTAATTACCTCCAGTAATCTTTCTTCGGCAACCCGGGTAACTTCGTGCAAACGGTTTCCATAAGTTGATTCGGTAATAATAATATCGGCTTGAGGAAAAGGGGCAGGTGACCGCAGAATTCTGTTTGTAGGCCGTCCCACATCACCGGTATAAGCTAATCTAATCTTTCGGTCACCTTCGTCCAAAATAAGATTAACAACACCACTTCCAAGTAAGTGTCCGGTATTGGTAAAGGTAAGCGTAACATGTCCATTCATTTTAAATGGTTTGTTGTAAGGAACGCCAATAAACAGCTCCAGACATTGTTCGGCATCGGCCTTAGTATATATAGCCTCTACAGGTTCTTTGCCTTGTTTTATCCTTTTTTTGTTAAACCATTTGGTATCCTGTTCCTGAATTTTACCACAATCGGCAAGCATGATCGCACATAAATCGCGGGTGGCATGGGTACAAACAACAGTACCCCTGAAACCAAGTTTATAGATATATGGAATTAACCCGGTATGATCGATATGTGCATGAGAGAGTACCAGATAGTCAATTTCTCCGGGATTAAATCCTAAATGCCTGTTCATAGTATCGGTTTCGAGACCTTTGCCCTGAAACATACCACAGTCGAGCAGAATTCGTGTACCATCCTTTGTGAATATCAAGTGCTTACTGCCTGTAACTTCTCTGGCAGCACCTAAAAATTTTATTTTCATACTTGTTGTAGTTTAATAAATGCAATGTAAGAACAAAGATAATAGAAAATTGTAGCGGAGAAAATGGGAAGATGAGAAGGGGGAAGATGGGAAGGGAGAAGGTGGGAAGATGGAAGTTGGAAGGTGGAAGGCTGAAGGTAGAAGGCTGAATTTATTGGAAGTTAGGGAAGTAATTACGTTACCGGTTGTTGAGTGGAGTCGAAACGCCAGGAGGAAAGATGGAAGAAGATGAGAATGGAGAATATGAGAAAGTCTTGGTTCTTGGCCCGATCCCGATCCCGATCCCGATCCCGATCCCGATCCCGATCCCGATAGCTATCGGGACTATCGGGACTATCGGGATTGGCTCTTGGCTCTTAATTCTCATCTTTTTTTATATAAACTTAATGAAGCTAAATTTTTTATCTTAATTTTTAATTCGTAATTAGCAATTCGTAACTGATACTATTAGAGATGCAAAAACCACCTTTAAAGCAGGGTAATCTAAAGCAATCGCTCACTTTGGCAACAGCAATGATATTGGTCGTGAGCTCAATCATCGGATCGGGGGTCTATAAAAAAGTTGCTCCAATGGCCGCAGAATTGATGTCGCCAACCCTTATTTTATTGTGTTGGATTGGCGCCGGAATAATTACCCTTTTCGGAGCCCTTAGCAATGCTGAAATCGCAGGGATGCTGGCCGATGCCGGAGGCGAATATGCTTACTTCAAAAGGATATATGGAAGGTTTATGGCTTTTATCTATGGTTGGAGCGTATTTTCAGTGATTAAGTCGGCAACAGTAGCGTCAATTGCTTATGTGTTCTCCCATTCCTTAAATTCCCTGATACCTCTGCCTCATCTTCCCTTAACCTGGGAACAAATTGAATTTATGGGTATTTTTAAACCTTTCGATAATTTCGGTGTGAAGTCTTTGACGATATTAGTTATCGTTGGACTAACATTTTTAAACACCCGGGGATTAAAAGGCGGGGCAACGCTAAGCGGATATATTACCAAACTTGTAATTGCAGGTTTAGCTTTGATTGTAATTTCAGGATTAATTTTTGGAAACGGAAGTTTTTCAAATATAACTACAAATTCAACCTTGTATGTTCGGCATAACTGGTTCGATGCCGATTTAATAAAGGCAATTTTTGGGGCTTTACTGGCAGCATTCTGGGCTTATGAAGGATGGAACAGCATTGGTTTTCTGGGAGCCGAAATAAAAAACCCAAAGAAAAATATTCCATTGGCACTTTTCGGTGGTATGGCCATTGTTATTGCTGTTTATCTGCTTGTGAATTTCACTTACTTGTATGTATTGCCAGTTGACGAGTTAATAGCTGTTTTTAAATCGCAAAATGAAGTGGCCGCCATTGCCGTTGTAGGAAGTTTTGCCGGAGTTGCCGGAGTTACTATCCTGACAGTTTTAATTATAGTTACAGTATTAGGGTGTACAAACAGCACCATCATCATGCCTCCGCGCATTTATTATGCCATGGCAAAAGACAAACTCTTTTTTCCGAAAGCAGCCAACATCCACGAAAAATACAACACTCCTGTTTATGCCTTGTGGATTCAGGCTTTGTGGGCATCAATACTGGTTTTATCTGGTAGTTTTGATCAACTTACCGATATGTTGGTTTTTGCCGCTTTCTTCTTTTATGGTGCCACCACACTTGGGGTGTTTATAATGCGTAAAAAAGAGCCAAACCTTGAACGTCCATATAAAGTTTGGGGATATCCAATTGTACCTGGGTTCTTCCTTCTTTTTTGTGCAGCCTTAATCATAATCACATTTTTCACAAAACCCAGGGAAGCAATGTTAGGCATGTTGCTGATATTGACAGGAATACCTTTTTATCTTTATTGGAACAGGAAGGGGTAAAATCGGCTGAAGGAGGAGGCTGAAGGAGGAAGTAGGAAGAGGCTGACTCAAAAATTGTAAAGGCTTCGACTCCGCTCAGCCTGACACTTGAAAGTCATTTGTTTAATATATTGAGCGTCATACTTAGCGAAGTCGAAGTACGAATATGGCAATAATTGACTTTGAGACAGCCTGGTGTTAATTATAGTAGAAACAAATTGATAAATTATTTCTGCAGCGTGTAAAATCCATATAAAATGCGGAACGCTATACATCGCAGCTGTGAATAATTACCATTAATAACAACCGGTATAATCTAAGCATTCACTGCCAACGATTTCGTATCGCTTCCGGTATTCAATGGGCGACACTCCTGTCAACTTTTTAAATGTTTTCCGAAATGAATCTGAAAAACTTTGGCACAATAAACAGCCATTTGAAATTTGGAATTCAATGGATGGTGAGCTTTGATGCCGCACCTTCTAACAATTGAAAAACAGTATTTAGAACAAAAAGCTCTTATACTTGTTTTTCAAGTAATTATAAAAACAATTTCTATGAAAAACCCATTAACAAGTACACAATCATTAAGTAACGATTTAGCAGCATTGTTCCTCCGGCTCGTTGTAGGAGGTCTATTAATAACTCACGGGTATGCAAAACTGGTATCCTTTAGTGAAATGTATTCTACATTCCCTGATTTAATTGGAATTGGCAGTAAATTTTCGTATATCCTTGTTGTTTTTGCTGAGTTCTTTTGTGGAATTTTTGTAGCTCTGGGATTTCTAACCAGGTTATCTGTCATCCCCATTATGATTACGATGATAGTCGCCTACTTTATAGCGCATGCAACCGATCCCTTTAATGTTAAAGAATTACCTTTTGCTTATATGTTGTTAACAGTGGCTGTGTTTATTCTTGGTAGTGGCAAAGTTTCCCTGGACAGGATTATATTCAAATATTAATAAAAGAGGTTTTACATCAAAACCAAGTGAAGTTTTGATGTAAAACTCTTTTTCCGAATGGTTATCAGGTAAAAATTATCTGTGTTCCAATTCCGCCTGCCATTGCATAGAAATCACCTACAGTAATAATATCGATTACTTCTTCGGTTAAATCTTCTTTTTTTAACTTAAACATATCAACAGCCAACCTACATGCATAAATTTCGCCACCACCGGCAACTATCATTTCCAAAAATTCTTTTACCGGAGGAATATCCAGTTTATCCATTTGTTTCATCATCATATTAGATACTCCGGCTTCAACTCCCGGTATCATTCCCAAAATTGTTGGGAAAGGTAAACCACCAGGCATTCTCATGGCAGGGTTTCCCACAGTTGAAGTATGAAGTTTATTCATCCTTTTGGTAGTAATGGCATCCAAACCAAAAAATGTAAAAAAGAGTTTCAGCTCAATTCCTTCCATCACTGCACCATTAGCCATTACCAGGGCAGCATATACATCTTCAATAGTACCTTTGGCGCAAATCATGCAGATTTTCTTCAAAGGATATTCTTCTTTTTGTGTCATTTCTAAAGGTTTTAAATTAGGTTATTATACACAACTTGTAGGTTTTGGAATACCAGCCAGTTTCGATGAAATCTTCAAAGGACCACCGGGGAAAAGCTGGTAAAGCTCTTTAATATCGACAATACCAGAATTACCAACCCTGCGGATGGTAAGCTGTTCACCTGACATATGACGCTGGCGTAGAAACTCAAAAACTGCAAAGTGTTTGTCGGTGAGTGTCAAATTGTAATCTTTGGCCATTTCGTTTGCCATCTCTTTTGTCCATTGTGCAGGATTTTCAAAATACCCTTCGGCATTAACATTGACGCTTGTACCTGCTAAAACTTTTTCCATAAAATTTAGTATTTAGTATTTAGTATTTAGTATTTAGTATTTAGTATTTAGTAGCTATCGGGAACGTAGCCCGCCTCAACCCTTCGTTAAATTCTTCATAAACATCACCATAAATGCCATTCCTTTTTTCATTTCCGGGCTGTTCATTTCCTTCATAACCCGCCAGATGCTGTATTCGGGAAGCTTTTCCATTTCCATACTGTTAAACACTAACAATGCATTATTAATGGCTTTGAGCATTTCAGGCTGGGTGAGGTTTTTAACTGTATTCAAAATTGTAACCACATTATCCGAAAGGTTCCGTATATCGTCGGCCGAATAGCTGGTTACTATTCTGTCTATTACTTTTCCTGATTCTTTTACAAATTCAAAATACCCTTTTTGTTCAAACTGATGAAGCTTTTTAGTGAAATCGATAATGATTTCATTTACCATTGGAGTGGCGTCTTTAGCCAGGTCCACTGCACTTTCCATCATATCTATCAATTTCAGGAAAGTAGGAATGTTCTTCATAAGCTTTATCATTAAAAGCTTCATCTCTTCAGGATCCATCTGAACCTGGCGAGTTTCAAGTTCAACAACGGCTGTATCATAAATATCCTTACCAATGATAGAGAGGTCCGACATAAGGTCATCTACGGCTGTCGATTTCATCTTTTGTTCGTGCATATAATCAAGCAAAAGATCGAGCTTGCGGTTGATATCGTTAATTTGTTGCTGTAAAGCTACAGTATCACTCATATCCATTGATTTAATATTTAACCATTCGTTTTCCGGCCATACTCATTTCTGCTTCAATAGGCAATTGCTTGCCTTTTAAAAGAATATGCCAGTATATCCAACGGAACATCAGTTTGCCATAATGATTAATTTTTGTATTTTTCAATAAGCCAAAAGGACCAATTCCGGGAAGTGGAAAAGTGCCTGGAAGCGGTTCTGTATCGTAGTTAAAATCGATGAGAGCACCTTTTCCATAACCTGTTTCGATATAACAGTTGGAATGTCCGTCGAAATGAGCTTTTAAAGGTCGGCCTTCAATAGCGCTTAAAATATTCTCGGTAAGGATTTCAGCTTCGAAATGGGCTACTGATCCTGCTTTTGAAGTTGGTAAAGCTGCTGCATCGCCAATAACAAATATATTGGCAAACCGCTCGTGTTGCAATGTGTGCTTATTTACCGGCACAAAATTCATGTCGTCGCCTAAACCGCTGCGCTCAATAAAATCGGCACCTTTATTCATGGGAACGATGGTGAGCACATCGAATGGCACTTCCTGCTCATCGTACGAAACCAGTTTTTTGTTCTCGTTATCGATATGCTCTATATAAAAGTCGGGAACAATTTTTATATTTTTCTCATTTAATAATTCGCTCAGCATTTTAGTAGCCACCGGTTTGGTAAAGGCTCCGGCCAAAGGCGTTACAAGCGTAATATCAACCTTGTCACGAATGCCTTTCTGGGTAAAGTATGCCTCGGCCAGACAAACAAATTCAATAGGCGCTACAGGGCATTTAAACGGCATCTCTGTGATGGCCATTACAAGTTTTCCACCTTCCCACGATTTAAAAAACTCCCGTAAAGCCAATGCACCTTCAATAGTATAAAAATCAAATATTTCCTTGTGCCAGAGTTTGTCCTTCATTCCGGTAGTCTCATCCGGTTTAAGATGTGCCCCGCTGGCTATGATCAGTAAATCGTATTCTATTACTTTTCCCCCTGATAAGATTACGCGGTTAGCTTCAGCTTCTACTCTTTCAATTTCCTGATAAAGAACATTTACACCTACAGGGAAAAAATCGCTTTTAGGCTTTATTACATCGTTTTTTGTGTAAAGTCCAAATGGAATAAATAAAAAACCAGGTTGATAATAGTGCGTTTTTTCTTTGTCGATGACAGTGATACTCCACTCTTCGCGATCGAGAACCTTGATTAGTTTATTGGCCATGATTGTACCGGCTGTACCTGCTCCTAATATCAATAGTTTTTTCATTTTTCTTGAATTGGTAAAAACAATACTGTTATTTTTATAACAAAATTAGTCGGAATATTGCAGGTTGATTTTTAGAAGCTTATGATAAATATCAAGCAATGATAATTATCATAAGAAGCATTTTTCGACAGTTTTCAGATAGAAAAAAGTCATTTTATACAGTACTTGTAGTTTCATTATAAAAGAATAATTTTAGCATCGATATAAACCTGTTTATGAAAAACTGTAATTGCGAAGGTTGTGAACTAAAGTCACTATTTTTTCAGAATATAAGTCCTCTTGATATCGAAGAGATGTGTTCCCATAAAATAGAGAAAGTATATAAAAAAGGGGAGATTATTATTCAGGAAGGTGATGAAATTAAGGAGTTCACCTATTTAAAAAGCGGACTTGTAAAGTTATATCGTAAAGGCTCCAATGATAAGGAACAAATATTATGCTTTGCACTTCCTTTGGATTTTGTAAGTTTATTGAGCATTTTCTCCGAAGAAAAATACAATTATTCGGTAACAGCTTTGCTCGATTCGGTTACATGCAGCATGAAACTGGAAGAAATAAAAACTCTGTCGAACGAAAACGGTAGATTTGCAACAGGCATCATGCAGAAAATAAATAAAGCTACTGATCGCATTATAATAGATTTTTTAGAAGTTAAACAACGGCGGCTTTTCGGTAGAATAGCCTATATACTTTTATACTTTTCGAAAGAAATATTTAATCAACAAACTTTTGATCTTCCTGTTTCCAGAAAGGAGATTGCTGAATATATTGGCATGACTGTTGAAAATGTTATCAGGACATTATCCGATTTACGCAAAGACGGAATTATTAAAATTTATGGCCCAACTATTGAGATTGTCGACATTGAAAGATTGGAACGGATATCGGAATTAAGTTAAATAGATAAGGATGTTGTCACAAAACACTAGAAAGGCTTCGACTCCGCTCAGCCTGACCGCTGAAAGTTCCAGAACGGAGTCCAAAGATGGTTCAGAAGTGTCACCCTGAGCGGAGTCGAAGGCTGGTTAGGCAACGAAAAACACATGCAATTAAGCTCTTCGGGTTTGCTTCGACTCCGCTCAGCATGAAAAGAAGATATTAAATAAAATAAAACTATTCAAAAATAAAAAATATGAGCGAATTCGATAAAGTAGCGGCCGAATGGGATAAAAATAAAATGCATACCGACAGATCAGAAGCAATTGCAAATAAACTGCTTCCGTTTCTTGAAAACAAATCCCTGAATACTGCTTTGGAGTATGGTGCTGGAACCGGTTTGCTGAGTTTTCTTCTCAAGAACAGGTTTGAAGAAATTATTCTCATGGATAGTTCGAGGGAAATGGTAAATACTGCAAATGCTAAAATAGCAGAGACTGGCGAAAAACATATGAAAGCCATTTTTTTTGATCTTGAACAGGACGATTACACGGGAAAATTTGATATCATATTTACACAAATGGTTTTACATCATGTTGATAATGTGGATTTGATATTTCAAAAATTCAACCAACTTCTCACTCCGGAAGGAATAATGACAGTTGCAGATCTTTATACCGAAGATGGATCGTTCCATGGAGAAGGATTTACCGGTCATCTGGGTTTTGAACCCGAACAACTTAAGAAATTGTTATTGAAAAATGGATTTGGACAGGTAACTTATGAACCTGTCTTCACGATCAAAAAAGAAACTCAGCAAGGCATCAAAGAATTTCCCATATTCCTGATATTCGCCCAAAAAACAAGTAAGTAACTTTCAATGACGTTTAGTTTAGGAATTGAATAATTAATATACACTTCGACTCCGCTCAGTGTGACAATAACACTTTCACTCCGCTTAGTGTGACAATAATCGGTAAATTGTTGCCTAAAATATTTGAAATAAAAATTAAATAAGTAATGCGAATTAAGGGTTAAACGATTAAAATATGCAGTTTGGATCCGAGGACCTAACTCGTATTCTTAAGGCTGAAAGCCTGAGACATCGCAACCTTGGGTGAAACCCAAGGCTCTAAAGGCTCCCCACTTCCGTTCAGCCTGAAAGGCTGGGACAAAAGCCGGTATCGAATAGACGTGTATAAACCCATATCGCAGGCATACAGCCTGCAAAAACAAATGGTATCTCCTTACGACAGGGCGTTGCCCTGTCCTTTGCTGTCTCAGGCTTTCAGCCTGAAGAACGGGTCAAACGATACTGAATAAAATATAAAATATGTAATAATATAACCTAAGACAAAATTATCTAAGCCTATTTTTTGCATTTCAATTCTGAAACAGAAATATGGTCGAAATAATAATACGCAATCTGATCTTTTAAAATAGTAGATTTTTTAACGGAACTGATGCCTGTAAAATCACATAATCTATAGGCCGTTTTATAATCATCATAGAAATTACCTATGGTAATGTATTTTTCACCTCCAAGAGCTTTGTATTTTCCTTGCAAACAATGCCATTTATCGTGTTCCCATTCTATTAGCAAACTGTCGGATGTAATTTGAGGTATATATTTTAAAACTCCTGTCGAAGATTTATTACCAATTTTATCTTTCGATATGTATATTCCCAGTCTGTTTATTGCAAATGTAGAATAAGATGCAATTGAATAATAAACGGTTACTTCGTACACATTATCTTTTTGGAGTTCTTGAGTGAATTCTGTCTGCAAATATTCCCGGTAATTTTCGGGCTTTTCTTTTGCAGGTTCAACGGGCGGTTCCAATAATAAAATTAAACCGGAATAAGCAACTCCATCTTTAGGAAGACAATACCCCATAAAGTTTTTGGGAACACCCACACGAATTTTGGCACACATGTTAAAATAATCGGCGGTTCCAAGAGTTGGCATATACCACCCGGGAATTAATTCTTTTCTGTATCTGGTAATATAATCTTCCGGACATTTTTTAAAAATCTCAAAACCCGAATTAGGAACCAGATTCTGAGCATTTGCATTAGGAGAAAAAACAAATAAAATGAAAATAACTTTACATATAAAATATAAATCAGTTAAAGCCAAAATCTGGAATTTTACGCCAAAGTATTTGAATTCCAACACATACTCTATATTCATCAGGGTCTAGTTCTTTATCTTTTTCATGAACAATCTCAACTTCAATTTCAATATTCGAAGTTTTTTCTACTGAAAAAGCAATAGCATTATTATAGCTGTCTTCTTCATTATCGTATATCAACTCATTGTTTGTTTTATCGAAAATTTTACAATGAATACTTTTAGATCTGAACTGAGAACAAACACTTATAATATAGTCTTTTTTTCCGTACAGAATAACAGAACATTTATAAACTTTACCAACCTCAACCGCTGCACTTTTTACTTGTCCATATTGTTTAAAATCAGCAGATCTTTTTACTGCACAACCTGCACTTTTATAAAAACCAAGACACGATTGCCCATAACCACTCGTAATATGAATTATAAATATTATAGAAATACAGAAAACCTTTATATTCATATTAACTAATAAAAAAAATATTATAAGTTTACTGAGTTATTTAATTATTTGAGTTTACTATCTCCTGTCGTACCTTTATAACCTGTTCTCTAAATTTTTCAAAGTTCGTTTTCGTAATAATTATATCTTCTCCTCCCCGTATTATAAAATGCTTTTTGCTTTTATCTACTACTTTGGTTTCACTTGTATTTGTTCCGGCACTTTCAAGTATATTTTTAAAATTATCGAGAATTTGCATCACTTCCAAAACATTTGGGTCTTTCTTATATTGAGATGCAAAATCATAAAAATTACTTATCAAATATTTTTGTTCAAATATTTTAACTGCAATAGGTTTATATTCTTCGTAAGATTTTACCGACATGCTCGATATATATAAAGATTCTATCAATGCGCCACTGGCAACCAATGCAAATACATTATTTCTTTGAGACGATTCTAATAATTCACCCATGTCGTTGTACATTAATTTGAATATCTGATTTAATGAATCTTTATTAGCCATGTTGTTTTGGATCCTGACATACATATCTTCATCAATTAATTTATAGATATTTATTTTTTGAGCCATATCGCGAATGGTCTTTAAATAGATAAGAGCCATATTTTTATCGCCACTTAAATTAACATAAGCCAGATCGGACAAATAAATTCCCAGATTTAAAGCCAACTGCTTATTCTCAATATACTTATTTGCATTGGCCGACGGATTTATAAGCTTTAAATCCACTTCCATTTTTGTACTAAGTATTTCGTCTAATAGCTCATCGGGCGAAGGAAATAAATAGTTTGTTTCACCAATTGAATCGTCCTCAAATAATTCACCTGATAACGAATCATTAATATCAGTATTGTCCTGGTACGCAGTATCCGAATATACTTGCGAATTGATATTTTTATTATTAGGTTGGCAACTAAGCATTAACAAACCTAAACAAATTGGAAACAAGTAAGTTTTTCGAATTCTTATATCTATAATTTTCATATCTCTATTGTTTTCGAATCAATAATTTTTAATTTGAAGCAACAGTATTGCTGTATAAAACCTGAAAACCGACACACACATTTTTATTTTCGGCAGCTTTATCGTCAGATAAAACGGTTACTTCCATTTCAATGGGTTTCGTTTTATCTACTGAAAAGTCAAAAGATTCTATATAACCCATATCTTTATTGTCGTATAGTACAGTTTTAGTTATTCCGTCGATAATTCGGAAATGAATTTTCCGGTAATAATTACCTTCGGCACAAACTCCTACAATGTAATCTTTACCACCGAATAAAATTATTTTGTATGTTACCGGTTTCATTATTTCTACCTGGGCACTCTTGGCCTGGTTATATATTTTATATTCTCTATCCAATGGAGTATATACGTAACAATTTTCACTTTTATGGAAATCTTTACAAACCTGCCCCTGACAAATATTAATCATAAAAATTAAAAAGAAAAACATTAGCTTTTTAATAACGATAACATTGCTCATAATTTTTATTATAAAGTAAAGCTTTAAGTTAGAACGATGCTGAATTTACTAATCTTTAAATTATTTTTATAGGATTTCCCAAAAAAAACTAAAACCAACAAAATATAAGTAAACAGGCACATTATCCATAAAACTGCCAGATTGAATTTATAAGTATCAATATTGTTGTTTCCAATTTTTTTGCTAGCTGATAAAAACTGAGCTCTACCTGTTGATGAATTAGGTTCCTGATAGATTGGTTCCAATTGCCTCACAATTTTATTGTCGATAATTTTATATGGCTCCAGTTCCTTTCTTTTCAGCACTATATCGGCCATGCTATTATTGTAATTATAATTTTTAAAGGTAAGATATTGATTAACATTCCCCAAATTACGAACAAGCGAGCGTGTAATGCTATCTTTTTTTATAGATAAGCGATCCAATTCTTTTGAAAGTATATTATTCAGGCGATCAATTTTCTCGTTAACCTGGTTTATGTTAGACATTTTAACGGGCGTGTTTCCCAAGTTATACGATTGTCTATTCAACTTTTTTAACTCGGTATTCAATAATACAAAATCGCGAATACTGTTTTCAGAATTTTTATTTTTTATTAAGTTTTGCAGTGACTTTCGAATTTCAGGAACAGCAAAAAGTAAATTGAATTTAATATTACTTTCCTGCTTTTCTGTTTCTAAATAATGTTTCTGAAAATCATTAGCTGTAAATTGCCTGGTTACCATAGCTTCGTATGCCCAGCGCGAAGCCATAATATCGCCAACAAGAGGAACATATTCGTGTGATGATACATACTTATTAATTTTATCATATTCAACCACCACACCACTCAGTAGCATTTGAGGCACAATGATTAACGGTACCATAATATACACGGCAATTACCGAATTCAGCATAGATGATATTAATAATCCAAGCAAATTTGCAAATGCTGCTGTCGAAAATAAGATTAACCAGAAACTGAGAGTCATTCCCTGAATATCTAAAATGGCGTTACCTATTACAACGTAAAGAAAGGATTGAACTGCGCTGACACCGAACATGAAGGCCACTTTTGAATTTATATAACTCATTTTATTTAGCCTCAGAAACGATTCGCGCATCACTATTTTCCTGTCTTTTATAATTTCTTCTGCGCTCATAATAAGACCCAGAAACAATGCAACGATGACGCTCATAAAGAAATACGAAGGAATATTCTGGTTAAAAGCAAAACTATATGCGCTGTTGCTTTCGTTTACATTGTTGTACTTACATAGCAACGATAATACTATTGCAAGGGTTGGCGATATCAACAATGCCAGCAAAATGTACTGATAGTTTGTCAACTTGGTTAGCAAGTTTCTTTTACTAAAAATTAAGAATTGTTTAAAGGATCCAGGTTTATTAAAATGGATTTCAGGAAGTTTTTTAGCTTGATCTTGTTTATTATTACTTACCGCTTTTTTGGATAAAAAGTGTTGATGCCATTCAATTGGTAATGTTCTTCGCTCTTTAACAAGTTCTCCAAATTCATTCGTTTTCTTTTCTTCCAGAACCTTAAAAATTGTTTCAGGATTTACATTTTGGCAAGTAAAGCAATAATCGGAATTAATTGATAATTTTTGATAATAATCATTAAAGTAGGAAATTGATTCTAACGGACTACCAAAATACACAGGATAACCTTCCTTGTCCAATACAATAATTTTATCGAACATTTTAAAAACATCGGATGAAGGTTGATGGATATTCACAACTACAATCCTCCCTTTAGATGTTTGTTCCGAAAGAAGTTGCATAATTTCTTCTGAATCGGATGATGATAAACCGGAAGTTGGTTCATCGACAAAAAGTACCCATGGTTCGTGAATAATCTCAAGTGCTATATTAAGCTTTTTTCGCTGGCCACCGCTTATTTGCCTTTTTAATGGTGAACCAACCTGCATGTCTCTTACTTCAAACAAGTCTAATTCTACCAATAGATTATTAACTTTTTCAATCAGAATTTCTTCAGTCAGATTTCCAAAACAGAGCCTCGCATTCAAAAACATATTCATAAAAACCGATAGTTCTTCTATCAGAAGATCATCCTGCGAAACGTATCCTATAATGCCATCTAGTTTTTTATTGTCAAATTTCAGATCTAATCCGTTTATGGTAATAGATCCACGGGTTGGTTGTTTATTTCCAATAAGAAGATTGATCAGGGTCGATTTGCCAACACCGCTTCTGCCAACTATCCCAATCAACTGCTTTGACTCAAGGTTTAAACTTAATTTATGAATGCCATTATTGCTGTTTTTATATTTGAATTCGAGATCGCGCACTTCAATATTTAAATCTATAGGCTCGTAAACCTGGAACTTGTGTAAAACCTGATTATAATAAATGGGCTCAAACCCATTACCCGTTATATACGAACCTTTGGTAAAAGAATAAACCGAAGAGGCAAATACAGCCTGCTTGTTATACTTTAAAAATTGTAAACCCTTATAAATAAAAAGTATTGAATTTGAACTTTCGAGGTGTAAAAAAATAAGTTGTCCCTGAAAATTTTCCCGGTGCAAGTAAGGTAAATCCTGTTGAAACGACTGATGATCCGAAACAATAAGCAATTTCTTTACTTCAGGTACCTGATAAAATTTTTCAGATATAAACCCTTTACAATTTAAAAATTCAGGTTCATTGATATTGAATTCCCGGGTTATATTTTCAATAACCTTTGCAAAAGTTATTTCTTTTCCGTTGTCAGAATATTTAAGAAGAATTTTTTCGAATAGTAATACTCTCAAAAGAATCTGGAATTTTTGCTTCCGCGGAACTTTCTGATTTATCAGTTGAACCGTTTCAATTAATACCTCAACATTACAATCGATGGAATAACCTTTATATTGGTAATAATACTCATTAAAAAGTTTAAGACTATCGAGTTTAATTTCGGGGGTAAGTTCCTTTAAAACCGATGTTTTTAAAAAGTCTTTTACATTCTCGAGCAGCAAATGAGGAAAAAGGTTAGCTATTATAGCAAACAATCGGATATAATAATCTAATAGAATAATTTCCATTGTTTATTATTTTGGAAAGCTTAATTTCATTGTTGCCCCGCTTTTTTCCATATTGAATATAGTTATTGAACCATTGTGGATATCCATTATCTGTTTCACTATTGATAAACTTAATCCTATTTGTCGGTTATGATATATGCCAGTAACAGAAGAGAAGTTTCTCAGCAAATCGGCTGGAAATGATTCGTTATTATTGGATATGGAACAGGTTATTTTATCATCCTCTTCTTGAATGTTAATAATGATATTATTATTTAAGTTAGAAATGTTTGTAAATATTTGCAAAGTATTAACGAGCAATCTATAAATTAAATCCTTGTCAGCTAATACAATTGAACTGCTAATTGCCGGCTTAAATAATATACGCAGTCTTTTTTCATTTAACTTGTTCTCATTTTCCAGAATTGCAAATTGAATAAGATCTTTGAGGTTAAAACTGGAGGTTTCCAGTTGATAATTATTGGTAAGATTACTAAAGCATGTTGCATTATCAGTAAAAAATTCGAGATTAGATACCGATTTATCAAGAATTTCAAGTAAATCTCTAATTGATGAAGAATTTTCCTGATTCTTTATCAGATTAACAGAGCCAACTATTCCATTCAAAGGGGCTCTTATTTCCTGACTTATAAAGGAAAGAAAATCGGTTTTTACACTATCTACCCTGTTCAAAGCCTCGTAGGATTCCTGAATAGCAATTTTACGATCAGTAATATCCTGAAGAATCCCAAAATATTTTACAGCAATACCCGCATCATTCATTAAAACCCTTGTGCGGACTATGATATGGCGAATAGTGCTATCTAACCGTACAATCCGATATTCTGTTTGAGAAAAAAAATCAGGATCAGTATTACTTTGAGCTTTTTTCCGGTCATTAATTACAATGCCTTTATCATCCTCAAAAACAAACTTCTGGATATACTCTGAAATTGGCAATTGGTAAGTTCCAGGAGTTGGATCGTCATGGCCTATAAATTGCCAAAGCTTTTCATCAAAAATAAATACTTCGCCCTGAACATCGTAAACCCAATTGTAAAGCTGGGCTATTTCCATTGCTTCGTCCAATAAGGTTTTGCTTTTTATTAAAGCATCTTCAGCTATTTTTCTATCAGTAATATCACGTGATATTCCGAAAGTGCCAATTATTTCGCCTGTTATATCGAATAAAGGCATTTTTGATGTGATTACCCATGTATCAGGTTTATTATTATAGGTTTCTTTTTCTTCGTAATTATATATACCCTCGCCTGAACTAAGAATTTTTATTTCATCCTGGAATGCCTGACTTGCGTGCTGTTGAGAAAAAAGATCAAAATCGGTTTTGCCAATCACATCTTTTACATCTTCAAAACCCAATTTATCAACCATTGCCTTGCTGATATTGGTTAAACAACCGTTCAAATCTTTAAAATAAATGGCATCAGGGAAATTCTGCATGAGCATATCCATCAGATAATTCTTCCATTCAAGCGCCTTTTCAATATGTTGCTTTTTAGTCTTATCATTTAGTATAAGCAAAAGATGAGCTTCGCCCAGACTGTAAAAAGATGCGAAATAAAAATCGACCCAAATTTCTCTTCCGAATGTAGTTGTTAAGCTAATTTCCTGCTGTCGTGGAATGCCCGTGACTAAAACTTCACATGCTATTTCATATAATGATGAGTTTTTCCAGGATTCTATGGAATGAAAATCCTGATTAAGAAGATTTTCGACGGTTGCATTGATAATTTGAGCTGCGGCCTCGTTTGCAAAAACACATTTACCCGTAGCCTTGTAAGTTAATATTCCTTGTGCTGTTGCTGAAAATATTTTTTGATTAAGATCTAAAGATTCTTTTAACCTCAGTTCTATTTGTTTCCGTTCAATAGCGTAGCGAATCGACCGATCTAATAATTGTTTATTTACATGACCTTTCAACAAATAATCCTGTGCACCACTTTGCAACGAATTAAAAACTGTTTCTTCGTCATCAACCCCGGTTAATATAATTATTGGTATGTTTTGGGCAGTTGAATGAACAGCATTAAAAGTATGGATACCTTCACTATCCGGCAATGTAAGGTCTAATAATATTGCATCGAAAGGGATAGGTTGTGATAAAAAATGTAAAGCTTCTGATAATACTCCCGCCTGATAAATCTTAAATGTAGTGTAATTCAGACTTTCCTTAATTAACAATGCATCCAGCTCATCATCTTCAACCACCAGAATGGTTAGTTTTTTTTGATTTATCATTTTCCCCTTCCCTCAGTTAATCGTACCTCACAATGATTTTTGAGTAAGCTAGAAAATAATTTTTAGCTAACCACAAATTGAAAAACAACAATGAAAACTTTATTATGTGTTAATGCCATTTATACTCTGTTCCAAGGGGAATGTTACAATTTACTTCTAAACCTTCAACAGAAATGAAAGACATTATTAACATAACTTTTTATGAACTTAATTTTATTAACAAAAAAGGTTGGAATTTCAAACTTCAGGTTTATACTTGCATGTTAGCCCATTAACAGCCCAATCAGTATATAACCTCCAGTCTGACTGAAACATCTTTATTTAACAAACCAATACTAACATTATCGGGAGTTTTAATAAATTGTATGTTTAGTAAAAGGTCTTTAAATTTCAAATTTTTGATGATAAGATTATCAATGAAAGAAGGTAGTACTGGCTTGAAAAATCTAATCATATCGTCAGTTTCGCGTATTTCCATTCCCAGAAACGATTGAATGATCATATAAACAGAAGCTACACTCCAGGCTTGAGGAGAACATGCAACAGGATAACCAGTGGGAGCTTCGCCGGGCCTTCTCTTAAAACCACAAAATAATTCCGGTAAACGTTGATCTTCAATAAAAAGACTGGCATCAAAAAGTCCTGCTGCTATTTTATTTACTTCTTCTTTTAAACCATACCTGGAAAAACCATAAGCTATCAGTGCATTATCGTGTGGCCAAACGGAACCATTGTGGTACGACATGGGATTGTATCGCACTTCATCTGCATCGAGGGTCCTTATTCCCCAACCTGTAAACATGCTTTTGGATAAGAGATTTTTGGCAATTTTTTGTGCCTGATCCTGGGTAGCAATGCCTGAAAAAAGACAATGCCCGGCATTGGATGCGATTACATCGCATGGTTTTTTCCCGTTTGTAATAGCGAGATAAAATGTAGATTTTTTATCGGACCAAAACTTCTCCGAAAATTTCAGTTTCATTTCCGTAGCATGGGCAGTCCATTTCCAGGCTTTTTCCATGAAACCTAAAGCTTCTGCCATAACAGAGGCTTTCATCCATGCATCATAAATATACCCCTGCACCTCGCAAAGTGCTATTGGTGGTTCTGCTATTGTGCCATCGGCATATGAAACAGAATCGTGCGAATCTTTCCATCCCTGATTAAATAATCCTGATTTTTCTTTCCGAAGATATTCAACAAACATATCGCCATCGATATCACCATATTTTTCAATCCACTCAAGTGCAAATTCAATATTGGGCCAAAGTTGCTTAATAGTCTCAATGTCGGAAGTACGTGTATAATAAGCACCGGCAAGAACAACAAAAAGCGGGGTGGCATCAATGGTTCCATAATATTGTTTAAATGGAATTTCGTTTAATTCGGCCATTTCACCTTTTCTGGTTTCATGTAGTATTTTTCCCGGTTCAGCATCTTTGAAGGGATCTATTATTTTTGCCTGTGTAGCAGCAAGATAGTTCAATACCCCTTTCGCTACTTCAGGAGCTACCCATAAACATTCAAATGCGGTAATGATGCCATCTCTGCCAAAAGGAGTACTATACCAGGGAATTCCGGCATATGGATATGGACCAAATGGAGTTTCTGAAAGCATAGTGATAAGGTCCGCCTTAGATCTGTTTATCCAGTGATTAAATTGCTCATTCGAAGTAAATATTTCACAGGAGTTATTATTTATGTAGTCTAACCTTCGTTTATATTTTTTTACTGCTGATAAAAAGCCAATGTTTTTACTTTTTTTTCCATTATCGGAGGCAAAAATAATAGTAACTGAAATATTATGCTTTTCACCAGGAAGAAGGGTAATATTATAAAAAACTTCATTTTGGATGATTTTAAATGGACTTGGTTCCAATAATATTTCGGTGCTTCGTTTAACCTTGTCGAGTCCTATGTATTCAATAGTAATTTTACCATTTTCATATTTCAATGGTAGTTTCTTTCCTTTTTTTAACCTTTCTGTTCCCCTGACTTCAAAAATGTCATCAAAATTTGCATCAAAGGTGAGATCAAAAGCAAAACTAATAGGTACTAATCCATAGTTATAAAAAATGAACTGTTCATAATATACACCATCCCATAGAATCTTTTTTCTCATAATGTGTATGAGATCTTTTTCCAGTTTTAATTTGTTGTTTTCATCAATTATATCAGGATTGGTAAGGTCAACTGAAAATAATTCATTCCCTTCTTTCAGGTCCGAACTTAAATACAAAGGTTTCTTACCTTCAAATTTTAACTGTAGATTGGATAAATAACGTGTACCCTCATGAAACAATCCCTGAACACTTTTATCAAATGGAATAATATCACCGTATTTATTAAATACCCCAAATGAATCGTTATGTTTCAGCGAATAAGTTTTTTCTTCAGTAAGGGATGATGTAGCTAAAACATAAAATTGATCGTCATACTTTTTGTGTTCCATAATATTCTCTTTTAATAAATTAAATCCCTTTGTGGCTTTTCCATTTTCGGTGACATTAACAATGATTTATATATATTCAGGTAATCATTTACCATCCTTTGAGCTGAAAATCTTTTTTCAAATATTTTTCTGCATTCTGCCCTATTGATTAAGGATAGATTTTTTACAGCTTCTACAGCTTCATCTATATTTTCCACAACAAAACCTGTCAAACCTTCGTCAATTACTTCCGGCACACTACCCCGATTGAATGCAATTACCGGTGTACCACAAGCCATGGCTTCAATCATTCCTAAACCAAAAGGTTCAGGCCAGTCGATCGGATACAGAAAACCCATAGCATTACCCAGCAGGTCTTCCTTTTCCTTTTCACCAATTTCACCTAGAAATTCGACCAAAGGGTGATCGAGTAAACCTTTAATTGATTCCTCATAATAATCCTTATCAACCTTATCAATTTTTGCTGCTATTTTCAAGGGAATATTTGACTTTATAGCAATTTCGATAACCCTGTCGACCCTTTTTTCAGGAGAAACGCGACCTACAAATGCAAGATAATTACCCATTTCAGGAAAAAACCGGAAAAGATCAAGGGGTAGTCCATGATAAATGGTTCCTTTCCAATTGACATTAGATAGTGGCAATCGTTGGGAATTAGAAATAGAAATGAGCTGAATGTCACTGAATTCTTTATAAAGAGGCTGTAACTCAGGAATATCGAGTCGTCCATGTAGAGTTGTGATATGTGGGACTTTGCTTCTTTTAATTATTGGATAGTACATGTAATCGATATGCGAGTGTATGATATCGAAATTGCGAGATTCTTTTTCTACCATTTCCATCATCGCAAAATGATTTGCGAGTGGATCGATACAATTTTTATCCAGCCGAAGAGCATTCCTGCAAGGTGACACAAGCCGGGCAGTGGTAACAGAGTCGCCACTTGCAAAAAGTGTAACTTCGTGACCCTGTGCAACCAACTCTTCTGTTATATTATAAACAACCCTTTCGGTACCACCATATAATTTTGGCGGAACACTTTCGTAAAGAGGTGAAACCTGAGCAATTTTCATAAATCAGTTTATTAATTGATTTAATAACAATTGTTCAGGCAAAAAGGGCAGGAATTAATTTATTTCTCATCAACAGGATAATTTCGCGAACTGTTGACATAGGGTTGACATATTGGAAATTTATATTTGGATATTATTTAAACTGCTTATCCACTTCGGGCAATTGTTGTTATTAATAAAGATTCCTCACTCTGCCTGCCTGCTGCATGCAGGTTCGGAATGACAATGAAAAACTTGTTATATGGGTGGGGAGAGAGGATGGCGAAGCCAGCATCTCTCCCCACCGCTTCAACTGACCAAAGTCTGTCATCCCGAATGAAATGAGGAATCTTATCTTATGTCGAACTCTGGTTAACTTTTAATTAGTTTCCAGAAAGCACTTGCTTGAAAGGGATAAGCAGTTTATTTAAAAACAAAACAATGTGTTCTCACTATTGAAGAAAAATTAAACATTCAACGTTAAAACCTTATTTAAATTTAATATCTATGAAGTACGATTGGAAAAAACAAGAGAAAAACTTCTATTCACCGACAGAAAAACCTGAAATAGTTATCGTGCCCTCTTTTACATTTTTTACCATTCAGGGGAAAGGCAATCCAAATGATGAGGCCTTTTGTGAATATATCGGCATACTTTATTCATTATCATATGCTGTTAAAATGAGCCCTAAATCAGGCATTCAACCTCCGGGATTTTTCGATTATGCTGTTTATCCATTGGAGGGAGTCTGGGACCTGGATGAAGATGCAAAAAATTCAAATCATTGTATAATAGATAAAAACAAATTAATTTTCAACCTGATGATACGACAACCCGATTTTGTAACCAATGAATTTGCTGCCGAAATACTTCAAAAAACTAAAAAGAAAAAGCCTCACCTTTTATTAAATGCTGTAAAATTTGAAACAATTGAAGAAGGCCGGTGCATTCAAAAATCACACTTGGGCAGTTACGACAGTGAACCTGAAAGTTTTAAACTGATGGAACAACTTGAACAGGAACAAAAACTAAAACGTAAATATCATATTCATAGAGAAATATACCTTTCGGATGCCCGAAAAACGGAAAAAAGCAAATTAAGAACTATTTTAAGGTATCAGGTTGAGTGAAAATATCTTTAATGATAATTAACGACATTTAAATTAAACCTTGTAAACATACTCTCAAGTACTTAGTTTATATATTAGTAATCCTGACACGTATGGCACTCGAAAAATATAAGCAAAAACGGAATGCATCCGTTACTCCTGAACCTTTTGGAGGTGAAAGCAAGGAAAATGAAGTGTTACATTTTGTAGTTCAGAAACATGCTGCATCGCACCTGCATTATGATTTTAGGCTCGAAATGGAAGGTGTTCTTAAAAGCTGGGCTGTACCGAAGGGTCCTTCCACCAATCCTGATGTAAAACGTCTGGCAATGATGGTTGAGGATCATCCTTATGACTACCGGACTTTTGAAGGAATTATTCCCAAAGGTGAATATGGCGGAGGAACCGTGATTGTTTGGGACGAAGGTACCTATGAAGCATCTGAATTTGACGATAAAAGCAAACAAGGTCAGGAAAAACATCTTCTGCATGGACTACAAAGCGGAAAATTCAAGTTCATGCTGAAAGGTAAAAAACTCAAAGGAGAATTTGCACTAGTGAAAGCGAACGGACGTGGAGATAATGCCTGGCTTTTGATGAAAATGAAAGATGAATTCGCTGACAAATCTGACATTACTTTACATGATAAATCGGTTCAATCGAAAAAAACTATTGAAGAAGTAAAAAAAACAAGCACAAATATTCATGAAAGTAATCGTGATAAAATGCCCGAAAAATTAAAAATAAATACAAAAGCAAAATCAGAAGCACAACCAGAAGAAAGCATCGTTTCGAATTTATTGGAAAAAGCCGGTAATAGCGAAATCCCTTTGGGTATAAAGCCCATGCTTGCAACATTGGTTGATGAACCATTTGACGATTCCGAATGGATTTTTGAGGTAAAATGGGATGGCTATCGTACATTAGGATTTATCAATCAGGGTGAAGTTCATCTTCTTTCAAGAAATAATAAATCGTTCTCCGAAAAATATTACCCCATTACCAAAGCATTGGAACAATGGAAGATTAATGCAGTAATTGATGGTGAAATACTGGTAATTAATGAAAAAGGAATTTCAAATTTTGGAGCATTACAAAACTGGAGAAGCGAATCGGATGGAGAGTTGATATTGTATGTTTTCGATTTGTTATGGTTCGAAGGGAAAAACCTGATGGACTTGCCTCTAAAGGATCGTCAGGCAATTTTAAAAGATAAAATACCGGCTGATAACGATCGGGTGCGATTAAGTGAAGTATTTCCAGCTAATGGTATAGAATTTTTTAAAGCTGCTGAAGCTTTGGGATTGGAAGGCATTATTGCGAAAAGGGCAAATAGCAGCTACAAACCGGATAACCGATCGAAAGAATGGCTCAAAATTAAAGCAAATAAACGGCAGGAAGTTGTGATTGGAGGCTATACATTAAATGAAGGCACGGGTAAAAAATTCAGTTCTCTTTTATTAGGGGTTTACGAAAACGGTTTTTTCCAATATGTTGGAAAAGTGGGTACCGGGTTTAACGATAAAATGCAAAAGGCAATGATTGAATTATTTAAACTTCTGATTATTAATGAAAGTCCATTTCAGATTCTACCCGACATAAACCAGCCATCGCGATTTCGGCCAAATCCACCTAAAGCCAAAGCTACTTGGCTCAAACCAGAACTTGTATGTGAAGTAAGCTATGCTGAAGTTACCAGCGACGGAGTTTTCAGGCATCCATCATTTAAAGGCATGAGAACGGATAAAAAAGCTAAAGATGTTGTAAGGGAGAAAGAAATGCCTACATCGGAAATTATAGAAGAAGCCATTGAAATAAATGAACCTGAAAACAAAAAAGAAGAAAAACCAGTAAAACAAAAGTTGGTAAAAGTTTCGGAAAACAAGAATAAAGGAACACTTATAAATCCAACTGAAGAAACTCAGGTTAAAAAGATAAAAGGCCATGAACTTAAATTTACGAATTTGAGTAAAGTATATTGGCCGGAAGAAGGGATCACCAAGCGCGATATGTTTAATTATTATTACCAGGTGGCCGAATACATTTTACCACATCTTAAAGATCGGCCTCAATCGTTAAACAGGTTTCCGAACGGGATTAATGGCAAAAGTTTTTATCAGAAAGATGTTAAAGGAAAAGCACCGGAATGGGCGAAAACATTTCCTTATTCAACAAGCGATGACGAAGAAAAAGAATTTCTGGTAGGCGATGATGAAGCAACACTTTTATGGATGGCATCGTTGGGATGTATTGAAATAAATCCCTGGTTCAGCCGTATCCAGTCTCCTGATAGCCCTGATTATTGTGTAATAGATTTGGATCCAGATAAAAATACTTTTGATCAGGTTATTGAAGCAGCACTCGAAGTTAAAAAAGTACTGGATGAGTTAGAAGTTCCTTCCTTTCCCAAAACATCAGGGTCAACAGGAATTCACGTATATATACCGCTTGCTGCCAAATATACATACGATCAGTCGCAAATGTTTGCCAGGCTGGTTGTGAACCTTGTACATCATCAAATCCCGGAATTCACAACTCTGGAACGTATGATCAGCAACAGAGAAGGTAAATTGTACCTCGATTTTTTACAAAACCGGCCCGGAGCAACTATTGCAAGTGTTTATTCACTGCGTCCAAAACCAGGAGCCACTGTTTCGATACCTTTACATTGGGATGAAGTTAAAAAAGGATTAAAAATGAAAGATTTCACCATTCACAACACTATTGACCGGTTAAAAAGTGAAGGTGATATATTTAAAGGGGTGTTGGGAGAAGGAATTGATATTGAAAAAACTATCGATGCAGCGCAATCAATTTTTTCATAGCTTTAGAAAACTTTTGCCTCTAAAAATATATTTTGTCAATGTTGTCCGGTAAAACTATTTAGATTACCTGCCGTGAGATCGCTTCGCTAAGTTCTTCACTTCTTTCAGAATGACATCCCAAAGTTGGCCAATTATCAGTTGAGATCAGCTTTCATTGAAAAATTATTGGCCTGATAAAAATTATTTTCAAATTAATTTATTATTTAATTTCTGGCAAACGTATTCATATGTATTTAGTATACATATATTTACATGATATCACCCTAATTAATAAATGTTTTTTTTCACTTATTTTTGCCAAGGTGATGTAAATCACCATTATTAATTCAAATAAATAAATAGATTTGTATATTAAATTCAAGTAATAATCAATTTGGATTTGTTGGTTAGTAAAAGAGCAAGTCGTGAGACATGCTCTTTTTTGATTTTATATACTTAAACCAAAGTAGTTCCACATGATTTTATTTTTTTACAAAAAATGGAACATTGGCATATCCGGCTTTTCCTTTACCATCGAATACATACGAAAACAGGCGATATTCCCCTTCTTCTTTCGGAGCAATAAAGGTTAATCTACTTTCCGAATCGGATATTATATTTAACTGTATACTGTCGGGTTCTATTTCCCTGGCACCTCCCTGACTTCTTTCAGCTACTTCCTTTAACAGTACCCATTTAAATGAAAGCAAATCGGTATTGGGATCGGTCGTAAATACCTCTGCAGTATATTGAGCGCCGGGTTTTAAATAAATATTATCGACAGCATTTTTATTGTTAATCTTCAATGAATCTACCTGAGGCGCCCTGTTTTCAGGATATGCACCTGACCAATACCTTGTTAACTCGTCTACAACAGGACCAGCTTCGCCCGATTTCAGAAACATACCATACCAAGTAGGTGTCCTTTCCTGTTTCTGGCCCCATATAAAAGCGTAACCACCAAGACATAGGCCACTTGTATCGGACACAATTCCTTTTTGGATCCTGTTCATCACTGCAGTAGCTTTCACACCACTGGCTTCCTCAATTTCGCGTCCCCACTCTGTTTTTGGGCCTTCCCAATGACCACGTGGCCCAAATTCGGTTATGGCATATGGTTTGGTGATTCCGGCAGCTTTAACCAGTTCTGGTAATCTTTCCAGGTCGGCATATACCTGCAACGATAGAAAATCCAGTTCCGGACAATGTTCCAGGGCAACCTGCACATGTTCTTTACTTATCCCTGCAAAAGTTGTTGTAACCGGATGGTTGGGATCAGTTTTGTGGATGTAATCGACTATATCTTTTAAAGCATCATAAACTTTTGTGTTTACCGGAATATCGTTCGTGTTTAAATTCAATTCGTTTCCGGCTACCCAGCAAAGAAGATTAGGATGATTTTTTAAGGAATCAACAACTAATTTAATTCTGTTGAATTGAACTGCCACTGCTGCAGTATCGTTATAATCAAAATGATGCAGCTCCTGTCCCATTCCTAAGCCCATAGCTACCATCAAATTGTATTTTTTGGCTGTATCGAGTAATTGTTTCCCGTTATTGGCACCCCAGGTACGAAATGAATTTCCTCCCGATTTATGCAACAAAGCCAAGTTATTCGAACCACCTACTCCTTTTATCTCAAATGGTTTTCCATTGACATAAAAACTATACTTGCCATTAACCTGTTTGATTTCAATATGTGAACCTTGAGTTTTTCTTTGTGTATTGCACGATGCAAAAGATATTAGCATGCACGTTGCAATAGCGATAAATTTTAAATTCGATCTCATTGTAAATATTTTTATGGTTAAGCAATTATATACTTATATTGATAAATCAGAATAGTTTAATTAATAATGAATTAAAGGTCGAAAATTACAATAATTTTTTAATTCATCAATCAGGCAAAGGCTTTTTTTATGTCCCTGGCCAGGGAGCCCGATTTGATTTGCAAGATCAAATAGGCGAATCGGTTTGCAGAGTTTCCGGTACAAATATAGAAATCAAGAACGTCCAAAGAGGGCATAGTCGTCAGGTTAACGTTGGTATCTCTCGGCTATGCCTAAAGGCCAGGGCTATGCTGGTTAAACACAAAAATCATTAACCACCCTTTCGGGTAAGAACCACTTACCTTTTTTACCAGTTGTAAACAGTTATAAAGTTCGGTACTGAACAGTAATATAGGTTAGCATTTCCACTTTTGGGAAAGATACCTTTGAGTTGTAATTAAATGAAAGAGATATGGGTACAAATTCAAAATTTCTGAAACAAGTCAAAATAAGTTTCGTCAATTATTTGGTAATAGTACCAACAATAAATTATGCAGCCTAATTCATTTGAGTATGGATCTTTCCCAATTTAAACAAAAGTTTATTGCAGAGGCAGGCGATTTACTTAATAATCTGGACACTATACTTGTACAGCTTGAAAAAGAACCATTAAACAAAAGTCTGAACGACGAAGCTTTCAGAATAATGCACACCATAAAAGGTACCAGTGGCATGTATGGCTTCGATTACATTGTTGAGATTACCCATGAATTAGAAACGTTATATGATTTGATCCGTTCGCATCAAATGCAGTTAACACCTCTACTTATCGAAATCTCATTTGCTGCAGCCGATCATATCCGAAATCTTTTAAGTGAGAATATTTCGGACGATACAATTAACAGACATAAAAACCTGAAGGAAAATATAAATCTTATAAAGAAAACAACAGTTGCTGAAGATTCGGAGCAAACTTCAAAATTGAATATTTCTTCAAAATCAGGCATATCAACATGGAATATTCTTTTTTACCCTAATGATGAATTGATAAGAAGGTGCGTGAACCTGGTATATACATTTCAGGACTTATTTGCTCTGGGAACTTATAAAATTCAGAATTCACCATTTTCGGAAACCGGTTCAGAGGTCTGGAATATATTTCTGATTACTGATAAAAACTATGATGAGATTGAGAGTGTTCTCATGTTTATTAGTGAATACTGTAAAATAGTAAAAATTGCTGATTTTGATATTTTCGATCCTGCAGCAATTCATCAACGTGATGAAGAGTTGAAACGTATTGAGGATTATCAAAATAAAGCATTTACACCAATTTCGTTCGAACCGAAAAGAAAAGTTAGTGAGATTACCCAGGAAGTATTACTAAGCATGGGCGATTCTAAAGATCAATCCTCAAAAAAGCAAATACTTACAAAATCAAATTTAATAAATGTAGATGCTAAAAAGCTCGATTTGCTTATGTACCTAGTAAGTGAGCTGGTGACTACAAAATCGGAATTGCTTTTGTCGCTTCAGCAAAATAATGAAGAGAAAGCAATGGGCGCTGCCGAAAAAATTGATAACCTTTCGAAGTTGTTCAGCAACAATGCGCTCGATATCCGGCTTGTTTCGCTTAACGATATGGTAAACCGGTTTAAAAGACTGGTTCGGGATTTGGCAAAACAACTCAATAAAAAAATTGATTTTGTAACCATTGGCGAAGATACAGAATTGGATAAAAGCATTATCGATGTGGTTGGTGAGCCTATTATGCACCTTATCAGAAATTGTATCGATCATGGGATTGAAGTTTCGCAAAAAAGACTTGAACGCAATAAACCGGAAACTGGAATTATTAAGTTCGAAGCAACCAAAACCGGGAATTATGTGTACATAACTATCAGCGATGATGGAAATGGAATCGACCCCGATTATATTTATAAGAAAGCTATTGATAAGGGATTTATACCGGCAGGTACAAATCTCACTGAAAAAGAGATTTTAGACCTTATATTTCTTCCCGGTTTTTCTACTGCACAAAATCTTACGGATATTTCCGGAAGAGGTGTCGGTATGGACATTGTACTTAAAAAAATACAAGAAATAAGAGGCGAAATATCCATTCAATCCAAGTCCGAGATAGGTACCTCATTTACTTTGAAAATTCAGCAAACTATTTCCATCATCGATACTTTGTTAATCTCCTCAGGCGGAATAACATATGCTATACCGATTGAAGATATTGAAGCCTGCGAACTGCAATCGGATGATAAAATGATAAGTCGCCAGAGTAACCTGATTGTTTATAACAAAAAACTTATCCCCTATTTAAGCCTTCGCAGAAGCTTTACCGAGCATACAAAATCTGCTGAAAGAGAGAAATTAATAATAATTAACCGGCAAAATAAATATTATGCCATTGTAGCCGATAAAATTATTGGTGAATATCAAGCGGTTATAAAACCTATGGGGAAAACATTTAATGATATCAAATTTATTTCAGGCGCCAGTATTCTTGGAGATGGCAGTATTGCACTGCTGATTGACACTGAAAAATTAAGGTTTGAAATTACTTCGGAAACTGAAATTATTAATCATAATTAATTCAATAAATATGGAAAGAGAAACTTACCTGACATTTTTAATAGGTGAAGATTATTTTGCCGTGAATGTAAAAAAGGTATTGGAAGTGCTGGAAAAACAAAAAGTTACACAAGTTCCAAAAGCTCCCGATTATATTTTAGGCATCATAAACTTTAGGGGACAAATTCTTCCTGTGATAGATACGCGTAAAAAATTTGGCATAGCCGAAAATGAATCCAATGGTAAAAAAGCGGTGATAGTTTATGAAATCAAAAACGAGGCAGAGGTAACAACCATAGCAGCTACAGCCGATGGTGTTAAAGATGTGATTGAAATTGATGATAATGAAATAAAACCTATTCCGGAAATCGGGATAAGTTACGATACACACTTTATCCGGGGAGCTGTAAACAGAAACGACAAATTTATATTACTCATTGATATTGAGAAAATTTTGTCGTTAAGTGCAAGTGAACAAATTGACCAACATGAATTAATAAATTAAAAACCTAAATAAAATGAAAAACTTAAAAATTCGCGTAAAGATTTTACTTGGCTTTGCCATTGTCATACTTTTAACTGGTGTTTTAGGCATTATGAATGTAATTCAAATGAAAACCATCAATAAAAACACCGAAAGCATAGCTAACCGGTGGATGCCATCAATTTATTCGATTGGGCAGATGAATGTAAATGTTCTGGATGTACGACGGTATTTATATCGCCATGTAATGACAAATACAATGGAAGATAAATTATTTACCGAAAGGAAAATTGAAGAACTGCAACGTGTTTTGGCTGAAAATGAAAGTAATTATAAGAAGAACATTTCAACGGATGAAGGACAGCAATTATTCAGTGACTACAAAAAAGCCTGGGGTGACTATATTGTAATAAACAGCGGAATTATGAAGGCTTCGCGGGAAAATCAGTCGGACATGTTGCTGGCACTTATGAAATCGTCGTTGGAACCGTATGATAAAGTTCTCGGGGTACTTAATAAAGCTATACTCTTAAATAACAAAGGCGGAAACAATGAATTTGAACACAGCAAAAAAGAGTATTCTTCTTCTGTGATGATTATTATTAGCATATTAATTTTGGTAATATCGTTTGGGATAATCATTGGGTTCTTTATTTCAGGAACCATTTCAAGTGGCATAAAAAAAGTTCAGGAAGCTGCACGAAAACTTGCAAAAGGCGATTTGACTTTCGATATGGAATCGAATAGCAAAGATGAAATTGGCTTATTAATGATTGATTTTAACAAGCTTAAAGAGGCAAACCTGATGATTGTGGAAAATGCAAAAAAAGTAGCTGGCGGCGATCTCACCGTAACACTTGTAAAGCGATCGGATAACGATGAATTGATGATTGCTCTTTCGGATATGGTGGAACGTTTAGGTGAAATTGTTATCAGAATATCCGAATCGGCCGAAAATGTATCCATTGGAAGTGGACAGCTAAGCAGCACATCAGCAGAAATAGCCCACGGAGCAAATGAACAGGCATCGTCGGCTGAAGAAATTTCATCGTCAATTGAAGAAATGGCATCCACCATACAGCAAAACACCGACAATGCTGTTCAAACCGAAAAAGTTTCCACGTTAACAGCACAGGAAATACTTGAAGTCAGCAATTCGTCACAAAAAAGTCTGGAAGCAATCCGCACCATCGTGGAGAAAATCAGGGTAATAAACGATATTGCCGAAAAAACTGATATCCTCGCCATTAATGCGGCCATTGAAGCAGCAAGGGCCGGCGAACATGGAAAAGGGTTTGCTGTTGTTGCTGCCGAAGTTCGTAAACTGGCCGAAACAAGTCAGAAAGCAGCCATTGAAATCAATAATTTATCATCGTCGAGCCTGAAAGTAACCGAAGCTTCCGGGGAACAGCTTTTGAAAATCATTCCTGATATTCAGAAAACAGCAACACTAGTAAAGGAAATAGCCGCAGCCAGTATGGAACAGAGTTCAGGTGCCGACCAGATTACAAAAGCCATTGAACAATTATCGCAGGTAACACAACAAAACTCGGCTGCAGCAGAAGAAATGAGTTCCACTTCAGAAGAACTTTCCAGTCAGGCTGAAACTTTGAAGGAGATTATATCATTTTTCAACACCGGAAAACAAATGAAAAAAGAACCCATTAACATGAAAAGTTTCCGGAAACCGATTTACGCCCCAAAAAAATCAGTGAATAGGGGGATTAATATCCTTGAGAAAGATATAACTGAAAATGGTTATGAAAATTTTTAGTTAGTTATGCGCAAGTAATTGGCTTATCCCGGTGGTACCTTAGGAACTGATGAGGTTCCCGGTATCCATCGGGATATTTTATTTTGCTGTTTCCAAGGCTCACGCGCGTTTGTAACGCTTGTATTATATTTTGGTATTGCGTTGCAATTGTCGTTCGGAAACGACTTTTAAGTAAGGCTCGGATTACTAATCGTGCCAGCAGGGACCGCCGTAGAAATGTCTTGATACTAAATACTTGATACTCGATACTATTCCATCAAATTGAAACAAGCTTATTTTTAATGGCATACATTACCAAAGCAGCAGTATTGTTGCTTCCTGTTTTAGATAGAAGATTAGAACGATGCCATTTTACTGTATCGAAACTTAAAAACACCTTTTCTGCAATCTGTTCATTGGTGAAACCTTCACATAT
>JBBQEI010000031.1:0-55418 GCA_038320545.1 Bacteroidales bacterium
CTTGATACTTGATACTTGATACTATTAAGAAACAGACACAAGTATCAAGACACAAGTATCAAGATAACAGCCTAATTTTTTTTCATTTTTTACTACGACAAACGTAGCCATCACTTGATATTTTATACTTCTCTTGTCTTACGACTTCCGATAGCTATCAGAACGAATTGTACTTACGACTAAACTAACGCTTTCTGATAATTCTCTCCTACCCTTTTCCAGTTCACCACATTCCAGAATGCGCCAATATAATCAGCTCTGCGATTCTGGTATTTGAGATAATAAGCATGCTCCCATACGTCTATGGCAAAAATAGGCGTACCCTTTACTTCGGCAACATCCATCCAAGGATTATCCTGATTAGGGGTGGATGAAATAGCCAGTTTTTTGTTGTTTACAATTAACCATGCCCAACCCGATCCAAATCTAGTTGAAGCGGCCTTGGAAAAATCTTCCTTAAATTTTGAAAAAGATCCCAAATCACGGTCAATTGCTTTCGCCAGTTCTCCTGATGGTTCGCCTCCGGCATTGGGTGCCATGATTTCCCAGAAAAGGTTATGATTGTAAAATCCACCTCCATTGTTTCGAATCCCGACTGGCAGTTTCGAAATGCCTTTGAAAATTTTGATGATGTCCTTTTCTGCCACATTGTTTTCTTTCACCATGGTATTCAGGTTTTTGGTATAGGCTGAATGGTGCTTGGTGTAATGAATTTCCATAGTGGTTGCATCAATGTTCGGTTCAAGAGCATTAAATGCATAACCCAGCTCATTTTGTTTGAAAACTGAATCATCGGCATTTGAAAATGAATTTTCGTTGGCAAACAGATGCACATGAGGCAATATTAGTCCACCAGCACCTAGAACAGCAGTATTTTTCAGAAAAGTTCTTTTATTCATGATATTTGAAATTTATTTGTTTACGTTCAGAGATTCTTATGAACTTTTAAACAATTATGAATTCCAATAGTTCAGAATAAATTTTAAGATACAATGTTACTTCTCACAAAATTCTATGGGCAAACCATCCGGATCAGCTATAAAAGTAAACCGTTTATTGTCTCTGGTTTCATCTTCGCGAATTACTTCTACATCAATTCCTTTTAGTTGAAGTTCAGCCACCACATCGTCCAGGTTATCTACTTCAAAGGCAATATGCCGTAAACCACAAGCTTCAGGACGGCTTGGTCGTGCGGCAGGATTGGGAAATGAGAAAAGTTCGATCTGGTATAAAACATTCACTTCCAAATCGCATTTCCAGGAATCGCGATCGTTACGATAAGTTTCCCGCACAACTTTCATTCCTAATATTTCTGTATAAAAAAGCCTTGACTTCTTGTAATCGGAACAAATCAAAGCAACATGGTGGATGTGATTAAGTATCATGTTTTTGACAGAATAGCCTTGCATTTATCTGCTTTAACTATCTTATCGAAAAACTCAGTTAACTCCTGATATTTTTCCTGCTGATATCTGCCTTTAAAAACTGTTAAACTTCTTATATAGATTAAAGAGTTTTTATTTACTGTTACAGTTGATTTATATACTCCAAAAATACTTTTGATTTCCTGATTCTGAGGCAAGGTTTCCACTTTGACATTCTCCGGCAGATTATATTTGACAGTATCAATATCCAGAAAGGTATAATCCATATCGATTTCAGTTTTCCTTTGTTTTATTTGTTTAATACTAAAATCAGGCCTGTTCATTAAGTTTAAAGGTATTATCAACATATTCGGATTTACACCTGCATATCTTTCAAGTTTGAGATTTTGCTTTTCCTCCACAACAGGAATAAAATCGGAAGGACTAGAATATTTATAATCAATCAATTGAAAAACAGGAATTCTGTTTCGGTTTTCGAACCATTTTTTTTGATCCGACGGTTGATTGTAAAGATTGGAGAATACATTTTCAAACTGAAGTCCACCAAATAAAGTTGAAATACTGGCAGTTGCATTTCCGTTTATATCCACATCCACAACAGCATTTCTGATTTGGGTATTCTTTTCGGCAGGATAATCAGGGGTATTCACAAGTTTGCTTTCCTTTTCATCCAATAATAAAGCTTTCCGGTGACAGGTAGATGAACCCAGGTATCCAAAAGGAACATGCTGACTTGTGCATTCGAGCCATATTGTATCTTTTGAAACGGGTACACAAACAATAGCATGATTAAAAATATTAATCGGAAATTCAGAGTTAATAACAATTGGTGTGTTATCAGCTCTGATAAGCACGTAATTAGCTTTAATGCCCACACTTTTTAAAAGAGAAACCATGTAATTTGACAAAGCTTTACAGTCACCATAACCTAAGGCATCAACTTCACTAGCCGGCATAGGCTGGTATCCTCCTATACCCAACTGAATTCCTACATATCTTGTTTTATTCTGAAGAAATTTATACATACGTTTTACCATTTCAGTGGTATCTGTAGTTCCTTCCAATAGCTTCTGTATATTTGCTATTGTTGAAAGTGGTAATTCATCTCTCCCTTTATTTAATTCAGCTACCCATTTGCCAAAATTACTCCAGTTATTAAGGCTTCCTATGGTTTTATGAAATTCAAATTCGTTCGGGGCTGTATATACTACCGGAGAGACTTCCAAAACATGTGGACTATATGGTTCAAACGGATATGCCTTTAAACCTGATACTTTCCATAATAAAGATTTCTTGTTTCCATTAACTAAACTAACCGGAGTTGCAACCTGTTTTTCCAGATACCTGAATGTTAGAGTATTATTACAAATTACTTCAAAAGAACTATTTTCGACTGCTACTTCATGATTAACCTGCGCCACCCATATTGGATATTGTAATAAACCATTGTGGTTAACCTGATATTCGTATTCAACAGTATAAGGGTATCCATTAACAATAGGTTCATAAGCTAAAAGCTTGAGTTCACTGTAAAAACTTGAGCCATCATAAGCCGGAAAATCAGCAAAGTCAATCCTTTTAAGTTTTTTAATCACTTTACCATCATTGCCGATAATTACTCCCGATAAGGAACTCAGTTTTGTATAAGGATCATAAGGAATCCTAAAAATAGCCTCACCTTCACCTTTTTTATTTAAAATTGTGATTATTGTCTTAACTTTTTCAGTGGCCGATCCAATATCATTAATTTCGAATGTACGTGTAGCTAACCTGATAATTGCCGTAGCATTGGGTTTAAGATCTTCGGGCAATAGGGGCAGTTGGGTCTGGGATTTCGTTGTATTTATAAGTAACAAAGATAACCATAAAGCGAAAAATAGTTTCATAGCTATATCTTCTTTAATACAATTTGTTCGGCTTCTTTAGTTACAATCTGGTTATACAACTCCCTTAATACAGGATAATCCTCAGGAAGATAAATTGTTTTTCCAATATTAAACTTACAACTAAGGTTAACAACATTGTTCAAAACAGAGCTTGAATAGGAAAACTTGATTGAATTATCAGGTGATTTAATCACAATCGTCTTTGGTAATTCAGCAACAGTATATCCTTCCGGAATTTCAATTTTTATAACAGCAACCTTATCCCTTAAAAATCCAAAATCGACGGGGTAAGTACGTTTTTCACTTTTAAATGGATTTTCAATTATCTGTTCTGAAAATAGTGGATTGAAAAATATTTTATCCGACGTAACCACAACATTATCGTTCATCTCTACATTCATCTGTATATTTATTGGTTTATAAAGACTATCGAGGTTATCGACTTTATAGGAAAGAATATTCATAAACTTATTATCCGTTTGATAATCCTCAATATATTTATCAATACCTGCCATTTCCTGAATATCTGTTCTTAACTTGTATGCGGCATATCCTTTTGAATCATTTGTAATTTTACCTGAGATTTCACCAGTAGGTTGAAGTTTTAATTCCATCATGGTCATTTCGGACGATCTCATTTTAGGCTTGAGATCGTACCAGGTTCCTTTGTAATATTTTGTCTCAAAAATCCGTCCCTGGCCATTTAAACAGCGCATTGGCAGTGCCCCAACAGGTAGAAATGGATCAGTAGCATCAAGCGCATAATTAGTGGTATCTATCTTAACATTTGCAATTACATAGTTTAATTTACTTAAGGTTGGATTTGCGGGATGCAAAATTCCATTACCACGGGTACTCAAAACTACTGGTTTGGCATCCAGATCAAGATCAAGAAGAAGGGCAATCAACATTAAATTTACTTCAGCAGTATTACCGGATTGTTCTTTAAATGCAGTAGGCATATATTTTATAGAGTAAACATAATTTGTTTTGTTCCATTTCATATACTTTTGAATAGTTTCATAAGCCAATTTCATTCGTTCGTAAGGTGGCAGGTTTTTAGATTTAATATCATTGACAATGTCTCTTAAATACCCACTTGCTTTCATTTTGCCACCAAAATCATCATCTTCCGAAAGTAATTGGTTTACATTATCCCAAGTCTCGGTATAACTTTTATAATATCCTGGTATAGAAACGTTTTGAAGCTCAAACTCCATTTTTGAAACAAAGTTATAGATGGTAGTCAAATATGGTTCCTCCTTTACTGCAATTGCATCTTTTGCATACCAATGGTTGGTTTCCAAAGTGTTTATATTTTCATAACCATAAGTGGTTTTGTTAAAGCTGAAGTAGGAACTTTCCGGAATATATAATTCACTCCACAAAACAGGAATAGGGAGTTGGAAATTCCATGTAGGTGGAAGCCCCGGGTAATTAATTTTAAATTCTATTACCGAACCTGGCCTTACATTTGGCATTGTGAATTTAACGTTGTATCGTTCACTTGCATACTTATCAGCGAATATTTGATCTTTTTCCAATTTAGTTGCAACTACCTGTCCATTTTCCAGATTGTAGGTAAATCCTTTAATGTTATACTGAGTACCAGCAAGAAAAGAATTATCGGCCCAACTATATCCCTCCTTTTTAAGAATTTTTATCTTGGTATGCTGGGTAAATGTATAATCGTTTAAGCTGAATTCTCCATAATTATACAACACGAGGGCTACGGCGCCAGTGTCTTTGTCGTATACAGTCATTTTAAGCTCTTCGATATCAGGTTTCCCAAATTTGACTTTTGGTGCCTGAGCGAATAGGGTTGTGGTTACTATTAAAAAAAATAATGAAATGAATAGGTTTCTGATCTGGTTAGTTTTGCAGTTCATGGTTATAAATTTTTTGACAAAGTATAAACTTTTCACAAGGAAAACAATTATTATTTAACATTTCTTATGTATTATTCCTTCAGTTCAATATCCTAATTTTACTAGCCATAAACTGCATTCCTCTCACTTCCCCACCTTTACCCTCACTCCTTCCGAATGACTCGAAAATTCAGGCGCATACATGCATTGGATGGTGGTGATACCATTGGAAAAATCGCCCAATTGAGAAACCCGCAAATCATATTCGAATACGTATGTTCCTTTAGACAAATAGCCAATAAAGAAGTTAGTTGCCAAATCGCCCGGACTTTGATAATACCATAATCCATCCTGGTATTTATATCCTGATAAGGTTTCGACAGGCTCGAAAGCAGCAGCACGCATGTCTTTCAGGTGGATGTATTCCATCGTGCGGTCTACACGAAGTTCAACCCGGACTTTGACCAAATCGCCTAACTTTAATTGAGAGGTATCCGAAATTGGTGTAATTACCGGTCCACGTTCTGTATTAAGCTGTTTGAACAATTGCTTCGAAAGCTTTAATGGTGTTTCGGCGGTGGTGATTTTATCCAGTTGTTCGAAATATTGCCAGTAAACAGCTCCCCAAGCAACACCATCGTCAGTTTTCTTCACTTTGATGTTGCCCATATCAGGAGTTATTTCGGAAGCTGTCCATGCTGTTTTGAAATACCCCGTTCCGGCTTCTGTTTTAGTGTCTTCGAGTTTATGGGGATCTATCTTTTTGCCAGCTATGGTAATTTCCGCAAGCTTATCATTAGCCAGAATATCGGTTCCACGGAGCAGCAATGCATAACAAGCTTCGGAAGTTGCTTTGGTGGTGCGCCAGTCCTGAGTTTGCTTTTGCTTCAGCAGCCATACTTTTAAATCTTCAACGGCTTGTTTATCGTTGGCAACTTCGTCGAAAACTTCGATCATCAAAGCATGCGTTTCAATGGGTGCTTCATACCAGTAAAATCCACGGTCCAATTTCCAATACATTCCCATTTCCTCTGAATTCAAAGAACGCTCCTTTAGCGATTTGATGATTTCGGAAGGTACCAGTGTTTCTCCATAACGTTTTAAAGCAAGCGCAACCATTCCCTGGGTGTATAAATTCTGTTTCAGCCAGTATGTTTTCGATTGTTTCAACCAGTAATCAAAAGCTTCCTTATGCTCTGCTTTTATTTTATTATCAAGGAAATAGCTGCGGGCATAGAAATATTGAATTTCGAAATAGCCAAGCTGGTTATCATCCATCTTAATATTGCCTTTTTTTGATTCTGCTTTCAGGAAATTATAGCGATCGGTCATTTTATTATCCATGTAAGTTATTGCCCTTTCGAGCATATTGCTTACTTTTTCTTTACTGCTGAGGTTTTTAACACCCATCACATTCAGATGACCAATTCCCGAAACAATATATTGGGTGATATATTGATCTTCGGGTAAACCTTTAAACCATGGAAAACTTCCATTCCCCAATTGTGCTTCCATTATTTTATTGAGGGCAGTTTCCTGCTCACCGGCCATTTTATTCAAGTCGAAGAGCAAAGCAATATTGCGTTTGCGCTCACTTTCGCTTTTGGCATTTAACACCCATGGAGTTTCCTGCAATAATGCAGTTTTCAGCTCCTGGTTTTTCTCCAGGTTCGAAAGCAAGGCATCCGGTTGTATATTTTTCCATGTATCGAAAACCTGTTTGATTTTGGGGTTTGAATTTGCCACATGCGAAGCAATGCTATTGGCATAAAAACGCGAAAAAAGCTGCTCGGTGCATTCATACGGGTATTCCATCAGGTAAGGCAAAGCTTGTACTGCAAACCAGGCCGGATTGGAAGTGAATTCCAGCGTGTACCTTTGATGTTTTAATGTGGTGGAAGTATTGTTAATCAGCTTTTCAAATTTAAATTCTTTGGTTTGTTTTCCGCGAATTGGCAGGGGCAATGTCTCAGTTACCAGGGTTCGGTTAGTAACCACAGGAAGAGTCATCTCTTCGCCATCGGAGAAATCGCCCGATTTGGCAACAATCCGGTACGTTAAGGCTTGAAGGCCTTCCGGAATTTCGATGCTCCATTCCACATTTTGACTTTGCCGTGCTTTAAGCGAGAAATTGCGAATGTTATCCGTAATCTTCAAAAGATCGTTTACCGGTTTCATGGTAAGTGCATCGAAAAACTCCAGCCGGACTTGTCCGTCAAGCTGCTTATCTATCATGCTGTTGATTTTTGCCTGGAAAATCATTTTATCGTTTTCGCGGAAAAAGCGTGGCTGATTTGGAACCACCATCAGATCTTTCTGGGTGACCAGTTCTTTTTGTATTAAGCCTGATTTCAAATCCTGAGTATGCGCAAACCCAAGCATCTTCCAGCGGGTAAGCGCTTCGGGAATAGTAAAATTGATGATGATTTCGCCTTGTTCGTTGGTTTGCAGGTGCGGATAAAAGAATGCCGTTTCGTTGAAGTTTTTGCGGATTTTGACCTCACCAAAATCCGTTTTGGGTGTTCCGACCTGAGGAGGTGTACCATTCACTGTATTTTCTTCGGCTTTCATTTCCGATTCAACTGATGTAGAATCTAAGGCTATAGCAGGAATATACCCTTTCTTCATCCTGGAGTTTTCTTTATATTTACCTCCACCGTCAAATGTGGCATTCTCTTCTACCATCATAAATAGCATATCTTCTCTTTTCTCAAGAATGTTAAACCAACTTAATTGAGGAAAATTGGGCAAAACAAATGTTTTCCGTTTATAATTGTTCCATCTGTTCATATATAGTTTGAACTCCTCGCTGCCAAAACCATTCAGGCTTTGCCAGTTTAAACGGGAATAATTCGGATTAAAGAATTGTGCATCCCACTGATGCACCACAAAAGCGTCCAAAGAAGCATCGTAAAGGGTTGCTACCATTTCGGCAAGTGTTTTATCAGCCGTTTTGGAAGCTATTTTAATTTTCCATTGTTCCTCTTGTCCCGGCATTAATTTATCCCGAAAAGTTTCAAATTTGATGTCTAGTTGTTTGTTGGTAAATGGAACCGTAATAACTTTTGTATTGGAATACATCCTGTTATTCAAAACTGTGATCAGGTGCACGGCGATATTCCCACGGTATTCTTCTTTTAATGGAATATCAAAAATCTTTTGTTCATTTTGAAGATTTCCCCATTGTTTCTCCAGGATTTTCCCATCCTGTTCAATTTCGTAGAGGTATGTTACTTTTTCGGAACTACTAGCCTGTAAAAGCGCCTTTTCACCGGGTTCCCCAGAAGATTTTATTTCTTTAACATCGAATACTGATAATACAACCGGAACGCCCGAGCGATTATCAGTAACATCAAAGTAAGCAAGTTCTTTCACAGCTTCCCCAAACTTGTCCTTTGTAGTAATTTGCAGCATGTATTTCCCAATTGCCCAATCGTCAATATTGTCCAGTTTTAATTGTTTTTCCTTTGAAGTATCGAACGGACGGGAAATCACTTCTTTTTCCTTCTCCCATTTATAAAAGTTATTTTCGTCGCGATAAAGATCGTTGGGAAATAATTTGTGAAATTCCATTTCGGAATAAAGAAAAGTATCAGGTCGCTGCCAAAAACGTTCCCGATATGCTTTTGCAGGTGTTTTTAGCTTCCAGATAGTGATGGTACCTGCCGCAGGTTCGAATTCGCCTTCAAGGTTGGTGGTCTTAATTTCAAATTTACGATCCAGGCTGTCGTGCTTGCTTTTATCAATATCTTGTACATTTACATTCAGCACTAACGCTTTATATCCAATATTCACTGAAACCGAAGAACTGTGGGTTTCTCCGTTAATATCAGTAACATCGGCAAATACCTGATATATAAAGGTGGGCGACGATTCTTTGCTTACACTTTCATCGGGAATGGCTGTGAAATTGATTTCAAAACCGCCATCTGAATTAGTGGTAGTTTTACCATTTATAATTTCCATTTCGGGTGATGATGGAAAAAAGCCTTTCCAGCTCCACCACCAAAATGGATAAATTGTTTGCCTCAAAATACGGTATTGAACCCCAGCCCCATCGACATTAGCTCCGGAATAGGCCAAGGCTTTTCCCTTCACGGTAACTTGTTCACCAAGTTTCATGCTTCCCTTGAGGGTATCGAATTTTACTTCAAACTTCGGTCGTTTGTATTCTTCAACAGAGAAAAAAGTTCTGCTGCTATTGTTGTCACTTACCTGTAAGGACATCTGGCCCATCAGTCCGGTAGCAGGAGTGTTGAAGGTACCGCTGAAAGATCCATAATCGTTAGTCACTACCTTTTGCTGAGATACCAGTTGGGAATTGACATCGAAAAACGACACAGTGAGTTTTCGGTTTGGGATAATCTGAGGATTTTTCCCATCCGATTTGGTTAAAAGGCCTTTGTAATAAAGGGTTTGTCGGGGACGGTAAATGGCCCTGTCCAGAAAAAACAGAGTTTGCTCGTTCCAAACCGCATCAATGCTTTTATTCTGATAAATTCTTGCAAAATTATATTGCGAATCATCATTCAGATCCAAAGTACTGATTGTATCATTATCTCTGGAAAATTCAATTTCAAAGGAGTTATAATAGCTGAATTCGTTTTTCTTATTAAAAGGAACACGGATATACCCTTCCTTGTCGGAAACCAGAATTTCGCCTTTTTTCAATATTGGCCTGCCTTTTTCTTTGTCATAAGAAGAAAGATACAATTGAGCTTTCACATTTTCCAGCGGCTCCCCGGTATTCCTGTTCACTACATATACTTCGGAGATGCCATCATCCCTGTTCCGGTGAAAATAAGCCAGATTCGAAACAGCGGTAAAGGAATATGCCATTCCATTGTTTTTGGTTGAAAAACCTTCGTTATTACTGAAAAGAATGATATAATTACCCACTGGAACAGCATCCAGCTTAATTTCAGTGCTATGCTGCTGAAAATCGCTGTCCATTGGTAAAACCAGTTTTCCACTTTTTACAGCAGCTTTCGATATAAAATGCTGAATAAACATCTGTTCTTCATCCACCTTGTAATTTCCTTCCCATTTTTTGCGTTCTGCAATAATTTCACTGCGCGATGCAGGAACAATCCGCCAATAAAGATTATTGAAGTTTTTAAAAGTTACCAAAGCCCTGAAAGGTTCTTCGGGCAGGTTCACTTTTTCGGCCGATGCTCTCAGGTATTTAGTTGTTATTTCCTGTTGCAGATTGTAAGCCTGGGCAGCGCCACTTGATTCAGGAAACCTTATGATAGCGGCAGCACAGATATCATAAGCTTTTTTCCTGTCAAATTTGTGATCATTCGATTTTAAGGGATCATATTTTTCTCCCAATTCATTCCAAAATCTGGCTATTTTAATGGAAATCAGAGAAGATGCAGGGTACAATTTGTATTTATCTTCCATTTTCTGAAGGGCAGCAATATACAAAGCCGATTTATCCGGAACAGTGGAATACTCATTAACAAAATCTAACCGTTTCAAATCCACATCGATGAGGGCATCGGGATTGATCTCTTTCGAATGGAACCTGATTAAATCCTGGAAAATTTTTAATGCATAATATTTATAGGCAAAAGTATCGCGGGTAACAATAGGTAGATTTATAAATTTAGAAGCTTCCAGATAATATTCTGGTGAATTAATTGTAAACACATAAGCCGGTTGGGTCAGATCGGGTTCGCTATTCATAAAGATGTCAACTGCCCGGTGAGCAAGAAAATCGTAAAGTGTTGGACGGTAATCTTTACCCAGTTTATTACTTTTGGTAAGAATCTCTTCAAAACTTCCAATGGGTGTCTTCTTTAGTTTTTCTGTATCAAGAAGTGAAAGCTGGTAATTGTTGATGGTATGCTCTACAATGTTTTCCAGACCCCAGGTAGAGATGTCGTTATTATTAAAGTTTACGGTTTCGGTTCGCTGAGTAAAACGATAACGGTTATTTTGGTAATACTGCCAGTATAATCCGGCCAACAATGAATTAAGCAACTGCTTCACAGGAAATACTGCAGTTTGTAGTTCCTTTTCGACAAGTAAAATTCTTTTTATGGCAGACTCCTCCTCTCTTTCTGTTAAATTAGCCTGGTAAATAATTGCTTTTACAAGTTGCGATGCATTTTTTTCAGTTTTTGCGGCAGCATATATTTTATCTACTACTTTAAGGGAAGATTCCGGTAAACCTTTCTCAGCAAAGGCATCCACTTCTTTCCACAATTGATCGTAATTGAACTTTGGCTGGTCAGGTTTCTGGGCATAGAGATGGCTGAAAGTAATGAGCAAAATCCCTGTGAATAAATACTTTGGATGCATAATGGTGGTATTAGTTGTTTGTAACGGCTGCATGTTTTTAAATTTCCGCTCCGCTTGTTTAACAATTAAGATGCTAAACTAATTTGTTTTCCATAAAAATAATCAATTTTTTTGTAAGAAGTATAAGGGTTGCGGGTTGGTGGTTACGGCCCCGATAGCTATCGGGAGTGGGTTGCGGTTAAAAATCAGGAGAAAAAAATCGTAAATAAGCTGGCATTTCGATTGTAAATTTCATATTTAATCGGGCGTTTCGACCACGCTCAACGACCGGATTTCGTAAATAAAGAGTTGATTGTTTTAATGAGGGGCCAAAGTCCCTCGCCTTTAGGAGAGGGATTTAGTGTGAGGTGTTATGGTTTGAGTGTGCAATATCTTTAATAAATTATTTTATTCTCCCAAAATTTAAATGTACAACCCTCCAGTAAAAGTTTTAGCCACCACATCCGGTTAAATTTGGCTTTTGTTGGAATGTAAATGGCATTTGCTTGAATGTAAATGGCATTTGCTTGAATGTAAATGGCATTTGTTGGAATGTAAATGGCATTTGTTTGAATGTAAATGGCATTTATTTGAATGTAAATGGCATTTGCTTGAATGTAAATGGCATTTGCTTGAATGTAAATGGCATTTGTTGGAATGTAAATGGCATTTGCTTGAATGTAAATGGCATTTGTTTGAATGTAAATGGCATTTGTTTGAATGTAAATGGTTATACCTTGAATGTAAATGGCCAATTAACAACAGAGTTTCACAGAGGAATACAATCTAAACTCAGTGCAACTCTGTGCTTCACTCTGTGTAACTCTGTGGTTCTTTAATGCAAAAGCAATTTCAAAAGAATAAATAACTCAAAAAAATTATTTATTTGCAGCTTTAACGAACGAATCTTTTCAATTATAATTCAATTTTCAAGGTATAAACTATACTGCGATAATAGCCATAAGGAACAGAGTTTATAACAGTTCTCCGCACATATTCAGGAATAAGGTATTCGGAATTGGTAATATTTTTTATACTGAAAGTATGTACCACAGTTTTATTAAAAATACGGTGATGATAGCCAACATTCGCATTTACCATATACATTGCATCTATATTTTCAACTGGTCCTTGGGTGGCCCCTTTTAAATTCACTGTTGACGAAACAAGAAAATGGTGGATGTTTTTTCCTAATCCAACAGTACAAGTATATTTAGGAACATACTTAAAATTATAGTGTTCCCCTTTTTTATCTTCCTTATTTCCAGCTATGTAGTTAAAATTAATAAAACCATCAATAAGCCTGGAGTTTACATAGCGTAGTTCGGCTTCAAGTCCATTTGCAGTAAACTTATTACCATTTTCATAAATGCTAACAATTTTATTGGCGGGTTGATAAAATGCCTGGTTACGAAAAATATTCATATCATAAATAGAATGATACACTGTTGCTTGTACAAATAAGTTTTCAAAACTCTTCATATAAAGCAATTCCATGGATTTACTTTTCTCTGGAACAAGCTTCTTATTTCCTACAACTGTATAAGTTGTTGTTGTAAAATTTTGTTCAAAGAGCGAGGGAGCGCGGAATGCTTCTCCATAAATGGCTTTGATACTGCTTTTCTCGCTGAGTCGGTAAACAATTGTAATTCTTGAGGAGATATTTTCTTTATACAAATCGTTGTAAGTATACCGTGAACCCAGGGATAAATTGAATTTACCCTTTGAATAATTAAATTGACCAAAAGCGGAATATGTATTAAAGGAAACATTGTCCATATTATTTTCAGTGATAGTAGTATCGGTTGGAACAAAGAAGTTTTCGTAAGTTTTTGAAAGCTTATATTCCGAAGAACCTCCCAATTCTGCTGATATTGCCTCGGTTGGTGAAAAAATTAATGCCACCTGATTAATTAACCTGTATCCGTCAATCCTTGCTTTTACCTTATTGCTTGCAGATCTTGACAGTTCGCGATAATTCCAGTCATAATTTAGATCATATTTGAGTTTTAGTGATTTTACAAGATTATATGTAGTTGAAAAAGAGGCCAAAAACCCTTCAATAGAATGTGGGTGACCAGCTCCTGCTGAAAAAGATGGTGTTACGCCAAGATAACTTTCCTCGCCTTTATAATAATTAACTAAAAAACTATTATTCTTATCTTGTAATGAAACGGTAAAACTTTTCATATTAATGAATTCATTAACTGTATTCGTTGAGTCCAGCTCATCTTTGAAACTGAAAGGATAACCACTTTCATTCTCAATATTGGCTGAAATAAACAGATTTCTGGAATCAGAATTTAATATCACCTGACTTCCAATACCTATTTTACCGTTATTGCCTATTCTTCCATAGGTAGAATTTTTATAATTCCCTGATTTTTTAAGAACAATGTTTACTGCGCCTGAATATGCATTACTCCCATATAAAACCGAAGAAGGCCCTTTCAAGACTTCAATACGTTCAACGTCTTCAATATTTATCCTGTCAATAATCCCTTCACCCGTAACAGCGTTCCAGGTAGGAACTCCATTAATCATAAATAACACCTTATTTGCATAATTATCTTGCAATACACCACGTGCCGTCGGAAGGTTCCGTTTTAAATAGGTGCGGTAAATATCGAAACCAGGAACTGTTTGCAACGCCTCCGAAATAGACTTATAATTAAACTCCTCAATAGTCTTTCTATCGATTAAAGAAACTGTAGATACAGTATTATATATATCTTCGGCATTTGAAGAAGCTACGTTAATTTTAATATTCATTAAATCTTCGAGAGAAATATCTGACATTTCAGATGAGGAAATAGAGACCATTCGTACATTTACCACATCAGAATTACCTACTGATGTGCTTGCAAATTTCATTTCGGGATGCTTGAATTGTAATGATGCAATTTCAGCCGGAATACTAATAGAATATCTTCCAAATTCATCTGTCTTTGTTAAAGCATCATTTCCTTTGACATAAACAACAACATTCAACAAGGGTAAATCATTGTTATCAGTTACTGTTCCTGTGATTATCCGGCTCTGGGTATAAGCATTTATAAAAATCCCAATTAGAATCACCGTAAAAACTATTTTCTTTCTCATAATCGTTTATTATTGTAAGTAACCTTTCTCACATCAATATTTTATGTTATTGTTCTAACGATAATCGTCCTCGCAGATCCCGCTTACTATTTCACAGAATTATCGCTTTTATCGCATTTATAGTGACTCAATTTCTGTCTACTTATTTAAAACTTTAATGTTTCAAAATGAATAACTCATTTTCCTGTCATTCCAAAAATAGCTGGACAATATAGAAGAAATTAGAATTCTAGTTCTTCCTCAACAAAAAACTTATCCTATTTCAATAGTAACATTGTTATTATAAATGTATTTTCTTTTTGAAAGCCTTAAGCTTCATTGTAATTTTGTAAAAAATATTTTATTTATGACACATTCTGTAGAAACCGCCTGGAAAGGAAATATGCAATTCGATGCATTAGTAAGTGGACATCATGTAATTATGGATGCTATACCCGATTCGGGAGGCGAAGATTTGGGCGTCAGGCCTAAACAATTAATGTTGGCTTCCCTGGCTGGTTGCACTGGCATGGATGTAATTTCAATTTTAAAAAAGATGAAGGTGGAACCCGATGCCTTTAACATCAGAGTGGAGGCAGACGTAACCGATGAACATCCAAAACATTACACACACATGCATATCATTTACGAATTTACCGGAAAAGACCTGCCCATGGATAAACTTAAAAGAGCTGCTGAACTTTCGCAGGATAAATATTGTGGTGTATCGCATGCTTATAAAAAAGCAATGCCGGTAACATACGAGATAAAAATTATAGAATAGTCCAATTATGGCAACAACTATTGTTGTTTTTATAGTTTTAATGACACTACTGATAGCTTATGCCCTGCATAATTTTAAAAAGTACAGGAATTTGCCTGTAGCTGATATCAGTAATAAAATTATCAGTTTAACTGATGAGAATTTCCAGCAACAGATTAATGAAAATCTTATCCTGGTCGATTTTTGGACATCGTGGTGTGTACCTTGCAAAATAATGGCACCAGTGTTAAACGATCTTGCCGAAGATAATGAAGGAAAAGTGGTAATAGGCAAAGTAGATGCTGAACACTTCAAACAACTTACATTGAACCATAATGTCAGAAATATTCCCACTATGATATTATTTAAAAACGGCAAAGAGGTCGAGCGTTTTGTGGGAGTTAAATCCAGGGAATTTTTGAAATCACAAATCTCACAATATCATAAACTTTAAAAATTAAAAAAATGGAATATTATTTCAACACCACTATGAACGATACGTTCGACGTTGCCATAGGCAAAATCACTGAAGCATTAAAGACAGAAGGTTTTGGCGTTATCTCCGATATTGATATCCAGGCCAAAATGCAAGAAAAACTTGGTGTAGATTTTAAAAAATACAGGATCTTAGGAGCTTGCAATCCATCTGCTGCTTACAAGGCATTACAGGTTGAAGAAAAAATCGGCACCATGCTGCCATGCAATGTAATTGTAATAGATAAAGAAAATGGCACAACTGAAATTTCTGCCATCAATCCGGTTGCCTCGATGATGGCGATCGAAAATCCGGCTTTGGCCTCCATTGCTCAGGAAATAACTGAAAAATTAAAAAAAGTGATTGATCTTTTGAAGAATTAATAAAAATCGCATGGCCAACCTCACTCCCGCTAACATTCAGTTTTTTGATTCTCCTCCGCAGTTCCGGAAATGGCTGGAACAAAATGCTGAAACTGCAAAAGAAGTTTGGGTTGGTTTTCATAAAGTGGATACTAAAAAACCAAGCCTCACCTGGTCGCAATCGGGGGATGAAGCATTGTGCTTTGGCTGGATTGATGGGTAATGAGTGCCAGGCAGGAAACCACCCGAAAAAAAAGATTGAAAATATTGATTCATGACTCCAAAAAAGGCGAAAAAATTTCAATGTTAAGGCGTTGACAAAATTAATTGTTGCATTCAGCTTTTTTGAAGATATTTGAAGTTTAAGAAATTCAAATATCATTCATGCGTAGAAAAGATAAAGAAATTACAGATCAGAAGATTATCCGGGAAATTCTGGAAAGTTCGGAAATATGCCGGCTGGGCCTGGTCGACAACAATGAAGCCTATATTATTCCAGTTAATTTTGCTTTTCACGATGGATCCATTTATATCCATTCGGCCATGAATGGCAGGAAAATGGAAATTTTAAAAAGAAATAATAAAGTTGCTTTTGAAATGGAATCACTCACCAGCATTATTTCGGGGCCTCAACCCTGCGATTGGACTGCCCGTTACCGGTCGGTAATGGGTAAAGGTGTAATTGATATTGAAGTTAACACTGAACAGAAAAAACAAGCGCTGGACCTGATTATGAAAAAATATGGCTGGCAAAACAATGAACTGGTATACGACGATGCCTTATTGTTGAGAGTATGCATTTTAAAACTCAAAATTGAATCGATAACCGGTAAACAATCGGGCGACTGGAACTAATTGCAAAATTGACCGAACCACCTCACCCACAGCACTTCTCCTTTAGAGGCTGTGTAAGTTAGAAAATAAAAATAGAACACGAAACCACGAAGTCAATGAAATGTCAAAGATGGCTGTCTCAAAAGTCAGATTGTTGTCTTATTTCGACTTCCCTCAATATGACAACAATCTGACTTACAGAGGTCAGGCTGAGCTTAGTCGAAGTCATTTCCCACTTTTTACACAGCCTCTTTAGGGTGAGGTTGATTCGCTGTTCTAACTTAAACTTGAACCCCAAAAATATTCTTCACTAATTTTCTTCATTGAATTCTCCTTGTAATAACCATTCCTTAAGTAAACTGTTTCTATGATTGTGAATTAAGAGGATGGCCGGCACTATCTTCACAATAACAATTCGCGTTTTATTTAATAAAAAATGATGAAACTTAGATATACTGTCATTAAGAGCAACAATAGAATGTTATTATTACATTTGCAGAACTTTTTATAATTTATGCAGTCGATTAGTAATTATTTTCTCAAAATAAAGCCATATTTCCAAGCAATTGGCAGTAAAATCAAGAGATTCCGTGCAGCAATAAAGCAAAAACCGAAATACATGCGGTTTATGATTAACTGTCTTTTAATTTTTGGATTTTTTATTCTTTATGTTGTAGCAGTTGATATCAACTTTTTGTGGCTGTTTGGAAAATCGCCCAAAATAGGTGAGTTGAACAATCCTCAATATGAAATAACATCTGAGCTTTATTCTTCCGATGGAAAACTTTTGGGTAAGTATTTCGATATCAACCGCAAGCCGGTAACCTACGGGGAAATTACACCATTGCTAATCAAAACACTTATTGCAACTGAGGATATTCGTTTTTACAAACATCATGGCATTGATATTCAATCTTCTTTTTCTGTTGCCTGGTATATGGTTCGTGGAAAAAAACGCGGAGCAAGTACCATTACCCAGCAATTGGTTAAAAATTTGTTTAAAACCCGTACAAACTATTCCCGTGGATTGTTGGGACATGTTCCTCTAATCAAAACCTTAATTTATAAAACAAAAGAGTGGGATAATGCTTTAAAAATTGAACTTTTCTACACAAAAGAAGAGATTCTTACCATGTATCTCAATACTGTCGATTTTGGCAGTAATGCTTATGGGATCCATACAGCAGCCAGGGTATATTTTAATACCACACCCAACAAATTAAATCAGCTTCAATGTGCTACTCTTGTGGGAATGCTGAAAGCTCCAACCTATTACAGTCCGGTGGCAAATCCCAAAAACTCTTTAAAAAGACGAAATGTTGTTCTTTCTCAAATGGTTAAATATGGATGGTTGACAAAAGAAGAATTTAAAAAACTTTCGAAGTATCCTCTTAACCTTGACTTTACCCCCGAAAGCGGAAAAGAAGGCAAAGCAAATTATTTTCATGAGGCAATATCGAGATATTTACAGGATTGGCTGAAAGAAAACGATTATGACCTTTATCGGGATGGTCTTAAGGTTTACACTACCATCGATTCGAAAATGCAGGAGTATGCCAGGCAGGCGGTAAGTGAACAAATGAAACAACTTCAAAGGAGTTTTGATAATTTATACAAAAACAAAGAACCCTGGATCGACGAAAAAGGGAATGTGTTGGCAGATTTTATCGATAATATTGTACAACAGGATCCTTTTTATAAGAAATTAAAAAAGCGTTTTGGAGAGAATACTGACACTATAAATTATTATCTCAACGAAAAACGGAAAATGAAGGTTTTCACATGGAATGGAGATAAAGATACCACTTACAGCTTTCTGGATTCGATCAGGTATTACAAACGATTTCTCCATGCTGCGTTTTTCTCAATGGATCCGACTACGGGACATGTACTTACCTGGGTGGGGGATATTAATTTCGATTATTTTAAGTACGATCATGTAACACAGGCACGCCGTCAACCGGGTTCAACTTTTAAAACTTTTGTCTATACCGCAGCTATTGACAATGGCTATTCTCCCTGCGACAAGCTTACCGACAGTCCTGTGGTTATTAAATATGTCGAAAATGGGAAACCCATGGAATGGGCTCCTCACAACGTTGTAGGATTTTTTTCGGGCGAACAGGTTACACTTAAATATGGATTGGCGCGATCGATCAATTCAATTGCTGTGCAACTTACCAAAGAACTGGGATGGAAGAAGGTGATTGAGTATGCGCATAAAATGGGAATAGAATCGGAATTGAGCGATGTACCATCGGTAGCCATTGGATCAAGTGATATTACACTTTACGAATTGGTTCGGGCTTATTGCCCTGTTTTAAACGGGGGAAATAAAGTTGAACCCATACTGGTTACCCGGATTGAAGACAAAGATGGAAACATCATTAAAGAATATCAACCTGAACTTACCCGCGTAATAAGCGAAGAAACAGCCTTTTTAATGAGCCAGATGCTAAAAGGAAGTTTGTCGGAACCAAGAGGGACCACACAGGCACTATTTGCATACGATTTATTTCGTTCAAAAATTGAATTTGGAGGTAAAACAGGAACTTCACAAAATCTTTCCGATGGCTGGTTTGTGGGAGTTACCCCAAAATTAGTAGGTGGTGCATGGGTAGGTGGCGAATACAGGAGCATACATTTTCGTTCCAATAGCCAGGGGGAAGGATCCAAAACTGCCCTTCCGATATTTGGTCGTTTTATGGAAAAAGTATTAAAAGATAAGAAATACGATTACCTAAAAGTGGCATTCCCCAAACCTAAAGGGAAAATTTCCAAAGAATATGCTTGCAGAACTATTTTACGCGACACCAGCACCATCGTTCGCGACACCATGGATGTTCAATATCTTGATGCTCTTAGCCCCTCCGTTTCAAAATAATAAATAATAATAAATATTAAGTAATGGTTTAATTGTATTCAGATAAATACGATGATTCCTCACAACACATTGAATTAAACGTCAACAAAAAAGTCAATGGTCATAATCACAACATGTAATGACTGTTAAAAGAATGTTACAAAGAAAATCAAAACCGGCCACGAAAGAATCTCAATTTTTTATTCGGCTTAAGAAAACAAGGTTTGTAAAAATGATTTGGCAAAATATTTATGATAATCTTCTATTCAATATAAATTTCAATAAAATAACAGGGAAACCTAACTTTTTACAATTTCAAAAAACTAACAGTTGTTCCATTTGAAATAGAATATTTTACAATTATTATTCTTCATTTTAAATGAATCTGTACTTAGCTTTTTATAAACATTTCAAAATTAAATCCAAATTCCCCTATTTAGATTTAGTTTAAATAAAATTAATTATTTTTGATTTCATAATCATAACAAACAAACTTTGCCATTAAGGAATATACAACAAAACATTTTTCCTTTCTGATTCTAAAAATAAATACAGATAGATGGGGCAGCTAACTGATATCTTTAATAAAATATTCTCAGCCAAAAGTTGGCCGGCACGAAAGTCATCCAATGAGTTTGAAAAAGAGTTGTTGGAACGGGAAAAAAGCGAACTCAAATTCAAAGGATTGCTTGAATCGGCTCCTGATGCAATGGTAATTGCAGGTGGCGATGGAAATATATTAATGGTAAATGCCCAAACTGAAATAATTTTCGGATTTGACCGAAAGGAATTAATTGGGAAAGAAGTTGAAATACTCATTCCTCAACGCTTCCAAAAAAACCATGTTCACCATCGCAATAATTATGTTGAAAGTCCAAAAGTAAGAGCAATGGGCGCCGGAATGGAATTATTCGGCAAACGAAAAGATGGCACTGAGTTTCCGGTAGAGGTTAGCCTTAGTCCAATTAAAGTTGACGACGGTGAATTTATGGTAATGTCTGCCATCCGTGATATTACCAAACAAAAAGAAACAGAAGCCGAAATAAAAAAGATTAACGAAAACCTTGAGAAAATTGTAAAAGAACGAACTCAGGAATTGGAAGATGCTTTATTGAATGAGCAATCCATTCGTTTGGAAATGATTAGAAATCAAAACCGTTTAAAGCTTTTAACTGAAATCGGAGAGATTTTTGCTTCTTCACTCGACATTACCCAGATTTTAGGATTGACAGTAAATAAACTGACACAGGGGTATGTCGACTGGTGCTCAATTGATAAGATTGAAAACGACGGATCATTTTCCTGTTTGGTAGCTTCGCATTCTGATCCTTCCAAAATTGAGGCATTATACAATTTAAGAAATAATTATCATCTCAACTTTACCATACAGAATGAATCGCGTGAAGTTTTACAAAAGCATAAAACTGCTCTTTTAACTGAAATATATGAAGAATTGCTCCCGGAAATTATTAAAAATCCGGAGCATATGAAATTAATCCGGAAAGTAGGAATAAAATCAGCTTTGATTGTACCATTATTTTTAAATAATAATACATATGGCATTCTCACATTGGTAATTACAAATTCCAAAAAATTCTTTACCGAGAAGGATCTGGAATTCTCAAAAGAAATTGGCCGCCGGGCTACAATGTCAATTGAGAAAGCAAATATTTATAAAGAACTGCAAAATGTTAATGCCGAGCTTGAGCAAAGGGTAAAAAAGAGAACATTAGAGCTTGAAGCCATAAATAAGGAACTGGAGGCTTTTTCGTACTCAGTTTCGCACGACTTAAGAGCTCCATTGCGAAGCATCGACGGGTTCAGTAACAAAATTTTAAAGGATTACAGTGCCCAGTTTAACGATCAGGGTAAAGATTATTTTAACCGGATAATGAGTGCCAGCCAAAAAATGGGTTTTTTAATTGACGACTTGCTTAAACTGGCCAAGCTTTCCCGGATAGAAATGAAGATAGAAAAAACCAATTTATCAGAAATTGCTGAAACTGTAGTGAACGATCTAAAAGAAATAAATCCTGAACGCAATGCAGAGTTCATCATTCAGCAAAATTTGACTGAAGTGGCTGATAAAAATCTGATACAAATTGCACTGCAAAATCTGTTGGGCAATGCATGGAAATATTCAAAAAATCAAAACCATACTGTTATTGAATTTGGCGATTTTAAAAAGGATGGACAAGCAGTTTATTTTATCAGGGACAATGGAGTTGGATTTGACATGAGGTATGTGGATAAACTTTTTGGCGCTTTTCAGCGTTTGCATAATGTTTCGGAATTTGAAGGAACCGGTATTGGATTGGCAACAGTTCAGAGGATAATTCGCCGGCATCGTGGAAACATATGGGCAGAAAGTGAAATAAATAAAGGAACAACATTTTTTTTCACCTTAAATGAATAATGGCAATGGATAAGGAAAGAACAATCTTACTGGTAGAAGATAATCCTGACGATGAATTATTAACACTGTTAGCATTTAAAGATAATGATATCACCAATGAGGTTGCCATAGCCCGCGACGGTGCTGAAGCGCTCGAATATTTATCAGGAACCGGAAAATACGCCGGGAGGGATATATCACTTTTACCACAGGTTGTGCTTCTTGATTTAAAGTTGCCAAAAATTGATGGTTTGGAAGTTTTAAACCAAATACGTTCAAATGAAAATACAAAACTTTTGCCTGTAGTGATTCTAACTTCTTCGAAAGAGGAAACAGATATGGTTAAAAGTTATGAATTGGGCGCAAACAGCTATATCCAAAAACCTGTTGACTTTGAACAATTTTCGGAAGCAATCAAACAATTAGGACTTTATTGGTTAATTCTGAACGAATTACCAGGACGCAAATAATTTGAAATTATGCAAAAGACAATTCGTGTATTAATAATTGAAGATAACGAAGACGATACGATCCTCGAAATTGATGAACTTATTAGTGGAGGATATAACATTGACTATAAACAGGTTCAAACGAGAGATGAATTAATTGATGCATTAGAAAATAATAATTGGGATTGCATTATATCTGATTTTTCGATGCCACAGTTTTCGGGCCTGGAAGCTTTAGCAATTGTAAAAAAAACCAATATCGATATTCCCTTTATTCTAGTTTCGGGCGCAATGGGCGAAGAAACAGCCGTATCAGCCATGAAAGCCGGAGCACATGATTATATAATGAAAAACAACCTGAAAAGGTTGATTCCTGCCTTCGAACGGGAACTCAGGGAAGTTGAAGTTCGAAAACAAAACAAAGTTTCGGAAGAAACCATCCGGAACGAGCGTATGCTTCTAAGAACCCTTATTGATAACCTCCCGGATCTTATTTACGTGAAGGATAACTTATGCCGCAGAATCATTTCCAACAAAGCTGACGTAAGCTTTCACGGGTTTAACTCGGAAACGGATATTCTTTGGAAAAACGATCAGGAAATTTCGGGAGAAAAAACAGGTAAAACGGCCCTTGATGATGACCTTTCAATTTTAAAGACTGGTGAACCGGTTATCAATAGCGAAGAAATTTCGTTTAATTCCAAAGGCGAAAAAAGATGGTTGTTATGCTCAAAAATCCCTATCAGGAACAGTTCGAATCAAATCACTGGCCTGGTAGGCATGGAACACGATATCACCAATAGAAAACTTGCTGAAATAGCACTTCTTGATAGCGAACAAAATCTCAAAAAGCAAAATCAGGAATATCAGTCATTGAACGAAGAATACCAAGCTGTTAATGAAGAATTGGAAGAAACAGTACATCACATTCAGAAAATAAATACAGAGTTGGTAGTTTCAAAAAACAAAGCTGAAGAAGCCGATAAATTAAAATCCTCTTTTCTTGCAAATATGAGTCACGAAATCAGGACCCCTTTAAACGCAATTTTAGGCTTTTCGGGATTATTAAAAAACCCCGGTTTGAGCAAGGAAAAAACAAAATCGTTTGTAGATATCATTGACTCGAGTGGGCAACAACTTCTTGCAATTATTAATGATATACTTGACATATCAAGGATCGAAGCCGGACAAATATCAATATCCATGGGTCCTGTAAATATTTCCGAAATACTGCACGAACTTTTCAGGCAATTCGAAAGGCAGGCGGATCAAAAAAATGTACGTTTAAAACTAAAGAACGATATTTGGGAAAAACACCTCGAAGTTGCAACCGATGAAATTAGGTTAAGGCAAATACTAACCAACCTGTTGAGCAATTCCATTAAATTTACGCATGAAGGCACAATAGAATTAGGGATTCAAATGAGAGGCAATTATCTGGAATTTTATGTTTCCGATACTGGTATTGGAGTCTCTGCGGAAGATAAAGCATTTATTTTTGAACCTTTCCGTCAGGTCGAAAACAATAACTCGCACATGTATGGTGGAAACGGACTAGGATTATCTATTTCAAAAGCTCTGGTTGAAAAACTGGGTGGCACAATTTCTTTAAGCACTGAGTTGGGAAAAGGTTCAAAATTTAGTTTTACCATTCCATTTAATACTGCTCATCAGTCAAAAATTAAACAAAAAAACAATATGATGGAAAATAACTGGGACAACCATATTATCCTGATCGCTGAAGATGAATGTTTTAATTACTTGTTTCTCGAAGAATTACTTTCACCTACAGGAATTAAAATACTTCACGCAAAGGATGGGAAAGAAGCAGTTGAGCTGGTAAGTAAATATCCGAACATTTCATTGGTATTAATGGATATCAAAATGCCTGTAATGGATGGTTATGCCGCTACACGTCTCATTAAAGCATTAAAACCCGATTTACCTGTAATTGCCCAAACAGCATATGCCATGAGTGAAGATAAGGAAAAAACCAGAGATGCAGGTTTTGATAACTTTATTTCTAAACCCATTGTTCAGGATAATTTCATAAAAGTGTTGGCCGATTATATAGATTGAATTCGTTATTAGATTATTATGGAAGCTATGTCAGGATTGTTTTTGGGGATAGTTTAGAATAGTTTGCCTGGGTTTTATTTAATCCATTCCGCCGCTGCAATCCAGGCAAGCTAAACCAAATCTGTCGTATTCATCATATGCGGGCCCGGGTTTTCCGTTAATAGTAATTATTCGATCGACACGCACTTTGTCTCCTGCTTCGAAAACCATAAAATCTTCATTTTCCGGGCTCCTCCATATTCCTGTTATTTTGCCATTAGCCTCTTCGAGTATGGTTCCTTTCTCAAAATAAAACACTTTCGATAAGTCTTTTTGTTGTTCACGGGCAAACAATTCATCATATTCGGGCCTTATAAAGCTATATTCTTTCTCCATATCCTATTTTTTGGATAAACAAGATTCATTGTCGTTTACTTAAGAACCAGGCTTCGACTCCGCTCAGCCTGACAAACTGGTATTTTTGACACACTGAGCGGTATTAGTGTCACACTGAGCGGAGTCGAAGTGAATTATTCAATTCCTAAACTTAACAACATTGAAACAAGATTTTATAATTTTTGTTTAAGAATAAAAAACGAGATAGTGTCCCGAAAGTTAATTAATATAGTAGGTTGTACGGTCAATAAAATAGTATCAGTTAAACCAATCGAGGTTGCAGTTAGCATTTACATAGATAATCCCGCCCTGACAAACTGCTTCAATCTGGCGTTTGATGGCAATGTCGCTTTTATGGAACTAGGCTCGAATTTGACCGCAGAAATAGGTTCCTTCCCGAGACTGACCAGGAAAAGATAATTCTCTTGTGCAAGTAAGGAAGAAAACCATTAACTATAGAATCTCAGCATTCATTATATAATATTCTAAAATGAGTCAAAAAATTTAATCATTAAATTGCTGTAATCTTCAAACTCAGTTAATGGCAATGTTTCCGCTTTATCATAAATATCGTGATATGCTTTTATGCCTCCCTGGGTATAAATATAAAAACAGGGAACACCTTTTTGATAGAATAAACAATGATCGCTTATACAGGCAGCTCCTCTGATATCAACTTTTGGCAAAAAATTATTTTCTGTATTTAACTGTGTCAAAAGGTCGAATTTGTCTTTATAAATACTGCCATTCACAACTCTTATTCCTTCTTCTCCTGTTCCGGCCAAATCGAAATTAACCAGGAATTTGATTCTTTTAAGGTCTACCATAGGATTATCCGTGAATTCCTTGGCCCCTAAAAGCCCTGCCTCTTCTCCTGATAATGAGATAAACAGCATCGAAAATTTGAGTGTGTTTGTTGAATAGTGTTTTGCTAAGTTTAAAAGCATAGCCATTCCACTGGCATTATCGTTGGCTCCTGGAAAATACACGTCTTTACCCAGCATTCCTAAATGGTCGTAATGAGCAGTAACCACAATAAATGAATCGGGATATAAACTTCCTTTTTTATAACCAATAATATTTTGAGTCTCGTAGCTTTTTATAAATTTACTGTCAACCACAATTTCAATAGAATTCACTTCATTGAGGTTCAAATCTTTATTAATATTTACAATTGGTCTCACATTCTGAAAAGTCGAACTTTCCCAGGTTAGCTTGTCTTTTGAAAATATAATAACACCTTTACAAGGAATTTGAGGATTATATTTGAGGTACGAAATAAAGTCTTCAATCTTAGTATTCAAAGCTTTATCAGCGGATTTTTCGGTATTGTCAATGAGAATAAATTTTTCACCTGCTCTTTGTATCAGGTTGATCAGCTTTTGTTCGTTGTCAATTTCATTTCTCTTGCATTTTACGAGTTCATATTTCCCTTTAATTGAAGGAGAGCTTGATTCAATAAGAAAATCAACTGCCGGAACTAACCCTTCATTATTAATTTTTAAAGAAATTTCGTTTGGAAATGTATTGATTGACATATTAAACTTTTGGTAATATGTCTTTTTTAAAGGAATTAAACCCAGCTTTTTATACTCACCTGAGATAAATTCTGCGGCCAGATAATTTCCGTTTTCGGTATATCCCCGGCCTTTAAATTCAGGAGAAGCTAACTTTGAAACAATGAACTTTGCATATTCAATATCCTGTGAAAATGAGATATCACTGATTATGAGTAATAACAGGATGAAATTCAGTTTTTTCATTACGCCTAATTTTCCTATAACTGTAAAAAAATTACCTGATAATGCCGGAGAAATATTTGGTAATAAGGAAGTTTCTGAAAATATAATTTTGAATGCAAATCGAAAAATATATTTTGGTTCGCTATTTTTTTAACAGCAAACGAAGGTTCGAAATCAAATGAGCCACCAATTTTTTCAAATTTGTATCCTGCCAGTGCAAAAAAGCTCGAATTACGTTTTGTAGGATCATTGATATTGGAAATTCCGGGCAAAAGTTTGTTAGCAGATATTCCTGCAAAATAATTCTTCGAATAATAATAAATTCCAACTCCAAAATTGGATTTGAAAATGCTATTTTCATCTGCTAACAAAAAATCATCGTTAATTTGATCAGGTTTTAGAATAGAAGTATTTAAGGAATAATTCATCATCAGTAAAGACATGCCAAGGGACAATTTCGAATCGTTGTTCAACCGGATATGGTAGGCATAAGAAAGCAAACCTCCAACGTTGGATAATGAGCCATTCTGATCATAAAAAATAGCAGCTCCCAGGCCAATTCTCTCTTTAAGTTCCAAAGGTCCCTTGTTAATAAAACCTTTAGGATTGTAAAAATTGTACCGTCCAAGCTTTGTATTTCCTGTTAACAATATTGTGCCAGGGGATCCGGGAAAACCAAGCCACTGTTTTTTAAACGACAAGTGCATTATCGGGTAAAACTCTGCACCGGTGCATGCGGGGTTTGTTAAAAATGGGGATAAATAATCGTTTTTATAGATGGAATTTTCCTGAGAATATAAATTAACGAAAGTAATAATGAAAAGAATTAACGTACAGATTGTATTTTTCAAGTAAATCATTTTGTTATATTTCAGGCGGATCTAATAGTAATTCTGCCCACAAAAGCGGGCATTTATTAAACTCTAAATTTTCATAATGTTCCACTTCTGGTTTGGCCAGGTTTTCAAGCTATATTAATATTAAGCTGAAGATAGTCTGCGAAATTTAGAGTTTTTTTTTGAACTTACTGAAATAATATGCGAAAATTAATTTACCGGCATCAATCTTACTATTTTCCCGGGAGTTTCGGTTGCTACATATACCAGTCCATCCGGGCCCATCACAACATTTCTCACCCGGCCAATGCCTTCGATCAGTTTTTCACTTTTAATCACCTTATGTCCATCGAGTACTACCCGTTCCACATATTGAAACCGTAGCGAACCCACTAATATATTGTTATTCCAGTTTTTGTAACGGTTACTGGTCACAAAACACATTCCACAAGGTGCAATTGAAGGTGTCCAATAATGAACAGGCTGTTCCATACCTTCCTTACTGGTTTGTTCAGTTAAGACGGTACCATCGTAATTAATTCCGTAAGATATTACCGGCCAGCCATAATTTAAGCCAGGTTTGATAAGATTAAGCTCATCGCCTCCACGTGGTCCATGTTCCGTTTCCCAAAGTTCCCCGGTTACTGGATGAAAAACATTTCCCTGTGGATTTCGATGACCATAACTAAAAATGGAAGGTATTGCTCCCGATGTTTTAACAAAAGGGTTATCTTTCGGGATAGAGCCATCGTCGTTTATCCGGTGAATTTTACCGTTTGTATTGTCAAGCTTCTGAGGAAAATCAAAATGTTGCCCTCTTTCTCCTACTCCAAAAAACAAATAACCATTCTTATCGAATGCCAGTTTACAGCCAAAATGATGACCTTTATCGGTGTCGGGTGTTCCTTTAAAAATTACCTGCTGGTCAATCAGTTTATTTCCTTGCAGTCTGGCCCTCATAATTGCAGTGTTGCCAATTCGTTTCTTACTTTCAGTATTCAATGCTGAATAAGAAAAATATATCCAGCCATTTTTTTCATATTCAGGATGCAAACATAAATCGAGCAAACCACCTTGTCCAAATGCCATAATGGGCGGTAAACCTTCAATAGGAGGTGAAAGCTTACCCTTCGAAAAACGGTGTAACGTACCGGCACGTTCTGATATTAACATATCTCCATTGGGTAAAAATGCCATTCCCCAAGGAACATTAAGACCAGAAACAACTGTATCAACAATAAAGCGTTGTTCCTGCGATTCTATAATATTTCCGGCCTTAGTAGCTGGTTTAAGCGATAATTTATCTTCGGGTATTCCTTTTTTTACATATGCGGCCAGTGCTTCTATCTCAGCATCGGTAAAGGTTTTGCGAAATGATGGCATGCCAATATCTTCAATTCCATTTTTAATGCTTTTTACTACCGAGGCATTGCCTTGTTCATCCATCCAGGCTTTGGCAGCAAATTTTTCAAGCTTATCGCCATGACAACCTGCACAATAATTCTGATAATTTAAGGCAGTTGACTGCTGAACAGGAGCATTTGTTATATTTTGGGGTTCATAAATAAATGCTTTTAAATTAATCAGCACTATACTTACAATACCAGTCATGCTTAACGAGAGGAATGCGATATATTTCATAGCGTAGCGATTAGAAAGTGATGGTAACATTAAAACAGTTGAGGAAAGCTTTTTGTTTTCAATCTTCCAAAAGGTAGAAAATGCCTGGGTAAAATGCAATTCGATCTATATTCTATTTCCCCATAACTTACGAACCGTTAATAAAAAAATTCTTAAAAACTAAACTTTAATAATCCAGTTCCCATAATTTATTCTTAAATTCAAATAAAAAAGTGCAATACCAACTGAGAAAACCTAATTTTAAAGTATTCATTCATATTTCATTCATTTTCACCTTATTTTTTTGTGAAAATTCCTATTCACAAACATCCAATATTGTTTATCTGAATTCCTATAATTTAGGATATGCCTGGTCGGATAGTATACACAAAGGCATTAAGAGATCTTTAAATCAGAAGAATATAAATTTATTCGTAGAATGTCTGGATGCTAAAAGATTTGGGAACGAAAAATTTGAAGTTTTCACTGATTACTTTATAAAAAAATATAAAAACATCAGAATTGATGCAGTTATTACAAGTGATAATGATGCATTGGATTATGCATTTAAATACGGAAATACAGTTTTTCAAAATGCTCCGGTTGTTTTTTGCGGAATAAGTGATCCTGAAGATTACAATTTTGAAGGAACACGAATATACGGATTTACCGAAAGTACAGATCCCCGGAAAACTGTTTCAGTTTTAACCCGTTTATTGCCTCAAGCCAAAAGCCTTTTATATATAACTGATAATACAACTTCGGGAGTAAAAGTTATAAGCGATTACGAGGAAATCCAAAAATTATATCCTTCTATTAAAATTAACTTTCTCTCGGATATCGATGTTGATGAACTAACTGAAAAAGTAAAAAAAGGAGACCAAGGTGATATTGTTTACCTTTTAAGGATAAACCGCGACAAATATGGAAACCTGCTCGATTATCTTGATTTTTTTAAGAAAATAGCCGATGCATCACCCAATCCTGTATTTGCTGATGATGAAGCAATTATTGGTCACGGTGTTGTTGGAGGAAATGCAAATCGGGGTTTTACACAAGGATATCGTTCAGGGTTATTGGTATTACAACTTTTACAAAACAATGACCGGTCAAATTTTAACCATGTTACTGAAATTCAGGATGAATATATTTTCGATTATAAAAAAATAAAAAAGTTTGGGATCAATCCCGAAAGCCTTCCTAAAAAATCGATTATCATTAATACACCAATTGTTGAATACCTGAAGTATATTATATTTCTGGTTATAGTTGTGGCTATTTTATCAGCTATCGTTATTGTACTTGTAATTTTGAACCGTAAACGATTAATGGCTGAAAAGAAGGTAAGTGAACAACTGACAATGATAAATGACCGTAATGTGGAGCTTGAATTTTCACACAACCAGCTTAGCATACTTTACAGTGAACTTGAAGAAGCAAATGCTCAGCACTTAAAGCTGAATATTACACTGAATGAAGCAAAACAAAAAGCTGAGGAATCGGAAAAGCTTAAATCTTCGTTTTTAGCCAACCTTTCGCATGAAATACGAACACCCCTAAATGCTATCCTGGGTTTTTCATCATTATTAAATCAGTCTGGATTAAAAGCAGAAGCTAAAAGAAATTATTTCAATATCATACAATCAAATAGCGACTCATTGCTGGTTTTGATTGATGATATACTTGATTTTTCCAGAATTGAAGCAGGACAAGTGAATATCTATACCGAACCGGTAGTTGTAAATGATATTTTCGATGAGTTATTTTCCTTCTTCAAACAGAAAAATAATGTGAATGTGCAGTTGATTATATCAGATTTTGCAATAAATAATCAACTTATTTTAATAACTGATAAAATCCGATTCAGGCAAATCCTCTCTAATTTGTTGACCAACGCCTTTAAATTTACGGAAACAGGATTTATTGAACTGGGTTTTGAGGTAATTAACAACGAGCTTAGATTTTATGTAAAAGATACAGGAGTTGGGATTGATAAAAAATACCATCACTCCATTTTTGAGCGTTTCAGAAAAGTAGAGGAGAATAAAACAAAAATATATTCAGGGAGTGGTCTTGGATTGGCAATTTGTAAAAAACTCACCGAATTACTTGGAGGTAACATTTGGGTAGAAGGTGAACCAGGAATAGGATCAACATTCTATTTTACACATCCTGATTTTACAATTAAAAACAAGGAGCCGGAAACGAGGAGTTTTTTGAAGCAAAGCGCGGAATATAACTGGAATGGAATAAAAATAGCAGTTGCTGAAGATGAAGATACTAATTATTTATTGCTGGAGCAGATAATTACAAGTCATGGTGCCGAGTTAATCCGATTTAGCGATGGACTTTCCATTGTTAAATATTTTTCTATCCGGAAAAATCCTGAAACACGATTAATTCTTATGGATATCAAAATGCCAGAATTGGATGGTTTTCAGGCAATGGAAAGAATAAAAAAAATTCATCCCCATTTAATTTTTATAGCTCAAACAGCTTATGCAATGAGCGAAGATATTGCAACAATTAAGGAGAAGGGCTTTGATGATTTTATCACAAAACCTATCAACTCTGATTTGCTTAAAGAGAAAATCGATAAATATCTTTGCTCACTGCCCAATGTCTAAATTCGTTTTTCAATACTACTTCATCTCACTTTCTTTCATACTTAGCTGGATTCTTTTCCGTGCCACATCTACTTCCATCACTTTAACAGTCACATGCTGGTGAAGTTTTACAAAATCGGCCGGATTGCTAATAAATTTATCAGCCAAATGTGAAATATGAACCAAACCATCCTGTTTTACTCCAATATCGACAAAAGCTCCAAAATTTGTTATATTGGTGACAATGCCGGGTAAAATCATACCTGGTTTAACATCGGCAATAGAGTGTACCTGGTTCGAAAATTCAAATACTTTAATTAACGACCGCGGATCTCTTCCTGGTTTGGAAAGCTCCTGCATAATGTCGGATAATGTTGGCATTCCAACTGTGTCGCTTACATATTTTTTTAAATCCACGTTCTTCCGTAATGCTTCATTTTGAAGAAGATCCTGGACAGTAGACTGCATGTCTTCCGCTATTTTTTCAACTATTTTATAACTTTCGGGATGAACAGCACTGTTGTCGAGCGGATTTGGTGCGTCGGGAATTCTTAGAAATCCTGCACTTTGTTCAAATGCTTTATCACCTAACCGTGGTACTTTTAATAATTCTTTGCGCGAACGAAACGCTCCGTTTTTGGCTCTGAAATCAACAATATTCTGCGCCAAAGTGGGGCCAAGTCCTGAAACATAAGTTAGCAAATGTTTGCTGGCAGTATTTATATTTACGCCTACTAAGTTCACACAACTTTCAACCACATGATCAAGGCTCTTTTTGAGCTTACCCTGATCTACATCGTGCTGGTACTGACCAACACCAATTGATTTCGCATCAATTTTAACCAATTCGGCCAAAGGATCCATCAATCGGCGACCAATCGAAATGGCACCCCGAACGGTAACGTCGAATTGTGGAAACTCCTCACGGGCAACCGGCGATGCCGAATATATGGAAGCACCTGCTTCGCTCACTACATAAACCTGAACATCGCGTTCAAACCGAACCCTGTTTATAAATTGTTCAGTTTCCCTGCTGGCAGTTCCATTTCCAATGGCAATGGCATCGATTTTATAAACATTTACAAGATTGGTAATTTTTTTTGATGCCTGGGAAACTTCATTTTGAGGAGCATGAGGGTAAATTGTTTCATTATGTAATAAAGTACCTTGCGAATCGAGGCACACTACTTTACAACCTGTGCGAAAACCCGGGTCAACTGCCAAAACATTCTTTTTCCCAAGTGGCGACGATAACAATAACTGTCGCAGATTTTCGGCAAAGACCTTGATAGATTCCTCATCGGCTTTTTCTTTCGACAAATTTTTAAATTCTGTTTCGATACTCGATCCCAGCAATCTTTTATAGGAATCTTCAATGGCATCGTTTACCAGTTCGGCAGCTTCATTTCTGGCTTTTATAAATTGTTTTGTAAGAATATCGAAAGCTGTTTCCTGGTCGGGACTAATCGATACTTTTAAAAAGCCTTCCTCCTCTCCTCTTCTGATTGCTAAAAGCCTGTGCGAGGGACAGCGTTTCAATGGCTCCGAAAAATCAAAATAGTCTTTATATTTTATTCCTTCTTCATCTTTGCCTTTCACCAGTTTAGAAGTGATAACAGCATCGCGTTCAAATAAACGGCGAATACTTTCGCGGGCTTTCAAATCTTCGTTTATCCATTCGGCAATAATATCACAGGCTCCACTTAAGGCATCATCACTATTTTCAACTTTATCGTTTAAATATTTTTCTGCTAAAAGTTGAATGTCTTTTACCTGTTGTTTAAAAATAGCATCGGCAAGGGGTTCAAGCCCCTTTTCGCGAGCTATTCCTGCCTTGGTTTTCCGCTTTTGTTTATAAGGAAGATAAAGATCTTCCAGTTCAGTGAGATTCCATGTTTTTTCGAGCGCTGACTTTAATTCGTCGGTTAATTTCCCCTGCTCCTCAATAGAATGGATAATCGATTCCCGTCTTTTTATAACTTCCTGTAATTTCTCATATTGATCCTTCACCGCAAGTACCTGAACTTCGTCGAGCGTTCCTGTAGCTTCTTTCCGGTAACGGCTAATAAAAGGAACTGTAGCGTCCTGATCCAAAAGTTGTATTGTATTCTGAACCTGCCAGGGTTTTACCGATAAGCTGGCACTGATAAGCTCAATAAATTTATCCGTCATATCTAATCTATTTACATTTCAAACCTACAGGAATTTTGTCATATATTCAAGCTGTGTTAAAAACTAGGAGTATAAGGAGTACAATTCGAAATTATATCTCAATTACGTACTTTTTAAGAATTATTTTGAAATTAATGAAGCAGCCTCATAACGAATTCCCCTTTACCAACCCAATTCAAAACAAAATGAAGACTTCTGGAATTCATATAATTACTTTCTTCGCCAACCATTAAAAGATTAGTAAGTTACTTATACAAACATAAATAAGGAGTATCTTCCTGTGCCTGAACTTTAAATTTAACATTTTTAGGAACGGTGAACGACTCGAATTTTTTATATTCTTTCCATGAATTTTCACCAGGTAACATAATATTTAAAGAACCTGAAATTACCGTCATTATTTCAATTGACGATGTTCCGAATTCGTATTCGCCGGCGGCCATTACACCTATGGTTGCTGTTCCTTCGGACGATTGCAGTGCAATAGACTTTACCTTGCCGTCGAAATATTCGTTTGTTTTGAACATGAGTAAAAGATTAAATAATTTGACGCAAAAATAGGAATATTGCGATGTTTTTAAAATGTTCCGGTAAATTAAAAACTCAAAGTAAGATTCGGGCGTTTTTAACTCAACACCTGAATCTTACTGAATTGCAATCTTCTAAACTTAAATCGTAAACCAGTAATTCAGCTTTATCATAAAAATATTATTGGGTGTAACATCGGCTAATCGTTTAGCAGCTCTGCGAATCGGTGCACTTCCCGGGTTCATATAATCAGTTCTCTCGTTCGACCAAACCAAGTAAACTTGTGAACCAGGCCGGTATTCCCATCGGAATACCAGGTTAGATCTCATTTGGTTAAAATTGAAATTTGGATTGTTAAATGAGTAATCAACAACTCCATCGGTGTTTTCGTCGACATTATAAACATTGTTATTTACCAATTGTGGATTTGTTATTTTCTGAAACCTGTTAGCATATTCGTCCGCCCTGGTATCGGTTGCAATCTTAAAATCTGAATAATTTCCCACGGTTGCATAAGGACTTCCATAATATTGAAGTGATAATTCCGGAGTGATATTATAATCGATTCTGAAAGTCAGTCCTAATGTTTCCTGATCAATTTTTGCAAGAATATATTTTTTGCCCGAACTACTTTCCTTTGTATCCACAAATTGAAGATTGTCTTTATTTTTTGAATAATTTGCAAAAAGTGACAACCGAAGATTATTAGATGGACGGACCGATATCCCAGGATCAATTCCAAAATACCGGTACGATTTATTGCCTGAAACTTGTGTAATAAGACCTAACTGTCCATTTACTTTTTTCGAATAATCAGTTTTAATCTCAAATACCTCTTCCCATAATGAAGGCAAAAGCATTGCATTTCCTCCCCGCAATATCCTTGTATCGAGCGATTTCCCGGCATATTCAAAACTACTTAATGCTGACCATTTATTTAAAAATTCGCCATAAATATCAAGCTCAGCTCCGGAATTCAGGAATACCCCACTAAAATCCCAGTTATTGGCTTGTTCAATTCCAATCCGGTATGTTCTGAATATTGAAACCGGTTTATTTACAAAATAAGAAATTATATTTTTCTGATTAATTAGATCGGCACTCTGCATGTAACCAATATCGTTCAAATCCAATCCTGGTGTTTTCCACTCTATTTCGGTTGAATATCTCCATAAGCCTTTGCTTCCTTTGCCAATTTTAATTTTTCCACCAAAACCCGATAACTGATTTAAGGTAGAATCATAACCAATATGATGAGCATCCGGTCTCTGATAATAATGGGCGGATGCAGTTTGTAAAATTCTGATCGCTTTTTCGTCACCAGCTATGTTACTTCCTGCAGTACGTGCTTCAATAAAATACTCTTTATCTTTCCAATAATGCAATAAATCAATACCACCGGTATAGGCTTCGCGGTTCAAAAATTTCAATTGTGGATCGTTTATAAATTTGTTGGTAGAAGTTAAAATCCCACCTAAAATAGTATTGCTTTTATTAAAATCCTGCTGAACCCTTGCGACAATGTAATTTGTTAATGGTTCAACACTTACTTTCCTGTCACCAGAAAGTGAGTTTATGGTAGCTTTTTCATTGGCTGTTAAACTTTGAAGTACCCCTACCGATAAACCACTGGCGGTTTTCCCGCTGAACTTTATGGCGCTTAAAATAGTGGTATTATCATGCGTTTTAATGTATTCATTATCTGCAGGAGTGGGAACATAAGATGGTGAATGTCCAATACGACGGCTATAAAAGATACTCATATCGTCCATGTTGAAGTTGAAAATGCTTTTTCCTTCCAGAAAGAAAGGGCGTTTCTCTTCATAAAAGGTTTCGAACGCTGTTAAATTCATTACCGAAGGATCCGATTCAACCTGACCAAAATCGGGATTTACTGTTAAATCGACAGTAAAATTACTACCCACTCCAATTTTCGCATCCAAACCGATATTTCCAAAAGGACTCCTTCCTTTATCTGCAAATGGGTTTCCCGGTTCTTTTTTATAAGTTTTCATTTTCCCCGACGCATAAGGCATTAATTCTATTCTTTGCGACTTCTTTAAACCTTTAATTCCTCGTAGTTCACCAAAAAGGTAAAGCATTCCTGGCCCGGTGGATGTTTGTGGTTCCCAATCGCTTTCTTCCTGATAGCGGTCAATCCACCTCCACACATGCATTCCCCAAACCTGTTCTTCTTCATTACTGTATCGAAGCTGACTTAAAGGAATTTCCATCTCGATTGTCCAGGCCGAATCCTCCATGGCAACCTTTCCAAACCACACTGCATTCCAGTTAAAATCGGCATCCATAGGGTTGGTAAGTATCATATCAATTTTTTGACCCGCTGCTGTCATATCAAATTCAAAACCAGTACGTTTATCGTGGTAACTATCAAAGGTTATTCCGGCCATGTCGCCCGACAATTCATCACGTCGGCCAGCCCTGCGGTTTATTTTCTCAGGTTCACTGTCGTAACAGCGAATAGCTACATAAACATTCTGATCGTCATATAAAATATTAATTTCTGTTGGCTGGCTTGGCTTTGCTCCTTCTTTGGGTATCCATTGGGTAAAATCTCCTGCCCAATTACCTGTTTTCCAGCAGGTATCATCTAAACGGCCATCTATACTTGGTTTTTCGGTCGATAAGCGTTCAGTATTGTAAACTCGTAATTTTTGTTTCAGCAGTGTATCTTCCTTAGATACATTTCCAATTGCGAATGCAGAATTAAAAACGAAAAAAGTAAAAATGAAAATATAAGGCATTCTTTTAATAATGGTCATTGAGGTTAAGTTTTATTTTTTTACGTCTGAAAGATAATTAACAAATTTAATCTAAAAAACACGTTTAAATAAATCAAACAAATTTAAAAACATCATTAGCCCTTGATCCACTAGTTGAATTTTACCCTCCTGTATATAAATGTTAATTATCAAAAACCCGGATTTGTCAAGTTTTACGATAAAAAAAATTACTTTCTTTGGTTTTATTTTTTCGATGAAAGATTTTAAAATTAATAAAGGCATTTTTTATTCGTGCGTTGCAGCGCTAATGTGGGCTGTTTTGGCTATTGCTCTGAAAGTATCGTCCAACACTATCGACTCGGCAACCATCGTTTGCTTCCGGTTTTTACTGGCCTTTTTAATTCTTCTGATATACATGCTCATTCGATATCCTGCAGAAATTAAAATTCTTTTTAAACCTCCATGGATGCTCGTTGCAGGTTCCACAGCACTGGCATGGAATTTCTTTGGCTACATGCAGGGGGTGCATATTACTACACCTATCAATGCACAGATATACATACAAATGGGTCCGGTTTTATTTGCCCTCGGTGGTATTTTTATCTATAAGGAAAAAATAACCTGGATACATATTGTTGGTTTTGCTATTGTAATTACAGGTTATATCCTTTTTTATTTAGAACAGATGGGGGCTGCATCATTGAATGGCCCTCTTTACCTGAAGGGTGTTATGTTGATACTATCTGCGGGCGCCACCTGGGCGGTTTATGCTATATTTCAAAAATTTCTGGTGAAATCGTATACTCCGAATCAGTTAAACCTATTCATTTTTGGCTTTTGCTCCTTATTATTTCTGCCATTTGCAAAATTCACCTCCTTACAGAATTTGCCGGTAAATGACTGGCTCCTGCTTTTACACCATGGACTCAATACTATTTTGGCCTATGGGAGCATTGCGCTTGCTATTAAATACATGGAAGCCAATAAAGTAAGTTTGATAATTACCCTAAATCCCGTAATTACAGTTCTGATAATGTATTTTTTAGGAGAAATGGGAGTTCATTGGATTGCCCCTGAACATTTTTCTCTGCAAAGCATTGCAGGAGCGACTTTAGCTTTATCAGGCGCTGCATTTGTTGTCTTTTTTACCCGACGTGCAAATAAATAAAGACAAAAAAAATCCTATTTTTGCGGCTTCATTGTTTAACCATTAAAATAATTTATGAAGCTAAAAATTTACAATCGCATCTTTACATTTCGCAGATGGTCACGAAGCCCTTTTGCAGTGCTGAATTCACTCCATCGTGTTACAAAAATTGGTGTGATGTGCGTTACCTATTCCATGTTAACACAGCCTGGAAAAACCTATGCACAAGCCGACAGCACACAGGTTATAAATAATTTGAAAGAAGTAGTGGTAAGTGCACAACGAGCGCCGGTAACTTATTCAAATGTGGCCAGGGTTGTCCATGTGATTCCCAGAAGTGAAATAGCCAATGCCCCCGTTGTAAGTCTGAACGAATTGCTTGATAATGTTCCCGGAGTGGATATCAGGCAACGTGGCACCAACGGTGTTCAGGCAGATGTATCCATCCAGGGCGGCACATTCGATCAATCCATGATACTTCTCAATGGTATCAATATCAGCGACCCACAGACAGGACATTTAAGCATGAACCTGCCTCTCGATCTGGAAAGCGTTTCAAAAATAGAAGTTTTAACAGGCGCAGCATCACGGGTTTTCGGAGCCAATGCTTTCTCGGGCGCCATCAATATCCTCACCAACCCTACCGACAGAAACTATTTAAAAACATCCTTGACAGCTGGCGATTTTGGCCTTTATAAGTTTGGCACTGTTGCCCAGTATAATTACAAATCGTTTTACAACCACATTTCCTATACTAAATCATCGTCAAACGGCTATACCCATAATACCGATTACAATAATCAATCGATATTTTACCAGAGTGGTATTAAAAAACAAAATTATTATATCAATTTTCAGGGAGGATACAATACCAAAGATTATGGAGCTAATAGTTTTTATTCATCGCGATATCTGAATCAATACGAAGAAAACTCAACTTATTTTGGCGGGTTAAATGCTTCTTTTGGATCCGCAATAAAAATTAAACCAACAATTTATTGGAGAAGAAATTACGATCATTATATACTCATTAGAGAAAACCCGGCTGCATATCAGAATTTTCATTTTACCGATGTATATGGCGTTAACCTGAATTCAGAATATAAATGGGATGCAGGAACTACTACAGTAGGAATAGAATTCAGAAACGAATCGATTTACAGCACCCGTTTAGGTACCAAAACCAACGATAGCCTTAAGGTACATAGCGAAAATAATATATATTACAATCATTCTGCTTCGCGTTACAACTACAGCATTTTCATGGAACATTCTGTTAATATTTACAAATTGAATATTTCGGGTGGGGTAATGATTAACCATCATTCGGCTTTAGATCAAAATTTCGTGTTATATCCCGGAGTAGATATGGCGTATGGAGTGGGCAAAAATTCCAAAATATATTTTACTTATAATAAATCGCTCCGCTTACCCACCTTTACCGATTTATACTATTCCGGCCCAATCAATAAAAGTAACCCCGACCTGGATCCTGAAGAAGCTCATCATTTTGAAACTGGATTTAAATATTTCGGCAATGGCTTGAATGGAAACATATCTGCATTTTACCGAAAAGGAATAAACACCATCGATTTAATTGAACAGCCTGATAAAATGTGGCAAGCTCAAAATATAACCGATTTACAAACATATGGTATTGAATTTTCAGCCAACGTTAATTTTGCTGAAATGCTGGGATACGAAACATTCTTAACAAATGCTGGTATTTCATATAATTACATAACAATTAATAAAGATGCCGGAAGTTATAATTCAGCTTATGTACTCGATAACCTCAAACATAAAGTAGCTGTAAATTTAAATCACAAAATTTATAAAAATATATCGGCAGTTTGGTATCTGAACTGGCAGGACCGCAATGGAAGTTTTGATAAATACGATCCAATTACAAAGACTAATACTCAAACAGATTATAATCCTTTTATGCTGGTGGATGGACGTATTAGCTGGAAACCAGGAATATTTACATTATTTGGTGAAGTAACCAATATTTTCAATGTCGATTATTTTGATTTTGGAAATATTGAACAACCTGGCCGTTGGTTTAAACTTGGCGCAAGCATTGAATTAGGTCTTTAACTGTAATTACATTTATAAGACCTTGTGATGTGTCATCCATGCTTCGACTCCGCTCAACATCACTAACACCCTGTCAGTTTGAGCGTAGTCGAAGATAAATTACGAAAGACATAACACTAGATTTATTGATATCAGCAGATAAAATCCGGATAAACTAATAAACGTTTATCCCGGGTTTTTTATATTTTTATAGAAACGAAATATGATAAAAAATAAATTCTAGCGGTAACATCTATTGTATAAAAAATTGCCGGGACAGTGCGTTATTCAGAGGTTGTAGCCCATTTCAAGTTCACGTATTTACACCCTCCAAACCCCATAACAATTAGCACAAACCCCAACACTGTCATATTAAACCATTGTGCGATGATGGTAATCCATTGTGCGATGATGGTAATCCATTGTGCGATGATGGTAATCCATTGAGCGATGATGGTAATCCACTGTGCGATGATGGTAATCCATTGTGCGATGATGGTAATCCATTGAGCGAAGATGGTAATCCATTGTGCGAAGATACTAAACCATTGAGCGAAGATACTAAACCATTGAGCGAAGATGGTAAACCATTGAGCGAAGATACTAAACCATTGAGCGAAGATGGTAAACCATTGAGCGAAGATACTAAACCATTGAGCGAAGATGGTAAACCATTGTGCGATGATGGTAATCCACTGTGCGATGATGGTAATCCATTGTGAAAAGAGGTTAACCCCGAGAGTGTAAAAGAGTACAAAAGGCGGTTTTTACCCATAGGAATTGTTTAGGATTAAGCCACGCATTATAGGTTGCCTATTAATAAATTCAGGCTGAAAACTTTTGTAATATCCCTTACTGATATATTGACCAGATTTAAAATTTTTCATTGTACTAATTTTAAACAAAGAAATATCTTATCTTATTTAAGTTTTTGTCAATATTCATAAATAAGAAATCCGTAATTTAAGTTTTCACGAAATACTCCCGCGGATAAAAGCGCCATCGGTCAGTTTTTCCCTGTACACAAACAGCTTAATTTATCCTCTTAGCTAATATAGCTTAAGTATTTTTTGTTCGTAATTGCTTGATTTAAAAATTCAATTAACATTTTTGCTATTTCTGGTTATGTTAATTCCCGCTAAATTGGTTTTAAATGTAGATGGTTTTTATGCTATTTGCAAATTTAGGGGGAAATGTAGGGAGGTCAAGAAATTAGATCCCAATCTGTTAAGGCTCATGGGCTGTCTACTTGAGTGTGACTAGAAATTTATTATTCATGCGAATTAAGGGTTGAAATCGTATAGGACTCCAATCCGTACTACAACTATGTATCCTCTACAAGGATGCATTAACATCGTAGATGTTTCATAATTGTAGAAAATGATTGAGACCTGCGAATTTTAAAACCTTGTAGAGGTTTCATAATCAAAACTCTCAAAACAATCATCACACTCATCTTCTAAAATCGGATTTAGTGGATTAGAGGAGTAACCGTTATTGAAATTGTTTGAAGAGCAATATCAATGGCAGGTTTGGGTTAACTTGATTCTTATAATTGATATTTACTACTTTAAAAAAAGCAAAAAGGACACCTGAATAAATCAGGCGTCCTCATTAATTAAGTTAATTATAAAGTTTAATAACCCGGGTTTTGTTCTTCTGCATACGATCCGGAATTTACCAGTCTGTCAATATGAACGGCCTGAGGTATTGGACGAAGTTTATGATGATCATCAATTCCTGAAGCTTTCGGATTATATAATTTCACTCTTTCATATAGTTTGCCGCAACGAACGAGGTCGAACCAACGGTGGTGTTCTCCAAGAAGCTCTCTGGTTCTTTCGTCAAGAATAAAATTAACCAGCTTGTCAGGAGAATTCACATCGGTTTCGGTAATTAAAATATCATTCTCGGTGCTTGCTATAAGTTTAGCAGGGTCGCCTCCTTCAACTTTAAGGAATTCAACAGGTTTTTTCTCATTATCTTTATAAGCAGCTCTCTTACGAACAATGTTTATATACTCAACGGCTTTTGCATAATTAGCTTTACGACCATGAGCTTCCGCTGCAATAAGCAAAGTTTCGGCATATCGGAAAATTGGAAAATCGCGTCCGCCTTCTTCAACTGATATTGTTTCACGGTAAGGATCAAGAAATTTCATCAGAGATGGATAATCTTTTTCACCAAAGTTATCTCTTACATAACCTGAATTATCGTCCTTTATAACACTCTTTGGATACCAGGAATAAGATTTGGACTTCACAACACTTTCTTTAATGTCTTTATCCAATGTAATATAAACAGCAGTATCTCCAACCTTAAACTTTGGAACATTGCCATTTTTAGGAATAGTTCCAGCATTGTTTGAATTAAAAGCCATTTTAAACTCTTTATAAAAACGCGAGTCAACCTTCCTGTCGTATGCATTTATGGTATAATCGGTAGGCATAGCACGTTTCCAGGGACGTCCATTTACCAGATCGCGCGACATACCAGGTTTGGTATCATATTCCATTAAAAAGAAAAGGTGATCGCGGTTTCCGGTTCCCCTCAACAAAGGATCCATATTGTTCTGCACGGCAAAGATGATTTCCTTGCTGTTTGGGTTATCAGTTTTGTTCTGGAAATAATAAGAATAAAATGTTGAACAATCGCCTTCCAGAGCATATTTGCCGGAATTTATAACAGCCTCTGAATAATAAATTGCAGAATCGAGGTCTCCTCCCTGCATTCCTCTAACTTCAGGTTCAGCACTGGCTCTTGTTAAGTATGTGAGTGAAAGTAAGTGCTGCGCAGCTCCTTTTGTAGCACGGCCAAAATCACTTTGATTTGCAGGTAACTTTGAAACTGCATTTTGAAGATCGGCAATTACCTGAGCATAAACTTCAGAAACCGGAGACCTCAAATATTCTCTTTCAGGTCCGGTTGTAGCATTTAGCTTTAAAGGTATACTTCCATACTGACGTACTAAAGTAAAATAAAAAAAGGCTCTCAGGTAATATGCCTCACCAAGGCGGTTCTCCTGTAGTGTTGGATTTGTAAACTTAACTTTTGGAATATTATCAATTACATTGTTGCAAATGTTAATGCCCATGTAAAATTGAGTCCACACCTCATTCACAAATTGAGAGAACGAATTTAAATCGGTAGAATAATAGTTGAAGAATTTATGACTACCATCCGATCCGTTCATATATTCATCGGTTCCAAGTTCCGACATAGTCATACCTCTTTCGTGACCGTAAAACTCCTTAAGCTGGGGATATGCAGCGTTAAGCCCGTCAGTTATACCCTTTTCAGTAGAGTAATAACCATATCCTATATTCGATACCATTTCTTCATCCAGGTATTTGTCGCAGGATAAAGTAATTGTTCCTAATAACACAATCAGGAAAAATATTTTTCTTTTCATATTGCTTCAATTTAAAATATTAACTAGAAAGTTACATTTACACCAACCATAACCATTTTAGTGCTTGGAGTATCCAAACCTGTTTCGCCGGTATTGTTATTGGTAACAAATTCAGGATCCAAACCTTTAAATTTAGTCCAGGTTATAGGATTTTGGGCGCTTACATATACTCTCATATTTTGCATGTGAACCTTACTAACCACTTTTTGTGGTAATGTGTAAGCCAGAGTAATGTTACGCAATTTGATGAACGAACCGTCTTCGTATCTGTAAACATCTCTGTATTCAGGGAATTCCTGATCGGCATTTGGTCTTGGATGAGTTGCATCAGCTCTTTTAGGATCAGAGGGTTGCCAGAAATGAACATCTAGGATACGATATCTGCCAAATAGGCTTAACCTGTCGGATAATGAGTTAGCATTTAGCATTTGTCCCTGTTTGGTATAAAAGAAGAAAGATAATTCAATACCCTTATAAGAGAATGTATTACCCCAGCTACCTGTCCAATCAGGAATATCAGAACCTAAAACTTGTCTGTCGTTAGCATTAATGATTGTATCACCATTAGTATCAGCTACACGAATCTTACCGGCAGCAAACTTGCTTCCCTTGCTATTGTATATTTTCATTTGTGCACTATCCGGAGGTGTATCCTGCCATATTCCGTCAAACTTATAATCGTAAAAAGTTCTTATTGGTTGTCCGATAAACCATTTATTTCCAACGTCGTCTTTTTTACCGCCATAAAGTGATGTTATTTCTTCTTTGTTTTTGTACCACATTAAATCGGTAGTCCATTTAAAACCTGAAGGAGTATTGATAATAGTAGCCGAAATCTGAACTTCAACACCTGTATTACGGGTTGAACCAACATTGCTTAACATCAGGTTGAACCCACTGGCTGTTGGGAGCTGCATTTCCATTAATAAATCTGAAGTATTTGAACGATAAGCTTCAATCGAACCAGTCACACGATTATCAAGGAGACCAAAATCGAGACCTACATTGGAAGATTTGGTGGTTTCCCATTTGAGATCCGGATTAGGAATAGTATTTGGGCGATATCCATAAGCAGTGTTACCATTCCAGTCGTATTTGGTACGGGAAAGGTCTCCCTGAGTTTGATAAGGATTGATAGATGAATTACCGGTAACACCATAACCTCCACGTAGTTTAAGATCGCTTAGAAATGAAATGTTCTGCATAAAATTTTCCTTGCCTAATTTCCAAGCTACAGCAATTGCTGGAAAGAAATCATATTTATGTCCTTGTGCCAGCATGGAAGCGCCGTCCTGACGACCAGTCAAGGTGATCAGATACTTATTGTTAAAGGAATAATTGATACGACCCATGAAAGAAGCTAAACGCTGATTCCAGAGATCGCTACCATAACTGTTTATATTTGCTGCGGTTCCGATATTATACCACTTCTGCGTTTCATAAGGAAGATTGTAAGCTGTTATCTCAGACTTTTCATATCTTTCTTCCTGAATACTCTGCATTAAAGTGATTGTTAGATCATGCTTCTGGTTAAAGCTTTTATTATAGGTAAGAATGTTTTCCAATACATAATTCCACCTCTGATCCTGTAAATATTTAGCATAAGCACTGGAACCCTGGCGAGGACTCGACATAGCAGCCTGAAATTCACCATTGCGCCAGTTACCAAAGTCAGGACCGAAATTTACACGGTAAGTAAGATCTTTAAATGGTTTTACTTCAGCAAATACGGCAGCAAAGAAACGTGCTTTTACTCTTTCGTTTAAAATACCTCCGATATCATTAAGAGGAGAAAAAATCAAAGCATCGTTACCTGGTTTAAAAATTACATTACCGTCGTTATCATATGGCAAAGCCAAAGGCAACATATTAGAAGCCGAACTATACAGATTCGAACCATAATTTTGCTTTGAATAAGAATAATTTGTTGATGCTCCTAATTTAAACCAATCAGTTACCTGATGATCGAGGTTTAATCGTAAAGTATAGCGTTTGTAATCCTGACCAACAATAATACCATCTTCGGAGTAGGATGTCGCAGCAAACAATACCCTGGTTTTTTCAGTTCCACCTGAAACACTTATCTGATGGTTTTGTGTAGCTCCTTTTCTTAATATAAGAGATTCCCAATCAGTTGACCGAACTCTGTTGGGATGATAAATCGGAATACCGTCTGCATCGCGTTTCACAATGGTTTTAGCATCATCTTCCCATTCGTAACCCATAGCAACCGATTCCCATAAAATAGGATCTTGTTTGAAAATTCCATTAGGATCGAAATAATCGTAAAGAGGATCAGCAAACGAAGACTTATAGTAATTTTTAGAGTTATTCCTGTAAGCTTCGCGTTTCTGTTCAGCATATTCGGCTCCATTTTCAAAATCAATTTTTTTGGCTATAGTACTTACACCATAGTAGCCATCGTAAGTTACTGATGTTTTACCTGCCTTTCCTCTTTTGGTTTGAATAAGTACAACACCGTTGGCTGCTCTTGAACCATAAATTGCAGTAGCCGATGCATCTTTTAAAATTTCCATTGATTCAATATCAGTGGGGTTAATATCGCCCAACTGCGCATTGCTGGTAGGAATACCATCGATAACATAAAGAGGATCGTTGGAAGCTTTAAATGATCGGCGACCACGAATAAGAACCGAAGCACCTTCACCCGGACGGCGGTTTCCATAATTTACATCAACGCCAGCCGCACGACCTTGTAAAGCCTGACGGAAATCGTTTACAGGAACCGATTTTATTTTCTCAGAATTTACAGAAGATACGGAACCAGTAATATCGCTCTTTTTAGCTGTTCCATAACCTACCACGATAATTTCGTCGAGGGATTTAATATCAGGAACAAGATTTATATCGACTAAATCTCTTCCATTAACATTTACCTTCTCGGTTACATAACCAATAAATGAAAAAACTAACACAGAATTAGCGTCAGGAACAGAAATAGAGTATTTTCCCGAAATATCGCTTACTACACCCAGGGTAGTTCCTTCAACTATTATATTTACGCCAATGAGTGGTTCGCCCGTTTGCGCGTCAGTAATAGATCCGGCAACTGTTTTCTGCTGAATGGATGCAACCGGGGCAATAACAACCAGGTTGTTATCGAGAACTTTATAAGTTACTTCGGCTTTGTTAAATACGATAGCTAAAATATCGTCAAGTGTTTTATCATCTGCAGACAAAGTAATATAACGATTCAGATCGGTAAACTCATCGTTATAGAAAAATCGGAAAGATGATTGTTTCTCAATAGATTTAAGAACATCTCGAACTGTTTTATCTTTTACTTCCAGATTAAGCAGTTTGTTTTGCGAATAAATGGAACCAGAAACACTAAATGTTAGTATCCACGTTAGTAATACTGATATTTTCATAATTCGTAGTAGTTTAGTTGGGATAAGTGATAAATGGACACACCTTTCCCGGTAAGATTTTTTTTTCATACATTTGTAGTGTTAGTTTTTAATTAAATTAATTCAGTTTTCTTAAAAGGGAGTAGGTGGTGCTACTCCCTTATTTTTTATTAGTTTGGTGGACTCATGTTTTATATTATTTTTTGTTTAACATAGTATCTAGTTTCGGGTTGTTATAATTCTCTTAAATTGCGATTGAAGTTTATGATTAATCGTAAGGCTAATAGTATCTTTCGTAATAGTATAATTTAATGGAGCAGTATAACTGAGAAGTTTTAAAAACTGTTCAACGGTTTCATTTTGAATAATCCCGGTAAATCTATAATTCATTAATTCTTCATTTTCAAAGTGAAAAGTCATATTATATTTTCGCTCAAGTATTGGAATTAAACATTTTAAAGATTGACCTTCTATAGTCCACTCATTATTTTTCCACGATGTATATAAATTTGTATTTATATTTTCTTCAAGTTTCAGCTTGTTCGAAATGAGTTGTTTTTTATGTTTTGGAATAAAAGATTCTTCTCTCGGTTTTTCAGGCCTTCCTTCCCTGAAATAAACTACCTTTTCGTTAGGTTTCAATTTTACAGGTTTATTGGGTTTTTCTTCTTTCAAATTAATAACCATAACATCAATAATACCCTCTTCGAGAGTTGTTGTAATTGTTTTTTCGTCGGGATAGGCTTTAACATTAAATTTTGTTCCAAATGCCCGAACTAATAAATCGGAGGTATGAACCTGGAAAGGTTTGTTTTTGTTTGTTGCAACGCTAAAATATGCTTCACCGGTTAAGAAAACATTTCTCTCTTTTAAATCAAAACTGTTATCATATTTTAAAACGCTACCTGCATTAAGCCATACTATTGTACCATCAGGTAATTTAATCTGGCTTTTGGATCCTTTTGGAACTGTATATTCAACCATCCTGCTATCCGAAACAAACGGTGCTTTATTAAGCCAATGGTTAAGTATAAAACCAATTGAAATTAATAGTAACCAGCTTGCAGCTACTCTTAAAGATCTTAATATTTTGTTTTTTGAATATTTAATTGAAAGAGAAGGTGATTCTAAAAGTTTTATGTCATTCTCAATAACGTCCCAATGCAATGGAACATCCAATTTAGGCTCTTTTTCAACGTTAGAAGCCACTAACCAGGATATTTTAAATTGACTGAATATCTCTTTATTATTAATATCTGATTCAATCCAATGCTGCAACTTCACAGAATCGGTATATGATATCGATTTGGTAATATACTCGACAAATAAAATTTGAATGTCTTCCGGTACGTTGTCTAAAGTTTGCATGATATTGCTTCTAAAATATACGACAAAATTTAATTGGAGAGAGACTACAAAAAAGTTGAGAAAATTAAAATTATTTAAAAAAATCAATCCTTATTTTATCTACAGCTCTGTATATCTGTGTTTTTATGGTGCTAACTGACAAATTTAACTTTGACGCAATTTCTATATTGCTCCAATTCTGGAATCTACTCAAAATAAAAATTTCCTTACATTGTTCCGGAAGACCTTCCAGTATTTTCAAAATCTTTTCTTCAGTTTCTTTTGCTTCGAGTTTTTCAATTGTGAAATCGTTGATTTGATATGTTTCTTCGAACATAAGCCAGGCATCCTGCGAAACTAACACTTGCATTGAATTTTTAGAAATTTTTTTCTGGCGCAATTTATTAATTGAATAATTATGAACCGATTGGTATAAATATGCTTGTATCGAACCTGTTATGTCAATTTGAGATTTCGAGTTCCAAATATTTAAAAATACATCATGTACAACTTCCTCGGCTAGCTGTTGGTCGGTTACTATTTGTTTTGAATATCGGATAAGTGATTGGCAAATATTAAAATATAGCTCTTTAAAAGCAGAAAGGTCTCCACTTTTTATAAGAATCCAGTTTGATTTAAAATCAAAAGTCATTAAAAGAATTGGAAAATTTTAGTTTTAAAAGTACATTATTTTACACGTTAAAAAATATAAAGTAAATAAAAATGTTTGTTTTCAACGAATTGCCGGTCGTTGAGAGGAGTCGAAACGCCCGGATTTTAACGGAGAGCCAAATTTCGGCCCTTCGGCTCCGCTTAGACCGGCTTTTCGGTTTTGTTAGATCTTCTTTATTTCGCAATGCTGGTCGTTGAACCAGTCGAATTTGGCTGGAGGCCTTTTGATAAAAGACTTAGTGAGACGCTACGCCGAGCGGGTGAGGTTATTATCTGGTTTATGAACTATCAGGTTACAAAGCAAGAGTAAATATTTTAAGTGGTGCGGAGTATATGGGTAGTCTTATAAATTGTTTTAGAGCACCCATTTTGTGCTTAGAGAAATAATTTTCCTAAGCACCCGATTAGTATCCCAAATTACCCAATTTTGAGCGGATAGTTAGGGAATCTGAAGATCTCATTCAGCTTATTTTTTATTCATTCATAATTTGCCTATTTTTGATGCTTTCATAACAACAACCGCAATGGAAAATTTTTTTGTGAAAGGTCAGGGTTTAGGAAACGAATACATTATTTTCGACCAGCAAAACATTCGTTTTGAATTGACTAAACTGGCTATTAAAAGACTCTGTAATATCAATTTCGGGATAGGTTCTGATGGGATTCTGGTGAGGGTAGCTTCAACAAAAGCCGATTTTGGCTTCAGAGTTTTTAATCCCGATGGTTCCGAAGCTGAAAAAAGTGGAAACGGGCTGCGTATATTCTGCAAATTCCTTTACGATTATGGTTATACTCCCAATAAAAATTTTACCATCGAAACCAAAGGTGGAATGGTAAAAGCTACCATCGAAAAAACTGATTCGCGCAATAAAGCTACATTAGTTACAGTTGACATGGGCGCTCCCATTTTTAAAACAAAAGAAATTCCCGCAATTTTTCCTGCTGAAGAAATTATAGCCGAAAAAATGGGATTTGGAGGCAGAGAGTATGAAATTAATTGTGTTTCAGTTGGCAATCCTCATTGTACCATTATAAAAGATACTCTTGATATAAATGAAATTAAATCAATTGGTAATATAATTGAAAATCACAGTATGTTCCCAAATCGTATCAATGTTCAGTTTGCTAAAATAAACAGCCGCAACGAAGTTGAGATTCTTATATGGGAACGTGGTGCCGGTTTTACTTTGGCTTCAGGAAGTTCATCGTGTGCTGTTTCGTCGGTTTTATACAAAAGAGGGCTGATTGACAACAAAGTGACAATAAAAATGTTAGGAGGAGAATTGACAATTGAGATACAGGACAACTGGAATATTAGAATGACTGGTCCGGTTCGGCAGATTTGTGATGGAACCTTATCAGCAGAATTGTTAGAAGATTTAAACAGCGAATTTTAATTATTTGATTTTATTTACAGCAACAAAACTTAACCATGAATAAAACATTGGTTGTATTAATAGCAATAATTATGATAAATCAGGAACAAATGAATAGCCAAACGGCAGAAAGTGAAAAGACAGATTCAAAATATACCTGGAAACTGGAAGATATTTTTGTTTCAGACGATGCATGGCAGGAAGCAAAAGAGAAAATAAAATCGGAAATCGTTAAAATCGGAACTTTTAAAGGTACATTATCGACTTCGCCAAAAGCCCTGTTGGCTTATCTTGAATTTTCATCCAAATTCGGCAAAGATTATACCCGTATTTATTCCTATGCATCCATGAAATCGGATCAGGATATCAGGAACTCAACATATCTGGCAATGATCCAGGAATTAAAGCAATTAAGTCCGATTATTGGAGCTCAATCAGCATTTGCCGAACCTGAAATTCTTGAACTTGGGAAAGAAAAAATTGAGCAATATTTAGCTAAAGAGCCTGGCCTTAAAAAATATGCGATGTACCTGCACGACCTTCTTCGATCGAAAGAACATACCCTTTCGGAAAAAGAAGAGAAAATTCTTGCGCAAACATCGTCGCTCACCAGCAGTGCATATTCTATATTCAGCATTTTCACCAATAGTGAATTGCCTTATCCTGAAGTTACACTTTCTGATGGAACAAAGGCTGTGTTGAACCAGGCAGGCTTTTCAAAATACAGGGCTGTTTCAAATCGCGACGATCGTGAACTTGTGTTCCAGGCATATTGGAAAACAATGTCGAAATTTCAGCGTACACTGGCCGAACAATTATTTTCGAGGGTAAATGCTGATATATTTAATGCACGAACACGTAATTACGGATCGTCATTGGAAAGTGCCCTGGATAATTTTAACATACCGGTTGAAGTTTATAAAGCGCTTATAGCGAATGTAAATAAAAACCTGCCGACTTTCCACCGGTATCTGGATTTGCGCCGGCGAATGATGGGATTGGATACCTTGCATTATTTTGACATGTATGCACCTGTTGTCAGCGATGTTGAACTGGAATATTCATTCGAAGAAGCTCATAAGAATGTAGTGGAAGCAATGAGTCCTCTGGGAAAAGAATACCAGAATGTTCTGGACAAAGCATACAGGGAGAGATGGGTTGATGTACTCCCTACCTCAGGAAAACGATCAGGAGCATACTCCAATGGTTCCATTTACGATGTTCATCCTTACATTCTTCTGAACTATAACAAGCAATATAACGATGTAAGTACCTATGCGCATGAGCTTGGTCATACAATGCACAGTTATCTTTCGAATAAAACACAACCCTACCCGACAGCACGATATTCTATTTTTGTGGCAGAAGTGGCTTCAACATTTAACGAAGTGCTTTTAAACAAATTCATGGTAAATAAAATTAAAGATAATCAGGCAAGGCTTTCTTTGTTAATGAGCCGGTTGGATGGTTTTAAGGGAACATTATTCCGTCAGACCCAATTTGCTGAATTTGAACTTGCAATACACGAAAGGGCTGAAGCAGGTATGGCGTTAACAAGTGAAGAACTGACTAATATGTATGGTGAAATCCTGAAAAAATATTATGGTCACGATAAAGGTGTTTGCATCATCGACAAACTTTATTCCCTCGAATGGGCTTCAGTACCACACTTTTACTATAATTTTTATGTATATCAGTATGCTACTTCGTTTACAGCTTCCGCTGCCCTTGCCGAAAAAGTCCTGAACAATGAAAAAGGCGCAACTGAAAAATATCTCAATTTTCTTTCAACAGGTGGTTCCGATTATCCTATTGAATTATTAAAAGCAGCCGGTGTAGACATGACTAGCAGTGAACCCTTTGACAAAGCAATTGCCTCGATGAACATGCTGATGGACGAAATAGAAAGAATCCTAAAAAGTAATAATTAAAGTATTTTTCATTCTCTATAGTTATGTGTACGGGTTTTTGCATTATCTTCACAGCGTAAAGTACATGAAGATTTTTTCTTGGAAAATAGGATTAATTTAACCCGGGGATTAATATTTTTGTATACTGATTCCATCTGAAGATCGCGATGCCATGGGCTCTTGTTAGGTGATTTGTGGGGAGGAGGCTGAAACTTTTAAATTTAATTTTTATTATGTTTGATCAAACTAAATATCAACATATTTGGCTAAAATATTCTCCTGCTATCAGGATTCTGCTAAAAAAGACTGAAGACAGTACCCAAAAAATACAACTCTATAAGCACGAATTTGAAAGCGCCAATAAAAAAGACAAATTAGGTTATTTTTTTAGTTTTGACTTGGTGAAAGGAAAAGTTATCAATATTACCGGTGGTACCACAGCCGCCAAAGATTTACTTCTGGTGATCGACAATACCCCTCCCATGAAAAACTGGTTAAGGGAACATAAAGTGAAATTCTGCCTTAAAAATACTTTCGAACTTATTTTAGAGAAAATACCAGATTAACGATTCTCCTTTCTTATGGAAGAAAGATCAACCCGGTGTATTTCTGTTTAATTACCTTCAACTAATATTCTATATTAAAGGGATTCCGCATTAAAATCCTGAGGTTTTAATTTGAAAATGCAATTTAATTCAGGAGGCTGTCTGATTTCCACGTTATCCTTCGACTCCGCTCTGGATAACGTGGAAACGAATTCTTCGAGTCCGCTCTGGATAACAGGGAAATGAATTCTTCGACTTAGCTCCTGAATGACCTGGAAATGAATTCTTCGAGTCCGCTTAGCCTGACAAACTATTATTATTGTCACACTGAGCGGAGTCGAAGTGAGCGGAGTCAAGTGTGGATTAATTAATTCAATTCCTAATCTAATCAACATTGAATTATTCGAATTAAGGGTTAAACGCTTTATTTTGGCAAAATTATCGCCTGACCCGTTTTTTAGGCTGAAAGCCTGAGACAGCAAAGGACAGGGCAACGCCCTGTCGTACAGAGATACCATTTGTTTTTGCAGGCTGTATGCCTGCGATATGGGTTTATACCCGCCTATTCGATACCGGCTTTTGTCCCAGCCTTTCAGGCTGAACGGAAGTGGGGAGCCTTTAGAGCCTTGGGTTTCACCCAAGGTTGCGATGTTTCAGGCTTTCAGCCTGAGGAATACGAGTCAGGTTCTTAGATACAAACTGCATATTTTAATCGTTAAACCCTTAATTCGCATGAATTATGATTCAGTATGACTTTCAAATTTAACAGCAGAAAGCCTGAGTAATGAGACTGAAGAGGGCATTGAACCTGTAGTGGTCTCAACATTTCTTGAGCATTCTTCTAACGATCTGCCATGGCGAATGGTCGCTAACCATTCATTAATTCACTTGCCATTCGATATTGAAGGTTTTATCAATATGAGTGAGTTGGACACGCTCTTGTTTGTTTCTGGCATATCACCTCAATTTAACTTCGGGACAAATTTCAGGGAATACATTAAATGGTGCCCAAAGCTTGTACGATTATCCTCCGGTAAAGGATCATGCCTTCGAACAGGAATTTCTTACAATTTTATTGCAGGAACATATTTCACTTATAAATCCGAAGGAGTTTTTATTTGAGACAAAAGGCATCGTTTCTACACCTGAGTACTTGAGGAATAGGGTTTATAGTTTGTTAGCATATTATAAAATGGAATCGGTTTACTAGGTTCAGCTCAGGAATATATTAGACACAACCGATTTTTCAATATCGTCGAAACGCATTTATTCAGCTTTCTTCATGTTCTTTTTACAGTCGGCCGGATATAAGCATCCTGTTCAGATATCGAATGAGAAGATAAAGGAAGTTTTGTTGAAGACCCGAACCAGGAGCGAAGCATTTCAAAATAATTTAATAAGCGCTATCAGGTTTTTTTACAGAACTATTTATGGCCGGGATATTCCAGGCCAATATCTGGTTCGGCCTCGACCTGCGCATCGGTTACCCGATGTTTTGGACAGGGATGAAGTGGTTGAAATATATAGTCAGCTTCAGAATATAAAACATAAATTATTACTTGCTCTGATATATATTCGGCAGGATTGCGGCGAAGTGAGGTTCGGGAACTACGTGTATGCGATATCAATACCAAAAGCGGACAATTAAGAGTAAATGAGGGGAAAGGATGTAAGGACAGGATAACAGTTTTTTCGTTACGATTAAAAGGGCTTTTGGAAGAATATTTAAAGGAAATTAAGCCGAAGGTATATTTATTTGAAGGAGAGAGGCCGGGAGAAAAGTACAGTTTTACCAGCATGAGCCTTGTATTGAAGCATGCAGCAAAAGGAGCAGGAATACAACGGCGGGTACATTTGCATCGAATTGGGGACAACCTGACGTTCAGCCCTTCATTGGTTCATTGAGACCTCCGTCTTTCTATGACGGCTCGTTTTATCAGCTACTAGAAAAAGCAAGCGGCAAAGGATTAAAAAAAGTAAATGCTTATGATGTTCCGAATTACCGCGAATGTCCGGAAGAAATGATTTTGAAGTTAACCGAAATGCTTTACAGCGAAAGAACCATCAAAACATAAAGGATTATTTGAAGAATTTATCAATTACTACTCAAAATTTGATATTGATAAGATTGAAGAACCACAGATTATCAGTTTTCTTCGATTTTTGGTAATGGATCGAAAAGTATCCACTTCATATCAAAATCAGGCA
>JBBQEI010000032.1:0-52492 GCA_038320545.1 Bacteroidales bacterium
CCTCCGGGACGTGAAGCATTTCCCGGCGATATTTTTTATATCCATTCACGATTATTGGAACGGTCAACTCACCTGAACGAAAAACTTAAAGGTGGTTCACTTACAGCTTTGCCAATTATTGAGACAGAAGCTCAAAATATATCAGCGTATATACCTACAAATCTTATATCCATTACCGACGGGCAAATTTACCTTTCCCCTAAACTATTTGAATTAGGAATATTGCCTGCTGTTGATGTGGGTAAATCCGTTTCGCGTGTGGGTGGTAAAGCACAATTACCAGCATATCGGTCTATTACAGGTAACCTAAAACTCGATTACTCACAATTCGAGGAATTAGAATCATTTGCTCGTTTCGGCACTCGAATGGATGAAGCTACAAAAAAAATTATCGAACGTGGAAAACGAATTCGGATGTGTTTCAAACAACATGAACTTCAACCCATGTCGGTTCCTGAACAAATAGTAATACTTCTCTCATTAACCAGCGGACTTTTCGACACCATACCCATTGGTAAAATGAAGGAGGCAGAGCTTGTCCTACAGAAAATGAACACTGAACTTCCTGCCGAAATGCTAAAACGCTTAGTGTCGGATAAAGAATTGAGCAGTTCCGACCGGGAAACAATTTTGGAAATGGCTGGGAAAATACTTGAACCTTTTCAGGAAAAGCCTGAAACAGACCAAAACAACACCTAATGGAAACACAAGCAAGTTTGCAAAGAAAACTGAACGGAGCCACTGATCTCAAATCAGTGGTCAAGTCAATGAAAGCTATGGCAGCTTCAAATATCGGGCAATACGAGCTGGCTGTTAGTTCGCTTGGCGATTACTACCGGGCTGTTTCTTTGGGTATCATTGCTTATTTTAGGCAGGAAAAGATTGACACTTTACCCGAGCAAAACCCACCAAAAGGAAACAACGAGAAATCAATTTATGCCATTGTTTTTGGCTCAGACCAAGGCTTGGTGGGTCAATTTAACGATTCACTTACCGAATTTGTATCTCAATCACTCCATGACATACAGGGTAAAAAAGAAATATGGGCTGTAGGCGAACGAATTCAATTGCTACTTTCAGATATTAATTTTAATACCACCCAGCTTTATCCGGTACCTAATTCTGTTAACGCAATTACTCCGCTTGTTCAGCAAATTTTAGTAAAAAGTGAAGAAAGCTTTGACAAGGGAAATACAACGGAAGTTTATATTTTCCATAATAAACCAAAATCAGTGGCTGGTTACGAACCAGTAAAGCAACGATTGCTGCCATTGGATGAAAAATGGAGGCAGTCGCTCACAGAGCTTAAATGGCCAACAAAACTAATACCGCAGGTTATTGGAGGAATTAAGCCAACCATATTGGCACTTATCCATGCCTATCTTTTTACTACCATGTTTAAGGCATGCGCTGAGTCATTAGCCAGCGAAAACGCAAGTCGTTTGGCTGCAATGCAACGCGCCGAAAAAAATATAGATGAATTACAGGACGATCTCAGCCATAAGTTTCATAGTTTGCGTCAAAGCTCTATTGATGAAGAACTGTTTGATGTTGTATCAGGGTATGAAATGTTATCGAAAAGTGATTTTTAAATGATATTTTCTTTTAATACCATTAGGCTTAGTGTGCATGTTGGGTTGGGTTAAATTGAATAAGGAGCATAAGCTGGCACAGTAACATGTAATGCGCCAATTAACTGATCATTCGGCACTTTTTAAAATGTAAATTAAGAGTTAATCGATTAATAATCAGTTTGGATCCAAAGTACCTGTCTCGTTTTCTTCAGGCTGAAAGTCTGAGACATCGCAACCTTGGGTGAAACCCAAGGCTCTAAAGGTTCCTCACTGCCGTTCAGCCTGAAAGGCTGGGATAAAAACCGGTTTCGAATAGGTGGGTATAAACCCATATCGCAGGCATAAAGCCTGCAACAACAAATGGTATCTCTTTAGACAGGGCGTTGCCCTGTCCTTTGTTGTCTCAGGCTTTCAGCCTGATAAACGGGAAAGGCGATAATTTGGCCAAATAAAGTGTTTTAAACCTTAATTCGCATTAGGAATTAAAATTTATGCTAAAGTCTGTTGTGGCTATGACATAGCCAACTTAGGCACAACCTAAGCCGAACAGGGGAATTAAAATTTATGCCAAAACTTTTTGAGTCCTTCATAATTATAATTGTTAAAAATACATTTATTAATATATTTGCAATTCAACCTATTTAACTGACTATGAAGAAGCAAATATTGTCTATCTCATTTATTATTACCTTATTAATTACGGTTCAGGCCCAAAAGGTTCGGGTTTACTCTCCCGACAAAAACATATCGGTAGAAATAGCCGCTGGCGAAAAATTGAGTTATTCTGTTAACTTCCAGGGGAAAACTGTGGTTTTGCCTTCAGTTTTAGGATTTCAATTCGTTAACGAGCCATTATTGGGTAATGATATTTTTATCACTGACAGCACTAAAAAAGTTATTAACGAAAAATGGGAACCTGTTGCCAGCAAACATAAAGAGATTACCAATTACTGTACAGAAATTCAACTTCAACTGAAAGAAAAAAAATATCCACAACGTAAATTTAGCCTTTACTTCAGAGTGTATAATGATGGTGTGGCTTTCCGGTATTTTTTACCTATGCAGCACGGCTTTTCCAATCGCGAGATTACCCGGGAACTATCATCTTTCAAATTTGCCGAAAACTACGATGCATGGATGGCCAATTATAATTCATATACCTCCTCACAGGAAACAGAATTTTCACCTGGTAAAATTGGCGATTTAAATGAGAAGAGCATAATCGGACTACCTTTCCTGGTAAAAGTTAAGGATATTTGCTATGCTGCCATAACTGAAGCCAATATTGAAGACTGGGCCGGATTTTATATTGGCCGCAAAAGCCAAACGGACGAACAGGGGATCACACTTCAAACAAAGCTCTCTCCTCTTCCAAAACAGGATGAGAATGGAGTGAAGGTTAAAATTAGCACCGATCATTTTTCTCCGTGGAGGGTTATCCTTTTAGGAAAAGAACCAGGCCGGCTGGTGGAGTCAGAAATAATTATGAACCTGAACGAACCCTGTGCTATAAAGGATGTTTCGTGGATTAAACCAGGGAAATGCGCCTGGGATCATTGGTGGAGCGCAGAAGTGAAAATGGACACCGAAACACTCAAAAAATACATCCAGTTTGCTTCCGATATGGGTTTTCCTTATCAACTGATCGATTGGCAATGGTATGGTCCTTTTAACCAACCCGATGCCGATATAACAAAAATAAACCCGGCGGTGGATATGCCTGAAGTATTACGATTTGCAAAAGAAAAGAATGTGAGATGCTGGGTTTGGCTTTATAATACTGATGCTGAACGCCAATACAAGGAAGCTTTTGCAATGTATGAAAAATGGGGAATTGCAGGTATAAAGATTGATTTTATGGACCGCGACGATCAGGAAATGGTGAACTGGTATCATAAAATTGTGAAAGCTGCCGCTGAACATCATTTACTGGTGAATTTTCACGGAGCATATAAACCCGATGGAATGCAGCGGACTTATCCTAATTTTCTTACCCGCGAAGGTGTCATGGGCAATGAATATGCAAAATGGTCGACCCGGGTAACACCTGAACACAATACTACCCTCCCATTTACACGCATGTTGGCAGGACCAATGGATTACACACCGGGCGGATTTTTAAACCGCAACCCTGAGACTTTTAAAACCGGTACCCCGGCAAATGTAATGAATACCCGTTGCCAGGAATTGGCCAAGTTTGTGGTATTCGATAGTCCCATTATGACTGTTTGTGATCATCCGGACAACTATAAAGACCAACAGGGAATCGACTTTTTAAAAGTAGTACCAACAAAATGGGACGATACCTATGTTCCTTCCGGCGAAGTTGGAAAATATATTGTTTCGGTACGTAAATCGGGTAACGACTGGTTTATTGGTGCTATGACCAACTCCGAAGCACGTGAAATTGAATTAAAACTGGACTTTCTTGATGCCGGTAAATATACTGCCACAACCTTTTCGGATGCTGCAGATTCAAATATAAACGCTGAAAAATTGGTACAGGCAACCCAAAGCATGGATAAGAATACAACAATCAAAATAAAAATGGCTCCGGGAGGAGGATTTGTGGCATGGTTGAAGAAAAATTAATGAGGCTGTCTCAAAAATCAGATTTTTGTCGTATTTCGACTCCGCTCAATATGACAAAAATCTGACTTACATCGGTCAGGCTTAGCATAGCCGAAGCCATTTCCCACATTTTACACAAACTATGCCTTGTTTGGCATTTCATTTGAATTTCATAATTCGTTGTTTAACTAAAATTTGGGTTATGAAAATCTTAAGCACAAAAACGCATGGTATTCTTGATTATACCTGGGCAATATTGCTGATCCTTTCGCCTTGGATTTTTAATTTTGTTAATGGTGGAGCAGCCCAGGTTATTCCTATGGTGATAGGATTTATTGTTTTGCTGCTGGCTTTGGTTACAAATTATGAATTGGGTGTTATCAAATGGTTACCCATGAAAACCCATTTAATTATGGACATGGCAGTTGGTTTTTTTCTTGCTATTTCACCGTGGTTATTTCGGTTTGATGATATTGTTTACCTGCCACATGTAATTTTTGGATTATTTGCTATTACTGCGGGAATTCTTACTAAGAGATCAACATCTATTTCCCACGCATTATTTGGATAATTATTTAGCTATTTGGTTTTTAGATAAATAAAGAGGTATGTCTCAAAATTTAAAAAGACTTCGACTACGTACAGCCTGACGCTTGAAAATCAATTATTTGTCATATTGAGCGTCATAATTTCCAAAGCTTTGTTATCCCTGAATCATTCCTTTATCGTCAGGGTCGAGCTTGTTAGTGTCGCCTGAGAACTCAATTTTATGCTCTTCTTCAATAACTTCGATATCATCAGGATCCTGATCAAATACTTCTGCTAAATATTCTACCAGATCATCATCATCTTCGAATATTGAATCAATATCTATTTTTCGGGTGATATCTTTATTATCAGTTCTGATCTTTTCAACAAAGAAACCTTCGTCTTCATTGGCATCTACATAATTTTTTGTCACATAATATTCTTTCATATTATTCAGATTTAGTTTCGTAACTTGTTCAATTAACGATCAATTTTCAATAAAACTATATTTTCCAAGACATTGAATAATTTTAATAAGCTGAAACAGACAAATAAATAGGTAAATTAAAGGACAAACAGAGGAATATTTTCCTAGGTATACTGTTTTATTAGTAAAAATATTTCAGGTAATAAAAGATTAAAAAGTATGATTTTAACTGTTTGTTTAAAATAATCACTTAATTTTAGAATACTCATCATAAAGAAAATTGTTATGGAAAGCAGCCCTCATAAAATCTCATTAGGTTTTACCAATCAGCAATTTGATCCCGGCATTCATATCTGTCAGATCTTCAATGATGACGATGAGCGTCATAGTGCATTGATAAATTTTATAATCAGTGGAATTAAATCAGGAGAAAAAACTGCTTGTTTTTCAGAAAAAGAATCTGAAAACACATTAAATGGTCTTTTTGAAGGACATGGGTTCGATTATAAAGAGGTTGAGAAATCAGGTAAATTTGCTTTAGCCAAAAGTGGCGAAGTTTACTTTAAGGATGGAAATTTCAATCCCGAAAGAATGTTGGATTTATTAAAAGCATTTTATTACGAAAGTATACACGAAAACAGTTCAGGAGCTAGGGTTATCGGCGAAATGAGCCCTGAAATAGAAAAGCTTCCGGGGGGATCACGTTTACTCGAATATGAATCCAAAGTTAGCATGTTAATAAAAAAATACCCTGTAAATGCTGTTTGTCAGTACGATGCCCGTTTATTCGACGGCTCAACAATCATGGATGTTCTGAAAGTACATCCGTACATTGTAGTCCGTGGCTCTGTAGTGAGAAATCCATTTTATATCCAGCCCGAAGAATATCTCTCAAACAATAGCAATAATCAGTAGTTAAAAATATGATTCAGGGACAATTAGATCCTAAAGTTTTAGGGCAATTATTGTTGATGCAAAGTTTAATGAATAATTTGCCCGACAAAAATTCAATATTAAGTTTTGTTTGCAAAGGACTACTTGATATTCCCGGAATTTCTAAAGCTGAGTACTTTGATGATTATTTAGAAAAGGATAGTTTACCATTTCAGGTAAACTATCCTATTGGTGTTGATGATTCAAAATATGGCCATTTAATTTTAAGCGTATCCGACTACAACTTATATTCACCTTACGAAGATTATCTGAATAATTTTATCTTTATGATTGGCATAATCCTGGAAGAAAGAAACCAGCGATTAATGAATAAACAACATCAGCGATTGCTGGAACAAAGAATTATTGAACGCACCCGCGAACTAATTCTTGAAAAGGAAAACCTGATAGAATCACAGAGAAGGTTTTCGGATTTGATGCGAAATGTTAAGCTATTATCAGTTATGCTTGATATTGATGGAAATATAATCTTTTGCAACGAATATTTATTGAAAATTACCAAATACACATCCGATGAAATTCTGGGTAAAAACTGGTTCGATATCTTTATCGATAAACAAATCGTAGTTCAGATAAAACACAATTTTTTTTCTGTTATAAAAGGATCAGAATTCTCCCATAATTATGAAAATGAAATTATCAACAAAGAAGGAGAAAGACTGTTGATTTTATGGAACAATACAATTCTTCACGATGCCGACAGAAATATTAGCGGCACAGCAAGCATCGGTGAGAATATTACCGTACGCAAAAAAGCAGAAGAGGCACTTATAAATAAAAACAAAGAATATCAAATTCTTAATGATGAATATTCTTCTCTTAATCAAGAACTGACCAAAAGCTTTGAAAATCTTAAGAATACGAATATACAGTTAGAAATTGCCAAAGAAAAAGCTGAAGAAAGTGACCGTTTAAAAACTGCTTTTCTTCAGAATATGAGTCACGAAATAAGGACACCCATGAATGCAATCATGGGATTTTCGAGTTTATTGCATAAATATTTCGATAACAAAAACAAACTTGAAAAATATTCCGAAATTATCAACCAACGATGCAACGATTTACTGGATATTATCAATGATATTCTCGACATTGCCAAAATAGAATCCGGTCAGCTTTCTGTCAATTATGAAGAATTAAATATGAATGATTTGATAACTGAACTACTTAATTTTTTCATTGAATACCGGAAACGATTAAATAAAAAGCATATTGATTTCAGACTTTCCATAGATAGTTCGCCCGAGAATTGTAAAATTTTTACCGATAAGGTTAAATTGAAACAAATTCTTATAAATCTTTTGAATAATTCGTTGAAATTTACAGAAAAAGGCTTCGTTAATGGCAAATGTTCATTCCATGATCATAATATGATGTTTACTATTACAGATACAGGCGTGGGTATCCCTGCCGATAAACAAAAATTTATTTTTGAAAGATTTACTCAGTTAAACAATTCCAGATTGAAGAACAGTGGTGGCACCGGATTGGGATTATCGATCGTAAAAGGATTGGTTGATCTGCTTGGAGGAAAATTATCTCTCAAATCGGAACCGGAAAAAGGCACCACTTTCACTTTTACAATTCCATATAAACCTGCTTAAATCAAAATATTCCTCATAATGCTAAATTAAGATACACAGAAAATAAAATTTATCTTCCGAAAACCTACTCCAGCCTCTCCTTTTCAAACATCGGGTAGCCTACCAGCAACGAATCGTTCACATAAGTGAGAAAATGAAGCTTGTAAAACACACCTTCGGTATCGCGAATAATATAAGAATAGTTCTTTCGCACAGCATATCGGGCAGTATTCGCCGACTGGTTTATCTCTACTGCTTTCCAGTTATAACCTATATTATCCTGTATTGAGCTCATTTTTGAAAGGTCAATATGCCCGGATGTAATATTGGCGTAACCGGTAAGCGAATCGACCATTGCAGAAACAATACCAGGATTAACATAGATTCCACGAACAATATAAGGTGTTGCTATTCCTTCTTTGGTAAACAAGGTAGTGGTATACTGGGTAAAAAGGATATCCCAATTGTTTTTGGAAGGTTCAACCGATACAGTATCTTTGGTTTTAAAGGAAAAATAAGTATTGTTAAAGGAAGGATTTTTCTTAATTGTAAATTCATTTACATCTGAATTATCAAAATTAGCAAACGTAAACATGTATGAGGTATCGGTTACTGCCGAAAATTTAATTTTCCTGTATGGCTTATACCTGATGCCGTCGTATGTGCCAATCAGATAAACCAGCGGTCCTTCGCTTGTCGTATCGCGCCAGTTTCCTACTGCGGTAGAATCCGGATTGCCGCTACTGGCATCGTAAATCCAGTTTTTATCTTCTGTTGTATAAGAAGTAGCATTAAAATCAGTACTACCGGTACGATAAACTCCTGAAAAATGGGAGTAATTGATGCGGATATGCCATCCATCGGTCGTATTTTCGAATGCAAGGTCCCAACTTCCATTAGGGTTGGTAGATGATGAATTGCTTGACAAATCATAAAAAGTCTGAAAGTTGTACATGGAATTCTTAATCCTGATGCCGTTTCGGGTAACAGGATCAATGGGCGTATCCTCTTTAAAACAACCGCAACACAAAAGGAAAAGGCAAAAAAACAGAATGCTATTTCTGAGGAACATTGCGGTCATAATTTAAATTAAATTGCAATTGTACGAAAAAAGATCGTCCCCAGCCTACAGGATTGTTATTTGGTCCATCGCCACCACTATGCGGACCCGATGAACCCCTTCCCAAAATATTGGTATTATTAAATGCATTTTTTACGCCAGTTGAAATTTCAACTTTCTCATTCCATAACCATTTTGTAATTATAACATCAAGCGAATGATATTTGTCCAGAAAGTTTTCATTAACTTTTTCCAATCCGCCGGTTTCATCGTAATCAGCCGTGTAAAATAAAATTTCCCCATTATACTTATAATACAAAGAAATCTTGGATTGTAGTTTTTTTAAATTATAGGAAGCATTCATTGAAGCATCGGTTGACCAGTTATACTGATTCGTAGCAAGTTTCGATTGTCCATTTAATTGCGCACCAGTCTGAACCCTTATTTTATCATTCATATTAAAAGTAAAGAGCAATTTCAGTCCGCCTATGGTGGTTTTTCCCGGCAGATTAAAGTATTGAGCTTTACTTGCATCAGTTGAGTTATAAAGTAAGTCTATTTTTTTATCAATTACATTTTGAAACAAACTAAAACTTGCATTCAAAAGTTTACTGAAGATATAATCGGCATTAAAACCTGTATATATTGATTCTTCAGGTTTGAGTCGGGTATTTCCAAGCACATTATGGTTGATATCGACAAATTCAAAATAAAGTTCCTTTAAAGAAGGCGCTCTGAAGCCTTTTCCATATGATAGCCTAATTTTGGCCTTCGATGAAACATCCAGCAATGCATTGAAATTAAATAACAATGGTGCATTATAACGTGAATTGTGGATATATCGTAAGCCCGCCTGGAACTGGAGAGGCTTGATAAGCATATATTTAAACGATGAAAAAACAGCAGCTTCACTCATCGATTGATCCCCTCCTATTCTCTTCCCGAAACCATTTTCCTGGTTGTATTCCAATCCCGATTGCATTTCAACTTTATTGGACAACTTTCCACCAAGCATCCATCTGCCCATGATATTACCAAAAGTAGTAGTATCCTGAGCGCTGGCCAAATCATACGGGAATTCCTCGAGTGTTACAAGATCTTTAACATGAGTAGCTTTTACCTTCTTATAATAAGAATACGATGCCAGCAAAGTGGTATTTAACTTTGTCGATACTGGCATTGAAAAATCTATTTTATTGAGACTTCGGGTGGTATAATGATATTCGTCTAATGCTCTTTCAGGATTATCTACAGGGTTTCCATTATTGCGAAGCTCTTCAGAAAATAAAGAACTCCCAATATTTAACCTCATTTTATCGGTTCTTAATGAATAGTCGAGATTTCCATTCCATTGCAATTTAGGTTTCCAGGTCTGATATCGAAATTCGTCATGTGGAGCAGAAAATCCACCAAAGAAATGTCGTCCTCCGCTCAGGTTAAATGTATGTTTATTCCGGCTTAGTGTTGCATCAACATCGGCATTATAAACACCGGCAGTTTCATAATACGTGCGTATCTTATAATTACTTCTGTCTCCATAAACAGGACGTTGGGTAATAATGTTGATCACTCCGCCCAGTGCATTACTCCCATAAATAACCGACATGGGACCTTCTACCACTTCGATATGATCCACCTTAAACATGTTTATCTGACTCAGGTCCAGAATTCCAGCCTGACGACCCACTAGTGGAATGCCATCGACTAATATTTTAATATGTTCGCCCGATAATCCATTTAATTTAAGCGAAGATCCCAAAGCAGCATCCTGCGAAATCCGGAATGATAATTCATTGGATAATAATTCTGAAAGGTTTGTGGCTCCCCTTCCCCTGATTTCCCGAGCCGAAATGGATTTTATCTGATACAGGGAACGGTCGGTAAGTACAGGTTTCATTTCGCCTGTAACCACCACTTCGTCGAGATCGACAGTATCGCGGAGTTGAGAAAAAACAGGCTGGCATGCAAATAATAGAATTGCATACCAGCCTGTTAAATATCTTTGAATTTTCACTTCAATATTTTTCTTTCAAAAACAACTTTACTTTTTGGACTGCTTTCAAATTTTTTGAATAATAGTTTTACAGTACTGTTATCTTTTGTTTTAATAAAGTAATATGTATCGGGGGTAATGATATAATCGGTTGATGTTTGCGATACTTGCTTTTTCCAGTTGTATCCAATGGTATTCATGCCAGTTTTAAAAACAGATGCTGAATAATTGTTCGATGCAGTGTCACCGCTCATTTTAGCTACCAAAACACCTTCGTTCTGCAAAAATCCTACAACAGGGTATGGAACTGGAGCTCCGGGACCCATTGGTATCATAGCAATATATCGTGTTAGTAATAAGTCCCATTTGTCCATATCTGGTTCACGGTCAACTAACTTGTTCAATGACATGCTATAATAAACAAAGTTTTTCTTTGGATAATCGCTGCATTTAACAGTTTTTTCTAAAGTTGATGAGCCATCTAAATTACCATATTTGAAATAATAAGTGTTTGTGCTGGCTTCGCGTTTTTTAATGATAATTTTTTTATAACTTCCATCCTGCAATTGAATTACAAATAACGAATTACCGTTTACATCGTGGGTAATACTGTTGTATTCGCCCCAACCATAATCAGGGTGCCCTTTCTGATTGGCTTCAAAAGCACTTAACGACCATGTTGTATCGGAACTCACAAGCGCATGCCATGTATTTTTAAGACCTGCAGTATCCAATGTATTCCATTTGGTAGTATCTTCAACAGGATATTCCCATAAATTTATTCCAGAAGTACTGTTAATGATGATACTTGAACTGCGTACGTTTGTTTTAAAACCAATATCCCAGTTATTTCTTGGAACAACAGTTTCATCTCCATTTTTCAGGTTATAATAAATATCGTTGGCATAATCAGCGCCCATAACCAAAGAATCTAATAATATAGAATCGTTTGCTAAATTCGGTTTATTGTCCTCGTCACCTGAGTTGTTGCAAGAGAGAAAACTTAACACTATCAATGAAACTAAAAGAATCCTCATAATATATATTTTAATAAATAAAATTTTTGTCAATCAACATAACATAATATCAGAAATATTGTTCCTTCTCAAACTCAAAATTGACAGCCTAAGTATGTAAAAACAGAATTTTATTCTTCTTCTTTAAAATAAAGCTGATAATAATGCATCCCGGTTGCTTCATCAAAACCCTTCACTATAAATTCCCTGTTTCCATGAACATATATATGAAAGTTCTTATCCAGCTTTATTACATTTTTAAAAATTTTGGCCTGCTTTTTCACAGCCGGTAACGATATGGAAAATTCTTCCTCCAGTTTAACATCCTTTTCAGTTTCGTACTGCTTTTTATATTCTTTGAACGATTCGGCAATTTCGGGCTGAGGAATTACTTCCTGGGTAAAACTTTGAAGGTCGAACTCCTGATTCGATTTAAAAAAATTAGCCGATTTGTTCAGAAAATCAGCCTGATCAGCTTTGGTTACTTCAAATTCTTTTGGTGCCTGTTCCACCACAAAGCTTTTACACATATCGAGGTAGCTTCGTGTTTTATAATAATCGTCGCGACGGGGCTTCAGATGCAAAAAGCTGTTGCGCCAGTATTGTGCATCAGCTCCCTTACCGGAAGAATCAACAATCGAAACAAGGTAACCCTGATCGGCTTCGGTATTAAATATAAGACAACCTTTATCAAGTTTGTTAACATTAACACCGGTTTCGGGTACTATATCGAAACCGCCCGAAAAGGATTTAACCCTCAAAAATGTATCTTTCGATTCGCTTTTGAATATACCAATGGCATCTACCACTTCTCCATCGATAATGCCATTGCTGAAATATACAATGTATAATTCGCCGGCTTTTATTTTAGGATGTTCCGATTCCTGATACAAATAATTAGAAATACTAACCGATTTTTCAACGAATTTTTCCTTGTCCTTAAATATTTCATTTATATGAGAATACATGGTTTCATCTTTATCCAGATGAAAGTATTCCTCAGGTTTAAATGGATTAAGAAAGTATTGTTTCAATACGTCCAAAGTATTATCATCAGCTTCCAGTTCGCTGTCGGAAGTCCTGGTACCTTCATCTTCAGCTTTAGATCCAATATAATGAGTGATGACATTATCAATCTGAATATCCTGCAGGTTAAACATATGCTTTTTAAATAAGAGGTTGAAATTACAGAAAAAATTGAAATAATATTAAAAACCTGTCCGCAGTTGACGGCTATGTTGCACAATAATTTTATTCTCTTGTCCTTTTGTCATAACATAAAGCTTCTTGTCATGCTGAGCGGAGTCGAAGCAGACCCGAAGAGCTCTACCCTTCGACTCCACTCAGGGTGACATTCGACCGATGAATTTTATAAATTATTTAGATAGTAAAAATGAATATTCGAAAATCTTTTTGTTCCTTTAGAAACTTTAAAACTAAATTATGAATACAAAATCGAAAACTATTCTTTCAATACTTCTTCCTTTATTTATTTTGGGAGCAATTATAGCTGTTTATTTTGTAAAACAGCAATCCGGTATTAAAAACAAAAAAAGTGAATACCAACTTACATCAAAAGTTCTGAATAAAGAATTTATATTAAACGATAGTCTTGCATTTGCTAAATATGGGAATAAAATTGTTGAACTTACCGGTGTTATTGCCAATATTAAGAACAGTGAAATGCATGGAATCATCGTAACATTGGATAATCCTGATATGGGAATAAAATGCGTGATGGATTCCACTATTAAAGAAATTCCGGTTGAAGTTACCATTGGAAGTACAGTAAGTATTAAGGGTGTTTGTGTAGGATCGGATCAGCTCATTGGTGTGCTGATGAATCAATGCTTCATTACAGACAAAAAGGCTACACTTCCTAACCTTTAAATGAAATCATCTGAAGTATATCTTCTTTAATAATGTTTATTTTTCGACCGTCAATTTTAATAATTCCTTCGTTTTCAAGTTCTTTAAGAATTCTGATGGCACTGTCTTTAGATAATCCTGAAAGATCACCGATATCCTGACGGGAAATAGAGAGTTCGAATGATGGTGAACCATAAACATCCCTTAAAAGGTAAAGCAAAACATCGGCAATGCGACCATGCATTTGTTTTTGAACAATGCTGACAAGGCGTTCAAAATTTTTTGAACCACTAAAACTACAAAGTGTAAGCATTGTTTCTGCAAAATCGGGATTTTGCCTTACTACTTTTTTCAGATTTGCAGTTTCTATAAAACATGCCGTGCAATTTCCGAGAGCTGTTACCGAATAATGGTATCGGTTATCGATATATATTCCTGGTCCTCCTATTATGTTCCAGGGTTTCACAAGTTCAAGAATTAAATTACGGTTATCAACACCTTCAATATACATTTTGGCCATTCCGGAAGTTAACATCACCATATGCGATGAAGTAGTTCCCTGTTTAATGATATTTTCTCCATCTTTGAAAGTAATTTCATACCTGTTTACATTAATCATTTTCATTTCTTCATCAGACAGGCTCTGAAAAAACACAGATTTTCTATTACATACTTCACAGCTTTGACAATTCGATGAACGATGGAATGTAGTCATAGTATATATTAAGATGAAATATTCTGCTATTATAAATAAAATTATGGAAATAAAACGATATAATAGTCATTTTTGATTGGAAAAAATCGTCAATTGAATGACAAAAATCGATAATATTCACAGGATATTCATTCCACGTATGGTACAGGGGTTCGGCTTAAACCATTAACTTTGAGAAAAGTTCAGCATTAACACTTATTGATGGGCTTTAATTAACATTTAAAAAGTATAAAAATGCGTAATTTAATAAGTTATCTGTTTGTGTTTAGCGGATTTATAATCTTTAGTTCATGCGAAAAGGTTGTATATGAGTCTCCCGTTATTCCGGAACAAGTGTCCTTTCAGACTGATGTAGCTCCGGCTCTGCAGAAAGACTGTATCAAGTGCCATGATGTATTCAAAAAAAGTACTAACTATTATAAAAAGCTTGCTACAAGTACCTTTTTGGATACTGTAAATGCTGAATCAAGCAAAACGTATGTTAAATTAAATACCAATGATACCCATAAAGGGTATACCTCTCCGGACAATCTCGCCAAGATTTTAAAATGGTTTGAACAAGGAGCAAAAAATAACTAATGTAACTAATTAATATTTAATATATGAAAAGGCTGATTTCGTTTTTATGCATTTTAGGTTTTGTAACAATTTTAAATAATAATCTTTTAGCTCAGGAAGCTGAAGAACAACCTGCCACTGAACAGGAACAGGTTGATAATCGTCCTGTGAGAGGATGGTTTGAAGCTGCCCAGCTTATTGATAACCAAACACCAATCACTCCCTCAAAAGGAGCATTGGAACTAGTAATTCATCACCGCTTCGGTAACATTAAAGAAAATAAATTTGACGATGTTTTTGGTATTTATTCCTCATCCAATATCCGGATGGGTTTTAACTATGGCATCACTGATAAAATTATGGTGGGTATTGGTACAGAAAGAGATCGCAAACTTCAGGATTTACACGTGAAATATGCTATTTTACAGCAAACACGTTCGGGCAGTGTTCCTGTTTCGATAAGTTATTTCGGAAATATAGCCCTTGATGCCCGTGATAAAGAATTTTTTGGCCCTGAAGAAAACTACAAATATATCCATCGTTTATCTTATTTTACTCAATTCATAGTTGCAAGGAAATTTAATGATGTTTTATCTCTGCAGGCAGCACCATCGTTTATGTATTTTAATGCAGTCGACAGCACTTTCAATAACTACAACATAGGCTTATCGGTTGGTGGAAAAATTAAATTCTCTCCTACCTGGGGCTTGACATTTGAGTACGATCAGACTTTTATTACCAGCAATGTGGAAAATGCCTTTACCCCAAAACCTAATTTTGGATTTGGCTTGGAAAAAGGTACAGCTACCCACGCATTTCAGGTTTTTGTTGCAAGTCATCGAAGCATCATTAACCAGTATAACATGGCCATGAACAACAACGATTTTTTTAAAGGAGGTCTTTCAATAGGCTTTAATATTACTGTCAGGTTTTAAATTTTAGACTAAATGATCCGGCATTTTATCATTCTGGCAGGCTGTCTTTGTGCTTGTTTCTTAATTTCAGTTAATTTAAATGGTCAGGAAGATAATGAAAAAACTTCTGAAGCTAAAAAGAAACCTGTTTTGTTCAGGAGCGAAAATAATAACTGTCTTAAGTGCCACGCAAACTACCATTATAATTTTTCTAACGCTGACAGCACACGCACTATAAAAAAAGAGTTATGTCCCAATTATGTAATTGATACAACTCTTTATTATACTTCGAACCATAAAACTTTCAAATGCACTGATTGCCATTCGGAAGATTATGGTAAATACCCTCACGATGCCAACCTGAAAGCAGAACAAGGATGGGCCTGTATGGATTGTCATGCCGGGGATGAAGCTAATGCAAAATACCATTTCGAAGAAATAACCTCACAATTCGAAAAAAGTATACATTACGAAGCTGATAAAGAAGCTTTCACCTGTTGGCAATGTCACGATCCGCATACCTACAAAACCAATGCACGTGGCAATACAAACATCACCAAAACAGTATTATACGACAATAATATTTGTTTAGGGTGCCATGCCAATATTAACCGCATGGAAGTTCTTACAACCAAGGATAAGACCAATATCGTTGAAAAACACGAATGGCTTCCAAACCAGGAACTTCATTTTAAGAATGTTCGCTGTGTGGAATGTCATGCCAGGTTAAACGATACATTACTGGTATCTCATATGGTACTTCCAAAGGAAAAAGCAGTACACAGGTGCGCAGAATGTCATTCACAGAATTCATTGTTAATGGCATCGTTGTACAAATATAAAGTTCATAAAAACCGTCAGGAATTTGGTTTTCTGAATACAGTTATTCTAAACGAATCGTTTGTTATTGGCGCCAACCGTAATTACTACCTGAATGTGATAAGTATTGCACTTGCAATTTTAACTCTCTCGGGCATTTTTATTCACCTGCTTATCAGGATATTTAAACGATAGCTTTACAATGGAGAAAATATATTATTACCCTGTATGGATTAGAGTGTGGCATACTATCAATGCTTTGACATGTATTTTACTTATTGTTACAGGAGTGAGTATGCAATACTCAAGCCTGGAACATCCATTGATCCGGTTCGATTTAGCAGTTGCCTGGCATAACATTGCCGGCATTGTATTAACTGGAAATTTTCTGATATTCTTTATTGGAAATATAATATTTGTGAATGGCAGTTATTATAAGATCCATTGGAAAGGTTTTGGAACTAACTTATTGAACCAATCACGCTATTACCTTTTTGGTATTTTTACACACAAAAAACCGCCCTACCCTATCAACAAAACCCGTAAATTCAATCCATTACAACAGTTATCCTATGTTTTTGTAATGTATGGATTTGTTCCGGCTCTTTTTATAACTGGTTGGGCATTGCTATTTCCCGGGATTGTGGTGAATGATTTATTTGGTAGTAAAGGACTATTTATTACCGATTTACTTCATGTTATTGCCGGATTTATTGTGTCGCTGTTTATGATAGTTCATATATATTTCTGCACTATCGGACATAAGGTTAGCAGCCATTTTAAAGCTATGATTACCGGATACCACGAAGTTCACGAATGAAAGATATTACTCTTGAATTATAAAAACAATGTATGGATAAAAGTGAAGCAAGGAAATCAAGAAGAAACTTTCTGAGGCTTGGTTTGGGAGCAGGAGCATTATCGATAGCAGGTCTGGCAGGAGCCAAAATTGCATCAAATAATGATCCTGTTGCTGAAAAAGGCGTTAAAGAAACAATAAAAGTACTCACTCCCGATGGTAAGCTTGTTGAAGTTGAAAAAACAAGCATATTACCTCCCAAAGATATATTTATTGACCGCAAGGAAGCTCAAAAGGGTATTCCCGGGAGGAAATTCGTAATGGTTATTGACCTGGCCAAATGCAAAAATGCGCGTAAGTGTATAGATGCCTGTCAGGAAGGACATAAGCTGCCCCACGACCATGAGTGGATTAAACTCTATTTATTAAAAGATTCAGATCAAACAGCTCCCTATTGGTTTCCCAAGCCTTGTTACCATTGCGACAATCCGCTTTGTGTAAGTGTTTGTCCGGTAGGTGCAACATACAAAAGATCCGATGGAATTGTTTTAGTCGATACAGAAAGATGCATTGGCTGCAAATTCTGCATGACCGGCTGTCCTTATTCAGCCCGTGTTTTCCATTGGAAGAAACCAGAAGTTTCTGCGGAAATTGAAAATATACCATATTCACCCGAAACCAATGTTCCTCCTAAAGAAGGAACAGTTGGCAAATGTGTATTTTGCCCGGATAAACTCCGAAACAATGAACTTCCACGATGTGCCACTGCCTGCCCTATGGGTGTGATCTATTTTGGTGATATGCTGGAAGATACTGTTACCAATGGTACTGAAACAGTACGGTTTAGTGAGATTATCACTTCACGTGGCGGATACCGGCATATGGAACACCTTGGAACAGAACCTTCAGTGTATTACTTACCTCCTACAGAACGCCAATTCCCTTGGGAAAGAGGTTACGAAGGCATTCCCGATTCCATTAAATCGAGGTACGATAATATTGATATCATCAAAGAAACATTTCCTAAAGATTCAAATCCCTCATAGTTTATGGACAAAACATCTGAAAGATTATTGGAGGAATTTGCTCCGCAACTGGAAAGTCCTTCTAAAAAATGGTGGCTCATTTTTGGAGCCATGCTGGTATTATTTGCTCTCGGAATATATGGATTAATTTATCAAATTGTCCATGGACACGATGTTACTGGTATGCGCGACCATGTGGTTTGGGGTGTATACATAGTGAATTTTATATTTTTTATGGGCTTGAGTTATGCCGGAGCTATTATTTCGGGAGCTTTGCACCTTTTAAAAACCGACTGGAGAAAACCAATCATAAGAATGGGGGAATTAATTACGGTTATTTCACTTCTCATCGGACCTTGTTTTATTATTTTCTGTGTGGGACGATTCGACCGACTTCATTACCTGTTAATTTACCCCCGCATTCAATCGCCCATCACCTGGGACGTAATTGCCATTATGACCGATATTGTCGGGTGCTTGCTTTATCTCTACCTTTCATTTGTCGAAGATTTTGCTAAGCTTCGCGACTATGCTGGGTTAAAAGTTCCCGCCTGGAAGAAAAAAACATATACTTTTCTGGCGATGAATTATCGGGGGACTCCAGAACAAGTTAAACTTCTGAAAAAGAGTAAGAATATAATGGCGGCCATGGTTATTGCCATTGCAATCATCGTATATTCCGTGTTGGCGTGGATTTTTGGTGTAACGCTCCAGCCAGGATGGCACAGCACTATTTTCGGCCCATATTTTGTAATTGCAGCTGTATATTCAGGTACAGGTTTATTGATCGTTTTAATGTGGTTATATCGTAAAATATTTAAACTTGAGGAATACATCACGAAAAAACATTTTGTGAATGTGGGAGTTATGTTGCTTATACTAGGAGCTTTTTACGGATATTTTACCTTCAGCGATTATCTTACCAAATGGTATGGTTCGGTGAGAATGGATAAGATACTGATTGACCATTTATTTAAACAGTATTTCTGGGAATTTGTAGTAGCCAATTACATTGGTGTAATAGTTCCAATGGTAATTCTTGCTTTTAAACGCTTCCGGACAGTTAATTTAATATCCATCGGTGCAGTTATCACCCTGATATCACTATGGTTTAACAGGTACTTAATTGTTGTCCCTACGCTTGAAACTCCATTTCTTCCTATTCAGGATGATCGGTTAGCCTGGATAAAATATTCGCCAACATGGGTTGAAATCTCAATTTTTGCGGCAGGTATTGCTGTTTTTGTAATGTTGATGATGGTTGCAGCTAAATTCATCCCCATCATTTCCATTTCGGAGATGACAGAAGTGGATGAAACAGAGCAAGTCGAAAGTGTGGAAATTAAACCAGTTCAGTCATGAGAGTCATTAAATTGATATTGTTAAGTATATCGGTCATTTTATTCAGCTTTTCGTTGCAGGCTCAAAATGATGTACCGGAGAAGAAAGCACCTGATCTCACCTTTGTAGTGAAGAAATTAGTGGATGGCAGCTTCGAATTGAAATCTCGCTTATCGCTCTTCGAAAATAGAATCGATTTTCCTGTGTCGGGCGCAAAAGTAGATTATACCATTGGTTCTGATTCACTTTTAATCATCGACGGAAACACTACCGATAAAAATGGTTATGCCATCGCTTTTTTGAAACCAGGTGTAAAAATTCCAAGGAATAAGGATGGTGTTATTACAGCAAATGCCGTATTTGCAGGCAGCGAACTTTATGAATCTGCTTCCACTGAAGCTATTTTCACTGAAACAAAAATAGTTATCAGATGCGAAATGGTTGATACTATAAAAACAACTAAAATAGAAGCCTATAAAATAAATTCAGATGGTACGGAATCACCTTTGTCAGGAGAAGCTGTGATTGTTTCAATACAGCGAATGTTTAGCAGACTTCCAATTGGAGAAGTAACCCTTGATGAAGAAGGAAAAGGTTCATTGGAATTTCCTATAAATTTGCCGGGAGATTCAATTGGTAATTTAAATGTAGTTGCCTATATTGCCGAACATGAGATTTATGGAAATGTTGAGTCTGCAACAATTGCTCAGTGGGGAGTTCCTAAACAGCAGCTTTTGGTAACACATCGTGCACTGTGGACCCAGATTGCCCCTATGTGGATGATTGTAAGCTTAACCATATTATTGATTGGCGTTTGGGCTCATTATATTTATGTTGTTATTCAATTAATTATTATAAAAAAAGCTAAAAAAGCAACTGTAAATTAATAAAGGAGGTAAATATGAAGAAAGCAATTAAATTTTTATCAGTTACAGCAACTATAGCTGTAGCTGTAGTGTTATTGATGTCGTTTATAATGGCTCAACCAAAACCTAAAGCATGGGATGTTCCTGCCAATTATAAGACAATGAAAAATCCGGTAAAAGCAACACCAGAATCCATTGCAAGTGGCAAAGCTCTTTATAATCAGCATTGTGCTTCGTGTCATGGTAAAAAAGGGTTAGGTGATGGTCCTAAGACCCGCACACTAGATACTCCATCGGGCGATATGTCTGGTGCAGAATATCAGGGTCAGACTGACGGCGAACATTTCTACAAAACCAAATTTGGTCGTGGAGATATGCCGAAGTACGATAAAAAAGTGGACGATGCTGATATTTGGGCAATGGTTAATTACATGAGAACGTTCAAAAAATAAGTATAACTAGTTTGATTTGAAAGGCGGGAGCGAAAGCTTACCGCCTTTTTTTCTTTAATGAAATATTATTAAATTCGATTTAAGTTTGATACTACAACTTAGCGAAGCGATCTCACGACCGAAGGGAGTAGCGGCTGGGGCTTAGCCGTTAAGCTAACGTGTGTAACTACTTGATAAATACAATCATTTTTTACTTTTGTCTGCCACACAAAAGTAAACTAAAAGTCACCATGCTTCGACTATGGCTCAGTAGTCAAATCTTTTGTTTTTAGCCGTCATCCTGAGCTTGTCGAAGGATCAGGAAGCCTTGACTTTTTGGTACTTTTGTGTCAAGACAAAAGTACGGATGAAAATTACATGAGCTTGACTTAAGATTTCCTCTTTGTAAGGGGATGTAGTAAAGTATTTATTTCTTAATGGCAGCAGGCCGCGGACGTTCTGCCTTCTACCAATAGCTATCGGTAGAACTTTGCCAGGCAAATAACCCGAAAAAAAAGCATAAAAAAGGCCACCATTGCTGGTGGCCCTAAGTCAGTTCAAAATTGGCTAATAATTTGCATTTATGGTAATGCAGCAATAGTATTTGTTAATAATGCCTTTGTATATGGATAATTATGAATTCCATGACTCCTATCTCTTGAAACTAACATAAAGTTTGCAAGAGCAGCCGCAGTTTTGTTATCTACAGCAGGGAATGCAACAGTTCCACTTCCTGGATTTTTATATCGTGCATTATTATTTGCATTTGCATCATATAAATCTACATATCCGGTATATACTCCATCTTCTTTTTCAAGATAAGCATCTAACTTTGTGCCTAAGGCTAGTAATAAAGCATCTATATCTGTTTTTACATCTGCAATCTTTCCATTCAGAATTGTTGCTCCGGTAGTATGGCATTTAACGCAACCATTGGTATTTAAAGCACCTGTTTCTTCATTAACAACGCTGAATGTATGTCCGCCAGAAACTCCAACCGCAGCAGCAGAGTGACATGATACACAACTAGCAGATGCCTTATGTGCAGAATTACTGTAAGTTTCAGCTCCTGTAAATTCAAAAGCACCTTTTCCACCATAAATAGCTCCTTGTGTACCATAATGAGTTCCCCATCTGTAGCTGGTAATTGCAGTATAAGCAGTTGCTGGTGCACCTGAAAAATCCATTTGTTTAACTGTACGTGGCTGATGGCATTTAGCACAAAGATTGCTTGATCCACCTAAATCGAGAGTCATGGGTTTAGTGTCATCAATTAGCATGTCAACGGCAGCAACTGTTGTCAGATCATAGTCAGTTGAATCGTAAGCAGTGTGTATTTTATGACAGGTACGGCATCCAAGTGGTGTAGGGTCAGTTAATGCTGCGGCAGAAGCAACGTAAGCGGTTTTTGGAGGATTTTTTGCGATAACATCCAAAAATCCTTCATTAGAGTGGCAAGGAGCACAGCTGTTTCTAGTACTTTGCAGCCAGGCTTCTCCGGTAACATGCAACGAATGATTTAACTGCTTGCTTTTAGCAATAAGGCTAGGATTCGAATTGTGACATTTTGTACAATTTTCATTAGCATTAATACCATTCGTTCCATTGGTACCATTGGCACCATCGTCTCCTTTAGCTCCCGGAGCACCTGCAGGTCCTTCACAAGCCGAAAATATAGCCATCATTGCTATAACTACAACAGCTAAAAACCCATTAATTTTCATAAATTTTTTCATACCCGATTTTTTTAGTCCCTTTGGTTATTTTTATTTTGTTACTAATATAGATGAATAAAACCAGCGTCCTTCTATGTATAGCGGTAGATTATTATATATTATCAATAGATATGCTCTCGAATAAAATCTGATAAATACGTCTTTAACAAGCGAGATATATCGATAAAAAATACGAAAAATGCGTTTTATTCAAAAGTGTTTTTATGATCCGATATAAATTTTACCATTGAAATCGGTTGTCTATTCAATATTTGCTGAATATCCGGGTAAATTGCAGCAGCTTTACCAAACCGGGTTACCAGGTAAAGGGCAATTACTACAAACACAAAAGCAGTGGGTTGATTCTGCTTTTTCAAATGCCGAAAAAATGAAATTATTGATGTTGGCTGATAAATAATTTTAGTTTTTAATTCTTTTGACATTAATTCTGCTACTTCGAAATACGTTAATGCCTCATTGCCGGTTAAATTATATTTCTTAAAAAAATGGTTGTTCTCTGACAAAGCCAATGCAGCAACTTCCGCAATGTCCCGGGTATCTACAAAGCTTGTTTTTCCATTGCCGGCAGGTAGTATTATTTTCCGAAGATTTTTTATATCGCTTAAATGTGTGGTATTCAGGTTTTGCATAAAAAAACCTGCTCTGAGAAAAGTATAAGGAATTCCCGATGCCAGAATATATTGTTCAATTTTATAATGCGGCACAATTTTATTGTTTTCAACACCAATCAGAGATAGAAAAACTATATGCTTCACACCTTTCTTCTTTGCCAGTTCTATAAATGGCAGAAAAGTGGTTTTCGTCTTTGAAATCTGCGGAGGGCGCATTAAAAAGATCCGGTCTATATTTTCCAGTGCATTGACGAAGGTATCAGGCTTTTCAAAATTAAGGACTACTGATTTGATTCGGGTATCCAATTTTTTAGCACTCTCAGGGGAGCTCACAGCTGCAATTACTTCAATTTCTTCCCTATTTTTAAGAAAGTCCAATACATAACTTCCCACGTTACCTGATGCTCCTGTCACTAAAATACTTTCCATATTTAAATTATTTTTCGTTGTGATTTCTTCTGATAATCAACTGGAGTGACTGGTCAAAGGTGAAGTAACTCCAAATTCAGTTTTAAAAACAATAACTTTATTCCGTACTCTAAAATGGCCATCAGGTGAATAAACATCCAGATATACCAGGCCAAAAATCCCCGTATCCTGATAAAAGGCAAATCGACTACAGCCAAAGAATGCAATATTGAGTAAATTTATTAATTTACAAACTTAAAATGTAAAAGTAATTTTTAATTAACAGAAATTCTGAAATGAGAAGGTTGTTTAGTTTTTGTGTATTGGTAATCACGGTTTTAATTGTAAACCTTTTAACCGGCTATATTACAGATTATTTAATGAATTACCGGGGAGTTACGAATCCTTTGAAATTCACAGCAATTGGAATGATTGTTTTGGTATTGATACTTTATCCGGCGTTTAAATTTTTAGATTCACTGGTAACAGCAATGGCTAAAAAGATGATGAGCAAAGGACATCACATGTTTGGCAAAATACTAGGTACAATATTTATTTTTGCAATAATTCTGTTCGTTTTATATTGTGTTTATGCCCACCAGTGGTTTGGAATAAATGTTCCAAAGGTTTTGATTAGCAGGTGGTTTTAGAAGGCGTAGACAGGAGCCTGCGCCTAGCCTGGGTTCAATAATATATTAAATTTTCGAGACTGCTGCTTCGAACTTTATCAAATACTGTCATCATCGCATTATGCCCCATTTTCCTGGGGTCAATTCTCAGTATTACCATCGAATAGGGCCACCTTTGACGTATTTTTTAAAAAGCAGATTTTCAGTCCATCCTTCGACTCCGCTCAGGATGAGTTAGAAAAGAACTTCATTCAATTTTTTAAATTTACGCTTCAATATGCCAAACACTTGACTTTAAATTGTCAGGATAATCGTAGTCTAAACCCTTTTAACTTCTGAGACAACCTCATCTACAATTATCGATTATCAACTACCAAATATCGACTTACGACTTACGACTATCGTCTACCAACTATTCCACAATTTCGAACGAAACAAATGCAAACTGCTGGCTGTCGGGTGACCAGGAATTCACATTAATGGTGCCCTGTCCACCAAAAAGTTTGACGAGTGTTTTTGGTTCTCCTCCATTATAGGGGATCATTCGTAACATCACATTTTTATTGGCAGGATGACCTTCCACATCTTTCTCATAACTGATAAATACAGCCCATTTGCGATCGGGCGATGGATGTGGAAACCAATTATGATAATTGTCGGTAGTAAGCTGTTCCTGCTTCGAACCATCCGGGTTCATCCGATAACATTGCATTAATCCTGTTCTCACCGAATTGAAATATATATACTTCCCATCGCTGCTGTACTCCGGACCATCATCCAATCCGGGAGTATTGGTTAAGCGTGTTTCATTTCCACCAGCAGCAGGAATGGTATACACATCGAACTCGCCGTTGCGTTGTGCACAATAAGCCAATGTTTTACCATCGGGCGACCAGCCATGTAAATAACTGGGACCATTGGGTGTCACTTGTCGTGGTTCACCACCTGTAATTGGTAAAATGTAAATTATGGAACCTTTATCTTTCGTGTTATGACTTACTGCAATTTGTTTACCATCAGCAGAAAGAACATGATCGTTATTGCAGTTATCGGCCATACCGGTATTGATTTTTTCGGGTGTTCCTCCATTCACTGGGATTTTATAAATAAGACCTCCGCTGTTAAAAATCAGAAACTTGCCATCCATAGTCCAATTAGGAGCTTCGATATGATCCGGAGTATCGTAAACAACTTTTCGCTGCTGGGTTTTGAGATCAAAAATTTCGAGTTTGCTCTTCACCTTTACTGTTTGTGTTGCTTGCGATTGTGCCTGTTTATTCATAAACCAAAGTATTACAAATGACAATAGAACAAGTTTTATTCTCATAGCTGTTAGTATTTAGGGTTAACATTCAAATTTTTGAATATAAATGAATAAATATCAGTTTGTTCAGCAATAGTAATGGCAATTGGTTTTCCCGCCCCATGTCCTGCATTGGTTTGAATTCTGATCAATACCGGATTATCGCCTTTATATTTATCCTGTAAAGTAGCTATATATTTAAAAGAATGAGCAGGAACCACCCGATCGTCGTGATCGCCGGTAGTTACAAGAACTGCCGGATAGTTGGCAGTGGTGCTGATATTGTGTAAAGGTGAATACTTATCGATATAGTTAAACTGAAGAGAATCGTCACTCGATCCAAAATCGTTGACCCACGATCCGCCAATCGTAAATTTATGAAACCGGAGCATATCCATCACTCCTACCATTGGAATGGCTGCTGCAAAGAGTTCAGGACGTTGATTTGTTACTGCGCCAATAAGTAAGCCTCCATTTGAACCACCCATGATGGCTAATTTATCAGGAGATGTATATTTATTATCAATCAAATATTCGGCACCAGCAATAAAATCATCGAAAACATTCTGCTTATTAAGTTTGGTGCCGCTGTCGTGCCAAACCTTTCCATACTCCCCTCCTCCTCTTATATTGGCCGATACATAAACTCCTCCATTTTCAAGCCAAACTAAACGGGATACACTAAATGTAGGTGTGATATTAATATTAAAACCACCATATGCATAAAGTATGGTTGGGTTTTTCCCATTTAATTCTATCCCTTTTTTATGAACCACAAACATGGGAACTTTGGTTCCATCGTTACTGGTATAAAAGATTTGATTGGTTTCATATTTTTGAGAATCAAAATCGATCTTGGGAGTAAAGAAAATTTTAGATTCATTTTTTTCTGAATCATAATAATAACTAGCTGTAGGATTTGTGAAAGAAGTGAATGTATAAAACAATTCATTATCTCCGGCTTCCGATGATAAATCTATAACAGTACCCAAAGCTGGCAGTTCTATATCTTTCAGATATTTACCCTGCAAGTTGAATATCTCAATTTTATTATGAGCATCCTTTAAATATTGAGTCACAATTTTATCTGTTCCATTTAAAGAAGCACCTTCTAATACATATTCCTTTTCCGGAATAATGGTCATTAATTCTCCGCTACTATTCAAATTCCATTTTACTATTTTTCTTTTTGGAGCCTCCTGGTTTGTAGAAATAAAGAAATCGGCACCAAAATTTCCAGTTAAACTAAATTCTGACGAATAATCCTCACCTACGGTCTTGAAATCTTTTTTGGAAGATATTTCTTTAATTAATAATTTGTTGCCATCAAAACCCCATTTAGATTCAATAACTACCAGATAATTATGATCATCAGTAACCAAAGCCTCAAACATAACAGTTGGTTCTTTGTCATTATCAATGATCAAAACATCCTTCTCCTGGCTTGTTCCCAGCTTATGATAATATAATTTCTGAAATTCATTTTTGTCCGTCAGACCTTTGTTGGCTTTAGGTTCGTTGTAACGGGAATAATAAATTCCTTCCCTATCCCAAGCTATTTGCGAAAATTTAACCCAAAGAAGATGATCTTCCAGAAGTTTACCCGATTCAATTTCTTTAATATATATTTCTGTCCAGTCCGATCCGCTTTTAGAGATTGAATAAGCAAGATATTTACCGTCGGCAGAAATACCAGAATTATTCAGGGCTGCTGTACCTTCTTTAGATAAGGTATTTGGATCGAGCAAAACTTTTGATTCACCGTCTACCGATTTCTTGTAATAAATAACATTTTGGTTTTGCAATCCGTTATTTCCTTCGTAATAATAAATTCCCGACTTTTTCTTTAATAGGAACTGCCGTTCGAAGTTCCATATTTTGGTAAATCTTTCCTGTATTTTATCTCTGAAAGGAATATTTTTCAGATAATTGAATGTTACCTCATTTTCGGCTTTCACCCAAGCTTTGGTTTCCTCCGAATTGTCGTCTTCGAGCCAGCGGTAGGGATCAGCAACATGATTTCCAAAATATACGTCAACAGTATCAACTTTCTTTGTAACCGGATAATTGAGTTTTTCCTGAGTTTGTTTGCACGAAAAAATAATAGAAACACCAAGAATAAAAGGTATTACCTGTTTCATAAATAGATAGTTAAGTATGTAAATAAGAATTAGCTACTAAAGGCTAAACCCTAAAAATGCATTTACAAAAACGGTGACAATTATGAGTAACATTGTAGTTACGATTACCACAAATTTTAAGGATGGTAAAACAACCATATTACTATGTTTCTCATTGTTACTGAACCATATGTTGATAAATGGCCTGAAGTAATAGAATATACTAACCACAGAACCCAGTACAGCTATCAGTACAAGCCACAACCATCCACTGTTCAGCGCTGAAACGAACACCGTATATTTAGCTATAAACCCAGCCAAAGGTGGTATTCCGGTAAGAGACAACATTGCCAAGGTTAGTCCGACTGACAATACTTTATTTCTTTTTCCTAATCCATTGAGTGATTCATAATCGGAACCGCCTTCGTTCTGGCGTAAAACAATTAATACAGCAAAAGCAGCAATATTGGCCAATACATAAGCTACTGAATATAATAAAAGTGCTTTTGCAGAATAATCATTAAAAGCAATAATGGCAAGTAAAACATATCCTGTATGCGAAATACTTGAATATGCAAGCATTCTTTTCATATCCTTCTGAAAAACAGCTGTAAAATTGCCAACAATAATAGAGGCAGCGGCCAGAACTGCTATGGTATTTGTCCAAACATCGGAAGCGGCAGGAAAAACTGTTTGTGCCAGACGGAAAAAAGCAGCAAAACCAGCTACTTTTACCACTGAAATCATAAAAGTTGTAATGAATGTAGGAGAACCTTCGTACACATCAGGAGCCCAGAAGTGAAAAGGAGCTACAGCAATTTTAAATGCCAGGCCGATAATCACCAAAATAACCCCGGCTTTGTATAATAAGGGAAATGCTCCCTGCATATTTACGGCATAATCGTAAATATCCTTATGATACAGGGAACCTGAAGCGCCATACAATAATGCGATACCAAAAACCAGGAAAGCAGAAGCAAATGAGCCCATCAAAAAATACTTCATAGCAGCTTCGTTACCGGCTTTATTGGTTTTATTACTTCCGGCAAGAACATACAAAGCGATTGACATAATTTCGAGACCAATAAAAAACATGGCCAGGTTACCTGAAGTCACCATTACAATAGCACCTATCAATGAAAAAAGAGTAACTCCAAAAACATCCTCAAGCGAGCGCTGGCTGGTTCTATAATATTGAATACTTAATATAAAAATCAGAAAAGTAGAAAAAATCATCACCAGGTTAAAAGCATTGGTGAAATTATCTGTAATCATCATATTCCCGAAATAAGCTGTGGAATTACCCCAATCGGCAATGATAAAACCGGCAGAAATCAGTAACCCAATCAATACTGTGGGCAACAGGGTTTTTTTCTTATTGAAGGCACCCAGAAATAATGTCAGTACAGCAACAACAGATAATGCAATAATCGTATTCATTTCTTTTTAAAGTTTCAAGGTTCACAACTGTGAGGCAATGAACCCAGGTAAATTTTTTTTATCCAATAGATTTTCTAATAACTCTAACAGCTAACTGCTTTTTATAACAATCCCAATATCACTTTCGGATAAACTCCAAGTATAAGGATGAGTATAACCAAAATAACGGCCACAAACAATTCAACACCTTTAATATCCTCAAAACTTTGAGTTATACTGTTAGTTTCGCCATACATAGTTCGCTGGTAAAAACGAAACATATAAACGGCACCCAGAATAATGCTGAGACCCGCAAAAGCAGCTATCCAGACATTAAATTGATACAGGCCAACCAACATTAAAAACTCACCTACAAAACCACTTGTTAATGGCAGGGCAACAGCGCCTAACATGACTACCATAAAGAAAATTGCAAAACGTGGAGCAACTTTGGCAATTCCACCCAATGAACTAATTTGCAAAGTTCCGGTTCTTCTTGAAATAATATCGGCTATAAAAAATAATCCTACCACCACAAAACCATGAGATAACATCTGAATGATGACGCCCTTTGTGGCATCAGCATTTAGTGCAAATGCAGCCGCAGCCATTAAACCCACGTGAGCCATGGACGAATATGCTATTAACCTTTTCACTTCCTGTTGCATGATAGCGATAACAGAACCATAAAGTAACCCAATCACTCCCAGAACCATAGCAATAGAACCATGAACAGCAAGCACGTCAGGAGTTAATGGAATTAACCAGCGCAATATTCCATAAATACCCATTTTCAGCATGATACCAGCCAAAAGCATACTCCCTGCATTTGGGGCATTGGTATAAGTATCGGGCTGCCATGTATGAAATGGAAATATTGGAATTTTAACTGCAAAAGCCAGAAACAATGCCCAGAATACCCAAACCTGATGGCATGGACAAATATGTACAGAACTCAATGCACTCAGGCTAAAACTATGAGGAGCAGGAGTTTGAAGATACATATAAATCAAACCTACCAGCATCAGCAAACTGCCCAGGGTTGTATAAATGAAGAATTTTAATGTAATCCTGATCTTGTTTTCACCTCCCCAGAAAGCACAAATAAAATAAATGGGGATCAGCGCCATTTCCCAGAATACATAAAATACCAATCCATCAGTGGCAGTAAAAACTCCAAATAAGGCTGATTGCATCAATATGGCCAAGGCATAGAAACTGGCATTATATTGAGTTTTGTACGATATTAAAAGAATAAGCGGGAAAAGAACAGAGGTCAGAAGCACCATTACCAGACTTAATCCATCAATGGCAGCAGAAAAGTTAACTCCTAAAGACCCAATCCAGGTATAGCTGAACTGAAGACTGTTCAAATCACCTGCCAGGTACCTGTACCATGCAAATCCTGATAATACAAGGGTAACAAGAGAACCACCCAAAGCAATATTCCTGGCCGTATTGGAATTTTTAACAAAGAACAACCCTGAAGCTATCAGCAAGGGTATTACAATAATCGCGAATGTGATCATTTTAAAAATTTATTTCTAAACACTTTTTTAAACAGATACAAGTATCAAGATCCAAGAATCAAGATATCAAAAAAAACTTCAAATTCATTAATTTTTTTCATGTCCTTGGTTCTATTAAAATTATTATTTGGTACAGGCTGAAGGTATTGGGATTAAAACTTTGTATTTCTAAAGCCTAAATAACTAATACCTAAACAGCTTTACTAAATCATCATAAACATCAAAATGGCTACCACAGCCAAAACCATTGCTGAAAGGTAAAAACCAATGTTTCCTGTCTGAATATACCTTACTTTCCCTCCTGTCCAGACAGCAAGATTTCCAAAACCATTCACCATTCCATCGATAATCTTAACATCCAAAACTTTATGAAAAAATCCCGATAACCAATATATTGGTTTTGTTATCAGGACATTGTAAATTTCATCCACATACCACTTTTTTATAAAGAGTTGCACAATTGCCGACCTTGGAGTGGTATCCGGTGCAGGAATAATATTTTTCTTATAGAAGCGTACCCAGGCAAAAATTATCATTATAAAAGCTCCGGCTACAGTACTGGCAATCAAAATCCATTCGGTTGAATGAGATAGTTCCAAGGTTTCGCCGGTTGAATTAAAAACTGGATTTAAAAATTGCTGAAGCGCATGATGCCCACCCATAATTTCAGGGATTCCTATAATCCCACCTATTAAAGAAAGAATGGCAAGAATTATCAGAGGTATCGTCATTACTTTGGGCGATTCGTGTAAATGATGTTGTTGTTCGCTTGTACCTCTAAAGGTTCTGTTAAAAGTAAGAAATAACAATCGAAACATATAAAAAGCAGTGAGCAGAGAAGTGAAAAACCCTAATGCCCAGATGAGTTTATTTTGAGCAAATGCATGAACAAGAATTTCGTCTTTGGAGAAAAATCCGGAAAATGGCGGGATCCCTGAAATAGCAATTGTTGCGATTAGAAATACCATAAAAGTTATTGGAAGATATTTTCTTAACCCTCCCATTTTTCGGATATCCTGTTCTCCACCAAGTGCATGGATCACACTTCCTGCTGCAAGGAACAAAAGTGCTTTAAAGAATGCATGAGTAGTTAAATGGAACATGGCTCCGGTAAATGCACCAACACCCAAGCCAACAAACATATATCCCAGTTGACTAACAGTAGAATATGCGAGGACTTTCTTGATATCGTTCTGGTAAATTGCAATGGTTGCTGCCACCAGAGCTGTAACAATTCCTACGATTGCAATCACATTCATGGTGAACGGTGCCAAAACATAAATTGCCTGTGATCGCGCAATCATATAAACACCCGCAGTAACCATGGTTGCTGCATGGATCAAGGCTGAAACAGGCGTAGGGCCTGCCATGGCATCGGGCAACCAGGTGAAAAGTGGTATCTGGGCGCTTTTACCAATAGCTCCTATAAATAAAAGCAATGTTGCTGAAACCAGCACTGTACTCCCAACAGGATATGAGGCTGCAAGTGAAAATACTGTTTTAAAATCGAGACTACCAAAGGTGACATATATTAAAAACATTCCCAGCAAAAAGCCAAGGTCGCCAATCCGGTTCATAATAAATGCTTTTTTTGCGGCATTATTATAATCGGTATTTTTAAACCAGAAGCCTATAAGCAGGTACGAGCATAAGCCAACGCCCTCCCATCCAATAAACATCATCAGGTAATTTGAACCTAAAACAAGAATTAGCATTGAGAAAACAAACAGGTTCATATACGAAAAAAACCTGTTAAATCCCTCATCGTGACTCATGTAACCAATAGAATAAACATGAATTAAAAAGCTCACTCCGGTAACAATAAGGAGCATTAAGGCTGAAAGCGGATCAATAAGAAAGGAAAATCCTACCGAAAATTTTTGAGTGGCAATCCATTCAAATAGTTGAATTTCAATATTAACTCCGGAAGACTTCACTTGCATAAAAGCCATAAACGACAGAACAAAAGATAGAAATACTGTTCCGCAAGCAAGCCAGGATGTTAGATTTTTATTAATTCTTTTATAATTGAGACCTATTATCAAAAACGAAAGCAAAGGAAGAACAGGAATCAGAGCGACCAACAAATTACTCATAGTTATTTCAATTTATCCGTTATCGGATTAAAGTTAATTCTAATGTTTCAGTGTATTCAGAAGGTTAATATCGATGCTATGGTTGGTGCGGTATGTGAGCACCAGAATAGCAAGACCTGCCGCTACTTCTGCAGCAGCAACAACCATTATAAAAATCACCATTATCTGCCCTGAGGCATTGTTATGATACACTGAGAATGCAGCAAATAACAAATTAACGGAGTTAAGCATCAGCTCAATGGACATAAAAACCACCAATGCATTTCGTTTAACCAGAACTCCCACCAATCCTATTACAAAGAGCAATGAGCTCAAAACAATATAATTGTTGATAGGCATTAACTTTAAACCTTCTGAAACTGTATCCATAATTTTATCTTGAAAATCTATTTATCAAACTTTGCTTTCATCCTTACCAAGCATCACTGCTCCAACCATTGCTGTTAAAAACAATACTGAAGCTACTTCAAAGGGAAGGACATATTCATTAAACAACGTATTACTGATATTCTTCATCAAACCAATCTGATTATCTGTTTGCATAATTCCTGTGGAAGAATCCATTCCCTTTAATAAACCCACTAATGCCACCAACAGTAATCCTCCAGCAACAACAGCTACAATACGTGCAACCAGAGGTTTTTGCATTTCACCTTTAATATTCAGGTTTAGCAACATTACTGTAAACAGGAACAAAACCATAATTGCACCTGCATAAACTATGATGTGCACAATTGCCAGAAACTGGGCATTTAAAAGTATGTAATGCCCCGCTAGTGTAAAAAAGCATAATAACAGGTATAACAGCGAATGAATTGGTTTTTTCGAAATTACCATCATCAATGCTGAAAAAACTGCAACTGTAGAAAGGCTGTAAAATATATATTGTTCCATTTTAAAATATTTATAGTACATATAAGGGATTAGGTCAAAACCATACCCTATTTTTTTAGGTCGTTTTTGTTATGTCGTTCATCTTTATCCTTTTTAAATTCCAAAACCTTTTCCGTTTGTCTTTTGGACACATCTACCCGAGCATCAACAGGTTCCACCAGTCTGTCTTTACCATAAATAAATCCTTCACGTTCATTTAGGGAAGGAACAAGACGATCGGTTAAGAAAATAGCTTCTTTAGGACAAGCTTCTTCGCAAAAACCACAGAAGATACAACGAAGCATGTTAATTTCATACATTCTTGCATACTTTTCTTCTCTGTAAAGCTTTTCTTCGCCAGGTTTACGTTCGTCGCCAATCATTGTAATGGCTTCGGCAGGACATGCAACAGCGCATAATCCGCAGGCCGTGCAACGTTCTCTGCCTTCATCGTCACGCTTTAAAACGTGCAAACCACGATATATACCCGAAAAGGGTCGTTTCACTTCCGGATAACGAATGGTTGTTTTCCGCTTAAACAAATGGGACATAGTGATAAACATGCCGTGAAAAATTGCCGGCAGGTATAACGTTTCCCAAAAGCTGAATTTTTTATTCGATACTACTTTAGATCTATTTGTTAAACTCATCGTTTTTCTTTTTAGGTTAGCCTTTTAACAGGATAAAAATCCCGGTAGCTGCTAAATTCAATAAAGCCAGAGGCAATAATATCTTCCAACCAAGACGCATTAGCTGATCGTAACGGAAACGAGGTAATGTCCAGCGAATCCACATAAACAGCATTATAAAAGCAATGATCTTTGTAAAAAATATTGCCATTCCAACCACTGCAGCTAAATTGGGAGATAATCCCAATCTTCCGATAAATGGAAAATGATAGCCCCCAAAATACAGGGTTGCAATTATGGCTGATGAAATAAACATATTGATATACTCTGCAAAGAGATAAAAACCAAGTTTCATACTGCTGTATTCAGTGTGGTACCCACCAATCAGCTCTGTTTCACACTCCGGAAGATCGAATGGATGGCGGTTTGTCTCAGCCAGTGCACAGATAAAAAATATCAAAAAGCCTACAGGCTGAAAAATCACATTCCAATGCCAGCCTTGTTGCTGAGCAACAATATCGGTTAAACTAACCGAACCCATCATCATAATTACAGCTGCAATGGAAAGTCCCATAGCAAGCTCATAACTAATCATCTGCGATGAAGCACGAATGGCACCCATCAGCGAATATTTATTGTTCGAAGCCCATCCACCTATCATAATGCCATAAACACCCATGGAGCCGATTGCAAACACATATAAAATCCCGACATTCAAATCGGCAACCTGCAGGGAAAACTCAGTTCCACCAATAATAACAGGTGGTCCCCATGGAATAACTGCACTGGTGAGCAAGGCAATTAACATGGTTAAGCAGGGACCAAGAATATACAGGAATTTATCGGCGGTATTGGGCATGTACTCTTCTTTAAAGAATAGCTTTCCTCCATCGGCCAAAGGTTGTAATAATCCCCATTTTCCAGCCCGGTCCGGGCCATACCTGTCCTGAAGAAATCCTGCAAATTTACGTTCAAGTAAGGTTGCATACATGGCAATTCCCAAACTAACAAGCAGTATGACAGTAATTAAAGTGAGCTTATATACTATAAAAACCATTATAATTAATTTAAATTTTTATTTTTCCGATTCCTTTACAATAACCTTTTTTACTGGATTGATAATGGCCGCTTGTTTTATCCTTTCATAATGATTCGCCGAAATAACTGAAGTACGGTCAATATGACGGGGACCTTCAATTACCCAATCGTTCACATCTTTCTTCTCGAAACGGCATTCGTTACATATAAATTCCTGTATTTCAGCAAACTGATCTTTCCGTGAAGTGATACGGTAAATTTCGTTTCCATGCATCCAAAGCACCGTTTTACCACTGCAGGTAGGACAGTCCCTATGAGCATCCATTGGTTTTAAAAACCATACACGGCTTTTGAAACGAAAAGGATAATCGGTTAAAGCACCTACAGGACACACATCAATCACATTTCCTGAAAATTCGTTATCAATGGAATTTTTAATGAAAGTTGATATTTCAGAAGCATCACCACGATAAAGAACCCCGTGAACACGACCATCGGTAAGTTGATTGATAGCATAAACACAACGATAGCAGAGAATGCAACGATTCATATGCAACTTGATTTTATTGCCAATATCTATTGGCTCAAATTCCCGCCGGCCTTCTTCATAACGGGTTGTATCGATACCGTGTTCGTAGCTTAAGTTCTGAAGATCACATTCACCCGCCTGGTCACAAACAGGACAGTCGAGCGGATGATTAATCAAAAGAAATTCCACAATAGATTTACGGGTATCCAGCACTTCCTGCGAACTGTTATTTTCTACTACCATACCATGTTGCACCGGAGTGCTGCATGAAGCAACCAGTTTTGGCATGGGCCTGGGATCTTTTTCCGACGATTTGGCAACACGTACCAAACAAGTACGGCATTTTCCTCCCGAACCTTTTAAGGATGAAAAATAACACATTGCAGGAGGGGCAGTCTTACCACCAATCATCCTTGCTGCCTGCAATATGGAAGTTCCCTCGGGTACTTCTATGGTTATATTATCTATTGTTACCTGCATATATGTTTAGTCGTAAGTCGTAAGATGTAAGTCGTAAGAGAAAGTAAGAAGTAATAAGTAAGAAGTACAAAGTAAACTTCTAAAACTCATCTTACTTATATTTTCTTTCTGACCAAAATCATACTTCTATATTCTTAATTATTAATTCTTTAACTTCTTTAACTTCCTTTTTCGTATTTTACATTCTCATCTTCCCAATTCACAATTCACAACTTCTTTCATCCTCACCGGTGCATGCTTTACATTCCTGACTACTTCCGGGTTTTCAACGTGATATTCGAACTCGTGACGGAAATGACGGATTGCACTAGCAACTGGCCAGGCAGCAGCATCTCCCAGTGGACAAATGGTATTGCCTTCGATGCGTTTGGCAATGCTTACCAGAAGATCGATATCCTTATGAGTTCCATGTCCGTGCTCGATCCGGTGAAGTACTTTTTCCATCCATCCGGTACCTTCGCGACATGGGGAACACTGTCCGCATGATTCATGATGGTAAAAACGGGTGAAATTCCAGGTATTGCGGACAATACACTGATCTTCATCATAAACAATAAAACCACCTGATCCCAGCATACTTCCTGAAACAAAGCCACCATCGGCCAGAGATTCGTAAGTGATTAACCTGTCCTCGCCAGCGGCTGTTTTCATAATCAGACCAGCCGGTAAGATAGGAACTGATGAGCCCCCCGGAACAATAGCTTTTAATTTTTTGCCTGTTTTAACACCTCCGCAATATTCGGGACTGTTAAGAAATGTATCTACTGATATTCCAAGTTCAATTTCGTAAACACCGGGCTGGTTTATGTTTCCACAGGCTGAAATAAGTTTGGTACCCGTACTTTTTCCGACACCAATTTTAGCATATTCGTCGCCACCCATGTTTATAATGGGAACAACAGCAGCAAGTGTTTCAACATTGTTTACCACTGTTGGACGACCATAAAGTCCTTTGACTGCCGGAAATGGAGGCTTTAAACGTGGAAGTCCGCGTTTTCCTTCAAGAGATTCGAGCATTGCTGTTTCTTCACCACAGATATAAGCACCTGCACCTGAATGGACATATATATCTAAATTATAGCTTGTTCCTAAAATATTTTTACCCAAAAAACCGTTGGCATAGGCTTCTCGTATTGCTTTGCTTAAAATTCCGATTTGTGTTTTAAATTCGCCGCGAACATACACGTAAGTGGTTGCAGCATCCAGTGCATAACTTGAAATAATCAGCCCTTCGATAAGCAGATGTGGTATTTTTTCCATTAAATACCTGTCTTTAAATGTTCCGGGTTCACTTTCGTCGGCATTGCAAACAAGATAGCGTGGTCCTGGCGTGTTACGGTCCAAAAACGACCACTTCATTCCTGTTGGAAACCCAGCTCCTCCTCTACCTCTTAAACCTGATTTTTTAACTTCATCGGTAACTTCCGAAGGAGTCATCTGCTTTAAAGCTCTGGTAGCAGCATCGTAACCTCCGTTGTTTTTATAAACCTCGAAGGTGATAATGCCTGGTATATCTATTTTATCTGTTAGAATTTTTCTACCCATTTCGATTCTTTCGATTTATCTAAGTTAGCTTTTTGCTGTAATTCTTCGACTATCTTATCAATCTTTTCTTTGGTAAGAAACTCATGAAATTCAGTATTTATTTGCATTACAGGAGCATAACCACAAGCACCTAAACATTCTACTGTTCGTAAAGTGAAAAGACCGTCGGGTGTGGTTTCGCCGTCATTAATTTTCAATTTTGCGGATAAATAATCGGTAATGTCTTCGCCTCCACAGATGGCACAGGGTCCTGTCCGGCAAACTTCAATGACATATTTTCCTACTTTATCCAGATAATATTGTGTATAAAATGTAGCTACTTCATATACTTCTATGGGTTGTACTTCCAGAATCGAAGCAACATAATCCATTACATCCACACTTAAATGGCCTCCCAGTTCTTCCTGGGCAATATGCAATATAGGAAGTAAAGCTGACTTTTTTTGACCTTCAGGATACCTTGAAATAATCTGTTTTACTTTTTCAAGCGTTTCTGCTGAAAAGCGAACTTCCAGTCCTTTTTTGTCAAATAGTCTATGATGTATTAAATTTTCTGACATGATAATAATTTTCAGTTTAAATCAGCAATCCAGTTCTCCGGCAATTACATTCATACTACTTAAGGTGATGATTGCATCAGATAGCATTCCACCTTTGATCATTTCGGGATATGCCTGATAATAAATAAAACAAGGTCTTCGAAAATGCAGACGATATGGTGCACGTTCTCCTTCTGATACCAGGTAAAAACCTAATTCTCCATTTGCACCTTCCACCGAGTTATAAACCTCACCTTTTGGTGCATCAATTTCACCCATTACAATTTTGAAATGATAAATTAATGCTTCCATTTTACTGTATACATCTTCCTTAGCAGGTAGCACAACAAAAGGATTATCTACCAGGTACCTTCCTTCCGGAAGATTATCCAGGGCTGCGGTAATAATTTTAAGCGATTCCCACATTTCAGTTTGGCGAACACAGAACCGATCGTATGTATCGCCATGGGTACCAATTGGAATTATAAAATCGAAATCTTCGTACGAACAATAAGGAGTTGCAACACGAACATCATAATCGACACCGGCTGCACGAAGATTGGGACCTGTAAATCCATATGATATTGCCCTCTCGGCACTGATAGGCCCTACCTGAATGGTACGATCCATAAAAATGCGATTGCGTAATAAAAGATTTTCAAATTCAATCAATGCTTTTTCAAAACGAACCACGAACTCACGAATTTTATCAATCACTTTTGGTGTAAAATCACGCTCAAAACCGCCAATACGTCCTAAATTGGTTGTTAAACGGGCACCGCAAATCTCTTCAAATATTTCATAAATTATTTCCCGTTCCTGAAATATATAAACAAATCCGGTTAAAGCTCCCGTGTCTACACCAATTACACTGTTACACACCAAATGATCGGATATACGTGCGAGTTCCATAATCACAACCCGCATATAGTCAATCCTTTTGTTTGTCTTAATTCCCAATAGTTTTTCTACAGCAAGCTGGTAACCAATATTATTGATAGGCGATGAACAATAGTTCAGCCTGTCAGTAAGTGGTGTAATCTGGTAATATGGACGATGTTCCGCAATTTTTTCGAAAGCACGGTGAATGTAACCAATGGTTTGCACCGAATCGATTACCTTTTCTCCATCCATAGTGAGGACATTTTGGAATATACCGTGCGTAGCCGGGTGAGTTGGTCCCAGGTTAAGCGTGGTATATTGCTTATCCACATCTTCAGGATGGACTACTGTATAGTTTTCTGACATAATTTTTTTCAAGTATTAAGTATCAAGTATCAAGTATCAATATTAACAGCCGTAGTCAATGACCTGAATACCATAAAACTTATATTTATCAATTTAAAGAACATTATTAATTGGTACCTAAATAATAAAATATCATAATTTATAGAGGAAATTGAAATATCTTGATACTTGTGTCTTGATACTTGTGTCTTACCCCTCATCTTCCGAAAAAACGATCTTCTTTATCTTCTCTTGTAGGATCTTCCAAAGGATATTCCTTTCGCATCGGAAAATAATCGAGGTAATCCACATTCAGTATTCTCTTGAGATTTGGATGTCCATCGAAAATAATTCCATAGAAATCGTATGTTTCCCTTTCCATCCAGTTTGCACTTTCATACAAATCGGTTGATGATGGAACATGAGGATTATCAACTGAAACATAGGTTTTTAATCGCAATCGGATATTGTCCTGAAGATTATGAATATGGTAAACTACACCTAAAGCCTTTTCCATTTCAGGATAATGAATCCCGCAGAGGTCCGTAAGAAAATTAAAATCCATTTTATCGCGGAAAAAAGCCATCACATCATGAATTTTATTTGAAATAACTGAAATAGTCAACAACCCATAAGGCTCATTTACTTGAAATTCGGCAGAATCAAACCTTTCCAGAAATTTTTTTAATACGTCTTCGTTCGACATTTTTTAGCTATTTAGGCTTTTGAAGTTTAAGGTATTTAATAATTACAGCCTGATACTTCAAATTTATTCGTTAATTATTATTCAAATCATTATTTTATTACCTATAGCCTGATAAGCTAATAGCTAATCCCGCCTTAATTATTCCTTTTCCATTGCATGAATTCCATACCTTTCAAGCAATTGCCTGTATTCCGGAGAATATCTGCGACGTAGTGGTTCATTTTTTACAAGTTCCTGAAGTTTTATCACACCATCCAGAATTTGCTCCGGCCGTGGGGGGCAACCTGGCACGTACACATCCACCGGAACAATACGATCAATACCCTGAAGTACGCTGTAGGTGTCAAATATTCCGCCACTGCTGGCACATGCACCTATAGCCAGCACCCAGCGTGGTTCAGCCATCTGTTCATAAACCTGTTGTACCACAGGGGCCATTTTTTTTGCAATGGTGCCCATAACCATTAGCATGTCTGCTTGCCTGGGAGAAAAACTCATTCGTTCAGAACCAAAACGACCTAAATCGTAATGAGCGCCCATAGTTGCCATGAATTCTATTCCACAGCAGGATGTTGCAAACGGCAATGGCCATAATGAATTTGCTCTTGCCAGACCAATTAACTTATCGAGAGTTGTTGCAAAAAAACCTGGTTGGGAATATCCTTCAGGAGGTGCAACAATATTATATTTAGATTTATCCATAATCGTAATTTAAATTTGCTTTGTAGCGACTTTATTGAACAAGCCCCTACTGTTATTTCAATAACAATACCTAAATGTTATTTGTTCCAATCGAGTGCTCCTTTTTTATTAATATAATAAAAGCCAGCTAAAAAGAACATAATAAATATCATCATTTCCCAAAAGCCATTCCAACCTAAGTTTCTAAAGTTAGCAGCCCATGGATAAAAGAAAATTACTTCCACATCGAAAAGAACAAATAAAATAGCAATTAAGAAATATTTCACTGAGAAAGGGAAACGAGCATTACCTTTCACTTCAATTCCACATTCAAAATTTTCTTCTTTCAGGATAGAGCGAATCCTTCTGCGCTTCCAACCGATAAAATGGGTGACTACCATCACGAAAACTACAAATGCCAATGCTACTCCAAATTGCAAAAGAACCGGTACAAAATCGCCCGGAGTTATTTTATTTTCCATATAAATGCTATTTAAAATAAAGTCCCAAATTTACCTGAAATATCCTATTGTTATTCAAATAACACTAATTATTTTACGAGCGTAATACAAATATAGAAATTATTTGTAATGCTAAACCTTAAAGAAATTAACAAAGCTGAAAAACAAATTGTTAATAATTGAATAAATTCTGTTCTTATTTAGAAGACTTCTATATGTACAGAAAAAAAAGAAAAACAACCCAAATTAGGTTCCGGGAAGGTCTTTTATTGTTGATAGATGTCTTGGCATTTGAAATATTCAGGTAAACGGATAAGTAAGCTCAACATAAATATTCATATTCTTAAAACAAAAAGACCGCCTCTGGTTGAGTGCGGTCTCTTTTGTTTTATTGCTTTGAGAACTTAGATTGAAATTCGTCCTCAGGAGTTTTTACTTTTATAATAAACATCCCTTGAGGTAGGTCGGTGATAGGAATTTTAATATTCTTATCTTCAAATGACTTTTGAATTACAAGTTTTCCGCTAAGCGTGTAGATTGAAATAACCGATTCACGGGGTAAATTTTCCAAGTGAAGAATATCAGTAACAGGATTCGGATACAACGTTATTCCTGCCAATACAAGGTCTTTAACACCGGTAGTAAAGGCTGAGACAGATGCCACCTCTGCTCCTTTGAAACTGGAGTTTGTTGCTTTAAGTCTAAGTTTCAAAGATCCGGCAGAAACGTTGATGCTTCCAATGTTCACAGGCTTGCCAATACATACAAGCCAATTAGTTCCTCCATCGGTCGAATATTCATAATCTTTATCAAACGTATAATTAGGGACATAATTCCAGTCAAAGGTATTGGATCCGTCACTTACGTTAAGATTAGATGGAGCTGCCGGACGGGCAGAAACTATTAAGGTTTGAACCACCGATTTAAATGTGTTCGACGTTGCCTTTAGCCTTAAATACACATTCTGACCATGAACAATTCCCAGTTTGGTTCCGTTTCCAGTAATAGCATTAGACACATCGGGCGACAATGAATATTCGTAAGCCGATGATAAAGTGGTTGTAAGGGTCTCATTTGGGAAATCGATAGTAAATGTTTGAGCGGCCGGCCTGTTAGGAATCAATAGTGTCTGAACCGGGGAGCTGAAACTATTAGAAGTCGACTTGTATCTAAAATATAAATCCGAACCCGGAGTAACGCTGATAGCAGTATCACCACCGGCAGCAATGCCACTCATATCCAAAAATTTAGAATATTCAATTGTTGATGGCAGAGGCTGCGCTGTACATTCATTTAAATAGTTTATCGAAATGGCAGGTGCGGCTGGAAGAGCAGGAACAACAAGTGTTTGAATTGCCGACGCAACTGTGGATGTGGTAGCTTTGTATCTGAAAGAATATGTGCTTCCAGGTGTCAGGCTAGCAGGTAATCCAGTACCATTTGCATATGTGCTGCTCAGGGAATACTCGATTGTTGCAGGAACATTCTCGTTTGTTGATCTGGCTGCATAATTAATAGTATATACGGAAGGGGCTTGGGCTGCGGCTGCAATAGCCACCTTAATTTTGTTTTTCGGATTACTTGCTTGTCTTATCCATAAATCGAAACCACCTGAACCAAAAGTAAAGGTTTGGCTTGTTCCGGATATAGAATTCCATGTTCCGTTAACCCCATCGGTACTAGTATAATTATACTGCATGCCTGTTTTTGTATTTGTTATAAGTTTTGCAGCGCAATCAATTCCGACTTTAGTTAAATCGTAAATTGAAAAAGAGCTTTCCGTTGCAAAATTACTTCCCAACATACCAGCATCCACAGCTTGCATGGAACATTTATAATCGCCTGCAGGTAATCCTTTCAATGTATATCCTGAAGCGCTGTACTGAATATTGCCAAAGGAAGCAATTAATCTTTGTCCATTCAAAGTTTGTGTTTGTGTAAAACCTTCTCCCGATTGATTAAAACCTATCGTAGATACTTCGTATATATACAAGTTGTAAGATTGCCCATTAATGTTAGTTTTAGAATCTGAAATTCTGCTCCATTTAAAATTTACATCAAATCCATCCAATGTAATGGTGCCTATACTATAGGGAGTATATGGTTTTTCATTAGGAACTGAACCATTGTTTTTAAATACTTTAGCAATTCTTCCGGTTGCTGTGGTTCCACAAATAAACAAATCGAGATCTTTGTCGTTGTCGTAATCGCCCCAGTTCATGGTACCAAATTGAATACCCGGGAAAGCAACAGTTTTTACCTCAGAATAGGTTTTATTGCCATTGTTGCGATAAAGTACGGTATAATAATCGTCCCCATTTTGAGAACCAGAAACTATTAAATCCCGGTAACCATCGTTGTCATAATCGCCAATTGCCATTGCAGTTCTGTATAGATCCTTGAAAGTTGTGCTGGCAATTACGGTAAAAGTATTGTTACCATTATTGTCGTAAATTTTTGTATAGAAATTAAAATCAGCTCCTGACATTACAATATCCAGGTCACCATCATTGTCCATATCGGCCCAGGCTAAGGAACAGTTGGAGATTCCAGGCAGAACTATACCTGTTTGTTCTGTGAACACAAAATTTTCATCGTTACTGAAGATCTGAGTTATGGCAGTAGACCCGTCCCATCCGGCTAATAGTACATCCAAATCTCCATCGTTATCGTAATCGCCACATGCTACCGAACCATCGGATAATCCAGGCATGGATGTCGATTGGTAAGTAAAGGTTTTATCCTTATTATTTTTAAGAACCTTCATTTCCAACATATTGATGACAATAATATCCTTATAACCATCATTATTAAAATCAGCCCAGAGGCCTTTTCCACCCGACATAATTGGCAAGGCTGTTCCTGCAGTAAAGGTGCCGTCACCCTTATTTTCGTATACTTTGGAGTCGGTATCAGTTAATACGAGCAAATCCAGGTCGTTGTCGTTATCGTAATCGCCCCACTGAAAATCGTAATAAGTGTGATTGGCAAACGTAACCGCAGTTTTCGTAAACGTATTGTCACCATTATTTTTATAAAGTTCTGCAACATTGGCCGAACCGGTATACCCGCAGATAACAAGGTCGAGATCGCCATCGTTATCGTAATCGCCCCATGCATTTGTATGACCTGACACTCCGGTTAATGCAATCTGAGTTTCTTCGGTGAAGGGAGGAAGGTATTGGGCAGGGTTACCATTTCCGGTTGTTGTAAAAAGCACCTCCGAACCTGCAATTCCGGTATATTCAAATATCTGGAACATATATTTCATATTGGGTTTTAGGTTTGTTATGGTGGCTGTATCCAAGTCGCCATTATAAACACAGTACCATCCGGAGGTTCCGATTTGTGTACCCGTACCAAAGGTTTTAGAACCTGTGTAAGTTGTATTATTAACGGGAACAGCCGTTCCTGTTCCATTTTCTTTTACAAAAACCACACAATTATTTCCGTTACCTCTAGTCCATGAACATTTAGCAGAAGTTGAAGATTTTGAAGCAAAAATTAGCTCACTCGCCTGATTATCGAAGTTGTATGTAAAAGTTTGTTCTGGAGCAAATGCTCCTCCGGCAAAATTGTTATCGACTGCCTGAACGCTCCAGTAATAAGTTCCTTTTTTTAATGTTTTAATTTTAAAGTTTGTTCCGTTTGGATTATTGCCCTTGGCAGGAATGCGGCGCAATCCGGTTGAGGAACTCAGTGGAGATATAACTTCGCCACCGCCACTTGTTTTACCTAACCTTAAATTATAGGTAAGTGCAGAAGAAGGTGTAGCATCTCCTGTTGGCGCACTCCAAGTAAGCAGTACTTCGGGTGCCACAAGAGAATTTAACCCTGATGGTGCAGATGGCAAAGTATTTTTTGTTACTGATTCGTTTTTATAAATTTTAGTTATAATACCTGTTGTTGTTAAGCCGGTAATCATTATATCAAGATCATTGTCGTTATCATAATCGCCCCAGGCCGCTGCACTATAACCGACATCGGGCATAGTGAAATTCTTCATTTCTTCAAAGGATCCGCCGTTATTCTTATATACTTTAGATATACCAGTTTCCAAATATTTTAAACCGTTAATGATAATATCAAGATCGCCATCGTTATCAAAGTCGCCAAAACGAGGCGACCCGTTTTTAACGCGTATCAGAGAGATTTGGTTCTGAGCCGTGAATGAGAAATTTCCTTCGTTTTTATATAATTTAGTCACATTAGAACTACTATATAGATTTCCTGTAAAAAGAATATCAGGATCCCCATCGTTATCGTAGTCCCCAACATCAATGGAAGCATTTGCTATTGCAGGAAGTAAAAGTCCTGTAACTTCACTAAAACCTGTTGCGCCATTATTTTTGTATATTTTTGAAAAACATGAGCTGTTATATCCTGAAATTACAATATCCTGAAAGCCATCATTATTAAAATCAGCCCATGCGAATGAGCTTTGTGTAACACCTGGAATGCCGGTATTTTGTTCGGAAAACCTTCCTAAACCGTTGTTAAGGTATAATTTAGATACATATGTGGAGCCATCGTTGCCACACATAAAAAAATCAAGTAATCCATCATTATTGTAGTCGGCCCATGATGTACTTCCTAAATTCAACCCTGGAAAATTAGTCCCGGCCAGTTCGGTAAAAGTGCCGTTACCATTATTGTGGAATATTTTGGTTATACGAACCGTAGACGTCAGTCCCATAATGAGAAGGTCGGCATAACCGTCGTTATCGTAATCGCCCCAGCTAACCGACGAACTACTAACATCGGGGAAAACTACAGTTGAATTAACAAAAGTTCCTGCATCGTTGCGGTATAAAATTGTTTTTTTACCCGATGTTATTGCGCCGGCAATTATAACGTCAAGATCGTTGTCGTTATCGTAATCGCACCAAGCAGCAGCACCATCTCTAATGCCGGTGAGTGTTAAATTAACCTCGCTGAACAAGCTGGTGTTGAATATTTTGTTAGCCGAAGGGCTGTCGCCTGTTGAGTATTGTTCGGCACCCGCGGCACCATCATATTCTATTGCATGAAAATCATATGGTGTATTGGGTTTTAAACCGGATAAGCTTACTGAAGTTCCCGTTCCATTGAAAACACAAAACCAACCGGTGGTTCCGATTTGGGCACCTGAACCATAAACCGCATTTGCTGTATAGCTTGTATTGTTTTGAGGTAACGCTTTTCCTGCTCCGTTTTCTTTGGCAAAAACCGCGCATTTAGCATACGATCCTCTAACCCACGACAAATCCATTAAATTTGCAGTTATACCTGATGAAGTTAACAATTTTGAATCGTAGGCAGGTGTGATAATATAAAACTGCGGTACACTTCCATCCGTTTTATAATTAGTATAAGTGTTATAGTTCGAGATCGGAAAAATCTTGAAGTAGTAATTTGTTAGGCCCAGCGAATCGGTCCACCCATTAAATTTCTGAATGCTATAATTACATATTGCAGCGCCTGTACCATCTGTTAAATCTAGGTCCTGAACAGGTTCGATTCCATCAACAGGATCGGTTATGGCATTAAAACCAACATTGGAAACTTTTATAATATACCGGGAAGGAAGATTTGCTCCTATTGCATCAGTCCACTTAACAGCTAAGCTCTCGGCAGTAACCGGTGAGAAACCTCCTGCATGGTTCGTAGCTTCGGGAAGAATATTAGGATCGAACCTGTAAATCTGCCCCGTTGCTGGTTTCCCCATAATGTAATTGGGAGATAATGTTATTACGGGAGAAGTCCCTGAATTGTTCAAGTACATGTAAGTATTCAAGTTTTGACCCGACAAACCAATGGAAGCATTGACATTAATTATTGTACCGATTTCCTGACGGTAAATAAATTCAATTCGGTCTGAGGTTTCATAGAGTTTTAACTGAAAAGATATCCCAGCTGTTGCTGACCAATCCCATTTCCAGTTTAGCCATTCCATAGTAAAAATCCTGTTTGGTGCCGTACCTTCGGTTTTATAGGAGGCGGTGCCACTTGTCCCACTAAGATCATAGCCAAGGGGAGCTATAAAAGTCGAATCAGTTTGTGAAAAAAGGGAGCTTATTGAACCAACTCTAAAAGTTATAAAACCGTTGGATGATACACTTGTTTGCGTATATACCTTTCCATTGAATTTAAAATTAAAACCAATGTTTATGGCCAAACTCATGGCATCATCGTATTGAATTGAACTTAACGAAGAACCTCCGGTAAGGGGAGTAAACGTTCCCGATAAAGCTGTAAAATTATACGGTTGTGCTTTGAGGGTGAATTGCCCGAAAACTAAAACAATAACCAGGCACAAATAAATTTTTGAAATTTTTAATTGTTGGTAGATGTTATTCATAATATAGTTTTAAAATTTGAAATGCATATTAAAAAAGAAGCTGTCTTACCGGCAAACTGACAGAACTTCCCACTGAGAGAACAGAACTTTTTGCAAACTTTCCGGAACTAAAATCTGAAGAAGTGTAGATGCAATAAAAAAAACTGAAACGTGGGACCGAACCAATAATAATGTGGCAAAATTTACCGAGATTTTTCCTTAATAAATAACAAGGAGTTAATAAATTACCGGTTAAAATCATTTCGAATACAGGTTTTGAAGTTTGCAGATATGTTTCAGGTTAAAATTGCAATAAGCGGTGTAAGCTTTCAAAAAGCCTTATACGGGTAAAGGTTATTTTGGTTATTCATTATTGTAACGATAAAGTTTATTAAGAAATGAAACAGAAAGAAGTACAACAAGCACAATCTTCAAATCAAAAATATTGTTTGATAGCCAATAGTCCAAATTAAATGGCCAATACAACATTAAACTAATGGTCAACATATGGAGAATTATGAACAATTAACATTGAATTAAATAAAAAACTTTCTCACCATTTCCATAAAGTACTCCGGTGGACGGCAGGGTTTGCGGGTAACGGCATTGGTAAAAACCAGCGTAGTTTCTCCGTGGTTCAACTTTTCGCCCTTCGAATTATAAATTTCGTATTCGAAACGGATACGCACTGCGGGTAGCTCTTTCAGATATGTTTTAACGGTAAGCAGATCATCGTAAAATGCCGGAGCAAGATATTTGGAATTAAGAGAAATAACCGGAAGTATTATCCCGCTATCTTCCATTTCTTTGTAGGTTAATCCAAGCGATCGCAACATTTCAGTACGTCCTACTTCATAATAAAAAGGATAATTACCATAATAGGCATAACCCATTCTATCGCTTTCCCCATACCTAACTCTTACCTGAGTTTCGTTTATATACATTTCGAAAAAATAAATGGTTTGGATACAAATATAAAGTTGTCATCATTGAGTTTGATATTTAATCTATATTTTTGTTTTAAATAATTTGGCCAATGAAACTATTTCTAAGTATTGTTACTCTTGTTTTTATTCTATCCATTCAATCTTTAAAATCCCAGGTTAATCCTCAGGATAGTTTATTTCAGGAAGCACGGAAACAAGCCTTTTCAAATAATTATGCAGATGCTCGTATAAAATGTTATGAAATTCTCAAGATGTCACCAGAATACCGGGATGTCCGTATTTTACTGGCACGAACATATGCCTGGGAACAAAAATTCGACTCGGCCCGAAACCACTTAAAAGTTGTTTTATTACAAGATCCTTATTCGCTCGACGCTTATCTGGCTCTTGCCGATGTTGAAACCTGGAGCCAAAACTGCGCCGAAGCCATGAATTTATGCAATTCAGCTTTGGCAAAAATTCCTAATAATTACGAACTTTTTATCAAGAAGATTAAAGCTTGTTTGTGTTTGGAAGACGTTGCCTGTGCCAGAGCAGGAATTGATTCTTTATTAAAAGTGTATCCCCTCAACAGGGAAGTTCAGGATCTGATTAATCAGATAAATAATGGCAAATTTAAGAACCGACTTATCGTAGAACACAGTTTTGAATTCTTCAGGAAACCTTATGTAAGAAGATGGCATGTTACCTCTTTTCAATATCAGAGAGACTTCAGAGCCGGTACATTTATAGCAAAAACAAATGTGGGGCAATTGATTCAGGGTAGTGGCAAATTATTTGATCCCGGAGCAGTTCAATACGAAGCTGACTTTTATCCCATTTTAGGCAGAGGGTTTTATGGTTATATGAATTATGGATATTCTGATGGTGATCTTTTCCCAACACATCAGGCAGGACTGGAGTTATTCAAAACATTGCCAAAAGTGTTTGAAGTATCTCTGGGAGGTCGTTATTTGTATTTTTCCAAAAGTGATGTTGAAGTTTTCGTTTACACAAGTTCTGTTAGCAAATATTCAAAATCGTGGTACTTTTCACTGAGGCAATATCTTTCGGAAATTAATGATGAATGGAATTATTCCTTATTTGCTTTTGCGCGGAAATATTCAAATCAGTATAATTACATAGGTGGAATGCTTGGATATGGTGTTTCCCCCGATTTTAATCCTGCAACATCGGGCGATTATGAACTATACAACCAGAATAGCTACCAGGCCCGATTTGATATTCAACACAGATTAAGTACTCATTTTTTGTTACGATCGTTAACAGGATATTCATACGATCAATATTCTTCAAAAGAATACAGGCACAGGTTTAATGCGCAACTTTATCTGGCGTATATGTTTTAACAATTGGCAGTTTACGCACCTAAGCTTTACTTAAATGAATACTCCAATCTGGAATAACACTAAAAATCAAAAGCCCCGGCTTTATGCCAGGGCTAATAATGGATCCGATGCATCAGGAAGTGAAAGAGTACAACCCATTTTATCGTTGGAATTGAGAGTTAAAAGTTAAATACGCCGCAATAAGTAAAATTGATAATCAGTTTAACTTTTCGGGGTTTCTACTTTCTCTTTATGGATGCGGCTACTGTATGGCAATATGTATTTCGAACGGCTCAATGGATCGCCTGCAAAAACCATTTTGGCAGCTTCGCTGAAGTCGAGCAGAATGTCGTACATGGTGTTGAGTAATAAAACGCGGTCCTCGGTTTTAACCGAACGACCTGTTTTTCCGATTTCCTGCGTAACATTACATTTTTCGAGAGCTATGGCAGCCGGTTTGATGCTTGTAATTACCGACTCTTTTAATCCTGCCGCCATAAGTTGGGTTTTATACTTTTCGGCAGTATTGGCCAGTTCATACATAAACAATACCATGTCGGGCTGGCTGATACGTGCTATGCGGTACGAATTCAGACCTAACTCCTTGAGGGTAGCGGGACTGTTGATAAACTTTTTAAGGGCAAAGTAGCGAATGTCCTTAAAAATGGAGATACAGTTTTTAAACTCGGCCGATAGGTTTTCGGTTAGTCCGCGGAGCACACCCAATTGGGTTTTGTCGGTACCATAAGTTAGTGCGCTCTCGTAGGTTGTTTTAAGCAGATCCAGTTTTTGCTGATTCAGGTCCGGATCGAAAAACGTAAACTTAGACAGATCTTTCGGTAAAAAATCAATTTCCTTACCGGCAAATTCAATAAGAGTAGCATCTGATACATGAGCTTTTCGGTTAATTTCCATATTGAAGTTTTAAATTAAGATAACACTTATACGGCATAGGCACGTATCGGTTCTTTGACACATACAACATGTTTATTGCCTGAAAGTTATACAAGTATATACCAACAACCAATAGGACGTTACCTTTCCAGAGAATTCACCACGCCAAAGCCATGTGATAAATCTTCGGCATAATTTGACCAGAATACCTTTATTGATGATTAATATTTTCACTTACCGCTTTATAACCGGACCGATTTACTCATAAACCCTTTAACAATCAATACAAACCGCAGCACAACGATGCCCATCAACAGTGAAAAGGTATCAAAACATGTGCGACGATGGTAATCCATTGAGCGACGATGATAATCCATTGAGCGACGATGATAATCCATTGAGCGACGATGATAATCCATTGAGCGACGATGATAATCCATAGTGCGACGATGATAATCCATTGAGCGACGATGATAATCCATTGAGCGACGATGGCAATCCATAGTGCGACGATGGTAATCCATAGTGCGACGATGGTAATCCATAAGTAAAAACTTTTTTTGCCAGGTTGAAAAGAGGATGAGCCGGGGTTAAAATGATTCCGCACAATCCACGCACCCTGGCTTGCAACCGGAAAGTTATATTTTAACACTCTAACAAGGATCTTGAATTAATTATAGTTTTGGGACTAAGAAATTATTGAACCATTAAGCCGAAAGCTGTAACCTTCAGGACCTAACCATTGTTTAATGTTATGCGGTTAACGATAAAATACCTTTTGACGGTTTGGATATTGAAGAAAAGCCGTTACATTTAAAAAAAGATTACAACTGTCTAACACAACCAAAAGTTACAAAAATGTTAACTGAATCGTTAAATCAAGCAGTTACAAACAAAAAGCACCTGTGTTATAATAGTAATAACGTCAATTGTTGTTATTGGAATGTTGGTGTGTAATGCCAACAGACCGCCCAACAGATCGAAAATTCCTTAATTTATTGTATACTTGTGTATGACAAAAAAGGACATATACAAACTTGATTTCGAGATTGATAAACTGACTGATTCGATACTAAATACGATTAGTGGTGACAGCTTTCAGACAGAAGTTTCATTATTGACAAGGTCTGATTTAAAGAATATTACAAAAACAAAAGGATGGTTATTCATCAGGTATCAGTGTCGTCGCTCTTTACACCAACAACACCTCTGTCTTTGTTTATGATAGGGCTAGAAAACTCGAAGTTTATATCGGAACCCAAACAAAACTTATGTGTAACGTTTATGCCCCAATGCTAAAAAATGACCACAAGCAATTAAATTGGTGACTAATAAAGGACTTTTTTGTAAATTAGCTGTGTGAAAAAAAATAAAGACATAGAGCAAGATTTCATCATTGACA